>JAMPIJ010000003.1 GCA_023662905.1 Fusobacterium sp.
TCTTAGGCGGATTTACTATGGCAGAGATATTACTCTCGCTAACTATTATTGGTGTCGTCGCAGCGATAACGTTGCCGTCGCTGACCGGCAACATTAACGAGCGGACTTGGAACACTCAGCGAAAGGCGCTTTATGCGCGTATGTCGCAGGCTATAGCGTTAATGCCCGCACTAAACGGTTACGGAACCCTTACAGAGGATGAAAGTGGTAGTGTTACCGCGGATAATGTAGCCGAAACTTTTGTTACGGCTGGTTTATCAAAGGTTTTGAAACTTAATAATATTTGTGATGGTGATCATTTGGAGGATTGTGGGATCGCGTCAAAACTTACCCCAATGGCAGGTGCTGTCATGAGCTTTCCCATTGATTGGCAGACTTTGAACCCACAGATGATTAAAACTTCCTATAACACTTATACACATTCTATGATTAACTCTAAGGCGGCAGCGTTTGAAACTGCAAACGGGGAAAGCGTCGTTGTTTATTACAATCCGCGTTGTAAGTCGGAAGAGGAACGAGTGACTGCATATTTAGTGCCACCTTTAGTTTGTGCCAATTTTATTTTTGATTTAAACGGAACTAAAGGCCCAAATACCGTTGGTAAAGATATCGGGTTTATGACAGTCCTATATTCGTCTGATTCAAAAGTTGTTGCGCCTTTCCCAACCGTTCAGGCAAGTTCTGGTTCTTATTATGATGAAGCCGCAAAGTTTTGTCGTGAACAAGAAAATTCGCGTATCCCTAATAAAGAAGAGGCGATTTCTCTCTTTGTTAATAGGAGTTTCAGCCCAACACCAAGTCAGTGGGCGATTTATACAAGTTCATCTCCGGGGAAAGCAAACAGAATTATACATATGGGGCTTGATAATGGTATGATGGGGGCTGTTTATAAGACTGAAAATGCGGCGCTAAGGGCGCAATGTATTAAGCGATAAAAAAGAGGGGCTTGCCCCTCTTCTTTTATATGTTGTCGTCACCGCAAGCCGCAGGTGAATATATAGATGAGGCTCAGCCTCACATCTTGGTTGGTGCGCTGACACCCAGAATATCTTCCATCGCGTTTCTCAGAACCGTTTTTACGGACCAGACAAGCGCGATTCTTGATTTCATTAACGCTTTGTCGTCGCAGATTACGCGGTTCGCATTGTAGAATGAGTGGAATTCACTCGCAAGTTCTTGGACGTAGCGGCAAATCGTATAAACCTGACGGGTTTCTGCAGATGTTTTGATAACATTTTTGTACTCTTCAAGTTTTAACAATAACGCTTTTGCTGTGTCGATTGTTGGTTCTACGATTTCAGGCTTGAAGTTTGCAATAAGGTCGTCTAATTCTGCTTGTGTCAAAGGTGCAGGAGTTTTTTCGCCTGTTTCGGTGTTGAGCTTTTCTGTTACTAAGTTTCTCATAATAGAACAAGCACGCGCGTGAGCGTATTGAACGTAGAACACAGGGTTTTCGTCTGATTTCGTTTTCGCAAGTTCGATATCGAAATCGAGAGTTGTGTCGATGTTTCTCATTGCCATCCAGAAGCGTGTTGCGTCGACTCCGACTTCTTCGATTAAGTCGTCGAGTGTAACCATGTTTTTACGTTTACCCATACGAACTTCGTTACCGTTGATAACGAGGTTTACGAGTTGGCCGAGAAGAATTTCGAGTTTGTTCGGGTCGTATCCGAGGGCTTCGATTGAGGCTTTAACGCGGGCAACGTAACCGTGGTGGTCTGCGCCCCAGATGTTAATCATTCTGTCAAAACCGCGGTTAAGCTTGTCGATGTGATACGCGATATCGGCTGTAAGGTAAGTGTTTGAACCATCAGCCTTTTTGATTACGCGGTCTTGATCGTCGCCGAAGTCTGATGATTTGAACCAGTCTGCGCCGTCTTTTTGATAGATTTTGCCGCTGGCTTTGAGCTTATTTACACATTCGTCAACTTTTCCTGATTGGTGTAAGTCGAGTTCTGAGTAGAATTTGTCGAAGTGAACACGGAAGTTTTCAAGAAGTGCTTTTTGAAGCGATTCCATTTCTTTTTTTGCGTAGTCTGAAAGAACTTTTACGTCGTCTGTTGGCTCGTGTTCAGCGAGGAATTTTTTCGCCACAGGGATTAGGTAGTCCCCGGGGTAGAAATTTTTTCTTTCGATTTCGTCGGTCGGGAAGTCAACGTCTTCGCCAAGTTCCTGCTTAATTCTGATTGCAAGCGAATTGCCGAGTTTTTGAATTTGTGAGCCTGCGTCGTTGATGTAGAATTCTTGATAAACTTCGTGGCCGTAGAATTTTAGCAAGTTTGCAAGAACGCTTCCCATCGCAGCCCAACGTCCGTGGCCGATGTGAAACGGGCCTGTTGGGTTTGCAGAAACGTATTCGAGAATAATTTTTTCTGTTTTTACGTTTTCAGGTTTACCGAAAGTTTCTTTTTTCGTGAAAATTTCAGCAACAAGATTTTTTAAAAGATTTTTGCCGCATTTGAAGTTGATGAAACCGCCGATAACAGAATATTCGTTTTCGGAGTCGTTGAGTTCTGCGACAATTGCCTGTGCGATTTGCGGTGGTGCGATTCTTGCAGAGCGCGCGAGTGATGAAACGTTAACCGCATAGTCGCCGAATTCTGCATTTTTCGGACGTTCGATAACCAAAGTCCCGCGCTTGTAATCTTCCATTGCGCCAAGTTTTCCAGCCTTAACTGCTGACAAAATTGCGTCTTCTATTCTATTTAAAAAATAATCTTTTATCATAAAATTACTCCATAATTCGTATTATGGAGTAATTATACAATAAACATGTAATAATAAAAATTATCTTTTTACGCAACGTACATAACGAGTTCTGTCTTTTGCTACTGCTCCTCTGATTCCGTTTGACGGATTGATTGCCCAGGCTCTATCAATATTATAAACAGAACCTGACCAATAGTCGTCAGAAGCATTAAGGCTAACGATATTCTTGTTTATAATCATTGCTGAAAGTTCATCAATATTAGGAATTCTTGTTTCTGCGTCCGCGTTAGTACAGACTTTTGCTGCGTTTGGCCAAGCATAAGCTGTGCCTACAGCGGCACTTGTTGATGGCATAGGAGCTACAACATTAGAGTCCGTAGCATTGAAAACTGTCATAATACCTATATCTTTTCCAACGGTGTTCGGACCTTTATTGCCGTTTAAATCATATATAAAGTTAATGCACATGTTGGCAGTTGGAAATCCAAAAACATACCCGTCTGTTGTTGTGGCTTCTTGATTTCGGTATTCTGTTTTACAAGATTTATTGTAGAATGCGATAATGCTTTCACCATTTTGAGTTTCAAATGCTGCAACATTTGTATTTATTGTTGAGTATGAACTTCCACAGTATGCGACGCTTCTGAATTTATCGCTTAGTTGGTAAAGAGTTTTAGGTGTTGTAATTTGTGAGCCTGCCATGTTTGTAAGTGACGTTACAACACCACAGTCGGCTAAATGTCCGCTGTCGCAGATGTTGTTAATTTTGAGAACTTTTGATAACCCTGCGGTTAAGAAAGTTTCGGTTGCATTATCTGTGGCAGAAGCAGAACTTGTCGCCTCAGTTAGAGTTCCAAACCCATTCAACGCAGGCATTAAAGAAATCGCTTGTGACATACGCGCATAAAGTGCTTTTCGTTGCGTATTCCAAGTCCGCTCGTTAATGTTTCCCGTGAGCGACGGAAGTGTTATCGCGGCAACTACGCCGATAATGGTTAATGACAGTAAGATTTCCGCCATGGTAAATGCGGCAGACGCAAGCTTACCCCCCCCCCCTGAGCAGAATGCCCATAAATCAGGGCTTTTGACGTTTGTGTTTTTCATAATACATCCTTTCTTTATGCTTGTATTATGTAACATGTTTTAGATAATGTCAAGCACAAAAAAGCCCACGCTTTTGCGTGGGACTTTTTTAGTTTTCGTTTAAAACCTCTGCGTATTTCGGGTTGACCGCGAGCCATTTGAAGTTTTGAACTTCGGTTTCAGGGATGTCCAAAACGTAGGTTCCGCCGTAACGACCGCGTGATGAGGTCAAATAGCCCTCTTGTGCAAGGTTTGTAAAAGCTTTGCGGATTGTGTTCGGACTGAGGTCTAACTGGCGAGCAAATTCTGAAATCGGCGGAAGTTTGTCGCCCACTGAATAATTCTGCGCAATAATCTTTTTGATGTGGCTTTGCGTTTTTTCGTAATAATAAACAGCCGCTTCTGCCGCAGGTGCGAAGATTGATGTTTCTTTTGGCATATTTAATGTTGTTTTTTCGTCAGGCATTTTCATAATAATTGTACCGTATTGACCCCTTCTTGTCATTAAAATTCCTTCATCGGTGAGGATTTTGAACGCTGTGTGAATTGTACTCATACTTGCTTGCAGGATTTGCGAAAACTCTGCGTGTGAACTTATTCTGTCGCCGGTTCTGTAGTTTTTTGTTATGTATTGTTTCATATCTTTGACTACTTTTTCGACGAGGGTTTCACGGTTTGGCGTGGATTCTTCGAGTTCAAAGTCGTTTGAGGCGAGGAACCAGCCGGTTTGTTCGCCGGAGTTTTTGAAATTATGTTTTAAAATTCCCTGTGTGCAAAGGTTTTCGAGTGCAAGGCGAACGGTGTTTACAGGGTGGTTAAGCGTTTGGGCGATGTGTTTTGATGACGAAATGCTTTCGCCTACCTGAAATCCGTTTTCTTTAATATAATTTTTAATTTGTGAAATTATGATGTCGCGTTTTGAGGTTGATTTTTTGCTGAAAAGTGCAGGTTGATTTTTGTCGCGAAGAATTGTGCCGATGCAAGGTTTTGCCTCGATGTGGCCGTGGTCTTCAACGTATTTCAACGCATTTTGAACCGTTCCGATGCTGACGCCAAGACGGTATGCAAATTCCGCTTTTGACGGCATTAATTGACCTGTTTGGAAGTTTCCTGATTGCAAGCCGTTTTCGATTTTGCCGATAAGCCATTTGCCTATCGCGGAAGCTTTTGACTCCGTGATGTTCTTCAGGTCGGGAAGTTCAGTCATAAATTCGTTTATTGAAATCTGTGTCAGATTGTTTTTCAGTGTAAAATTCATGTTAACCTTTTAATTTAATAGTACATTACTTTAAAAAAACATTATAACATTTTTTGCTAATTTGTAAAGTAATATGAATACTAATTCAAAACTTTTTCCCTTAACTTTTTCATTCCTGCGCCGTAGAAATACTTCAATTGTTCAGGGAATTTTTCTTCGATGTCTGTGAGGTACATGCTGTGTGTAATATATGATTTTATTAAATAAACAACATCAGAATTTTGCGTCCAGATGAGTTCGATGTCGCCGGATTTCGGGTTCGGCTTGAGCGCACCGTAAAGCCCCTCGGTGTTGTCGATTACAAGCAGTATTGTTTTTAAATTTGTTTTGTTGTCCAGAACTGACATCGGAGATTGTGCAAAAATTCTTCCGAATGTCGGGCCAAAGTTGTCGTAGCCGGAAATTTTTATCTCTACGCCACGGTTGTACGCGTCCATGAGGGCTTGTTCAAAATATTTGTGGTCGCTAGCGCTTATTAATAGAAAAATTTCTTTTTTTGCGGATTGGATGAGTTCAATAATTTTTTCGTGCGCGTTGGAACTCCCTGATACCGGAACTATCGGCTCAATTGAGTTTTCTTTTATTTCTGGAAGCTTTTTTTCTAAAAAGTCGATTGTTGAATTGATTTTACGCTTAAAGCGTTTGGTAAGTTCTTTCGGGCGAATCGGGGTATAGGAAACGGGTTTTGTGTTTGACGGAAGCACTATCTGTTTGGCTTCGAGTGATTTTAGCGCGTCGTAAGCCCTTGCTTGCTGAATATTTGCAATTTTGCTGATTTCGTAGCCTGTCAGCGGAAATTTTTTCACAAGCGCAATGTAAACTTTTGCTTCGTTTCCGTTAAGCCCGATGTCCTTTAGCTTTTCAATCAAATCTTCCATAGAATTATATTAACATTTTTTTGTGTGTGTGGCATTTTCTTTACAAAAAACGTAACCCGTGTTAGACTTGTTATGTTTGAAAGCATTTTAGGAGAGTATGTTATGAAAGGTATTGTTTTAGCGGGTGGTGCAGGAACGCGTTTATATCCGGCGTCTTTGCCGATTTCGAAAATTTTATTGCCGATTTTTGACAAACCTATGATTTACTATCCGCTTTCAACGTTAATGCTTGCGGGAATCCGTGAAATTATGATTATTACTAACGAAGCGGATTATGATAATTTTAGAAAAGTCCTTGGCGACGGTTCGCAGTTTGGGCTGAAACTAGAGTACAAAATACAATATGTTCAACGTGGAATCGCAGACGCGTTCATTCTTGCCGAAGATTTTATTGGAAACGATGATGTTGCTCTTATTCTTGGTGATAATATTTTCCACGGACACGGATTCTCTACGATTATGGAAAACGCGCTTAACAATAAACGCGGCGCAACCGTTTTTGGCTATACGGTTAAAGACCCTGAGCGTTTTGGGGTTGTTGAGTTTGATGAGAATAAAAAAGTTTTGTCGCTAGAAGAAAAACCGCAGCATCCAAAATCACATTATGCTGTAACCGGTTTGTATTTCTACGATAATAATGTTTGCCAGTATGCCAAAAATCTCAAGCCATCTGCGAGAGGTGAACTTGAGATTACTGATTTGAATAAAATTTATCTGGAAAAAGGACTTCTTGATGTTGAAATTCTAGGCCGTGGCTTTGCGTGGCTTGATACCGGAACTCATGAATCTATGCTACAGGCTAGTAATTTCGTTCAGTCCATGGAGCTTAATAAAGGCGTTAAAATTGCTTGTCTTGAGGAAATCGCTTATTTGAAAGGTTTTATTTCCGCAGACGATTTACTTGAGAAGATTGCAAAATATAAAAATAATGATTATTACAATTATATTCGCAGTGTAATTGCTCAAAACGATTAAACGTTTAAATCGAGATTTAAGCCTTTCATGTCATGTGCAAATTTTTGGCCTTGGATTAATTCCTTGCCGTTTTGAACTCTTGCAAAAACTGGACAAGATTTATTGTTACGGATAGTTGAACCGTCTTTTGTTAAAAATGCAGTCATACTTGTGCTGTATGTAGCGTTCGGACGGAACTCTAACATATAACCTTTGGTAGCTAATTTTTCTGTGTCAAATCCGATTTCTTTAGCGGTATGTTCAAGTGCTGCTAGAAAGCCATCAATAAGCATATCTCTTTTTCTGACAGTTGAAGTGTTAAGCATTGCTTCTGCTGATTCTGAAGCATGAGTTAAGAGTTTTGCCGGTATAGCTTCAAAATTTTGTTGAGAATTGTTCTTTTTACAATTTTGAGTAGCTGAATAATTGTTGAATTTTACTGGGGTAACTGCTAGATTCATGATTTTCTCCTATTATGTGTATTTGAATACTTTTAAAATTTTCGAGTTTTTTTGAGTTAATAAATAATTCTGTCTATTTTATTGAAAATCTAAAAGTATGTCAAGTATAAATATTGCTAACATGTTTTTTACATGTTTACAAAATTTAACAAAGTATCATGCAGGGCAATTAGCCATGTGGCTAATATGCTTATAGCGTATGCCTAGGAGATACGTCTAATCATCTCTTGAGCAGATTCACAATCAGGGAATAAATCGGTTATAATGTAAAGTTTGTTTAAGGCGTCATCGATACGACCAAGCTTTTCATAGCATTCAGCCAGATATAGCAATAGGTTCAGGTTATCGCCGTTTTCGTTAATGATTTTGTTGAAAAGATTTGCCGCAATTTCCCATTTGCCGAGTTCGTAATAGGTTAGGGCAAGCAGGTTTTCGACCTCAAGCGTCGGATTTTTTTCGTAGGCGCTGATTAAATATCTTTTTGCCTCTTCAAAATCTTTGGCATTGTATTTAACTTTTGCCGCTATATAGAGGTAGAATGCTGAATTCGGTTGTTTTTCGATTGCTTTTGTAATTCTTTCTGAGGCTGTGTCAAAGTCTTTTAATAAAATTTTATTCAACGCTGAGAACGCTAAGGCCTGATGGTCTTCTGGTTCAATGGAAAGCGCTTTTTCATAGATTTTGTCCGCTTCTTCAAAGTTTGTTGTCGCGTGCAGGAAGTTCGCGTATTCAAACAGGATTGAAAAATCGTCCGGTTTGATTTTTAGTGCGTTTTTGAACTCGATTTCTGCGTAATCAAACTGTTTGCGTGACATGTAAATTATGCCCAAATCCTTGTAGGCAAGTGCATACTGATCGTCAATTGTGATAACTTTTCTGAGATATTTTTCGGCGTTATCAAGGTCGTTGACGTTGGCGCAAATCTGAGCGTATTCAAAATAAATGTCGGCCGAAATATTACCTTGCAGGATAAGTTTTTCATAAACCATTTTGGCATTGCCAAACTGGCAGACGTTAACGTACATTTGACCTAATTTTTGCATAATATTTACTGATTTCGGGTTCAATACAGCAAGGTGTGCAAGAATTGAGATTGCGTGTTCGTACATTTTTAGTTTTTCAAAACAGCACGCTACGTTGTATTGATAAGTAGTTACCCCGGGGTTGTGCGAAATCAATATTTTATAATACTTAATCGCGCGTTCGTATTCTTCAAGTTTTACCATTGAAAGCGCAAGTGCCACAAGGTAATTGTCTTTAGGCTCAATTGTGTAAGCTTTTTCAAGGAATTGTGCGGCTTCTTCGTGGCGGTTTTCGCTCTGAAGCAAGGACGCAAGGTTGTAGTATGAAATTGATTCGTTCGGATCGATTTCAACAGCTTTTTCAAAATAATCAAGCGCGTGTTCAAAGTCGCCGAGTGCCGTATAGCAGGTTCCGATGTTGTTGTAAAGCTGTGAGTGTTCAGGGTTGAGTTCAATCGCTTTTTTGAAGTATTCAATACTTTCTTCGTAGCGTTTGAGTGCCATTGTTGAGGTTCCGAGAATGTAGAAAACCGAGTAATCCGCATCTTCAAAATCAACAGTTTTCTTCATTAATTCAACGGCTTCTTCTTCCTTTTTGTTTTTGATGTATAAAACGGCGAGGTTTTTGTATGCGTCAAGGTATGTTTCGCGAAGTTTTATGACTTCAAGGTACGCGTTTTTCGCGCTGATAAAATCGTCTAAATTATCATAGCAGTTTGCAAGATAAAACCAGCTTGTCGCGTCGTCCTGTTTGTATTTTATAACAGTTTCAAACGCTTTTCGGCCGTCTTCGTATTCGCCGAGGTTAACGTGACAAAGCCCGAGAAGTTTAAGGTTTTCGGTGTCTTGTTCGTCGTTTTTTATAATATTTAAAAGCTCTTCTTTTGCAGTTTCAAAATCTTCACTTGCTATTAATTCGTTTATCTTATCCATACCTAAATTATATCCTAAAATTGGTTACTGTCTATACTTTTTCATTTTTATACGCGAGGAACGCCAACGTAAAGCACACTATAGCGAAAAATACGCCTACGCTCATCGTGTAGTGGAATGATTTCAGAAACGCTTCGTTGTAAATTAAATTTTGGTGCAAGAACAGAGATTTGAAGCTTGCAAAAAGCGTTATCGTAATCGCAACGCCCAGAATGTTTCCGACATTCCTTGATAGCGCCAGAATTCCGCTTGCAATGCCGAGTTCCGGTTTCGGTACATTTGAAAGAATCGCATTGTTTGACGGTGATTGGAATAAACCGTTTCCGATACCCATAAACCCTGAAACAAGGATAATTGCAAGCATAGAGGTGCTTTCGTTAAATGTTATAAACATCAAGAGCGACAGAACATAAATCGCCGCGCCGCAAAGTGTTATGTATTTACTTCCGTGTTTTCCGGCGTAACGACCCGCAAACGGCGCTGTTATTGATAGAACCAGTGCGTATGAAAGAACAATTAAACCTGTCTTCATAGGGCTGTAAAGTAGAATTTCCTGTAAATAGAACGGCAAAAGCACACTGTTTGTGAACATTGCCATGTATGACGTCATTATTGCGAGGTTTCCGAACGTAAACTCTCTGATTTCAAAAAGTTTGAAGTTTATCATCGGGTAGTCAATGTTGTGGTCGCGCAGGTAGAATAAAGTTCCAAATACGAGCGTGATGAACCCTAAGAAAATGATTTTTAATGATGTCCAACCCCACACGTGACCCTCGGAAATCGCAAGAAGCAACGCGAAAATTCCAACAGAAAAATACGCGAACCCGAGGTAGTCGAATTTGAAATTATCTTTGTGCAAAACATGTGATGGGAGTAGTTTGTAAGCAAAAAATGCTCCCAGTAATGCAATAGGAATACTTGGCAGGAATATTGAGTGCCAGCCGAAAAAGTTTATTAAGATACCGCTCATTGCAGGGCCGCTCAAACCGCCAATTGCGACGACGCAGCCGTTTAAGCCGAGCGCCTTGCCGCGTTTTTCGCTCTTGAAAATTGACGCGATAATCGCAGGCGCGTTGGAAATCATTATCGACGCCCCGACAGCCTCGATACATCTATATAAAACTAACAAATAAAAATTATTTGCCGTAAAGTTCAGGAACGAACCCAGTGCGAAAAGCGAAAAACCTGTTGCGTATAATTTGTTTCTCGGAAGAATATCGCCCAGTTTGCCAAAGAATGGCAATAAAACTGTCAAAATTAGCATATAAGCGATTACGACCCACTGAATTTGTTCAAGGCTTACGCCCAAATCGGTCGACATGGCGTATAAAGCAAGGTTAACGGTCGTCGAATCGAACATCCCGAGGAAGTTTCCGACAACGGTTATTAGAAATATTGTCCATTTTATGTTCTTAGTGTTCATACGAAAATAATTTTATCACAAACAGTGTTGACATGTTGCAAAACATGCTACATAATGATTACAGAAAGGATGAACTTATGAACAAAAGAAATGTATTGATTTGCGCAGGGGGGGGGGGGCCTCTCTTAGGCGGATTTACTATGGCAGAGATATTACTCTCGCTAACTATTATTGGTGTAGTTGCGGCAATAACGCTTCCGTCTTTGACAGGCAACATTAACGAGCGCACATGGAACACTCAGCGAAAAGCGATTTTTGCGCGGTTTTCGCAGGCAATTGCTCTAATGCCCGCACTTAACGGCTTTGGAACGATTTCGGAAGACGCCTCAGGCAGCGTTACCGAAGATAATGTCGCCGAAACATTTGTTACAGCCGGTTTAGCCAAGGTTTTGAAAATTAACAATATTTGTTCCGCAGGGCATATCGAGGATTGCGGTATTCCCGCGCAACTGAGTACTCTTAACGGCAGTAAAATAGATTTCCCTCAAACGTTGGGAGATTTAAACAGTGCAAATGTTTCTTACGACACAACTGAAGGTGCTACGGGTACACCGGTGTCTTATTCTATTATCAATCCCCGTGCCGCTGCGTTTGAAACAGCGAATGGAGAAAGTGTAGCCGTTTATTATAACCCGAATTGTCAGGCTTATATGGCGGAATCTTTTTATATTTATATGCAAAAGAAAGTTTGCGCGAATTTCATTTATGACTTAAACGGTTCCAAAGGGCCTAATACAGTTGGTAAAGATATCGGGATAATGTCAGTGTTTTATCCGACGGATAGCGTTGTAGTCGCGCCGTTCCCGAATTTGAATGATGCGCCTTATGAGAGTTTAAGTAAGGTAACGTCGGCTTGTACAACGCAGGATCCGGAATATCGTTTGCCGTCGTTGGAAGAAATTGCGTCTGTTGGGATAAACCGTGTAATATTTGGAGCTTTACCGTCTGAAAGATATTGGACGACAACTTATGATACATCTGGAAAACGTCTGTATTTCCATTATACTTATATGCGAACCGCCGCATGGCAAAACGAATCCGCACAGGTAAGATGTGTGAAACGATAACCGCAAGCGGGCGTAACGCCCGCTTTTGTGTTATTATTTTCTTATGGTAAAAAGTGCTTATATTCATATCCCGTTTTGCAGGAGTAAATGTCATTATTGTTCGTTTGTTTCGTTCCCGATTTTGGAGCGAAAAGGGCAGTATTTGAACGCATTGAAACAGCAGGTTTCAAATGAATACAAAGGCGAAGCGCTTGAAACGGTATATTTCGGTGGCGGAACTCCGTCACTTTTGACTGTCACGCAGGTTGATGAGATTTTGAAGCTTTTGAACATTGCCGATGGAGCGGAAGTAACGCTTGAGGTTAATCCAGAAACCGTTGACGCTGCATATTTTCAAGGTCTTCGCGCTACCCGTGTAAATCGTTTGAGTATAGGCTCGCAGAGTTTTGATGATAGAATTTTGAAGAAAATCGGGCGCAGGCATAAAGCTGCTGATGTCTTCCGCGTGGTGCAAGAAGCCCGTGCCACGGGATTTGAGAATATAAGCCTTGATTTTATTTACGGGTTGCCTGAACAGTCGTTGGAAAGTTTTATTTCTGATTTGAAAACAGCGGTTAATCTTGGCGTGGAACACATTTCACTTTACGGGTTGAAGATTGAGGAGGGCTGTTTTTTTGCACGTCAGCGGCCGCAAAATCTTGCTGACGATGAACTTCAATCGCAAATGTACTTGGCTGCGATTGAAACTTTAACCCAAAGTGGTTTTGTACATTATGAAATAAGCAATTTTTCGCGCTGCGGCAAATTCTCACGACATAACGTAACTTACTGGAAAAATCAAGAATATTACGGGTTTGGGCTTGCCGCTCACGGTTATGTCGACGGGGTTCGTTACTCAAACAAGACGAATTTTGAGGATTATTGCTCCGGTTGGGCGCAAAAAGATTTTTCACAAAAACTTTCCTGCCAAGAAATTCTGGAAGAAGAAATTTTCCTCGGGTTGCGCCTCGTTGAGGGCATAAATCCTGAGAAAATTAACCAAAAATTTAATATTGATTTTGAAAAAAAATATGAAAATGTTTTACGTAAATATTTATTAACGGGGCATCTTTTGTTCGAAAACGGGGCATATAAGTTTTCTAAAAGCGGGTTTCTGGTTAGTAATTATATTCTCGCCGAGTTTCTAGAATAAAGGCTTTGCAAAATTTTTTTAAATATGTTATTATAAATACAGTATATTAATTTTAATAAGAAAGTTTCATGAATATAAGAGTTGGTTTACTGGATAGAGCGAAAAAAAGGGCGTTTACCCTCGTTGAAGTCGTAATTGCGCTGACAGTTGTCGGGGTGGTTACGGTATTAACTCTTCCTGCATTGCAGGCGAATATTCAAGATATGATCTTTAGAGTCAGGAAGAAAGTCTTGCATACACGTGTGGCGCAGGCTATTCCGCTTCTTGATACATTGAAAGATTTTCAATCCGGTGAAGATTTTGTTGATAAATACCGTGACCTTGTTAAAGTTCACATGGTTTGTGATGACGACAAATTCTTTGGCTGTGGGCTTCCACAGGTATATGAAGATACTGCCGGCATGATGCACCGTATGCCGCGCTCTTGGGGTGAGTTGAATTCCAAACTCGTTGATATGTTCTATGAAGATGCGGAAACTGGCAAAATCTACTCATACCATCAGGAAGATTTTGACAGCGTTGCGTTTGTTACTGATAACCAGGAAAGTATTAACCTGTTCTTTAACCCTGTTTGTAAGGTTTTTGACCAGAAAGAAAACCCTAATTACTTCTCCGCGTCTTCAGTATGTATAAATATGATTTATGACCTTAACGGTAATAAACCGCCGAATAAGGTTGGTAAAGATATAGGTTTTATTACAATTTTTAAACCGGTGGATAGTGTAATTGTTGCACCTGTGCCGCATGATCAAGATGTTGACTCAAAAACTCAATCCGAAGCTTCCGGTAAAGCCTGCCATCAACAAAAAGGTTCGCTCAGAGCGCCTACCGATTATGAATTGGCCGCGATGTTTGTAAATACTCAACTTTTAAGCATGCACGAGGGCTATTATTGGTCGTCTTCACTCTATTCACCTAACTTCGCTTGGTATCTGTGGGGAACAACAGGCTTAATCCTGCGCGAACCGTTGACCAGAGATACTGAAATGGATTTACGGTGTGTAGGCCGTTAGTATATTAAGTAAGAGGGACTTTATATGTTAGTAAAATCAATTGAATCATTTACACAGGTTAATCCTGATGTACTTGTTGTAAGCCTTTTTGAAAATTCTTATACTCACATTGATTTCGTGAATAAGCATGTCGTTGATACAAAAGACTTTGATGGAAAATATAACACAACTTATCTTTTGCCGACTTTAGGACAGTTTGATGTCGCTAAAATCCTTGTTTTGGGATGCGGTAAGAGAGAAGATTTCAATGAAAATAAAGCTAGAGTTGTTATTGCAAAAGCTATTAAAACTCTTGCGGCATTGAAAATTAAAAAAGTTGCGTTTGATTTAGATTTCGGATTTGATTATGGAAAATTCGGAACAATCGGCGCTTATATCGGAAACTATTCTTTCGATAAATACAAAAATAAGAAAAATGAACGTGTGGAAGAAGTTTATTTCACAAAAGTTTGTCCTTGCCAGATTGAAGAGGGTGAGTTGATAGCTCAAGCTATGAACTTTGCAAGAGATTTGGCAAACGAACCTGCGCAATACGCAACTCCGCAAAAACTTGCAGACATTGCGCTTTCACTTGATGGCGTTGAAACAAAGGTTTATGACCTTGAAGAAATCAAGGCTATGAAAATGGGTGCATATCTTGCTGTTGGTCAAGGAAGCGCTAACCCGCCTAAATTCATCCACATGAAATACGCAGCACCAAACGCGAAAAAACGTATTGCGATTATCGGTAAAGGTATTTGTTTTGATAGCGGCGGACTTGATATTAAACCTGCGGCGTCAATGCTTACGATGAAAGACGATATGGCCGGTGCGGCTTGCGTTCTTGGTATTATGAGCGTTATCAAAAAACTTAATCCTGAAGTTGAGGTTCACGGTATTATCGCGGCTTGCGAAAACATGCCAAGCGGAACCGCTTATAAACCGGGGGATATTTTGACCGCGAAAAATGGTAAAACAATTGAGGTTGATAACACTGACGCAGAGGGGCGTTTGACACTTGCTGACGCGCTTTGCTACGCATCTGAACTCGGCGTTGATGAAATTATCGATATCGCAACGCTTACCGGTGCTTGCTCTGTTGCGTTCGGTGCTGTTTGCGCCGGAATTTTGGGCAACTGCGATGAGTTGGTTAGAAACGTTAAAGATGCGGCGTTTGAAATCGGTGAAAAATACTGGGAACTTCCGACATACGAAGAGTACAAAAATGGCTTGAAATCAGAAGTTGCTGATATGAGAAACACCGGCGGACGTTCTGGCGGCGCTTCATCTGCGGGCTTGTTCCTGAGAGAGTTCGTAAGCAACGCAAAATGGGCACATATTGATATCGCAGGCGTTGCGTTCTTAGACGCTCCGTTGAACGAATTTATTAAAGGTTCAACCGGCTCAGGTGTCAGAGCGTTAATAAATTATATTTGTAAGTAGGTAGAATGGGCGGGGGCTCCCCTGTCTATTTATTGTATTATATTAATATAACGTTACAAATTCGCAAAAAATATGCTTGTTTATTTTTATTATTTATAATCTATTATTATATAGGAGTCGTGTATGGAATTAAAAGATATAAATTTGACAAAATTTACGCCTGAAGAATCTGAAAAACTTCATGCAATATGGATTAGTACAAATTGGAAGACTCCTACAGAAAGAAGAAATCGTGAGCCATTAAGACATCAGGTTGATAGTTTTGTGCAGAAATTTGCAGGTAGGGGGCGTTAGTAATAATGGAATATGGAGGGCCTGATGATTTAAAACATATTTCTGAAAAAGTTGAGTGTTTATTTAAGAACAAGGACTATTTGTCTTTAATAAATTATTCCAAGCAAAAAGAATTTCAAGAATTATGGGAATATTTAACCGATTTCGAATTTTTATTTTCGTTGACCTGTAATAACTGTATTATCGAACTTTTGGAATGTCTTATTCGTACGGGTATCGCTTATTTTGAACTTGGTAAGTTTAAAAATTCTATTTATTATTTTGAATTTGCTTCTGAAGTTTATAGTGTGTTCAAATATTTAATTGAATGTATAGAAAATACTGATACCACTGACGATGAAGATTTACAAACAATCTATAAAATTCTAACTGAAAATTTTATTAATAAAAATAATATACTAGAACCTACTTTATATAAATATATAGGAAAAGTATACTTTTATCTTAAAGATTATAATGCGGCTGTAAATACTTATGATAAGGCTTTAAAGTTGAAACTAAGTGATAATTTACTAAAAATGTCATTGCTTATGTGTAAGGCAGAAGCCTGTTATGAACTGACAAAACGTGGGATTACATTAGGTAAAATTATATTTTTCGTACTGATTACTGCTTGGGTTATATTTATTAATTGGAATTTCGTTTTTAGTTTTTATTATAATATATTTACTCTATTTCACAATGTTCTGTGGTATATTCTTGTATTATTGATAACATCAGTTTTGCCAGCGTTGGCTTATAATTTGTTTTATTTTATGCTGCGGAAAATTAGAAAATTTTTAGTAAAATATTTGCTTGCATATTTCCCTGATGAGTTCAAAGAATGGCTTATTCATATAAGAAATAAGGTGACTTTGAAAGATGTTGTTTCCTTTGAACCACATTGGAAGTCACCTTTTGTTTTATATCGTGAATTTATAAAATGTGTTGAAGAAATAGGCCATAAGGATTTTGATACTTTTTTTGCAATCGCACGGCTATATTATTATCTTGGAGAATATAAGAATGCAACTTTATATGTTCAACAGGCGATTGCTAAAGCGAAAGATGAAAACGGAAATACCTGTTCTATTTTTGGTGCTATTGCATATCATTATCTCGCAAGAATTGCATACAAAACGGGGAATAATTCTACAGCAATAAACTTTTATGATAAAGTTATTGAGTTTTTGATGGATCATACAGCTGAGGATAAAGATAGTGATGTACATCCTCGCCCAGTTGCATCAGATATGGTAAAATATGTGCAGGAGAATAGAACTCTTATGGAGAATGCTCTTTTTTGTCGGACTTATTTACCTTTGATTATTACTATGATTTTGACTATTATTGTAGGATTAGCACAAATTTATTATAGTATAGAAGCAAATCAATGGCATGCACAAACATTGTTTAATCGTTATGGTGAAAGATGTCAGCATTTAGTTTCTAACAAGCAGAAAAAAGTACAAAATGTTAGAGAGCAAGCCAAAGATGTTCCTGCTGTTTTGCAGATTAATTCAAACAAGGAAAATCTAGTGAAAACTGAAACTATTTGTCCACCGAGTATACAACAAGAAGTTCCTCAAAAATATAAGGCTGGTGAAATTAACAAAAATTTTCAAGTGATTATAAATAACTATAATTAATTAACGGTAACGGAATTATATTTTTCATATATTTGTATTGAAGAATGAAAATTCCGTTATCGTTTTTTATTTGTGCATTTGAAACTTTTAACGGATAAACCATCGGCGCGGTTACGTTTGGCGGGATTTTTAACTCGTTGACTGCGCCGAATTGTTCGTGAAGCCGCCAGAAGTTTTCTGTACGCTCACCCTTTTCTTTTTCAAGGTCGATTTGTGAAAGTTTCAACCGCGACTTATCGGAAATCAATTTTATTTCATCAGAATTGTTGAATTTCAGTTCGTTTCTAAGAAAGTTTTCGTAATCAAAATCCAGCGGATCGGTTGAAAAATCTTCCTCATCGTATTCTTTGGGAAATTCTTGCGGAACCTTTAAATCAGTAACGAGTATGCCGCCATCTGCTACATGAAAGAATTTTCTTGCCGAATAAATTGTTGCAATTCCGAGCGGTTCTGCGAAAAAACTCTGCGTCGCGTCGTAGATTAAATTTGGGTATTTCTGCGCCAACTCCTGTGCGTTTTCGTCGCAGATTCCAAAATAATTCGGGTAAAGTATGAACGTGTTCTGTGGAAATTCTGTCACCGGCATGAAATTTTCGTCGATATGGTAGAATTTCAGCCTTACGTTTTCGGCTCGTGCGGCTTTGAAAACGACCGAACAAAGTTCAAAGGGAACGAACATTTCATGCACTCCGGCGGAGCGAAGAAATATTCTAAGACAGTTGCGCGCGTTGTTGAAAAAGAATTTATTATTTTGGTTGTACATATTTATATTTTATAATAAAATAAAAATTGTTAATGCCGTTGTGGCTCAGGTGGTAGAGCAGCTGATTCGTAATCAGCAGGTCACGGGTTCGAGTCCCGTCAACGGCTGTTAAATAAAATATGGAAGATTTTAAAATTACATCTATAAATGCGGTTAATATTCAGAAGATTCTTTCATCTTCAAAACTTACTGATGCGCAGAAAGCTCAATTTATTCATAACAATGCGGTTGAAATTAAGCAGGTTATGAAAACAAAAATTTCGAAAGAAGAATTTGCGTATATTATGAAAAACAGGCCGCTGATTCGTTTTCGGCCGCTCAAAAATTCCTTTACCAAAAAGGGCGACAAAATTTTACTCGCTAAGGCGCTTGGTATTAATGAATCAGATGTTGATGATTATATTCAGAATATGAGTTTTGACGATGCGCCGGCGGATTCTATTGATAAGGTGAAGACTTATGTCTATCGTCACGGTAAAAAGGATGATGTTGTTAGATTTTTAGATTATGAATTGTCGAATGTGAAAACAACGCTGGCAAAACTATACAAAACTCTTGAAGTTGATTCTGGCGGGCTTGCGGATTATTTTTCAAGACCTATTCACAGGATGGATAATAAGACGCTCGGCAAGCTTTATAATGTGATTGATAAACGACTTCGTTTGTGTTGTGAGGCCGGTGAAATGCCGCGTGAGAAATGTACTTCTACATCGGAGTGGGCATTAGTGAAAATTTATCAAATTCAAAATAATTCTAAACTAATACGTGCTTATAATCTTTATAAAGATTTGGTTTAGCAATGTTTCTTAATATAAAAGCAATTTTGTATTTTTAGTGTCTTTTATGCAATCGAATGGTGAAAATATGCGTGTAGAAAATATACAATTTAATAATATCCCGCAGATGAAAGCATTGCCGCAGGCCGGTGCGAGTCAACTCGAAACACGTTCTGTGGAAACTTCTATTTATGGCAAAAAAGGGCTTGCGTTGCCATTCGGTTGTTGGGCAAAAGGTGCTAATGCGGCAGAAGATGCGTGTATTGTCGCGTTTCGTAAAGTTCGCACAGGCCGTTGCCGCAAGTTTACCGAGCCGGAAATCGTCGGGTTTATGAACGAATTGCGCGCAAATCCACGTGAAAAGAATATGAAAGCTGTTGTGGATGAACTTTTTATGACTCATAAGATTTGTTATGAGGAGTTTGGTGCGCCATTAGAAAGTCCTACACCGGACGCTCATCTTATTCGTAATTACTTAAAAGTTGCAAAAAATTGTGATGAATATGAGCGTTTGGGCCTTATCGGTTTTACCCAGCACGAATTGTGTTTTGGCGCGACAAAACCTCTTGAAGCACTGGCGAATTCTACACCTGAACAACAGGTGCGGTTTATAAAGATTATGAATGATATTCCTATTGATATAGATGGCACAGAAAAAGCTGAGTGGTTGTACGAAGATTTACGCCACGTGATTTATGCGACAGAAGATTTACCAAAATTGAATGAACGTGGAAAACTTCAATATCTTACAGATGTTTACTCTGATTATAAAAGATTAAAAGCCGATGAGTCTTATGAAAATGAATCCGTAAAAGAGAGTGTTGTTAGAATTTCAAGAGATATCGTTGACACAATGATGGATGTGCTGAAAATCTGATTTTGGGTTATAATTTTATTATGACACAGGGAAGAATTATAGCAGTAACAGATATTCACGGCGAATTGGGAAAGTTAAATTCGCTTATTGATAAACTCGACGTAAAACACGATGATACTATTGTTTTTATGGGCGATTATATTGACCGCGGGCCAGATTCAAAGGGCGTGATTGATAAAGTTATTGCGATGAGTGATGTTTGTAAATGCGTTTATCTCAGAGGTTCGCACGAATACGCCTATATGAAAGCGCGTGAGGGGGAAAGATATTACACACATCTTTTCTGGACTTATGGCGGCGTTCAGACGGCTGAAAGCTACGGGAATTTTGAGGAGATTTATAAAGTTCACGGTGAATTTTTGGATAATCTGAAACCATATTATATGACGGACGATTACCTTTTTGTCCACGCCGGAATTAGGCCAGATGTTCCGTTTGAGGCGCAGGATGAACGTGATTTCTATTATATTCGCGGAGAATTTATCTATAAAAAACACAATCTGCCGCAAAAAATAATTTTTGGACACACAGATTTTAAAGAACCTCAGGTTCAACCGGACAAAATTTGTATAGATACAGGCTGCGGCAAATATCCGAACGCTGTGTTGACAGCGGTTATTTTACCGGATGAACAGTTTGTTCATTCGTAAAAGTATTAACGCAGGATTTTTTTGATTCCGTCAATGTTTCTGTCTGCAATATATTGTTTCAGTTTCAGAATTTGTTTTTCAATGCCCGAAAGCTGACAGGTTTCTTCAAATTCGGCTTCTTCGCGGAATGAAGAGGCGAGTGGAAGATCATTTTTTACTGAGGCAATTGAACTCTTTTTGAAAATTTTTCTGCGAAGTGGAACCAGTTCTTCTGAAAATACAGCCTTTTCGTCCGTAGAAGTGTTGTTAATAAGCGGACGTAACATTGTTGTTAAGGTGTTTGGTTCGTCTAATTTAATAGGATCCATATCATCTACAATTCGGATTTGGTCGTTAAAAATTAGGAAATTGTTCGGATTAAGCGTGTCAGGTTCATAGTGGAAGTCACCTGATGTTATGCCGTTTAAGGTTTTGAGGTTCTTAGCCAGTCTGTCGAAAGTATCTTGCGGAAGTTCAGCGCAGGTCGGAAGATAGGTTTGTGAATAGTATTCAAACCCGCCATCGTCAAGTGCCATTTCAAACGGTCTGCCAACTCTCACGTAGTTCCCTGGAGCGGTCGCATTTTTCATAATCGCGATATCGCCAAATGTCATAACGTGGTGGCCGTAATAGTCTTGAATTGCTTCAAATTTGTTTTTGTGAACTTTTCCTTGTGCGCAGTGGCGTTGAATGCCTTCAGGTGTTGCCTTTTTGAACCAGTGAGGCGCCTTGAGTACAAATTGGTCATCCAGTCTTGATACAAAACCTCTCATGCCGCTTTCGTTATTGTGCAGGCCGGCATTGATTCTAGGCATAATTTGCGCGAGAGTGTCGCCTATGATTTGTCTATGGCGTTCTATAAATGTCGGGTCATCAAGACAGCATTTTACCAGTTCTGTGAAAAAATTGATTCTTTTCTGTTGCGTTATTTCTTGTAAATGTCCTGAAAATGGTATTGACTTGTTATTTGTTTTATTTTGCGGTGTGCTAAATGCTCTATTTTCAATACGTGGTGAAATCGCTGTAATCATAGTATATTCTCCCCTAATCGGTTAAGTGCTACAAATATAACACTGTGGGGAAATGTTGTCAATAATACACTAATTTTTTGTTACAAAAAATGTCCGGGAAGGGGTTTGAACCCTCAAGGATCTCTCCACACGAACCTGAATCGTGCGCGTCTACCAATTCCGCCACCCAGACATGCCTTTATTCTATAACGCTGAAAACTATTTTACAATACCAGTTTGCACAGCTGGCGGAATTCACAGGTCGCACAGGTTTTGTCGTCCTGCTCTGATGGCTCGAAGTTCAGCGCGTGAATATTCTTGTATGTGTCGAGGATTTTTTCTTTTATTACGCGGTTGTCCTCGTACGTAAGCGTTGTGTAGAAGTTCTCTGACGGTTCTTCGACAAAAATCAGTCCGACTTGCGTAACTTTTGCGCCCTCATTTTGCGTTTCAAACGCAAATTTGTAAAAACGAAGCTGGTTCAGATAGTTTTCATAGTCGCCGCCGTCAACGATTTGCGTTTTGCGTTTTGCCGAACCCGTTTTGTAATCGTAGAGCGCGAAAGTTCCATCCGTGTTCTTTTCTATCCTGTCGATGAAGCCTTTAATGAAATAATCTTCCACAGGAACGTATTTCAAATAGTGTTCGGTCGCGACAACTCTTTCGGCCGGAACAGCCGCAAAATGCGGGTAGAATTCGGTGAGTTTTTTCATACCACGTTCTTCAAACTGTCGGCGTGTGTCGGCGTTGGAGAATTTTTGCATTGAAAGGTTTTTCAAGAAAATTTCGCAAAATTCTTCTTTTGTAGGATAGGCATTTTTTATCGCGATTTCGAGTGTTTTGTGAACCGCGCTTCCGTAGTTCGCACTGTCCCATTCTTCGCTGTACACCGGAATTTGCAGGATATATGTGTATAAGAAATTGCGCGGGCAAGCCTGATAGCAATTTAGCGCGCTCGGGCTTAGGATGAAATCTTTTATACGGGCTTCGAGTTCGTCTTTGAATGCCGTTTTGTAGTCAAAGCCTGTAAGTGTAAGGCTTTTGGCAATTTCAAATGTATAGTCATCGCGTGAGAGTTCGTGGGTGAACTCCTCTACAATTGGTGCGTTTTGGATTACTCGCGAAAGATATGTCGTGAATTCTTGCGGTTTGCCCTCGATTGTGTTTGAAAACGAAAGCGTAAGGGTGTGTTTTGCGCGTGTGATACCGACAAAAAGCAGGCGGAGTTGTTCGGATTTGCGTCGTGCGTTCTCGTCGATTTCTTCTTTTGCAATCGGAAGTGAAATCGAGTTGGAAATTCTTTTACCCTCCCATTTTTTTGCGATTAAGTTTGGCATAAAGACGTATTCAAACTCGCGGCCTTTTGCCCCGTGAAGCGTTACAAGCTGAACCGCGTTTTGCGTGTATTCGTCGCGGTCAATGTTAATCGGGATTCCGCTGTCGAACGCCATATCAAGATGCGCGATAAAATCCGCAAGCGAGGCGTCTTCGTGAAGTTTCATAAACGCTTCTGCCTCATCAACTATGCGTTTTATTGCGAAAATGTTTTCAATCCTGTTCGTTTCTGTTTGGACAAAATACTGCAAAATACCTGTCTGATTAATTATCCCAACAATTAGATTTTTCAAGGATTCTGTTGCCTTGAGGTCTTTTAAATTTTCAAAAACAGCAAGGAAATTTTTAACCTTATCTTTGTCAGCCCATTCGTGATCAATATTTGTACGCAGGTTTGCGATAAAATCCTTGTGGTTCAGACGGTTTTGTGACAGTAGAAAATTGTAGTCCGCAAGTTCAAAGTCAAACGGTTTTGATACCAGAAGCCCGAAGAGTTTATCGGCGTAAAGTTCGTGATTCTCTAACGTTTTCAGGTAGAAATAAATCAAAATCGATGGTTTTAGCGCGAAAATACTCTTGCTGGATTTGATTTGGAATTGAATGTTTTTGGCACTCAGAAGTTCTACAAAATTCATAAGTTCGCTGTTTTCGCGTGTAAGAATTGCTATTTGCGATAAGTCGTCCGGCATGGTTTTTGCTAACTTTTCGATTTCTTCGACAATAAAATTGTTTTCCTGTTTGATGTCCGCAAAGCTGTGGAGTTGAATTTTATTGTTTTGAAGCGATGTGTTTTTAGCGATAAGTTTTTTGTTTATTCGACCAGCAAATTGCGGGTTGAATTCAAGACGGGTTTCGTCCTGCGCTATTATGTTGTAGCTTAAATCAAGAATATTTTGGCAAGAACGGTTGTTTTCTGTAAGACAAATGATTTTCGTGGCAGGATAAAGGGTAAGAAATTTCGCGAGGGTATCAGTTTTTGCACCCTGAAACTCGTAGATTATCTGGTCGTCGTCGCCGACTACAAAAATATTTTGCGTGCCTGCGCCCTCTGCAAGTTTGAAAACAATTTTGTTTTGCGCATAGTTTGTGTCCTGATACTCATCGACAAGAAAATATTTGAATTTTGCACTCACACGTTTTAGAAACTCCTCGTTTGTGTCGAAGTTTTCCAGAACCATATTAATCATATCGTTGAAGTCGATGAAATTCTTTTGTTTTAGTTTTGTGTCGTATTTTTCAAAAATGGCCCACGCTTCTACTGCTTTGCCGATTTTCTTCTTGTGCGCATCAAGTGAGGCAAGGAATGTTTTTACAAGTTTGCCTTTGGCTTCGCGCTCTTTGTACTCTTCTTCGAGTTCTTTTGTCTTGCCGCCCCACTGTGGTGAGTTTTCCAGCGTGTTGAAATAATCTTCTTTTGTAACCTGATTTTTCTTTATTTCGTCGACAACGCTCAGAAGTTCAGGTATAAAATATTTGCTGTCGCCCCATTTTGTTTTGTAGTGTTGCGGCTTAATTTCGTCGATTGTCTCGGCCATAAGTGTGCGTTTTGTAATATCATCAACAAGCCCGACTCCGTCAAGAAGTTCAAATTCCATAGGGTTCTGACGGATGATTTCGTTGCAGAATGCATGATATGTATGAATTGTGACCGAGGAAGCGATTGTTCCGATTTCTTTTACAAGCCGTGCTTTCATCTCGTTTGCCGCTGCTTCGGAGTATGTAAGGCAAAGGATTGAATCCGGCATGATACCGGTTTCAAGCATATATTTAATACGTTGGATTATGGTAAAAGTTTTGCCGGTTCCGGGGCCTGCCAGAACCATAACAGGCCCGTCTAAAGTTTTTATGCATTCCATTTGCCCCGCGTTCGGGCATATTTTATTTTCTGCCATCAATAACTCCTTTAAATCCTTTAGCCGTTAAGGCGTGGCCTTTTGGTTCTAAATGTAAACCGTCAAGCGGCGAAACTTCTACTATTTCGTTTAAATCAATAAATTCACAACCTTGTTCACGCGCTATGCGTTCATAAATTTTGCCTAAAAGAAGCGATTTGTCGATTGAAGTTTGGTCGAAAAGGCAGGCAAAATATCCGTTGAAAATATCTTTTGTCAGAACTGGCGGCGCAGCTAGAATCACTCTTTTCCCTTTTGCAAGTTTTACTAAATCCGTTATTCCCGTATAAATTTCCTCTTCTGTCGGGTCGTATGCAAATTGCAGGTCGTTTGTTCCTATAAAAAGAATAACAGTGTCAATGTCTTCGCTCAAAAATTGTGGCAGAATTTTATATCCTGTTTGCATTATTCCTGCCGGATTGTCGCAAAAAGCTGTTCTATTATTGCAGCCGGCTTCGATTATTTCGTACTCCGCACCGCAAAGACTCTGTAAAACGCCTGTCCAGCGTGTGTTTTTGTCATAACGTTTGCCGCTGTTCGGAATAAATCCGTATGTGTTGCTATCACCGAAACATAAAATCTTTTTCATAAACTATGTATAGCATAAATAATTGTCTTTTACTAACAAAAAATTTTTTTAGCAGTTTTTTATGTTTATGCGGGTTAATAATTATAATTCTTTTTCATTCGGCGGGGCGCGTTTAGCGCATCAGTCGTTTGAGAATTTTCGAGATTACGCGGTTAAAAATAATTTTTTAGAGAATTTCCCGCAGTTAATTAATCCTGATAATTTTGTGAATGAAGGCAGATTCAATACTGTCTATAGAATTCCAGATAATCCTGATTTTCTTTTACGCGTGAAGAAAATTCCTCAACCTAAAAACAATGCTGGCTTTGGGCCGGTGGTTGATGTTTTTCCGAACCTTAATGTTGGTCAGGAGATTGCAAGGCTTAATGATGATGTCACAGTCGTAATTTTTCAGGCAGGCAAACCCTGTGGTATCAGGCACCATGTTGGCGATATGCTGTTTCCAGTCAATCAGAATGATATAAAACAATTTTTGAATTATATAGAAACTATTTCTAGCTTCCCGCAGAGAGCGTATGATGATTTTGTTGAAGAGGCAAAAATTGTATCTAAACCGAAAAGAATTGATTGGTTTAATCCGCAAAATGTTTTATACGACGAGGCGAACAAGTGTTTTAATATCGTAGATATTAGCGATAAAGGTAGGCTTGGTTCGGTAATGTCGCCTATGCTTTTGAAAGCGCAGCTGTGCGATAATGTAAACTTGTTTGATATTTTGAAAATGTCAAATGAACAAGAAAAACAAAGGATTATAAAAGCGGCAAGGACAGTTATTCAAAAAATAGACATTGCCTCAAAAGAAAAATGTCTTGATGCTTCAATCAAACCATATATTCAGAAAATGTATTCTTTAATATGCAATCGTAATCCTGATGTTTTAAAATTCCTGCGCTTTAATTTATTTACTGTTTTTTGATTTATTTTTATAACGGCTTTTTATAAATATGGCTAAGTATGATAGAGGAATGTATGCTAATAAATATTCATCGGCACTGTTGTTAAATGTGATTCTAACAGATAATATAAATAAAATGGCATTAAAAATAGGTATAAAGTTTATTGCTATAGGCTTTGCATTAATGCTTAACGGCGAAAGAATAAAATATATTGGTAGTATGGCCATAAATAACATGATAGATATGCCAAGACCTGTAATAGAAGTTGCGCAACTTATTGTTATATAAGGTAAAATTACTATTATAAAAAAACTTGCCAATATATATTTTACTAATGATTTATTCATTGTTTTATTATAACAAAAGATAAAATTATTTAAAATTTTTATTGTGCCTTTTATTATTGCAAACAACCTGTTCGCATCTAAACCCCAAATAAAAACCGGTCAGACATAAATCTAACCGGTTTTCATTCGGAGACGGTGGGATTCGAACCCACGATACAGATTGCTCCATATAACACCTTAGCAGGGTGCCGCCTTCAGCCTACTCGGCCACGTCTCCTTCTGTATATTTTTATACTAACATAAAAATCTTTTTTTGCAAACTACTTTCTTTATTGTATAATTTTTATAGAGGTTATTTACTATGATTGAAATGAAAGTTATGGGCATTGCCCTTGATACACGCACTGGTTCTCCTATCGTCGTGCTTCACGACAAGCAAAACCGCCGCGCTCTCCCAATTTGGATTGGGTCAGCGGAAGCCAGCGCCATAATCAGAAAAATCGAAAATCTTAATGTCGTTCGTCCGATGACTCACGATTTAATCCCTGATATTATTAAAAAAACAGGGTTTGAACTAGACCGTATCGAAATTAATGACGTAGAACAAGAAACTTATTATGCAACGCTTTTCCTTAAAAAAGGCGATGAAGTTATTGAAATCGATTCCCGTCCGTCGGACGCTATTGCCGTTGCAATCCGTGTTGACGCGCCGATTTTTGTAACAGCTAATGTTCTTTCTAACGGCTCTGTTTCTACGGATTCAGCCAAAGACGAGGAAGAAGCGCAAGAGTTTAAACAATTTGTTCAAAGTATTAAACCGTCTGATTTCGCGAAAATGATGAAAGACAGCGGACAACATTTTGAAAATGAACAGTAATAAAAAGGGGCTTTTTAAAGCCCCTTTTTATTTATAAAATGTTTTCTAATCCATAAGTAAAGTCGTTTTTCTCTACTACGTGGCGTGTTGCTAGTAAAACTCCCTGCATATAGCATTTTCTGTCCATTGAATCGTGGCGGATTTTTAGAATTTGACCGCTTGAGCCAAAAATTACTTCCTGTGACGCGATATATCCCGGCATGCGAACTGAGTGGATTTTTATGTCGGAATATGATGTTCCGCCGCGCGCGCCTGAAATTGTTTCTACTTCCGCGCAGTTGCCGCACATAAAACTTGCTTTTTCTTCTGCCATTAATTGGGCGGTCTTAATCGCGGTACCTGATGGCGCATCTTTTTTCTGATTATGGTGAAGTTCGATTATTTCTGCGTTATCAAAGTATTTTGCCGCTTGTTTGGCAAACATCATCATTAAAACCGCGCCGGTTGAAAAATTTGGTGCAATCAGGCAGCCTGTATTTTTCGCCCCGCTTAGTGCGCGAAGTTCTTCAATTTGTTCGTCTTTTAAGCCTGTTGTTCCGATTACGATTTTTATTCCGTTATTCAGGCAGAATTTTGCGTTTTCATAGATTGAATTTGGTTGCGTGAAGTCGATTACAACATCAAAATCAACAGCTTTTTTAGCTTCTTTTATATTTTTAAAAGTGTCAGCGCCCATTAGATCGATTTGCGCTGTGAGTTCCATATCGGTTGAATTATTAACGGCCTCGACAACTTCTTTTCCCATCTTGCCGAGTGAGCCGCATACTGCTACTTTTATCATTTATTTTCTCCCTACGTTTTGTGAAATTATATCCGAAACAAACGGAACGTATGTGTAAATTCCTAGTGCTGAAGTTATCATCAAGTACGCCATAAACAGATAGAATACTGTTTGAATTATTGAGTAATTCAGGAATACCGGTGCGTTGAAAATATAGTAAATGTGTTGCACAAGTACTTTTACGAATGGGATTACAGATAGCACATCGTTAATTATTCCAAACAATACGTTCAGTATAAAGAGTAATATTGAGATGAAAATTGATTGGAAAATGTGATATCTTGTGAAGTCGCTTGGCTGAGATTTTGTGAATGCACCAAGGACAAGCCAGATGAAGCCGATAAAGCCCATTGTTAAGTAACTTAGTGAAACAACGAGGCGTTCAATGACGTAAGGGTTTTTAGCGAATCTCACGCGGCATCTCCCTGATTTTTGTGGTCAACGTATTCGTCAAGCGCTTGGACGTAAACGAGTTTGTACTCGTCGTTTTCCGGCGCGATTGTAATCGCTGATTTGTAAGCGCCAAGTGCAAGTTCCATTTCTGCTTTCAGGTAGTGAGCGTTGCCTAGCAGCATATAAACTTCTGAATCGTTTGGCTTGATTGATAGGACTTTTTTGTAAAGTGCCATAGCTTCATCAAGGTGGTTGAAGTTTGTGTAAAGGTTCGCGAGTAATACATATGCTGTTGTTTCTTGTGGTGCTAGGTCAATTGCTTTTTGATACATTCCGACAGCAACGTCGTATTCTTCAAATTCTGAAAGTGCGATTGCGTAGCAAATGTAGGCTTTGTAGTTATCGCCTTCCATTTTAAGGGCTTTTTCAAACCACGCGTAAGCTTCTTCGCGGTTTTTCATTAAAGTTAGAGTGTTTGCGACGCAAATTGCAACAATTTTGTTGTCAGAATTGAGAACAAAAACTTTTTTGTAGAGTTCTAATGCTGTTTCGTAGTCATAAAGCTTGAAGCAAACATTACCCATATCGATTAGGGCTGTTAGGTTTGTCGGGTCAAGTGAAAGTGCTTTTTCATAGTAAGCTTTAGACTCGATGTATTCTTCAAAATCTTGATATAACAGGGCGATTGCGTTGTAAATTTCAGGGTTTTCTGAGTTTAAGTCAATCGCGCGGTTGTAGTAGAAGAGTGCCTTTTGGAAGTTTTTCCATTCTGCAAAAACGTTACCCATATTGAAATAGGTTAAGTAGTTTTTCGGGTTTAATTCAAGAGCTTTGTTGAAATAGATTAGGGATTTGCGGAAGTCTTTTTCGTAGAACCACATTGTACCCATACCGATTAACGCTCTTTCGTCGTTAGGGTAGATTGTTAATAAGCTTTCAAGAACCGACATAACCTTGTCATAATCCTGTTGCGCAAGATAAAGTTCTGATAATCTATGATAGCCCTCAGCGTCTTTCGGGTTTTTAGCCATCTCAAGAATCGCTTCTTCGATTTGTTTGTTTAAGTCTTTTTCCATTTTTTCACCAAAATACAATTATAACTCTTCTTAGGAGTTATAGTAACATATTTCGGTAAATTTTGCAAACTATTTGCTTAAAACGTAGTTGACAGCGTTAGACCCAGGGTAGATGTGGTTGTTTTTGAATACAACAGGGAAAATATCGTTTGATGAGTTTTCAGAAACGGTGCAAGGTGCAGTAATGTCTTCGTCGGTATCATCTTTGTCTAAGCATTGGATAATCAAATTCGGGCCTTTTTTGCCATTGACGTCAATGTAAGCTTCGCAAGGGTGGGAGTTTGAACAGCCATAGGTCTTCATTGTGTTGATAGAATCTTTATTGAAAATTAATTGTGCGCCGCTTTTTAGGCTGTATGCTGCGTATGCTTCATCATCAACAAGTGCGTCTTTAGTTATTGAGCGGGTAACTTTGGTTAGATTGAAGTTTTGTTGTAAATATTTTGAAAGTTGATCAACAGTTTTGTCAAGGTTAGTAGCATTTTCACCAATTTTTACAAAATCGCGTTTTTTTATATTGGCTGCGGCAGTTATACCTTGCTGAATTTGAGCGAAAGTCGTTTTAAAAACAATGGAGTTAGCTTTGGACTGTGAGCCTTTGAATGTGCTTGGAACAACTAATGCGGCAACAATTCCAATGACGGTCATCGCGATAAGAACTTCTGACATTGTAAACGCTTTTTTCATATTAAAACTCCAAATCTACTCTTAATTTTATTATTCATTATTTAGGGGATAATGTCAACCGTTAACAAAAGTTTACTAAAAAGGCAATTTTTTCGAGGATATAAACTTTATATAAAAGAGAGGATAACTATGAGTACAGCAGTTCAACAAATTCAGGCTATATTGAGTAACCTAACCCCTGCACAGCGCGCGGCGGTGAATAAACATGTTGATTTGGCAAGTGTTAATATTATGACGTTGTCAGAAAAAGACGCTGTAGTCTTGTTAACCCGTTTGAAAGCGGCAGTTGGAACAACTACAAATCCGATAAAGGATAGTATGGACGAGCGTCAGGCTAAGCTTGACGCGGAAAAAGCAACCAGAACTTCGGTATGGGAAGACGCAAGAAAAGCTTATTATGCACAATTGCAAGCTGTGCATTCTGACGATAGTGTTGAAAATAAAGAAAAAGCTGATGATTTATATTTTGCAATGAAGCTAGCAGGCGAACACATGGTGGACGCTACTAAACGTGCGAATAATTCCGCAATACAGGGGATTTTGTTCAATGCGTAATGCAAAACATTGACAAATATTACAAAAATAGTATAATAGAATAACTTGTTTTATTAATTTTGTCCACCTAATATATAGGAGGACTTTTTATGCCGTCTAAATATTTTTAATAGAATCTATTAAAATTGGGGTTGTCATTAAAATGAATAATGCTAAACAAATTAACCCGACAAAATACCCGAGAGAAAAAATGAAATAATGAATATTTCTGCAATATTTACATTCGCAACGTTTTACTTTTGGTAATAAATTAGGCTTGCGTCTACGAATTAACCACTCTATAAAATGTAAAATTAATACTGGTATTAATAATGAAGTAATCAATATTCCCAAAGCAATAACATCATAAATATCAAATTGCGGAATATTGAGTATGTTGAAAGAAAAGATGTATATTGCTAGAAAAAGTAAAATATAACCAATAAAAGAAAAAATATGCGCAGAAAAATATTTAATTAGATTCATAAGTTAATTATAAACTAAAGGAAGAATTATGACAAATAATAAACAAAATAACATTATTAAAGAGATAGAAGAATGGTATTCTGGTAAAATGGTGGCTGATACACTTAAATATCAGCAACAATACGAATTTGATGCAGGGAAAAATAATAAAACGACTTGGAATAACGAAGCAGATGCATTTAAGCATACATACATGCAGGCATTTATGTCTTTGTTAGGGGGACCCTTAGTTGGTAAAATGGCTGGTGATATGCATGAGAGTCAAGGAACATCAAAAGGACAACCTACGGGTGAGTCAAATATGGACTTATGGAATAACCGTGAGGGACGTGAAATCGCTGCGGAAATAATAAATGAGTATGGTATCGTGTATCCATTTGATAGCAAAGTGAAAGACATAATTGCTCAAAAAGTTATGGAACGAATGAAAGCAGGGAAACTTATTACCAATCCGAATGACAAACGCAAATTTCAAGAAACCGGTTACGCTGCACCTGTACAAGGCATCGAACAGATTTTCACGCCAGAAGAAATCGCTCAAATGTCCAACGAGGAATTCACGAAAAACGAAACTGCGATTATGGAACAATTACAAAATGGACAGATAAAAAAGGATAAACCGGATTATTCAAAATTCACAAACCCACTAAGCGGGCGCAAAAAGGTTTATACAAAAGAAGAAGTAAACAAAATGTCTCCAGAAGAATTTACTGGAAATGAAAAGGAAATTATGGCGCAGGCAAATTCAATCGGATTACCTGAACATAAAGACGTTTATAAACAAAGTTCTAGTGCAGCAGCCTCAAACGGAGGGAAATGGGTTACTATCAATGGCAACCATGTTCTTATTGATAAATAAAAACAAAGAGGGGTAGAAGTAAACTTCTATCCCTCTTTTGGCAACGAACTATTTAACTTATACTTTCAAATGCCTACTCGGTACATCCGAAAGCAATAGTAACGTGTTCTCTTGGATTAACTGCGGAGATTTTGTAACCGCGTGGGTCAACAAGGTAAGCAATTTCGTCGCCGGTGGTTTGGAATAAGCCCATTGTACCTGATAACGCTGTTCTTGTTACGTCAATAGGTGCCTTAACTGTTTCCCAGATACCATCACCAAGGTTTCTAGCTGCAGCGCCGAATTGGCCTTGGAATACGTGACCTAACATATAACCTGCATCGTTACCGATGTTTTCAGCTGCGTTACCAACGTTAGTTAAGATACCGCCTGCTGTACGGCCAACAATACCTACCATTGAACTTGCTAATGTCAACGGTGCTTCTACAAGTCTTGCTACTGGGTTAACTTGTTTTGATTTGTTAACTTGAGCTGTTAGGATTTGTTTTGGCAAGTTTGCTGTGCATTTGCCGTTTTTGATGCTGGTGAATGATAATTTTAACGCACCCTTATCGCAGCCTGATGGTCTTACGATTTCAACAACCTGACCGGTTACGACTGAACCGCAAGGGAAGCTTTGACCGTTAATTGTCAAGTCTTCAAGAGTTTTTGCTCTGAAGTATTGGCCTACGTGTGAAGATTTTGCTGTGATTTGGTCAATCATCTTAACTTTCAATGTAGGGATTTTAACGATTTCTTCTTCTTCAACAAATGCCTTTTTGTCTGGACAAATTGGGCAAATGTCGTTTGCAGTTTTAGGGTTTGTGTCATAGCCTAATGCTACGCGAACTGTTTGCATCATTGATGCAACGTCAGCACGGGAAGCGTCTTTGTTAGGCATAATCATGTTTGGATTTGGTGAATCCTTTAATGCGCCGTTTGATAAAGACTTAGCAACAGGGATTCTTGCCCAGCTTGGAACTGAAGCGCCATCCGCATATTTGCTTAAGATTTCATCAGCTTTGCATTGGTCGATATCACAAGTCATACCTTTCGCAATTGTAGTTAAAGCTTCTGCTCTTGTTACGTTTTTGCTAGGTTCGAATGTTCCGTTAGGGTAGCCTTTCATCAAGTTTTCATCAACTGCTTTCGCAATTGCAGGGTTAGCCCAGTTTGATGTAGGTACGTCTTTGAACATAGTCGTTCTAGGCATATCGCAGTCAAGGTTGAAGCCTTTAACTAACATAGTTGCAAATTCAGCACGAGAAATGTTCTTGTTAGGCTTGAATAAGCCATCAGGATAGCCGACAACAACGTCGTTCATTGCAAGCTTGTCGATATCGCAAGCAGCCCAGTATCCGTTTGGAACGTCAGGGAATGCGCATCCGCCTGCATAGCCTAAGTTTGCAGCCGCACCTGTCACATTATTCATATTCATGCCTGAGAATGCAGCTTTCATGTCGAAAGGGACGAAGTTCTTTTTGATTGCCTCCATTGAGTTAGAAGTTTGTAAATCAATAGCGCAGTTGTTTCCGTCCATAATTCTTTCGTTTCTAAGAACAGGAATACCGTTGTATCTGTCTGGCGCTTCATTCAAACACGGAATTTGTGCAGCCGCGCCTGTAATCATACCGTCAGAAGATACAGTTACACCGTTAACGCCTGAAGAAAGACGGTTAACTGGAGTACCTAATGCTGTTTCTGTAGAAAGGATTGAGTTTGCCGGTTGACCCACGTAGTTGTTTGCTCCGTAAATAGCGTTGGGATAACCGTAGACTTGTTTCATATCTTGTCTAGATGGTTTGCCGGTTTGAGCGCAAGCAGCGCAGGCAGGGCCTGCAGTTGGCGTGCAGCTTAAATCAGCGTCTCCACCACATCCACAATCCTTGTCGTGCTTTTTTGGATGGCAAGGATCCTCACATGGTGTTGCGCAAGGTGCTGGTGTGTCCTTGCAGTTGCATTCGTCAAAAGATTTTTGGCATTTGTTGCAATTAGTTCTTGGAACTTCGTTGCAAGGGCAAGCGCCGCCGGTAACAACCGGTAATGGTTCAGCACATGGCGCAATCGGTTGAACGCTCTGTGTGCATGGGCAAGCAGCCATTGCTTGATTCAAGGAACCCGTTACTATTCCAACGGCAATTGCAGCTGCCACAGTAAGTTTTTTAATAGTCATTTTTACCTCCTTGTGTAAGTGTTTGAACTTTCGGTAAATGGTTAAAAGTTCAAGTCCTTAAAAAACCGATACTAGATTATGTATCGTCATGCACGGGTTTAACATTGCCGAAACTTACTATTCGGTCGGGCAGTTCGTTTTTTGTGATAGAAATAAAAAACGCCTCCCGAATTCGGAAGGCGTTAAAAGGTTTGTTGTTATTGATTAGTGGAGGTATCTTACAAATAAGTATATTGAAGATAGCGCCAATGATATGAATGTTACGAGCGCGCCGTATTTCATAAATCTCATAAATGAAATCGGATGGCCTTTTGATGTTGCGGTTTCAGAAACGATTACGTTAGCCGCAGCACCGATAATTGTAAGGTTTCCGCCGAGGCACGCACCGAGTGACAAAGCCCACCAGAGTGGTGAGTGGCCGCCTTCATAAATCAAAGCACCAGGGTTTGCAGGGTTGATAAGTTCTGAAATCAACGGTGCCATTGTTGCTGTGTAAGGAATGTTGTCGATGATACCAGATAAAATTCCTGAACCCCAGAGGATTAACATTGTTGCGAGGTTAAGGCTGCCGTTTGTAACTTCAATGAGTTTGTTAGCGAGGAAGCTGATTCCGCCGTTAGCCTCAAAACCGCCGATGATGATGAACAATCCGATAAAGAAGAAAATTGTTAACCATTCAACGTCTTGATAAATTTCTTTTGGTTTTTCAAATAATAATAGGAATGAAGCGCCTGCTACTGCGAATACATACGCAGGGATTCCAGTCAAATCGTGAGTTACGAAGCCCAGGATTACGAGTAACAATGTTGTTACTGAACGAATCATGCACCATTTGTCACAGATTGTTTTTGAGTTGTCGATGTTTGCAACGTGTTCCATTTTTTCAGGAGTTGCTTTGAGTTGTTTTCTGAACATAAAAGTAAGAACAGAAATACATACGATGAAAATAATTGCAACGATAGGTGTAAGCTCGTTTACAAAGTCCATGAAGCTTAAACCAGCTTTAGCGCCGATAATGATGTTTGGCGGGTCACCGATTAATGTTGCTGTACCGCCGATGTTTGACGCTAAAACTTCAGTAATTAAGAACGGAATCGGATCGATATCGAATTCTTTTGCGATAACAAAAGTAATAGGCATCATCAAAACAACGGTTGTTACGTTATCCAAAAATGCAGATGCAACTGCTGTGAAAGCTGCAAGTGTGAATAAAACTAATTTCGGGTGGCCTTTAGTCATTTTCAAAAGTTCCAACGCCATCCATTTGAAGACACCGCTTCTGCTAGCGATGTGAACGAGAATCATCATACCGATGAGCAAGAAAATAACTTCAAACTCAATGTAATCAAAAACTCCGTGAACGTATTGACCGATTTCGTGGTCGAAGTGACCGTGGAAAGGCAATAGTCCGAGTAATAAAGTCAGGGAAGCGCCGACGAGAGCGACAACGGATTTTTGAATTTTTTCAGATGCGATGAAAACATACGCGATAATCAAAATTAATCCGGAGATAACCATTCCGTGACTAGAAATAAATTCTTGTAACATAAAATCTCTCCATTTTTTACATTTCATTTTTATTTATAACACAAACAAAACTTTGGAATAAATTAAGTTATGTTAATTTTTCGCTATTTTAGGGTTGCGGGGGTATGAAAAAAGTTTTATACTACAAATGTAGTGAGTAAAAGGGTGTAAGTATAAAGGACTGCGTTCCATTCATATAGAGTATTGAATTGTGTGATTATTTTTATACAATAGTTTTAAGGAATGTTAATTTCTTGTAAGATTTTAGCAAGAAAATTTCTTGAACTGTTTTAAAGGTAAAGTGTGGCAGGTGGAATTTGACTAAAGAAATAGTGGAAACTACTAAAAAACTGGATAAGGCCAAGAAACCTGTTGAAAAACAGGCTACAAATCCGATTTCAGGAACTTCTCGTAAGGCTCCGGCTGTAAGAGTTTCTGCTAAGTCTAAGGCTGTTGAAAAAGCTGCGGCAAAAGATTCGTCAAATCTTGTTGCAACGATTAATAATTTTAACGCTAATAAGTCACACAATAGACTTTATAGTGGTTATGCAAACAATCCAATTACGTCACACGGGGTTATACACGGTAATGAAATCGCGAATGCGGTTTGTCAGGCATTGAAAAATAGAAGCGAAGCGTCTGAGTTGTTTGTGGCTATTCACAACGCGCTTTCTGAAAAGTTGAACTGCGTTTATACTGGTTTCGGGCTTTTCCACGAAACCTCAAAATGTATTGATTTTAAACTGTTTTCGAAAGTTGGCGGAACTTATTCGTCTAAAATTTTCCAGTCTGATTCGGAAAATCCAGTTATGGAATGTTTTACCACACAAAAACCTGTTATTTTAAAAGATAACAAATTCCTCAATATTCCATATCTCAAAAATTCCGAAACCATAATTCTTCCGCTTATGTCGATCGACAAGTGCCTTGGCATAATGCTTTTAGGCAGAAGTGATTTAGAACAGAATTTGGAACTGATAAGCTTTATCGCGAACTATTGCGGCCTGTTTATTCATAACTTTGAACTTCTTGAACAGGCGAATAAGTATGCAAACACTGATACTTTAACGGGGCTTTATACGCACCGTGGATTTCAGGAAATTCTTTCTGCCGAACTTGATAAGGCGAAAACGGCAAAAACTCCACTTTCGATTATCATGTTTGACGTTAATAATATTTCTAAGATTAACCGTGAACTCGGACACGCGAAAGGCGATGAGGTTATCAAACTTCTTGCTGAAAAAATTAAACAAAGCGCGAGAAATTCCGATATTGCAGGCCGTTACGGCGGCGACGAGATCGCGTTGATTTTGCCGAATACCAATACTTCTGAAGCAAAATATCTGGCTGAGTATATTACTTATTGCCTTTCTTGCTGTTTTATCGACGATGTTGGGCCGGTTAAGGTTTCTGTCGGGGTTTCAAGCTACCCTGAATGCTCTGAAAATCAGGAAAAACTCTTGATTCTGGCTGAACAAGCGATGATTATTTCGCAGGCTAAGGGTTATAAAGAAGGTATGTCAGCGATTATCAGTTCTTCAGATTTCAATTTCTGGGACGATGAGGCGCTAAACTCATTTGCACAGGTTCTTTCAAAACGTCACTCTCAACTTGGTATTAATTACGAAGAAGAACTTGTTCAGAAATTCAATACTTCTGAAGTTAAATCGCAAAATCACTTAATCGAAATGGTTACATCATTGACCGGCGCGATTGATGCAAAAGACCCTTACACAAAAGGTCACTCAACTTCTGTTTCAAGATATTCAGAAGCGCTTGCGCGTGCGATAAATCTTCCGGAAGATGAAGTTCAAAGAATAGCGCTTGGCGCACAGCTTCACGATGTTGGTAAAATCGGTATTCCGGAAAATGTTTTGAGAAAAACCGATAAACTTTCAGATGAAGAATGGGAAATCATGAAACAACACCCGACTATTGGTGCTGAAAAAGTTCTTGCGCCAAACCCCGGGTTAAGAGATTTGATTCCGATGGTTAAATATCACCACGAAAAATATGACGGAACGGGTTATCCGATGGGCTTGAAAGGTAACGAAATTCCGTTGGAAGCAAGAATTATATCAGTAGCGGATGCGTATCACGCATTAGTCAGCGACAGACCGTATCGTAAAGGTATGCCGCTTGAAAAAGCCTGCGCAATTTTGAAAGACGGCGCCGGCAAACATTGGGATGCGGATTTAGTTCGTCATTTTATCGCAATCGCTCCATCTCTTTCTACCAGCGTGTAGTTTTACTATGTAAATTAGGTTTGTAAACTTTTGTAAAGATGGGTTGTAAAATGCCTGAAACCCTGTCATAATCCCTGATAGGATAGGATAGGATAGGATAGGCGGGGCAGTGTGCAAAAAACTTTTTCACTATGTTTTCATGTATATAAAAGGCATGAATCCATAGAAAGGAAAAGGTATGTGTGCGAGATTAGATGTGTTATCAACTGCAAGAGCATTTGCAACTGATTATGTTAGACAGAATCCTAAGGCGACAGAAGATCAAGTTGTCGTTGCAACCAGTGAACATATTGATGATTTAAGAAAAAATGGCGATAAATTTAGTGCAAGAGGCAGGTCGAAAGTCCAGTCGACAGTACGCGAAGTTTATACCGCGGAACAGGCAAGGGCAAATTTTGCCCCCGTGGCTCCTGAGGCCGCTCAGCGTGCGGCCAAGAAATTTAATGCTAACGCAGCGGTTAATCACTATGAACAAATTTTAGGTATGGGGGATGGTGCGCGTAAAAAATGGCATAATAAAAATATGACCGACGCAAAAGCAGCATTTGCATCAGAAGATTATTTGGAAGTTTTAAAACGTAATAATCCGGCAGAGTATGAAAAAGAAGTTGCGCGCTTGAAAGCCGAAAATGAAACAGTGTCCAATAATGCGGGCAAAAAAGAAGCCAACGCTGAATATCAAAGTTCTAAGAAGAAAAAAGCTGCAAAGAAAGCGGGCGAAGCTGCTTCACAAGCTGAACATAGAAAAGAGCGTGTACGTAATTCAAAACCTGCGCGCGAAGCGCGTTATATGACAGAAAACGGTTTGATGAAAACCGAAGGACGAAAACTTTATCGTGCGCTTGCTAATCATGAAATTGTAGCCGACGCGCCTTTTGAGTGGAACAATGCGGAAGCTTCTGCCCGTGTGTTTGAAGAACATGGACTAACAGATTTGGAAAAGAAACTATTGAAAGAGGAAAAAACAGCAGCATCAGCCAGTGCTAAAAAAGCGGTTGAAACCGCCGCAGAAACCGCAAGTAATGCTGCAAAACCCGTAGAAAAAGCTGTAGAACAAGCGACAAAATCTTCAAAGGGTAAGTGGGGCTGGATTGCTGGCGGTGTTGGGCTTGTAGCGGCCGCAATTGGCGGAAAAAGTTATATGGATAATAAAAAGGCTCAAGAACAACAATTAAATCTTTCTGCATAAGTAAAATGGCGGCGAGTGAAACTCGCCGCCTTCTTTTAGTTTAATACTCTATTAAGACATGCGTCTTTTGAATACTGCCATTCGCGGTAGGTTATGCGTTTTACCGTGAACCCACAGCGTTCCAAAATCGCCTGTTTTTTCATATTGCTGATTCTGGATTTAACGTTATCCTCAACGCCGTCAACTTCTATGATTAATTTATTATCCACGACTAAGTCAGCGCTTAAGCTTGCGATTTCAACGCCGGCTTGGACGTTGTGGTCAAGTTTGCGAATTTCTGCCGCAATCTCTTTTTCAAGCGCGTTTTTGTAGATGTTTTCGTCGAAATCTTCAGAGTTCGCAAGTTTTAACCTGTCTTGATACTGCTGCATAAATGAAATGTAGCTTCTGAAATGTCCGTCAGGAAGCCCCGCTGGGTCGCGCGAAACAAAGTTGATAACCTTATTTTTCCCTCTCGTAATCGCAACGTTAAAGAGGTTTGCTTTTTGTAAGAAAATCAAACTTTGAGGAAAACTGTTATCCGCAAATGCCCACGAAATAAGCATTATGTCGCGCTCATCCCCTTGGAATGTGTGTGCGGTACCGATTTCAATCTGGTGTTTTGCTATCATGTGGTCGGAAAGCACCTTGGAAACCGCAACTTTTAACGCTTCTACCTGCGCGCGGAACGGCGAAATTAAGCCGATGGTGACAGGTTTGTCAGGGTTATTGCGTTCGTCTTCTACAACGATATCGTAAAGTCGTTTTATAACTGCTTCGACTTCCGGCAGGTTGCGTGTCGCGTCCATATCAACTTTTCCGTCCGGAACCTGAACGAGTTCAAGAACAGGCATTTTGTCAAAATCTTTGCGCATAATGCGGATTTTGCTGTTGTAAAATTCGCGGTTTGAAAAATCGATAATCGGCGGCAGGCATCGGAAATGTTCGTCGAGCATTACGGAATTCATTGAGTAGTAATCCGCAAGGTCGAACATTGAATTTGTTCTGAAACGCCAGATAAGCTGGTATTTTTCCGGGATTCCGTACTGGCTGAGGAACGATTGTTCTTTTGCTTTTTCAAGGAACGAAAGATGTGGAAGCTGTTTGTCGTCACCCACGATTACGGCGCGTTTTGCGCGGAAAAGTATAGGGAAACAGCTTGCGATGTCGCATTGAGAAGCCTCATCAATGATTGCAACATCAAACATCCCCGGTTTTAGCGGCAATGAATCTGAAACCGCGTAAGTCGTAACGCACCAGCAAGGGAACGCGTCCATTAGCGGTCTGAAATCTTCTTCCGCCAGAATTGTGTCTTGAATTCGTTTTCTGTTTGCGGTAAGCGCTTTTGCGTGAATTTTCAAACGACGTTTTTTGTTTTCGTCAAAAAGAAGCGATTTCAAAGATTCTCGGCGCGCGTTTTTCAAGATATTTATCGCAAGCGTTTTCTGTTCCGCTTTTTTCTTCTTGATGTGTGCGGTCAACTGGTGAAGATTTCCGGTCTTTTGGATTTCTGACTCGATTTTTCGGAGTTGGTTAAGCAGGGTTTCAAAATCCAATTCTTCATTAAGTCGCGCTAAGTTCTCAAGCGTAACGTCGAAATTTCTCATCTTTAATGTCTTTTTAAGCTTCATTTCGCTGAAAAAGTTTAGAATTTTAGCGATAATGCCCATTTTCTCAAGGTTTTTCTCTAAAGTTTTGGAGATGAGTTTGAGGGTTTCTATGTCGAGTTTTTTGAGCGAACTTTTGATAAATTGCATTTCCCCGACAATTTCTTCCTGTTCTTCAACGACTAGATTTTGGTCGTGCCATTCGCGCTCTAACTTGATGATTTTTTCGCATTTGCCTTCGATTTCTTTGATGTAATCGAGGTGATCTTTCATATCATCTACGGTCGCAAAAATGCTGTCCTCCAAATCCTCATCAAGGATTGAGTCGTCAGAAAGCAGGTTGTTCAACTCATCGCTTAACTGGCGTTGATAGTTTAGACGGCCTGCGCGAAGCGCCATATATTTTGCGCCAAGTCCGTTCAGACGGTCTGCCACAACGTCAACGGCTTTGTCCATACGGGAAGCCACAAGGACAGTCTTGCCGTTTGCAACAAGGTGCGAAACAAGGTTTACGATTGTCTGCGATTTACCTGTCCCAGGAGGGCCTTGAACCGCAACAAACTTGCTGTTGTCTATGCTTTTTATAACCATTTCTTGCGAATCGCTCAAAGACAAAGGTGTTACAGGATAGAAGTCCGTGATGTTTTTGATATCTTGAAGCGGAACGGATTTTTCTTTTGACTGCGCGTATTCCTCGTTGATAATACTCAGGGCTGTTTCGCGGTAAATGCCGCTCGGTTTTTCAGCGATTTGTGTTAATTCGTGCAAAACCCCTGCGGTTACTGACGGACGTTTTGTCAAAATTATTGCGCTTTGATACGTCACAGAAACTTTATCAACTTTCACCGCTGCTTTTTGATTATTTTCTTCCTCTTCAACGACGGCTTCAACGTTTTCGGCGGTGATTTTTTCATCCGCGTAAAATTCTTTTGCGGCTTTTGTGATGTTATCTTCTTCCACATAATCCGCTTTGTTAGAAGTGATTTCGATATCAGGAATAAGTGATTTTAATGTTGTTAGGAAGATGTCGAGTTTTTCCTGTGTGATAGGAAGATCTGGAACCTCATTCAAAATCCCCTCTAAAAGGATATCGACTTCATCCTCATCGTCGTTTTTGCGCATTAACGCGGCCAGCGCGCCGGTGTTGAGTGAAAGAACTTCGTCCATCGGAAAACAGTTAATGTTCACACCGTTGCGCTCTAAGCGGCAAGGCATATAAAGAAGCGGAGTCAGAAACTCGTTTTTCTTGCCAGATTTAGCGTTTCTTCCGACTAGAAACAGGTAGCCGTAGATAAGATATTTGTCGCGCGAACCGTGTTCTGATTGAAGCATAAGTTCAGTAAGCTTCGGGTCAGCGCCATCGAGCGGGATGTATTCCTGAAAATTAGTAAAAAGTTGTTCTTCACCTTTAAGGAAAATCCATTTGTTATCCTTATCGCCCTTGAGGTTTCGGAACGTCGAACTTTTAACCTCTTCGCGTACGCAGTCGTGAAGATACTGGCTTAATTTTTTTATAAAACTATTATTGAATGCAGAGTTAATTGCTTTCGTTGCTTCTTGTAACATTATCTTTTTCTCTCCCGTAAATTAGACAGCGTAGCCACGGGTTGGCAAACCGCGTTTGACAAGCAGGTGGCGGAGAACTGCTTTTAGAATGATTATATCAGAAATAGCCTAGCGTTGCAAGAATCTTTGTGATATGATTCGTTTATGAATAACAAAGTTTTGTGGGTTTTAATTATTATTTTGTCTATAATTATTGTTGAACGTACTATGTCATTACTGTCTGAGTCTATAAAAAAAGAAATCCCGCTGCCAGCTGTTGAGTCGCTTGAGCCGGAGCCGTTTAAAAATGTTTATTCCGAGCCGCAAACGGTCAGTGATAGTATATCTTTTGCAGTTAATTCGCCGGAAAATTTTAATGATAAAACTAAGCAAGATATTTATGATTTGCGTAAGCGTTATGTCGCAAATTCGCCTTTATATCCTGAAAATTATGAGCCAAGTGATGAGGTTTTCGGGCAAATTGTTAGCAGCAAGCCATGGTATGGAAAGTACGAAAGACCTTGTCAGTCGCTAGATAAAAATGATACTTCGCGTGGGGAATCATTGTTAAGCTCGACGCTTAATAACCCGAATGCATTAATCGCGCCTTTTATGCCGTTGTCTTATAGAAATCGTATTTTAACCTCGGATTTTTGTATGGCTCATGACGCAATGCTTTTTATGCCGAGCAAAATTATTTATAAACCAGAACGCAAATTATTAGAAATTACTTATCCTTTGGATAAGGCTGTTATTGGTAAAAACCATTACAATGAAAAAATGTGGCTTTTGCTCATTGCGCTTAATGCACGTGATGCCGGGTATAATTATATAACTTCAACACGTTTTGTTAACGGTGCTTTTTATGACAGTATTTGGAATAATTATACTAAACAGTACCAAGATAACGAAAATATTTCTAATATTGTTTTCAAGTTTAATGATTACATTCATTTAGGTACAAGTTGTGGCCTTGCGGGTGGCTGTAATAATATTTCGCCGCGCCAGATGGCTATGGAATTTGATATCTGGGAACTGCCTGCCCGTTTAGAGCTTAAGCTTTGGAAAAAACAGCCATCTTCCCGTAACGCCGCACCGGATTTGTATTGTAATTTGATTTTTGAATGATTTTATTATACAATTTTTTCTATGGATATGAAGAGAATTAAATTAGGAAATTTTGAAATCGGCGGGGATAAGCTTACAATTTTGGCCGGCCCTTGCGCGTTAGAATCTAAATCAATGGCACAAGATGTTGCCGCTGGATTAAAAGAGGTTTGTCAGAAACTTGATATTAACTATGTTTTTAAATCATCTTTTGACAAAGCAAACCGTTCCTCAATTACCTCCTACAGAGGCCCGGGGATGGAAGATGGTTTGGCTGCACTCGCTGAAATTAAAGAAAAATACAATTTGCCAATCGTGACCGATATTCACGAGGCCGCTCAAGCAGAACCCGTTGCGAAAGTCGCTGATATTTTGCAGATTCCGGCGTTCCTTTGCCGTCAGACTGATTTGCTTGTTGCAGCTGCGAAAACAGGCAAAATCGTTAATATTAAAAAAGGTCAGTTTCTTGCTCCTGAACAGATGAAACCGTTAATCAAAAAAGTTGAGGACGCTGGGAATACTAATATCCTTGTGACGGATCGTGGTACAAGTTTTGGCTACAACAACCTCGTTGTTGATTTTCGAGGAATCCCGATTATGCAATCGTTCGGATATCCTGTAGTTTTTGACGCTACTCACAGCGTTCAGCTTCCGGGGGCAAACGGGCTTTCATCAGGCGGCGACAGAAGATTTGTTCCTGTCCTTGCGAAAGCCGCTATGGCGGTTGGCGCGAATGTTTTATTCTTTGAGGTTCATCCGGATCCTGACAAAGCGCTTTGCGATGGGCCGAATATGGTTGCGCTTAAAGATGCGGAAGCATTATTCAAAAAATGCAAAGATATTTTTGAACTGGTTAAAGGGTAACGCAGATGATTATTAAAACTTACGTTGCAGGGCCGGTTCAGGCGAATAATTATCTTGTTATTGATGAGGCTTCGAAAGAAGCTATTCTCATCGATTGTTCTGATTATGTGCCGGAAATAGTTGATTATGTAAAAGAGAACGGATTAAAAGTAAAATATATTCTTATGACCCACGGGCATTTTGACCACGTTCTTGGTATCAACAAAATGAAAAAAGCTTTAGGTGCTAAAGCTTATGTTCACGAGTGCGACAGAGAACAGGTTGTTAACACGCGTGACGTAATGATGATGTTCGGGCTTCCGACAGATGGCGTTGAAAATCCTGTAATCGACGGAACCTTAGCGGATGCCGGCATGATGACTTTAGGCGCACAGGAGATTAAAGTTATTGAAACTCCGGGGCATACTCCTGGGGGCGTTTGTTATCTTATTGGAGAAGATTTGTTCTCCGGCGACACGCTTTTCCGCGGAACAATCGGAAGAACCGATTTGCCGCAGGGAAGTTTTCAGCAGATTAAGCACAGTGTGAAAGATATTCTTTTTGCGCTTGATGAGAACATAAAAGTTTATCCAGGACACTCTGATTCGTCTACAATCGGGTTTGAAAAAAAGTTTAATGATATTGTAAATTATTAATCGAGGTTAAAATGAAAGAACAGTTAGAAAAAATATATGAAAGTGCTGTTGCAGAACTTGAAAAAGCCGCATCAATTAACGATGTAGCACAAATTCGCGACACTTATCTTAGCCGTAAAGGCCAGTTGAACGAGATTAAAAAAGGTTTGAAAGACCTTTCTGACGAAGATAAAAAAGTGGTTGGTTCGCTTGCAAACCAAATTTCGCAAAAGCTTGAAGAAGCATTGCGTGCTAAACACGACCTGTTCTACAAAAAAGAATTGGATGAAAAACTCGCGAAAGAAAGAATTGACGTAACTTTAACGGGAAAATATGTTCCGCAAGGAAGAATTCACCCGATTACCTCAACTATCAATGAAATTTCAGCAATCTTCCAAACACTTGGATTCTCTGTTATTCCGAGTGATTTATCTCCGGAAGTTGAAACAGAATACTACAACTTTGATATGTTGAATGTTCCGAAAGACCACCCTGCGCGTGATGTTCAGGATACTTTCTACACATCATTAGCAAAAAATGTAGTTCTTAGAAGCCAAACTTCAGGCGCGCAAATTCACGCTATGGAATGTCAAAATCCGCCAATTCGCGTAATCGCTCCAGGAAGAGTTTACAGAAACGAAAATATTAACGCACGTAAAAACAACTTCTTCCACCAAATTGAAGGACTTTATGTAGATAAAGACATCACTTTCGGTGACTTGAAGGGCGTTTTGAACGAATTTATTAGAATTTATTTTGGCGAAAGCAGACCAACACGTTTTAGAAATAGCTTTTTCCCATTTACGGAACCATCTGCGGAAGTTGATGTTCAGTGCATTATGTGTCAGGGCAAAGGCTGCCGTATTTGTTCTGGAACAGGCTGGTTGGAAATTTTGGGTTCCGGAATGGTTGACCCGAATGTTCTTCGCGGTGTTGGAATTGATCCTGATGTTTATTCAGGTTTTGCGTTCGGTATGGGGGTTGAAAGACTTGCGATGCTGAAATATGCAATCGATGATATTCGACTTTTCTTCAACAATGATGAAAGATTCCTGAAACAATTTTAACCGGTTGAGCCGGATGTTACAAAACGGTCGCCTAGCAGGCGGCCGTTTTAGTAGTTTGTTTTTGTAATGCGGCTTGTTGTTTGAGTTTAAGCTGTTCAAGTCTGTCTTTTTCCAGAATTTGAGCAATTTGTTTGATATCGTAAATACGTTCACCTTTTTCATTACGTGCTTTAAGTAAAGTTCTGGCGAGTTTTTTGTTTTTGCCGTTAATAAGTTTATATGTTTCTAAAACATCAAAATTTGAAACTTTTGGACGTTTAATCCCTTGTGCGCGTTGTTGCGCTCTGGTTTCGGCAACTGAGTTGAACATTTCGTTAAGGAACTGGTTTCTCATTTTTGTTGCTTTTTTAGAGTAATCGCCTATTTGTTCTTGAATTTGTTTGGCTGATTTCATTCTTGATTTAATGATTTGCTGCGCGTCCTGTTGGATTTGAAGCTTTCTAGCTTTATAATCGCGTTTAATTTTTATTTTTGCCGGCGGAAGTAATAGTTGTGGTTTTGGCGCCTCAAGTTTAAACAGAGGTTCTGGCTCTTTTTGTCCCTCAAGAATTGTTTTTATAGATGGCAACTCTGGTGTTTGTTTTGGTACATGTACAGGTAATGGCCATGTTTTTCTATAAGTGGCGTTCGGGTTTATTTCTGCAGGTTTTCCGTTGCCAAAGATTTTTGGCATTAAAGTGTATTTGATTTTACGTTTAGCCTTGGAGATATTCGCTTTTGTGTTTCCGAAGCTATGATAGTTACGCAAATCGTTTTCTTTATAAAGTTCGCGGTTATGTTGTCTTCTTGATAGATAGAACGGGTTTTTTAAGTTTTTACTTATTAATTGAACAGTTTCTTCCGGAGTTCTGTCGGCGGAAATATGTTCTTCGGTTAAATCCAAGAAACGGCGGAGGTTTTTATTAACAGTGTCTGAGCCGAAAGAATCAATGTAGTACATGATTTTATCGAGAGGTTCGTTGGATATTTTGAAGTGTTGAAGGTCTGCGATATTTGTAAATATATTGCCATAGTGTTTTTCAGTGTTGAATTTATTGATGAGGCGTAATATATCTTCTTTTTCCTCAAAGTTTTCAACACGATTTAATAATTTAGATATTGGTTCAATAGTTTCAGGTGTTGCTGTTTTGATAACCTCTTTGAGTACGCTTTTTTCATCTTGTGAGAACTCAGTTGTATGTTTTTTGAGGAAGCCTGTCACGTATAAGTTTTCGTCAAGTTTGTCGAATGCTGTTGGATTATAGCATTCTAGCAGGTCTTCTCGTGAAAACTTATCGAAGAAATATGAAGTCGCTCTTGTCTGTTCTACTTTCACAGCTTTGTTAAGCTGTTCTACGTCGAACGATGGTTTTTCAGCCGCTAGTTCTTTAAGCAACTCTTGTGTGAAGTTTTCGTTTTTATTGTTCAATTTAATGAATGCTGAATAAGTATCCATATTTTCGTTTAATTTCGCGGCATGTTCAGATGAGAGAATCTCAATAACAGTTTGTGCCGGAAGATGTGTTTTATTGTGGTGGATACCTTCAAGATTGCGTAATTTTGTGTAAAGTTCGGTATTAGTTTTACTGTTGCCCATTAATTTAAGGATTTGTGCAGATTCTGTGAATGTGTAATCCGGATTTTGTATAGCTGCAAAGTGAATGCCTTTAGGCTTTTTAACTGTATTGTAGATTCCATCCAGAACTTCTAGTTGATTCTCAGGGGCTGGAATTTTTTTGGTATATATATCATTTCTTAGTTTTCTTGTTAATTCGTAGAAGAAAGAAGTTCTATCTTTATTGTAAAATGTTGCGTATTTTGCGACATTAGGATTTTGTTCACCTAAAAAGTATCCTATTTCTTCAACAAAGCCGACAACATAGTCTTTTTGACGCGGTGGAGTAACTAAATTTTTTAATTTATTTAATCTTACGCCCTGGAAATTTTGTTCTTGTGCGTTTCTTTGGGGTTGGTAATTTGTATACGAAATTCTATTTACTTGCATATCATCCTCTTTTTATCTCTTAAGTCATGATATACAAAACCTGTAAAAAAAATTTTTGCTAGGGTTCTGGAATTTCGTCGCCATATTCAAGCATAACTTGCAGCATTACGCGAAGCTGTTTTTTGTAGTTTTCGCGTGCTTTTTCTATGGTTGGGGCGCAGAATGTGAAACTCGGGATTTCTTCTATTTCGATATAATGATAAAGTTTACCCTCAAAATCAAGATCAGTTCCCTCTATCAGCGTCCAGTTTAAGTTAAGGTAATAGTCTAAATCTTTTTCGCTATTCATCTAGCCTCCAAGAGAGTTTTCGGTCAATGGCTGTGTAATCATTATTCCGTCACCGCCTAGAACTTCGACTTTTTCGTTTTCGATTAAAAGGTAAACAGGTTTGTTTGTGTTGTATTTGGTTGTTTTTATTAACTGAAAAATTCGTTTATAAATGCTGTCAGTGCCACCGCCGGTTTCAAAGTGTTTGGAAAGGTTTATGTAGACGCCATCTGATGCATCGACAACGTTTAATAATCTGGTTCCAACCGGAATTTCAGAATATACACCCAGTTTTGACTCTTCTGGTTTTGGCCCGTCAAAAAGTGCTGTTATTGCAAATTTTACAGGCGTTCCGTCGACAGCAGGGTCGTATTTGCGCTTTACTGCCTTGTAAACTTCTTCACCGTTTTTGTTTTGACCGATGAAAAACACGTTTACAAATTGAGATTCCTGATTTTCATCATCAGGTGGTGTTTCTTCATTGTTAGGGTTTATAACGTCTGGCGGAAGCGGTGCAGGGCGCATGCTTTTTACTGAAAAACCAAAAGCTGTTGCGACTAAAATTGTTAGAATTATTAATGCAATATTCAAACTTTTTTTGTCCATAAAGTCCTCACTTCCTGATGTTTATAAACGCTTTCAGGATTATTCTATCCTCGTTAATCGAAACTTCTTTAACGTCAGCATTTATTCTACTATTCTCTAAGATTTTAACAGAAAAATCAAGCGGGTTAACATAATTTAACGCATCGCTCATACTCAAAATTTTTAAAATCGCGGATTTGCCGCTGGTTTCGAGGTTTTCGACACTAATGTCGTTGTTTTTTAGGCTTAATCCTGTTCCTACTTTTACTGATTGTTTTTTCGGTGAAAATGGCGTGCTGAAAGTCAGATTGTACCAGAGTTTGTTGTTTTTTATATCAAAAGTTATTCCGTCGATTTTCAGAAAACCCATGAGTGAGCCATTAATTTCGCGCAGCATTTTTTTGTAATCTGTTGTCTGCGTGATTTTATTGAGATCAGCGGCTGTAAGTTCTACGGTTAAATCTGCCGGAAAATCTGTCACAAAACGGTACTGGTGGTTTTCGGCTTTTTCAATCTGGTTGAAAGTGCAAATTGAGTTAATCGTTGCTTTCGATACCGAAACCTTGTCAATAACGATGTTTTCGCCGGTGGCTTTTACGCTTCTGAATTTACCCTCTTTTAAGTCAGGCGTGCTGAAAGAGTCGATTTTTATATCGAATTTGCCGCCTAAATGTTCAGAAATCTGTTTTTCAAGATAGTGTTCAAGAATCGTTGTGTGGATGAAATTGCTTCCAGAGGCGCGGCTTGCAAATTTTTGCCAACCTGATGTGAGTTCGTATGTTGTTGGACAAAGTTCTGTTGTAAATGCGGTTTGGGCGCAAAAAATTAACAATAATGTTAGAAACTTTTTCATAAAAACACTTTCTTTTGACTAATAACATTATCCTCGCTAAAACCTATTGCGCAAATGTTATTTTCTTTTGTCAAAAGTAAGAATTTTCCGTTTTCAACGTTGTAGTTTCTGAGTGCCACGCCGTTTTGAATTTTTGCGATATCTTCTTCTTTTACCTCGATTTTTTCGTACGGAATAACGTCAATCGGGTTGATTAAGTGGCTTTTTACGTCGCCAAACACAAGTTTTTGTAATGGAATTGAATCTTCTAGTGTGAAACGGCCGGCTTTAGTTCTTACAAGCGCTGTTAAATGTCCACCGCAGCCGTGGAGTTTGCCTAAATCGTAAGCGATTGAGCGGATGTAGGTACCTTTGGAACATTTTACCGCAAGCACTGCCGTTTGCGCGGCTTCGTCAAATTCCACTAAATCAAGTTGCTCTATTGTTACTCTGCGCGGCTGAATTTCAACCTCTTCACCGTTGCGGGCATATTCGTAAAGCTTTTTACCGTTAACCTTTATCGCAGAATAAATCGGCGGCATTTGTTCGATTTCGCCACGGAAGTTTTCAAGCGCCTTTTCCACTTCGTCGCGTGTAACCTTTTTATCGAAAGTTTCTGTAACCTGTCCGTCGATGTCGTAAGAATCTGTGTTTGAGCCGAATTGAACTGTTGCAAGATAAGCTTTGTCATCTTCCAAAAATTCAATTAATCTTGTTGCTCTGCCGATACAAACAGGCAAAACACCCTCGGCAAACGGATCTAAGGTTCCGGTGTGGCCGATTTGGCGGATGTTTGTAAGTCTGCGTAATGTCGCAACAACATCGTGTGATGTCATTCCTTTGGGTTTGTTGATGTTGATGAACCCGAACAAAGCTTACAGTTCCCCTCTTGAAATTTTATTGATAAGGTCTGTTACACGTGAACCTTTTTCAAAAGAATCGGTATAAACAAATCTAAGTTCCGGTGTAAGTCTGAGGCGAATACGTTTGCCGACTTCGTAGCGGATTTTAGGTGTGCTTTTTTCGATAATTTCTTTTGTTTTTTCAACCTGTTCTTCTGAACCAAGTACGCTGTAGATAACTTTTGCAAAAGAGTTATCGTGTGCAACTTCGATGTCAACAATTGACACAACACCTGCTAAACCTCTGATTTCGCGTTGTAAAATTTCAGAGATATCACGCATTAATTCTTTTCTTACACGTTCATTTCTTAGAGTCATTTTTATTCCCTCTTATAAACTAGTTCTTTCAACTTCTTCGGTAGTTGAAACCTGAATGATGTCGCCGATTTGAAGATCGTTGAATTTCGCGAATGAAATACCGCATTCAAAACCTTGCGCAACTTCTTTCACATCATCCTTGAAACGTTTAAGCTGGTCAATTACCCCTGTGAATATTTCTTTTCCGTCACGGATAAGAACTGCGTTTTTACTTCTGATAATTTTACCCTCAGTAACGTAGCAGCCAGCGATTTTTGTGGTCTTACCGATTGTGAAGATTTGACGAATTTCAGCTTTACCGAGTTGAACCTCTTTTGTTTCAGGTTGAAGAAGTGAAAGCATTGTTTTTTCGATATCTTCAAGGATTTGGTAGATAATATCGTATTTCTTGATTGTAACGCCTTCTTTTTCAGCTGCTGCAAGAGCATTTGAATCCTCTTTAACGGTGAAACCAAGGATTAACGCGCCTGACGCTGATGCGAGCATAACGTCCGCTTCAGAGATGTCACCGACACCAACGTGAATAATTTTTGTTTTAATCAATTGAGATTCAAGCTGTGCGATTGCTTGTGAAACCGCTTCTGCAGAACCGTGAGTGTTTGCTTTGATGATTAAGTTCAATTGCGGAATAGCGTCATCGCCTGCAACTGCTTCACGACGAATGTGTGCAGGAAGCGTTGCTTCAATACGTTTGTCGCGTTCGCGTTCTTTACGTTTGTCGATAATCGCTTTCATTTCTTTTTCGTTTTGGACAACTTCAAAGTAATCGCCCGCTTGTGGAACTTCTGTCAAACCTAAGATTTCGACAGGAGTTGACGGTTCAGCTTTTTGAATACGTTCGCCGCTGTCTGAAAGTAATGCACGAACGCGGCCGCAAGCTGTTCCTACAACGATACAGTTACCAACTCGAAGTGTTCCGTTTTGGACTAACAATGTTGCAACAGGACCTTTACCTTTGTCAAGGTTCGCTTCGATTACAACACCTGAAGCTTCTGCTTTAGGGTTCGCTTTGAGTTCTTCCATATCAGCAACGAGCAGAATGTATTCGAGAAGTTCGTCTATACCTGTTCCTTGAAGCGCTGAAACCTTAACTGTGATTGTATCTCCGCCCCATTCTTCCGGAACAAGTCCGTGTTCTGTCAATTGCTGTAAAATTTTGTCAGGGTTTGCCCCAGGTTTGTCGATTTTGTTAACCGCAACGATAATCGGAATCTCAGCGGCTTTCGCGTGGTTAATCGCTTCGATTGTTTGAGGCATTATGCCGTCGTCTGCTGCAACAACAAGAATCGCGATATCAGTTGCTTTTGCACCGCGCGCACGCATTTCGGTAAACGCTTCGTGACCAGGGGTGTCGAGGAATACGACTTTTTTCTCGTCAACAAATACTGTGTATGCACCGATTGATTGTGTGATACCACCGACTTCGGTTGCAACGATTTTGTGTTTTGAAGCGCGGATGCTGTCGAGAAGTGTTGTTTTACCGTGGTCAACGTGACCCATAATTGATACAACAGGTGCGCGTTTTTTGAGTAATTTTTTGTCGACTTCTTCGAGAGCTTTTGATTTTTGTTCTTTTTGAAGTTCTTCTTCAATGAATGCTTCTAAGTCTTCTTCAAGAACTTCGATTTCAAACTCAGCACAGATTTTTTTGATAACTTCAACGTCAATAAGCTGGTTCAATGTTGCCATAATTCCGTTAAGCATTAGGAATTTAACGATTTCAGCCGGTGTGCGTTGGATTTTATCAGAAAGTTCGCTGATAGTCATCGCTTGAGTTACAACGAGTTGTGTTACGGCTTCGACGCTTTCTTCTCTTTGAGAACGTTTTTTGTGGTGCTGTGCAGCCGCTTTTTCTAGCGAAATTCTTTCTTGTTCTTCTTTTTTGTTGTTGAAATCTTTAGTTTTCTTTTTGTTTCCTGCCGGTTCAGGGCGTTTTCTAGCGCCTGATTTGTTGTCGTACATATCTTGCGGGATTATACGTCTTTCGATAGGCTTTTTGTCGCCTTGTTCACGGTTTTCCGGACGTTGTTCTCTGCCTTGTGTTGGACGCTTGTCGAACGGACGTGCCGGTCTGTCCCCTCTTTCTCCTCTTGGTGGGAACTGACGACCATCTCTGTTTCCGTCACGTGGCGGGAATTTTCTTTCTCCCTGCGGACGTTGCGGACGGCGGTCAGGACGCGCACTATCTTGTCCTTCCGGACGTGGAACTGCGCGGCGAACGATTTCAAGTCTGTTGACTACCGGACGTGGTTTTACAACTTCTACACGCGGCATTTCTTTTACAGGTTCTTTTTTCTCTTCAACCTTTTCAACTTTTTCTTCTACTTTTGGCGCTTCAACCTCAACTGGTTTTGCTTTTTTTACGACAAAAGCTTTAGGTTTTTTAACGACGATTTGTGAACCGTGGCTGATAAACTCTTTCAGGCGTTTAATCTGGTCTGGAGTGACCGTGCTTGAATGAGTTTTGCCTGTGATTGACATCTGGGCAAGCTTTTCGATGATTTCTTTGCTTGTCATTCCCATTTCTTTGGCTAATTCATTAATTCTTATAGGTGATTCAAAACTCATTAATTATCTTTCCTTTCAAATCCTCAGGGAGTGCGGTGCGCAATGCCTTTTGGAGTTTATTTTTTTTAAATGCGGTTTCAATACAAGAAATATTATAGCAAAGATATGCAGATCTGCCAAATATTTTTGTATCGTGATTGATAATGACGCTGCCGGTTGAGGATTGCTTTGTGATTTTTATCAAATCTTTAGAGTCTTTAATTTCCCCGCAGGCAACGCATTTTCTTTCTGTCATTAGTATTTCCTCATTAATTTACTTCTGCCAGTTTTTCCAATTTTAATTTTTGGTCATACTCAATGAGGAGTTTCAACAGGTCTTCCAAATCCCCGTCAATAACAGTCCAGACGTTAAGGTTCTGGTTAACGCGGTGGTCTGTAAGACGTCCTTGCGGGAAGTTATATGTACGGATACGTTCGCTTCTGTCGCCGGAACCTACTTGAGAGCGGCGAAGGTCAGTGATTTCTTTCATCTGTTTTTGAACTTCCATATCATAAAGTTTTGCTTTAAGGATTTGAAGTGCGCGTTCTTTGTTTTGAAGTTGTGAGCGTTCTTCTGTACAGAAAATCATAATTCCTGTAGGTTTGTGGAAGACGCGCGCTGCGGTTTCAACTTTGTTAACGTTTTGACCGCCTGCACCGCCTGAACGTGCTGTTGTAATTTCAATATCATTCATATTAAGTTCGACTTCAACGTCATCGACTTCCGGCATAACCGCAACTGTCGCGGTTGAGGTGTGAACTCTGCCTTGAGATTCTGTTGCTGGAACCCTTTGAACACGGTGAACGCCTGATTCGTATTTAAGTTTAGAATAAACGCTGTCGCCCTTGATTGAAACGATAACTTCTGAGAATCCGCCTGCTTCGCATTCTGTTTTAGAGAGAATTTGTGTTTGCCAGCCTTGTTTATCGGCAAATCTAAGGTACATTCTCAATAGGTCGCCTGCAAAAATGTTTGCTTCGTCGCCGCCTGCTGAACCACGGATTTCTAACATAATATCTTTATCATCCATCGGGTCGCGTGGCAATAAAAGAACTTTCATTCTTTCTTCGTATTCAGGAATTTTTGCTTCGTTTTCTTCTAACTCTGATTTAAGAAACGCTTTCATTTCTTCATCAGATTCTCCGTGTAATAATTCTTTTGTTTCGGCTATAGTGTCATTGGCTTTTTTCCAAGCGTAATAGGTTTCAACGGTTTCTTCCATCGCTTTTCTTTGTTTTGAAAGGTCGCGGAAACGGTTGTAATCCTGAATTACAGCAGGATCGGAAAGAGTTTCTCCCAGCTCAATGTATTTCTTTTCTATTTGTTCAATTTTTTCTAACATATCTTTCATAACATTGATTATAGCACAAAAAAATTTTTATCAATAAAAAAGCGGGTTTTAAACCCGCTTGACATGAAAAAGGAGAAAACATACAACACAACAGACATTGTGTTGTCTTTTGTATTATAAATATCGGCGTCATTTCGGGAAAACTTTAACTTTAGGCTCGCATTGTTACAATTTCGTTACAAATCATTTTGTTGTTATCAGTAAATTTCTGCGACTCACGCGTACAACACAATGTCTGTTGTGTTGTACGAAATAGTGAAAGGAGTACGAATGGTAGGGATTTCAGACGGTAACAACGATGGTAAATTTAAAATTCAACGCGGGCAGGGGATATCTCAAGCAATAGCCTCAGAACTAGGGCTTAACTCGCAGCAATGCCGAAAACTCGGCTCGGTTTGGAACGAAATCTTCAAAGAAGTCGACAAACAAAATCAGCAAACACAAATTTACGCAGGCGGCAACAATTTACACGGCCAGACAAACAAAAACTATGTCGTTCATACCAATCAGGTTATAGAGTTTTCTAAAGAAATTTGGGCTAAGATTGTCCAGCTTGTTAACGAGAAACTCGGCACAGATATTCAAACAGGTGAAACGACAGCGCCACCGGCAGCAACTAACCCGCCGGCAGCCGATGAAACGCAACAACCACAACAGCCTGCAACACCACCACGAAATAATCCGCCGTCCAACGAGGCTCCTCCGGCGCCGGTAAAAGTTTCCATCGCCGGAATCGCGCCGAAAATCCCTACAACGCCGTACCTTGCAGAAGCGCCGGATGTTTCAGCCGCGGTAAAACAACTCAAAGGCGAAACCCAATCAAACTGGGCCGTAAGTTCAAAAATGAAGTCAGCCCTGAATACCGTCAACAAAAACAATGTCGCGTATTTTATTGAAGAATACAACGAAGACGGTTCTGACATCGTAACCGACATCGACGATTGCACCGGCTGGAACAAAAAAGATATTTACGAAAACTTAACCAAACCGCTTATGGCAAGGGCAAAAGAACTTGGTATTGATATTTCAGGCTACGATGTCGCGCCAAAAACAGTGAAATCTACACGTGCAGTCGGTTCTGCCGGCGCAATCACGCAGGTTTCAACAACCGAATACCCGTCTCTTAATGCGCAACGTCAGTTCTTGAAAGAAGTGTCTAGCCAGATTATTTCAGATGAATATTGGGCAGGCCCACAAGTCGGCTTTTTGAAAAAATACAAACCGCAGATAGACAAAGCAAATGCCACAATTAAAAAATTCGCTGACGCGTCGGTCGAAAATATTTCCATCACACCTTATAAGAATAATGATGCCTATACGATGACTCTTGAAGATGGCAGTCAATTACAAATTACAATCAAGGATAATACCATTTCCGATATTCACGTTAAAAATAAAACTTCCCCAGATAATATTAATGATCTATCTTACGATTTTGGCGATTGTCGGATATTCCTTGACCCTGACGAAAAGACTGACGGGACAGGCAACTACAAAGTCGGTAGCAATTATCTTTACGATGCCTACATCCCATTCGACAAGCTCAAAGAAGTTGCGACGAACCTGCTCAAAAAAATGGGCGTTGAGGTTAAATAAAAGAAAGGGGCGAAGCCAGCGGCTTCGCCCCCTCTTATATATTGTTGACTGTCGACTATTCACCGAGGTTCAATTGTGAGAACTGAACAATTTTATTTTTACCGCGTTTTTTCGCGTTGTAAAGCGCGTGTTCCGCGTAGCGAATGATTGTGTTTGCGTCTTCTTCAACGTTTTCCATACAAGGGTATGTCGCGATACCGCCGGAAATCGTAATCGGGTGACGTTCTTCTTCGCCCGCAGGGATGAATTCCATACGTTCGATGTCGCGTCTGAAACGTTCTGCAAATAAGAATGCCTGTTCTTCTGATGTGTTTGGAAGAAGTACCAAAAATTCTTCGTCGCCGTAGCGGGTCAAAATATCTTCTTTTCTGATTAATTGTTTTAATTTTTCAGCGATAGATTTAAGAAGAACATCGCCCCAGCTGTAGCCGTAGATGTCGTTTACAACTTTGAAAAAGTCGATATCAAACAGGAGGCAAGAAAGTTTCAAGCCATAACGTTTTGTGTAAGAAATTTCTTGATCCAAACGTTCCTGCATATATTTTCTGTTGTGAAGCCCTGTCAATTCGTCTGTTGTTGAAACCTGACGGATTTTAGACATAAGTTCGCGGATTCTGAGCATTGATTTAACTCTTATCAAAAGCTCGTTTGTATCAACCGGAGTTCTGATAAAGTCGTAGGCGAACGCTCTTACTACAGATGCTTTCTTAAACTCTTCACCGATGAATAAAATTGGAGTTTTGAATTTAACAAGAGCGAGTGTATCTGCCAAACCGTTGACGTTTTCGGCAATGATAAGGCTCGGGTTTAAAGTTTCATATTCTTTTAATGTATTATCTTCTTCGACTCTAACGTTAGCGTCGTCGAGTTCTTTAGCAAGAAATTCAGCGAGTTGTGATTCTTTTCTTTGCGCATAAATGACGATATTTTTCATAAAAAACCTCTCTTTGAACACATATTAGCATATTTTTCAAATGAAATCAATCATATGAATGAACGGTAGAATACAAAACGCGGGACTTATAGTCCCGCGTTACATACTTTTTACCATTTTCCTTTTGCGCAATTGTGCGCTTTCCCCTAAATTTACACCTTAGCTGTTTTTTTCAAAGCTTCGTATTTTGAATTTTCTTTACTTGCTTTCAAGTATTTTACCAATGATTTAGCGATGATTTGTGAGTTCTTTTCTGTTTGTTTGTCTAAAATATCAAAATATTCTTCAATACTAGACATCATATATTTGCTGTTGTTTTCCATATTTCCCCCGATGGTTTTCCCTTATTTTCATTTCCCGATTTGATTATACTACTAAATCTTTATTTTGTCTATTCAAGAAGCCCTTCAAGGATTGCCGCATTGCTTAGAGCTTTTTGAGTATTGCGCACTCTGTTGCGGTTCATATAAGTTCTGAGTGCTTCTCTGATTAATTCTGATCTTGTTCTGTTCTCGTTTTCTGCTACTTCATCAATTTCGTCTAAAAATCTTTCGGGCATTGAAATCAATACTCTTGCCATAACTTATCTCCTTTATATTTTCCCTGTTATCTTATGCTTTCATATTTCCCATTGTTTCCTCTGTATTTATATAAAGTATTTTGCAGTTAAAAAATTGCTAAAAAAAGATGCTATTTTTATAAAATTTTTAATTATTTAGTATATAAAAATGATACAAACTTGATGTGGCGTGGTTTTGAGGTGAATGTTACAGATTGTAACGAAAAATGCACTTGCTGAAATCGAGAACTTTAATTTGTTTTTATATATGTAAGAGAGCAATTTACAAAAACAGGAGAGCAGATATGTCATTCTTAGCTATGGCGTCACAAAAAAGTTTATTTACGCTGCAACAGAGCCAATTACAGTATGAATATACAATTTTAATGAGCAGAACCAATTGTATTACAAGCCAGATGGCGGATTACGCTGATTCAATGGGCGAAGATGCGGATTTGGATGAAGATCCGTTTTATATTCAGTTAGAAAAGACTAGCGAATATCTTCAAACTCAGGCTGATTCTGTTAAAAACCAGATTGATGTTATTAAAGATGAGATTGCTTCATTAAAGACCATGGTTCAAAACGGGATCAAAGATACCTGCGCACTCAACCTTATTGGCGGTTAGAATTCTGTGCCAGATACAGGTCAAAAAGATTATACATAAGCGCTATGACGGTCATCGGGCCTACTCCACCCGGAACTGGCGAAATAAACGATGCAACTTCAGACGCGCTTTCAAATTCCACATCCCCGCTTATTTTTCCGTCGGGCTTGCGGAAGATTCCAACATCTACTACTACACAATTATTTTTTAATATTTTCCCATTTACAATTTTTTCCCCTACGGCTGAAATCACAATATCAGCCGTTTTTATTATGCTTTCAAGGTCACGGGTTTTTGAATGGCATACAGTGACCGTTGCGTTTCTTGCTAGAAACGCCTGAGCCGTCGGCTTGCCAACAAGATTTGAGCGACCGATAACAACAACGTGTTTTCCCTCAATCTCGATTTCATATCTATCTAGAAGCATAAGGATTCCGCGGGTTGTACACGGAACAGCGTATGGGGTTTGGCCGGTGTAAAAAAGACCGGAATTGTATGTTGTTAAACCATCAACATCTTTTTCTGGTTTGATGGTGTTTAAAATTTTGTTTTTATCAAGGTGTTTTGGAAGCGGAAGCTGTACAAGGATTCCGTTAATATCAGGATTTTCGTTCCAGTTGTGGATTTGTTTGATAACTTCTTCTTCGCAAGCGTCCTGCGGCAGAAGTTTGAAATCCGTGTCAAAGCCGATTCCAAGAGCCTTTTTAAGTTTTGCGTTTACATAAATTTGGCTCGCAGGGTTGTCGCCGACAAGAAGCACCGCAAGAACAGGCTTTTTGCTGTAGCGCATCGTTCTAAACTGTAATGCTTCATACAGTTCTTGACTTGTTTGTTTACCATCTAAAATAGCGGCTGTCACATTCGGCTCCTTTTTTAGATTATTATACATGGTAATTTTACTGTGGCAAATTTAACCGTACAAAAAACTGTTCCACTGCATCCTCTACGAGTTGGGAATTTCTTGTAAGCTGTTCGATGTTTTCGTCGTTTGGAATACAGCCCAGAATATCAAGGTCGTATTTCTTCAGTAATGTATATAATCCTTCTAAATCGTGGTTTGCTACTTTATTAATCACAACGCCCATTTGGCCGCCGATTGCGTATTTCGCGCTGAATTCTTCAATGCGTTTGGCTAAATACGCGGATTCTTCTGTAGGGTTTGCGACGATTAGGGTCTGATCGATGTCTGTGTCGACAAGTTGGTTGAAATATTTTAAATCAAATTCGCAGTCAATAATCACAAAATCGTAGCGGGATATAAGTTTTTTTAACGCTTCGTTTAACTGGCCTGTAATAGGACAGCGGCAATCTTTTGAACCAACGAACCAAGTGACAATTATGTCAATATTGTCGTTAATCGGGTGTAAAATGTCTTCCAGCGCCCATTCAATGTATTCTTGTTTGGTCATGTGGTCTGGAATACCGGTTTTATATTCGTGTTTGCCGCTTCTGATTCCGTAAACGGTGTTTCTGATATCAAGCCCGAACGAATGACCGAGTTCGCCGGTCAGGTCGTTATCAATAAGTAAAAAAGTTTTATCTGGGAACTTTTTTGTTAAAATATTTAAAAATGCTTTCGAAACGGTTGTTTTTCCGCTTCCGCTTTTACCTGTGATTGCAATTTTTGTAGTCAATGTCCCTCTCCCATTTGTATATATAATAACATAGATATGCTGGATGGGGCAAGACTTAACCTAATTGTGCGTTCGCGCCGGAAGCTACTTCGATGATTTCCTGTGTAATCGCGGCTTGACGTGATTTGTTGTATTCAATCGAGAGCGTATGAAGCATTTTTTCTGCGTTGGTTGTTGCCGCTGACATCGCTGTCATTCGGGATGCAAGTTCGCTCGCCTGTGCTTCTAAAAGCGCTTGATATACAATGTTTGTCAAATACATCGGAACGATTTCCTGTAAAATTCTATGGCGATCAGGCTCAAATTCCATCAGAGATTCGATTACACCGTCGAATTTATTGTTTGTATTGACATTTTGCATTGGCAATACCGTCCAGTTTTCAACAAAATACGTCATCATATTTTTGAAACGCGTTGTGATAAGTTCGATTTTGTCGATTTCTCCGCTGACGTATAGCGTTGACATATCTTCGATGACGATGTAGGAATTCGTCGCATTCGGGTTGTCGATTGCGTTAAGGTAAGTGTTTTCGATTTCGACTCCAAGTTCTTTCGCTTTTTTCTTCAAGCCCGAAATCCCTTTTTGACCGATAACAAAAAGTCTTACGCCGATGCCATTTTTCTGGTATTCACGGATTGTCTGCAATGTGCGTTTCACAAGGTTTGCGTTGTAAGCGCCGGCAAGCCCTTTGTTTGAGGTTATGACAAGCAGACCGACATTCTTAACTTCGCGGCGTTCAAGAAGTTTCGGGTAATTGTCGATTGCGTGATCGACTTTTAGCGTAAAAGTGCTGTAGTAACCGCTAACGCTTGAGAGCATTTTTTCGAACATATTGTTCAACTCCAGCGTGAACGGACGTGACGCTTTCACGGTGTTTTCGGCTTTTTTAACTTTCGCCGCCGCAACCATTTTCATCGCACGCGTAATTTTTTTCGTGCTTTGAACGCTTTGTATTCTGTTTTTAATATCTTTTAAGTTTGGCATTGTTCAATCCTACATAGATTTTTTGAATGTTTCGAGGTTGCTTCTCAACGCCTTTTTGTCGTCATCAGAAAGAGCCGCGCCGTCGTTGAGGCGCGCAACGAGTTCTTTCATATTAGCGTTGAAGAATTTGAACCATTCGTTTTTGAAGTTTTGAATATTTTTGTTTTCAACGTCGTCAAGAAGCCCTTCGTTAGCGGCAAAAAGTATGCTGATTTGTTCAGCAACGCTAAGAGGGTTGTATTGAGGCTGTTTAAGAACTTCTGTAAGCTTTTGACCTCTCAACAATTGGTTTTTAGTCGCTTGGTCAAGGTCTGACGCGAATTGTGCGAAAGATTCAAGTTCTCTAAACTGTGCAAGGTCAAGTCTTAATTTACCTGCAACCTGTTTGATACCTTTAGTTTGCGCCGCGCCGCCTACACGAGAAACTGAAATCCCTGCGTTAATTGCCGGACGAACGCCACTGTTGAAGAGGTTACTTTCTAAGAAGATTTGACCGTCAGTGATTGAAATAACGTTTGTCGGAATGTACGCTGATACGTCGCCCGCTTGCGTTTCGATGATTGGAAGCGCAGTAATACTTCCGCCGCCGAGGCTGTCGTTAAGTTTTACCGCACGTTCAAGAAGTCTTGAGTGGAGGTAAAAAACGTCCCCAGGGTAAGCTTCACGTCCCGGTGGTCTTTTAAGAAGCAAACTCATTGCACGGTAAGCCTGAGCGTGTTTTGACAAATCATCATAGATAATCAAGACGTCTTTGCCCTGTTCCATAAACTCTTCACCGATTGTGACACCTGCGAACGGTGCAATATATTGAAGTGGAGCCGGTTCGTTTGCGGCTGCTGATACGATAATTGAGTATTCCATTGCGCCTTTTTCTTCCAAAGTTTTGGCTAATTGCGCAACGGTTGAAGTTTTTTGACCGATTGCAACGTAAATACAGATTACGTTTTTGCCTTTCTGGTTGATGATTGTGTCGATTGCAATCGCGGTTTTACCTGTTTGGCGGTCGCCGATGATAAGTTCACGTTGTCCGCGGCCGATTGGGGTCAGCGCGTCGATTGCGGTCAAACCTGTTTGAAGCGGTTGGTGAACGGATTTTCTTGCAACAATCCCAGGGGCAACACGTTCGATTGGACGAACTTTTGAGTATTCATAATCGCCTTTGCCATCGATTGCTTTACCTGTCGGGTTGATAATTCTTCCGATTAAAGCGTCGCCAACGGGAACTGAAGCGATTTCGCCGGTTGTTTTAACCGTCATACCCTCTTTGATGTGGGTGTATTCGCCCAGAATTACGACCCCGACGTTATCTTCTTCAAGGTTCATCGTAATGCCTAAAGTTCCTTTGCCGTCTTCAAAACGTACAAGTTCACTTGACATAACGTTGCGAAGTCCGTAGATACGCGCGATACCGTCGCCGACTTCGATAACCGAACCCGTGTTGGAAACTTCTGTTTTGAGTTCGTAATTTTCTATTTTGCTCCTGATAATAGAGCTGATTTCATCAGGTTTAATCGTTGTCATAATCTTTTACCTTATATTTTTTCCTATACTTTCTACTTTGTTTTTCAGGCTGGTGTCGATAATATCGTCGCCGATTTTGAACACAAGGCCTGAGATGATTTCAGGGTTGATTGACCACTCTGGAACAATCGTTTTGTTAAGCTTTTCTGCCAATTTGTTTGTAATTCTGTTTTTTAAATCGTCATTGAGTTCGATAGCACTTGTGATTTCAACGAGTTTGATGTTATTTGCCTCGTTTACTTTTTCCAGATAACTGTCACGAATTTCTTCAAACTCCCAAAGACGATTTTTTTCTGTGAGAATTTTCAGGAACTGCAAAACTTTATTGTCGATTTTGCCTTGGAAGATTTCGTCAAGAATGCTGTATTTGACCTTCAAATCTATTGCCGGATTAGATATTATATTCACGAAATCGGCAGAGGTTTTGATGACCTCAAGAACGGTGTTCAAGTCTGCGGCGAATTCTTTGCCGGTTTCAAAAAGTGCTTCTGCGTAATTTTGTGATGAGTATGTGATTATTTTGTCCATGTTATTCTATCCAGAGTTTCAATGCTTTGATTAATATATTGGGTGTGAAGTTCGGGATTTTGCGCGAACATTTCGTGAAGTTTTGTTGTCGCAAGGCTTATGGCGTTGTCAGCGGTTGAGTGTGAAAGTTTTGTGTTAACTTTCCGCGTTTCGTTGCTGATAATTGTATCAACGTTTGCTTCGATTTTTTTTATACTTTTGTTTGCCATATCCTGAATTTCATCAAAAACATTTTGTGCCATAAGCTTTGATTTATCAAGCTTTTCGTTGATTTCGTTATCGAGGTTTGCGACGGATTTTTCTGCATCTTGAAGATGTTGGGCCGCAAGTTCTTTTTCGCGTTTTGATTTTTCGATAAATTCGGCGATTTCCAACTTCATCGCTTCGATTTTTGAAGTTATGTCGAATTTTTGCCATAACATTGCAAAAATAACGAGCATTATTATAAAGTTAAAAGTGTTACTTTGAACGATTAAATTCCAAAAGTTAGCCATTTATTCCTCCTTGTAACACTTTATTCACAATAGTTTGCGCCAAATTTTCAACGTGAGAGTTCAGAACCTCTTTGGCTTCGTTTTCGGAGCGTGAAAGTTCTGCTTTCAGCTCTTCGACTTTTTCGTTAGATTTTGCTTTTGCAGAATCAACTTTGGCTTTGTAGTCGGAATTCGCTTCATTAGTTTTGTCAACCATAATTTGACGTGACTGTTTAGCCGTTTCGGTTAAACGGTTTTCTTTGTCTTGCAATAGTTTTTCGGCCTTGTGACGTGATTGGCGGGAATGTTCGTAGTTGTCGTGAACAATTCCGTCGCGCTCGTCAATGACTTTTGTCAATGGCTCGTAGAAAATTGCGTTCATAATGTACATGAACACCAGAAAGCTTATGATTGATACTAAAAATGTAGCGTTAAATTCCATTTTTTCCTCACCTATTTGCTAAGTAATTGCATAGCAACAACGAATGCGTACAATGCGCAGGCTTCTGATAATGCTGCACCAAGCAAGAAGAAACCGAATGCTTTACCTGCAACTTCAGGTTGTCTAGATACCGCGTCCATCAAACCTTTTGTTGCAAAACCGATACCAAGCCCTGCACCGATTGCACCAAAACCGATTGCTAAACCTGCACCCAAGTGCGCCATGTTTAATGCTAAATTTGTTTCCATAATAAATTCTCCTTTTATTAGTGTTGTTCAGATGTTGCTGGTGATATATATGCTATTGTAAGCATCATAAATACTGTCGCTTGAATGAATGCGACAAGGATTTCAAAGAACATTATCGGCAGCGGTGCTAAATATGCGCAGGCACCGAGCATTAATGTTACAAGAATTTCGCCGGCGAAAACGTTCGCAAAAAGACGGATTGCAAGGCTTAAAGGTCTTGTTACCATCTCTAAGATTTCGACAAACATCATAACTATTCCGACAAACGAAACTTCGTGAAGCAGGAATTTGCCTTTTTTCGCAATAATCCCCGCGCCGACGTAGTAAATCAAGACTATTATCGCAAGTGCGCCCGTCAGGTTTATGTCGTTAGTCGGTGATGCGAGTTCGCCGCTTTGGAGGTGAATAATTCTGAGCGGAAGTTGACCCATTAAGTTTGCAAATAATATAAACAAAAATAATGAAGCAACGAGCGGAACGTGTTTTCTTGCGCCGTGCGGCATCATTGTGTCCATAGTTCCCCAGAAGAATTTCAGAACGTTTTCGCAAACAGCCTGAAACTTGCCTGGCACAAGGCTTAGACGTCTTGTCGCAACGAATGCAATAATGATTAGCACAATCATTGCAAACCACATCGTAAAAATAGTGTCTAAATTAAAGGTGAAACTATTGTCTGCCAACGTTTTTGTCCAAGTCCAGTGACCTATTTCGCTCATATTTTTCTCCCTCTGATAAAATTATTTTAAATCCCTCAAAAAAAAAACGCAAATATTTTTTGTTTGTTATACAATAATTTATATTATGGACGAACTGAGAGAGATTTACATAGAAAACATTGACTCCACTAACCTCTGGGCTAAAAACAATATTGAAACCCTTGTGGATAGAACTGTTGTCTTTGCGGGGGCGCAAACTCAGGGACGGGGCAGGTTACAGCGTAATTGGGTAGATTTGGGAAAAGGAAATTTGTTCATGTCTTTAGTTCTTAAACCTAGCGAAAAGTTTGATGAACACTACGCAAACCTTACTCAGTACATGTCTGTTTCTCTTTGTAAAGTCCTTGAAACTTACGGACTTAAACCGGAAATTAAGTGGCCGAATGATGTTTTAATTAGTGGCAAAAAAATTGCCGGAATTTTATCAGAAGCGTCAGTTCGAGGAACCACTTTTAAAGGTTTGGTTCTTGGTATTGGCGTAAATCTTAACGCTAAAGAAGAAGATTTTGCGCAGATTGATAAAGCTGTTACTGCATTGAATCTCGAACTCGGTCGTGAAATTGATTTGAAAGAATTTAAAACCGCACTTGTGGAAGAATTTTTTAAAAACTACGAAACTTTTCTTTCACTTGGCTTTGAATTTATAAAAAAAGATTATTTAACCCGCGCGAATTTCCTTGATAAAGAACTTTGCGTGGCGTTGATTAATGAAACAAAAAGGGGCGTTGCAAAAGGTGTTACCGACAACGGTGAACTTATCCTGTGCAGCGGCGAACAGAAATTTATATTGAACATAGGAGATATATTATGAATGAAAATTTAGTATTAGGTCTTCAAATGATGGGAATAGGTATGGGATTCGTCCTTTGCTTCCTTTGTTTGCTAATCTTCTCTATGATGGTTATGTCAAAGGTTGTTGGATATTTGAACAAAATCTTCCCTGAAGCAGTTGAAGAAGTTAAAAAAGTCGCTAAAAAAGTTGCCGGTGACGAAGATTCTGTTATCGCAGCGGTTATCGCGGCTGTTGTTGCTAAAAAAGCTTAATTTATTAGTTATAAGAAAAAGAGGAAAAATGTATGTCAAAAAAATTAATTAAAGTTATGGACACATCTTTCAGAGATGGTTTTCAATCAGTCTATGGCGCGAAAGTTCTCGTAGATGATTTCATTCCTGCTTTGCAAGCGGCTGTTGCTGCAGGCATCACTCACTTCGAAACAGCAGGCGGGGCTAGATTCCAAGCTCCGATTTTCTTCTGCAACGAAAACGCATTTGAAACTATGGACAAAATCAGAGCAGCAGTTGGCCCTGATGTTAAATTGCAATCACTCGCACGTGGTGTTAACGTTGTTGGTTTGAACTCTCAATCTCGTGACGTTATCGATCTTCACGCAAAAATGTTCGCTAAACACGGCGTTAACGTTATCAGAAACTTCGACGCTTTGAACGACGTTAACAACTTGATTGACTCTGCTCATTCAATCAAAAAACACGGACTTCAACACGAAGTTACTATCACTATGATGGAACTTCCTTACGGTTGCGAAGGCGCTCACGACGTTGCTTTCTACGAAAGAGTTTTGAGAAACATCTTAGATTCAGGACTTCCATTCGATAGCTTAGCATTCAAAGATGCGTCTGGTACTTCTAACCCTAGAAAAGTTTACGAAACAGTTAAAATGGCTCGCGAAATCTTGGGTCAAGATGCTCACATCCGCTTCCACTCTCACGAAACAGCAGGTACAGGCTTAGCAGCTTACCTTGCAGCTCTTGAAGGTGGCGCTGATGGTATCGACCTTTCTATGAAACCTGTTTCTGGCGGTACTGCTCAACCTGATATTATTTCTATGTGGCACGCTTTGAAAGGTACTGATTACGATTTAGGCCTTGATATCAAGAAAATCATGGAAACAGAAGAAATCTTCAAAGAATGCATGAAAGATTATCCAATCGACCCTATTTCATTGGCTGTTAACCCTATCCTTATCCAAGCTCCATTACCTGGTGGCGCTACAGCTACAACTGTTAACCAGTTGAAAGATATGGGTATGCTTGATAAGTTCCCTAAACTTATCGCTAATATGAAAGAATGTGTTGAAAGAGGCGGTTTCGCAACTTCTGTAACTCCTGTTTCACAATTCTACGCTCAACAATCATTCTTGAACGCTATTTCTGAAACACCTTGGGAAAAAGCTAACCCAGGTTATGCAAAAATGCTTCTCGGTTACTTCGGCAAAACTCCTTGCGAACCGGATCCAGAACTTGTTAAATGGGCTGAAGAAAAAACCGGCTTGAAACCAACTACAGAAAAAGTTGTTGACTTGAACGATAAAGACCCTGAAAAAGGCCTTAAAGCAGCAGAAGAAAGATTGAAAGCTGCAGGACTTCCTGTAACTGACGAAAACCTCTTCATCGCAGCAGCTTGTAAAGATGGTAACGTTGATAAAGGTATCGACTTCTTACTCGGTAAAGGCAAAGTTTCTGTTAATAAAAAATCAGCAGCAGTTGCAGCAGCTCCTGTTGAAGCTTCAGCAGACGGCGGTTACACAGTATCTGTTAACGGTAAAAAATACGCTGTTAAAGTTGAGGGCGACAAAGCAGTTGTTAACGGCAAATCTTATGATATCAACGTTAAAGCTGGTATTGAAGCGGCTCCTGCAGGCGGTTCAGGCGACGGAACTCCTATCAAGACAGGTCTTCCTGGTAACGTATTAAGACTTCTCGTTTCTGAAGGTGACAGCGTTGCAGAGGGTGATGTTGTAGCAGTTATCGAAGCTATGAAAATGGAAACTGAAATCAAATCAACAGTTGCAGGAACAGTTAAATCAATCGAAGTTGAAGCCGGCGACAAAGTTCAAGCTGGTCAAGTATTGGTAACTGTAGGCTAGGAGGTTGAATAATGAATTTAGTTGAAAGTTTAGAAAAACTTTGGAACTCAACAGGGATTGCGAACTTCGTACTCCCTGCTGACCCGAACATCACATCAGGATTTGAACAATTCTTGCACCAATTCGGTTCACCGATTATGCTTTTATTGTGCTTATTCCTCTTGTGGTTAGGTATTAAAAAACAATACGAACCGTTGTTGCTCGTTCCGATTGCATTCGGCGGTTTCTTATCAAATATTCCTGTTGCGGACATCGCAGGCCCGCACGGGTTCTTGGGAATTATCTACGAAGCAGGTATTCACCAAGGCTTGTTCCCGTTGATTATTTTCATGGGCGTAGGCGCGATGACTGACTTCGGCCCGTTAATCGCTAACCCTAAAACTGCACTGCTCGGCGGTGCGGCTCAGTTCGGTATTTTCGGCGCACTCCTTTTAGCACTTTGCGTATTCGGATTTACTCTTCCGCAATCAGGTGCAATCGGTATCATTGGTGGTGCTGACGGCCCTACTTCAATCTACGTAACAACAAAATTGGCTCCAGAACTTCTCGGTGCAATTGCTGTCGCTGCATACTCATATATGGCTTTGGTTCCTGTAATCCAACCGCCTATTATGAGATTACTCACAACTAAAGAAGAAAGACAAATCCAAATGGAACAATTGAGAGTGGTTACAAAACGTGAAAAAATCGTTTTCCCTCTTGTAGTTCTTTCACTTTGCGTAATCTTACTTCCAGATGCTTGCCCGCTTATCGGTGCATTGACATTCGGTAACTTATGTAAAGAATGCGGCGTTGTTGAAAGACTTTCTGATACAATGCAAAACGCATTAATCAACATCGTAACAATCTTCTTAGGATTGTCAGTTGGTTCAAAATTATCAGCAGAGCAGTTCTTAACAACTCAAACATTGTTTATCCTTGTATTGGGTATCGTAGCGTTCTCACTTGCAACAGCAGGCGGCGTATTGTTCGCTAAATTAATGAACTTCTGCATTAAATTGAGCAACAAATTGACCGGTAAATCAACTCCATTAATCAACCCGTTAATTGGTTCAGCTGGTGTATCAGCGGTTCCGATGGCGGCACGTGTTTCAAACAAAGTTGGTTTAGAGGAAAACCCTCAAAACTTCTTGTTAATGCACGCAATGGGGCCAAACGTAGCCGGCGTAATCGGCTCAGGCGTAGCCGCAGGTATTTTGTTAGCACTCTGTGCTTAATCAATATTTTAAAATCCTCCGAGCAATCGGAGGATTTTTTATGTCTATTTTTCGATAAGGACGTGGTTTCCGTTAATTGTAACCCATTTGCCATCACCAGAACTTGAGTTTGAATATTTTTGAGGTAAGTCACTTTTCTGCGGCAGTCCTATAGATTGTAATTGCCCCATAATTTCACTTTCGTTTTTCATAAATTCGTCTGGACTCATTTTTTCAAGTTCTTCTTTCGTATAAATTTTCTTAGAGCCTGTGTTTGGATTTGTAAAATTTTTGTAATCAGGTTTTTCGGCTTTAATCTGTCCGTTTTTAAGTTGTTCCATAATTTGTTGTTCATTTTTTGCGAATTCATCGTTAGACATTTGAGCTATTTCTTCGCGGGTGAATGTTTTTTCAGCATAGAGTTGGAAAGGGCTTGTCGCATTATATTCCGTTATTGTAGGTTTAATTTCAACAGCATCTTCAAGCGGCCCCATTTGTTCTATTGGATGGTCATCAAAATTCCAAGGTCGTTGTTGATCACTTTTAGCCCAAATTAAATTGTCTCTTTTATTGAAATCTGTGTTAGTAACAAATGTTCTTCCTGGTTGGTTTGGGTTTAAATTAAAGATATTATCCTTAGGATTACCATAATTTATTATATTTGTTGTTTTAGTATTATTATATCCTGCTTTGCTTAAAATATCTCCAGTTCCATAGGCATTGAATGTGACAGCCGGACAACCATTTTCAGCTGAAACTAATTGTGCTAAACTTCCACCAAGTGAATGACCTGTTACAGTAATATTAGAATTTGGATATGATTGTTTAATCTGTTTATAGACTTCGTTGGCACTTTTATATTGGTTTGGAAAATTATTTATTCCCATTTGAATATCGTTATATATATCTTTTGCAAATTCATAGTTTTTAATTTTTGTAGCTTCTGAGCCTCTATAGCTAATAGAAATTTCATTTCCATTTTTATAAACAGTTGCTTGAAATCCATTGTTATCCCTGTATGAACCTATTTCTTGCCAATGTTCGGGTAGTTCAAAACTACCATTTTTATAAGTGTGTCCTGATAAAATCATTAAATCTGTGTGTTGTTTTCTATTCATATTGTTAATTCCTTATTTATTATTTTTGTAATACAATTGTTGTATGAAAAATCCATGCAGATCTTATACTTTGAATATAATGTCTTTGGTGGCTTGGATATGTTTTGGCTTTTATGGAAAATTATTAATTGATATGTTTGTTGCACCTAGTGGTGGTGATGGAGATTTTATTGCCTTTTTTTATATCCCTGCAAGTCTTACTTTTTTAGGATTATGCACAATTGGGCTTATAATTGAATATATTTTTTACACTACCAATAATCGTGTTTTTGCATTTGATTTTCCATACAAAAAAATACCTTTGAAAATAATATATTATCTATTATTTTATTTCGGTTTACTCTATGGTTCTTTTTGGGGGCTTTATACAATTATTGCCATTCCCTTTATATTTTTATTCAATAACATAATAGTCCTCCTTAAATAGGTGGACAATGAATAATGAAACAAGTAAATGTATTATACTAATTTTGTAGCAAGTTGTCAAATAAAAAAGCTCCGAATCTTCGGAGCTTTTCTATTTTTTAACTACAATGTAGAGTGATTTTGCCGTCTGCAAAGGTCTTTTTAACATCTATCACTCGTTGGTTGGAACTTCCTACCCAGTGAATATTATTATCTAAAAGCGCCTCTACAAATCTTCCCTCTGCAATTACGTCTACATCTTTTAACTCTTCGCAGTCCTGAACATCTTCCCAATTGAAGCCCGTGTAAAGCCAGATCGTTTTATTAGGATAAAGTTCACGGCATTTTTTGATTAGTCTGAAAACTTCAGAACGATTGAACGGGTGTAATGGATCCCCACCGCTAAATGTTATTCCTGAAATATGCGGTTTTGCTAATTCTGTGAACAACTCTTCTTCTGCAGCTTCGTCAAACAAAAGACCTCCGCCAACGTCCCACGTAACAGGATTTTGACAGCCAGGGCAATGATGGTTACAGCCTGCTACCCATAACACTACTCTCAAACCGTCCCCGTTTAACATATCATCTTTTGTTATATTGTGATAATTCATTTTCTCCCTTATCCCCTATAATAACCGGTTTACGCTTGCGCCTCGCGATAGACGCCACCGCTCGTGTTTGCGGCCAAGAACGCGGTCTTGCCCGCAAACGCTCGTCTCTCCGATTGCTTCGCAATCTTCGTGGCTCTGCTCGGCTTGTTACATACTCACTCTATCTTTAATTTCTTCCATTTTGTGATCGGCAAGTCTTGAGTCACCTTTTACTCTTGAGTATGAAAGGTAACCGTTCATCCTGTCGATTTTTGTTAAGTTTCTGCTGCCGCATTTTGGACATACATCCATGTTTAATTCTTGGTGGCCGCAGTCGTCACAGTATGAAAGTGAAAGGTTTACACCCTCATAGAAGCCCATATCCATTGCTCTTAAAATCAAGGTTTCGATAGCTTCCGTATTGTATGAAATCGGATATTTGACATACTGAATTTTTCCGCCATTCATCAAATCCCAGAAACGTTTTTCGCAATCTTGTTTTTCAATTGGAGTGATATTTTCGCTTACGTGGCAGTGGAATGAGTTTGAAACATAAGGTTTGTCAGAAACATTTGAAACCACGCCATATTTTTTACGGAATTGTTTTACTTGTAAACCGCAAAGGTTTTCAGCAGGTGTTCCGTATAATGCGTAAAGCCATCCATCAGCTTCTTTGAATTCATTAACTTTTTTGTTGATGTATTCCATAACTTCAACTGCAAACGCTCCGTCTTCAACGAGTGATTTACCGTTATGTAATTGTTGCAATTCGTTTAATGCTGTGATACCAAATGAAGCTGTTGCTGTTTTCAAAAGCGGTTTGATTTTGTCATGGATACCTAAGTGACCGCCGAGGAAACCACCCTCGCAATAAGCAAGCGGGTTAACTGAAGCTTTCATTTCGCCAAGATATTCATAAGTTCTGATGTGTAATTGTCTGATTAATTGCATATAGTAATCAAGAACATCGTAGAAATCTTTGCTTTCTTTTTTAGCTTTTGCATAAATCATTGGTAAGTGTAAGCTGATTGCACCAATGTTAAAGCGGCCTACAAAAACTGGAGAATCATTTTCATCCGCAGGTTTCATACCGCCTCTTTCATACCAAGGTGAAAGGAATGCACGGCAGCCCATAGGTGAAATAACTTTACCGTATTTTTTGTACATGCTTGCGACATAGCCTTCGCCTGAGAGTGAAAGCCAGTCAGGATACATTGTTTTTTTAGAACATTCAACGCCGGCTTTGAATACATCGTAGTTAACTTTTCCTTCGCCGTGAATGTTTTTGTCGTATAAGAATACAATTTTAGGGAATAATACCGGTTTCTTGCATTCTTTTTTGCCTTGACCGCCCATACGAATTTTAAGCATTGCTAACGTTGCCATTTTTTCGTATTCGTCAGTACCCAAACCTGCGGTAACAGTGATGAACGGATAGTCGCCACGTGATGAGGCAACGGTATTAAATTTGTATTCCCAGCCCTGGAACCCTTGTTCAAAATCTTTTTGAACATCAGCCATAGCTGCTTCTCTCGCTTTTTCAAAAGATAAGCCTAAACATAAATACTTACTATTTTGTCTTTCGAATGTTTTTGCTGCGTAAGGTGCTAAGATTTTGTCAACTTCCGGAACAGTAAAACCGCCGTATTGTTGGCTAGCAGCAGCCATAACGATATCGCCGATAACGTCAAATGCAACATCAAGGGATTTTGGTTCGTTATACCATAAGTTACCCATTTCGAACCCGCCTTTGAGTACAGATGCTACGTCGAATAAGCAACAGTTCATTGTGTCGCGTCTTGCTGACATATCGTGGATATAAATATAACCATCTCTGATTGCTTGTAATTCATCAACTGTGAGGAAGAATTTTTTGTACAATTCTTTGTTAAGTTCGTTGAAAATCAAAGAGCGTTTTGTTGAAACGAGAGTTGAATCAGCGTTAGAGTTTTCTTTGTCGCCGATGTACATAATTCTTTGAGATTCTTGATAAACTTTATCTAGCATGCTTACGAAATCCTGTTTATAGTTTCTGTAATTTCTGTAGCTTTGTGCGACTTTCGGGTGCAGGTATTCAAGTGCGCCTTCAACGATATTGTGCATTTCAGAAATAGCAACGCTATCGCCATCACATTGATTAACTTTTTGGGTTACAAAGTCACAAATTTCTTTTAAATCGTCTTCACTAAATGTTACCAGCATTCTTGCGGCAGATTTATTAACCGCATTGATAACTTTTTGGATATTATATTCTTCTTTAGTACCGTCTTTTTTAACCACATACATGGTTTCTTTTTGCGGTTTAGTTTGAAGAAATGCCGCTTTTCTTTCGTCGGCTGATTTTGACGTATTAAATTCAACTATGTTGTTTGTGTTTGTAGAATATGCGTTTTGCATAATGCCCCCAGTCCCAAGTTCTTTATTTTCATTCTTTCGGCTGTAATTTTTTACAACCGAACCTCCCATGATTGTCCTATTCATTTTAGGATAAATAATCTACCCTGTAAAGCCTTTTTACCAAATCTTAATAATGTACCTGTGTGCATTGCTACTACTGATTAAGCAGAACTTTTTCAGTAGTTTGCAAATGTAAATTTTTATAAATTTGTGTTGAGCGGGCATGCTCCGTTTGACTAGTTTTCTTCTGTCGGAACAACTTCAACTTCTTCTGCTACAGGTTTTTCAGGGGTGATTGTTAGTTTTTTCTTCGCAGATTTTTTGTCTACTTTGTTTGCCAAGTCAATGTACAAATCTTGAAGTTCTTTAACCTGTTTTTCTAAAACGGCGTTACGTTCTTCAAGTTCCTTGATTTTAGCGGAATTGTCTGTCATTTTTACGAACAATTCTTTAATTGCGTTGAGTGATGCGAAGAACATGTCGTCTTTGCGAATATAAAGGTAGCCCTCGCTGTTTTCGTTAACAGCGTTAGGGAAAACTTTTTGTAAATCTTGTGCCATGACACCTACGCGCGGAGTTTTTTCAGCGTCGCGTTTGTATGTGTAATTGTAGAATTTCAATTGGTTAATTTCGTCCAAGCCGCCTTTGAATTCTTTGCCAACGTTTTTAAGACGGATGTCAGACATTGCTGTATTTATTAATGTGTCTAAGGTTGTGCTGCCGAAGTGAATATTGGCAGCTGTATATAAAGTGTCTCTGTGTCCTATATATACTTTGTTTGGGGTGTTGGTAACGACGCTTGGGCCAGAATATGCACCAAGGCATATAACATTTTCACCCGTATTATTTTCGCAGGCGTTGGAGCCTATAATTGTTGTATTTCTATTTAATGAAGAGGGGTCGTAGTTTTCATTGGGTTTTCCACCTAAAATCAGGCGTCCATAATCGCTAGCATCGGTCGGGTTTTTGTACATCGTAAGCTGTCCATTGTATAAAACGGCCGTTGAAGAATCTTGTTTGTATGCGAAGCCAACTGCAGGTGTGATTTTGTCTGTAGTATCGTTGAAAATATTACTAACAAGTAAAAGTTTTGGGTCAAAGTGTGCATCATTAGTTATTGAAGTGTCGCCAATGGTTACCGTTTTCTGGTCGCTTGTTGTGCCATAGAATAGGCCGGTGTGACCATCTGTTGTTGTAAAGTTTTTGAATGAGTTGCTTCCAGAAGAAACCGCTCTTTTGGTAACAACCGGAGCGAATGCTGCCATCATAATACCTAAAATGGCCATTACGACAACGACTTCAGCTAGAGTAAATGCTACTTTTTTATTATTAAATTTCATACCTAATATCCTTTACAATTCCATAATATAGTAATATTTTATCATATTTTACAAATTTTTTCAATCCACCCTCTTGACGAGATTTTTTTTTGTAGTAAGATAAAAGTGTTGAACAACTAGACGGGATGTAGCGCAGTTTGGTAGCGCACCTCGCTTGGGACGAGGGGGTCGCACGTTCGAATCGTGTCATCCCGACCATTTAAAAAGGACTCTAAAGTCCTTTTTTTGTGCGCAATTTTTTAGCTCCATTTACGTTATATATATTATAAGAGTTTATGGAGAGATATTATATGGTATTTGAACAAAATCAAATTTCGTTTGTAAAAAATGCAGGATGTTTTTTCTTTGGTTCAACTCCGCGTGCTAACGGGGGGGGGGGGGATTCCTTAGCCGTGAAAAATTCTGCGTTTGAGGGGGATAATTCGGTTGATTCCGTTGGGAGCGCCGGTGAAATAACAATGGCGGGTCATGGTGAAGCCGTTATTGAAAGCTTAAATAAAAATTATGGTAAAAATTTTAATGTAACAAAAAATCTTTTTGCTGGCAGTGCTGAGGATTTGAATAAGTGTCTCGAGGGTACAAAAATGGCCGGACAAGGTGAGGCTTTACTTAAAGCTCAGGAAAAATACGGAGTTAATGCTTTGTTTTTGATGGCTATTGCAGAGGCTGAATCCGGTTATGGTGCCGCGCCCGCAAGAGATAAAGCAGGTGTGAAACCTTATAATGTAGCCGGCTTGAAGAAAAGAGGCGGCGGATACCAAAATTCTCCAAGTTACGAAGCATGTATTGATTCGCTGGGTTCTTCATTGAGTCGTTTGTATTTTAAAAGCGGCAAGGTCACAGTCGAATCTATTCGTAAAACGTTCTGTCCGGGAAATGCTAAATGGAGTGGAGAAATAGTAAAAGAAATGAAGCATCTTTCTGACAAAATTATGGAAAATTATACTAATAATTAAGAAATATTTCGATTTTATTGCGTTTGAAAATCGCTTGTGCTAACCTTGAATTATTGAATTTATAATATAATAAGAGGATTAGGGAATTGGATTTTACAACGTTAACTATTGAATTATTAAAAGGTATTGCAAATTTTGTCGGAAACTATGGTCTTGCAATCATCGTTTTGACATTAATCATAAGACTTTCAATGTGGCATTTGAATGTTTCACAGCAGCGCTCAATGCGTGTAATGCAAAAGCTTCAGCCGAAATTGAAAGCTATTCAGGATCGTTATAAAAGCGATCCGCAAAAAATGCAGATGAAAATGATGGAGTTCTATAAAGAACACAAGTTCAATCCGATGGGTGGATGCTTGCCATTATTGATTCAAATGCCTATTTTTATTTTACTTTATACGGCTTTGATGAGTCCGCAGTTTATCCAAATTGCAGGCGACAGCCAATTCTTGTTTATTAAAAGATTAGACACAACTCTTCGTGGTATCAGTACTGTCGGCGTTTCAAACGATGGTTCTTTTGAGGTAACTCCAAACGACCACTTTGTTGCTGGCGCTACTGCCAAAATTTATCTTTCAAACGGTACAACCCAAGAGGTTAAGATTGAATCTCCTGAATCAGCGCTTAAAGTTCAGGGTGAAGTCGTTCCGGGTGATGCACTTGGCTTGAAAATGAATGTTGACAGCTTTAAAATCGCGCTTGATCAGATTGGAAAAGTTCAAGGTGCGGAAGTTCCTGTTATGAATGTCGGTGCGGCTTACAGAGGCGGCAAAGTTAACAAACGCTTTATCAGAGAATCTGAAAACGTTAAGTTTGAAAAGAAATTTGATAATCTTTTAGTTGCATCTGTTCCGACAAAACCTGTCACAAATCAAGGTGCTTTCCACTGGGATGTAATGGCTTTAATCGTTCTATTTGGTGCAACAATGTTCTTATCACAAAAAATCATGATGGGAACTCAAAAGAACCAGAACACAGACCCTACTCAGCAGGCTATTCAAAAATCAATGGGAACTTTCATGCCGATTATGATTATTGGTACATTTATCATAATCCCGATCCCTGCCGGCGTTCTCTTGTATCTCGTAACAAGCAACCTTGTTCAAATTGTTCAAACTGTTATTGTTAACAAACAAATCGACGCTGAGTTTGACAAAAAAGACGGCGTTGTGAGCGACAGCGACTTGAAAAACGCTAAAAAGGTAGAAGAAAAGGGACAATAATGCTTTTATCAGAATTTGACTATGAATTGCCCGAAGAGTTAATCGCGCAGTTCCCGTGTGAAAAAAGAGATAATTCTAAAATGTTAGTGTTGGATAGGACTGAACGGTCTATCCAACATAAACATTTTTATGACATTGTGGATTATTTGGATGAAAACTGTGTATTGATTTTGAATAATACGAAAGTTATTCCGGCGCGTCTTTTCGGCGAAAAAGAGGAAACCGGCGCGAAGATTGAGATATTTTTGCTTAAAGAACGTGATGGGCATAACTGGGAAGTCCTTATTAAACCATCAAAAAGAGTAAAAGCTGGCACTCGCGTCAAAGTAAGCGATGATTTGTCTGTTGTGGTATTAGAACCGCTTGAGGACGACGGCAAATGGTTGGTTCATCTTGAGTATGAGGGAAATGTTTTTGAGGTTCTTCACCGCGTTGGAAACATTCCGTTGCCGCCATATATTGAGCGAAAAATGACATCAGACGAACTCAAAAAACTTGATTTTGAACGCTATCAAACGGTTTACGCTTTGAACGAGGGTTCAGTTGCGGCACCGACTGCGGGCTTGCATTTTACGGATGAAATCTTAGCAAAACTTGCGGCAAAAGGTGTTGAAATTGGCTACGTAACGCTTAATGTCGGACTTGGAACATTCCGTCCTGTTAAGTGTGATAACGTGCTTGATCACAAAATGGATTCCGAAACTTTTGAGATTTCAGAAGAAACCGCGGAATTAATTAACAGAGCCAAAGCGCAGGGTAAAAAAATCGTTGCGGTCGGAACAACAACTGTTCGAACTCTCGAAACAGCGTATAAAATTTACGGCAAAATTCAGGCATGCCATGATTCTTCAACTCTATTTATTTACCCTCCGTATAAGTTTGGAGTTGTGGATAATTTGATTACAAATTTCCACCTGCCAAAATCCACATTGCTGATGTTGGTGAGCGCGCTTATGGGTAAGGATTTTATTTTTGACGCGTACAAGGAAGCGATTGCGAATAAATACCGCTTCTATAGTTATGGCGATTGTATGTATTTACAAACGAGGTAGCGATATGGAACGTATTCTTTTGATTAACTTTGGCGGGATTGGGGACGAAATTCTTTTTCTTCCGACCGTTTTGTCGTTGAAAAAAGAGTTTCCAGAGTCACATATTACGCTCGCGCTTGAGCCTAGAAGCCGCGGAATTGCCGATTTGACCGACAAAATAGATGACTTAATCCTTGTTGATTTGAAACGCGGAAACAAATACGTTGAGTTGATGAAGCTCGTAATGCAGGCATGGAAAGGGCGTTACGATATTGTTGTTTCGTCTGGCGCAAATAAATTAATCCCGATTTTGCTTGCCGGCATGGGGATTAAAAAGCGTTATGGTTACGATAGCGGTGCGCTGAGCCAAAAACTTTTGACGCAGGCTGTGCCGTTGAATAAAAATCAGTACGCGGCGGCGATGTATCACGATTTGATTGCGCCATTGACTTCTCACCGTACAGAACTTCCGCAAATTGACGTCGAACGCTTACCTGTGGTTGAAAATTCTGTTTTAATCCACCCTGGAGTAAGTAAAATCAGCGTTGAAAAAAATATGATTAAGACGATTACGCCTGATGTTTGGGCGGAAGTCGTCCGTCGGCTTGCGGAGGCAGGCAAAAAAGTTAGACTTGTCGGCGGCCCTGATGATCAAGAATGTATTGAACGCATTGTGGAACTATGCGCGGGCGTTGAGTTTGAAAATCTTTACGGCACAACAAAAAATCTAAAAGAGTTGGCGCAATTGATTTCTAGCGCGGAAAAGTTTGTATGTTCTGATTCTGCGCCGCTTCACGTTGCGGTTGCGTTGGGTGTAAAAACTTATGCGATTTTTGGCCCGACGGATGATAGAAAACTTATTCCGCCATCAGTTGTTGCATTAAAAGCTAACGACAAATGTCCGTTGAAACCATGTCTTTGGGAACGCCGTCAAACTTCTTGCGAAAACTTAGATTGCCTGAAAATCAGCGCCGAAAGTATTGTCGAAAAAGTTATCTAAGAATAATTGTTATAATATCATAGATTTTTTTAAGCTTTTTAGGCGGGCAAACACCCAATAACGTCACGATGTTGTTAATAGTGTCCTCATTTGTCTTATTTTTGGTGACAAGTAACTGCGCCGGTGTGATTTCAAATGCCGAACATATTTTGTCGACGGTTTCGGCTGTGGGCTGGTATCTGTTGCGTTCAATGTTAGAAAGCCCTTGAATACTAATCCCTATTTTTTCGGCAAATTCTTCCTGCGTCAGATGGTGTTCCTGCCGTAACGCTTTTATGTTTGTATTGATGAGTTTTTGATAATTCATACTGAAAGTTTATAGTAATTCTCTAAATAGTTTAACAAATTAAATAGAGAATTTTATGGCTATTTAATTGTAAAGAATTGTTTCGAACCTTTTGTTTTACGCAATTTCATGTTGTTGGATTTTTTTATAGTTATATAAGAGATGTATAAAAAATAAATATTGCTAAACAAGGAGGTATTTGTTATGCCAGATGGAGTTAATTTTAATGTAGCAGGCAAAAAAGTTGAATTGAAACAATCAGTTATAGCAGGTGCGGAAGCTGCAAAAGCTGTTGGTGTAAAATCTGAAAATGTTCCTGTTGCTAAACTTGCACCAGGTGAAGTTGAATATGGTGGCGTACGTTTCGCTAAAGGTGTTTTAAAACCAGGTGTTCCGATTAAGACAGAGGAACATCGGGAGAAAAATGCTGATGGCACTTTTAAGACTTACACAACGTATACTGCAACTTTGGTAGATGGAACCGTTGTAACATTTAGTAAGCAACCGCCAATTAACCAAAATGATGGCGTTATCCCGAGTGTTAAAAAGAATAAAGATGGCTCATTTGATTTTACAGGTTTACAAAATGCTAAAATCAATGATACACCAAAAGATGATATGTATTATTTGCTAGGTTGTCAATTTACTAGTGTTAATATAGAACGAGGTAAAGATAAAGATGTGATTGAGATCGGCAATATTCGTGATGCTAATGGTAAGTTACATGAGAGCGCAGATATACGTGTTCGTTATAATAAAGGCGATAAGGTTGGAACCCCAATGCAGCCAGTGAGTGAAAAGGAATATAATGGCGTTATTGGTGTTAGAGATGGTCAATATGAACTCCAAACAGATTCAATTGGCTATGGTCGTAATAAAGTGACTGTAACGAAAAAAGAGTGGGACTCTAAGGGTAATGATGAAATAATTACTGACACTCCAACTTACTATTCACATGCGGGTATTGAACTTAAAGAATCTTATGTTAATGCAAAAGAGCAAACTCTTGCCGATGGCTATAGAATTAGGACTTCACAAGATGGTAAAGAGCAATGGTTCTATGCGCCTGATGGAAAGTTAATCTCAAAAGAAACATTTAGAAATCGTGGATTGTAATTTTATAAAAAAGCCCGCTTTAGCGGGCTTTTTTAGTATTGTGATTCTAATTCTTTTCTGATTTCTTCTGCCGTAACGGTTACGGTCGGCGTTTCCGCGTCTTTTTTCAGGATAACCTTTTTAATTCCGGCCTGTAGAATGAAGCGTTTGCACAGAATACAAATAAAATTATGTCCCCAGATATACATCGTTGCTCCCATACAGCGGTCTTGGCCGGCTTGGATTATCGCGTTTTGTTCCGCGTGGATGGAACGGCAGGTTTCGTAGCAGGTGCCGGACGGAATATTATTTTTAATTCTGTAGCATTCGCCGCGCTCATAGCAGGATTGAACCTTTGACGGCGTTCCGTTGTAGCCGGTTGCCTTGATTTTTTTATCGTCGCCGACGATTACGGCGCCCACTTGTGCGCGTAAGCAATTAGAGCGGCTTGCGCAGGTTTTCGCTAAATCTAAAAAATATTCTTCCCAACTTTTAATTTCCATGTTGTCTTAATCCTGTAGTTAAAATTGCAATTTCGTATTTGTCTGCGAGATTGTTGAGTTTTAGCTCTCTGAAATCTGCGTCGCCTCCGGAATAGATTATCAAACCGATTCGCGCTTGCGCCGCAGCGTGGATAATGCTTTCTGTGAGCAGGTCGTCGCTCAGGTGTAAAACAGCGTTTTTAGAACTGTCGCAGGCGAAGTTTAACGCATATTCGAGCGCGCATTGAGCGTTTGATTGCGCTTGGAAGATGCTTATTGTTTTGAAATCTTTTGCAACCGCAACGCTGATTGGAGCTAAGTATTTTGAGATTTTCCACGCAAAAATTGCGTCCTCGATTTGTTCTGTTGTAGGCTTTGTTTTTGTCGCGATTTTGAATGTATCTTTGTTAAGTTCAACTTTGTTTTTACTCATCTTACAAATCTCGCCAAACGGTGTTGTTATAACTGTTTTTTGTTCAAACGTTTTGTAACTTTTTAATGGAGTTGTAAGTTTTACAAGAATTGTTTCTGATTCAGAGAGAATTTCAACGGCCGTTTCTTCAAAATCAGGTGCAACAACCATCGGGATTGCGTATGATTGAAGATGTTTTGCTGTTTCAGCGTCGACGGTTGAGCTGAAACCAACGCTTGCAGAGAATGTGCTGAGCGGGTCGCAATCAAAAGCTTTCAAATATGCGTCGTTAGTTTCCTTGCCGAGTGCTGCTGCGAAAAGGTTTCCGTTTTTAACAAATGCGCAGGCTGGAACGTCAAAAAATTCGCTCAAAACGTCACAGATGATATGCAGGTTCCCTAGTGCGTTTGCGTTAAGTTCGTCGCCTGTTATAACTTCATATTGAAATAAATCTTCGTTCATACTAAAAACTCCTTGTTGATGTAATAATAACACAAACAAGGAGTTTTTTAATTTAAAAATGCATATCGAAATTTGGTGGATTACCGTTTGATTTCTGGTCTTGGATGCGCATTGCCTGACCAATTGTAAAACTTTCTGCGTTCATTTTATTAATTTTATATGTTAAATCTCCGCTGAAGACTTCTTCATTTTCCTCTAAAAATTTAAACAGAGGATCAACCGGCGCTTTGGCTACGTTGCCTAAAGTGTCACCCATTTGTTTTAATGTACGTTCTCCGGGAACTTTTACATTCAAGCCAAAGGGTTTGTAGGGTCTGTTAAATGATGCACCTGAATCTGCCATCCGTTATACTCCTGTTCTAAATACATTTTATTTATCGGTTATTTAGAAACCGGAGTTTAATTTTAGATGTTTATTGTTAAGATTTATTAATGTTTTTTCTTTTTTTTCTTCTTTTTAAGTTGGCCGCCGTAGGTTTCGTGGACGTCTTCAACTGTTATGAACGCGTTGTTGTCGATGGATTTAGCGATTTCTTTTAGTTTGTTTAATTCTAAGCGGGATACAACGCAGAAGATTATTTCTTTTTCTTTGCCTGAAAATGCGCCGGTGCCTTTAACGTAGGTGACGCCGAGTTCTAGGGTTTCCATCAATTCTGTGCCGATTTCGCGGGATTTACTGCTGACGATACGGACTGCTTTTGATGTGTTGAAACCTTCTTGAACAATGTCGATAACTTTATAGGCAACAAGATAGGTTAGGATTGCGTACATAGCGTTTTCTACGCCGAAGACAAAGCCTGCCGCGGTGTAGATGATTACGTTGAACGCCATAATCCATTCACCGACAGAGAATCCGAATTTTTTTGATAAAACAACGGATAGAATTTCAGTTCCGTCCATTGAGCCGCCACTTTTGAGGACAAGGCCAACGCCTGTTCCAAGGAGTATGCCGCCGAAAACAACGATTAATATAGGCTGTGCGGTAATTGTTTCAAAATGGTGAAAATAGTTTACGCCGAGTGACAATGCGATAATTGCGTAAATCGTTTGGACGACGAATTTTTTCCCGATTTTGTTAAATGCGAGAAGAAAAAACGGAATATTCAACGCGAAAATAAACATTCCGAGTCCGAATTGGTTAAAAAAGTGGTTCAGAATAATTGAAACCCCGACGATTCCGCCGTCGATTATCTGGTTTGGAACAAGGAAACATTCAATTGCGAACGCCGCGGTTAGCGCGCCCAGTGTTAAAAAGAATACTTTTCTAAGTATTGCCCAGAATGAAAAATTGAATTTTTCGCTGCCCATTATTTGTCCTTTTCGCCTGAATTTTTAGTGATTAAATTGTTAAATTGGAAGAGTTTTCTGCTTTTTTGTGTGTCTTCAAAGTCTTTTTCTATAAGCAAGTTTTCTAAATCTGTTTTAAGCGTTGCGATGTCTTCGTATTTTTTTAGAACCCCATCGATTGCGACTGAAACATCGCCTGTTTCTTCTGAAACGACCAGACAAACGGCTTCGCTGTGTTCACTCATACCGATTGCGGCTCTGTGGCGGGTTCCGTATTTCCAGCTAAGTTTCGGGTCTTCTGTGAGCGGAAGAAGTACGCCGGCTGAGATGATTTTTGAACCGTTGATTACGACTGCGCCATCGTGGAGCGGAGTGTTTACGTGGAAAATTGTCAGGATTAATTCTGTTGATAAATCTGCGTTTAGCATTGTTCCAACGTCAGTATAAGTATTGCTCAAATCTTTTTGGAAAACCATTAGCGCGCCGGTGTGTGATTTGGATAAATATTTTACTGATTCTATAATTTCTTTGATGATGTTGATTTCTTCTTTTTCGTCCATTGTTGAGAACGCTTTGTGGAAGAAGTCCATTTGGCCTAAGTAGCCGAGGAATTTTCTCAGTTCAGGCTGGAAGATTACGATTAAACTCAGGGAAATCACGACAACGATTGATTTTAGGAACATACCGAGGATGTTCAGGTGTACGATTTGCAGGATTTCACTGAAAATCCAGAAAAATATGAGAATAAAGCTTCCTTTAACGACTTTTTCGGATTGTGAACCCTTGATAAATCTTTGGTAGAACGCGAACAGAATTGCGATGATGATAAAAATTTCGACGAAACTAACCCAATTTAAAAGGTTGAAAATTGAGAGCAGTTGTTTTGAGATGTATGCAATAATTTCGTCCATCATTATTCACCAAGCCTTTGCGGGATTCTGTCGTTACGTGTAATGTCTTCGAGTGTTTCGCGCTCTATTATTATGTCTGCGTTTCCGTTGTTAACAAGAACCATTGCGGGTTTTGCGACGCGGTTGTAGTTTGAAGCCATTGAGTAGTTGTAGGCGCCTGTGTTATAAACGCAGAGGATATCGCCCTCTTGTGTTTCGGGAAGTTTAATGTTTTTGATTAAGATGTCACCGCTTTCGCAGAAACGGCCGGCGATTGTGACGCTTTGGGCAAGTTCTGCGTCCGGTTTGTTTGCAATTTGCGCAAAATATTCTGCCTGATACATTGCAGGGCGCGGGTTGTCAGCCATTCCGCCATCGATTGCGATGTATTTTGTTCCGTGCGGAACCTGCTTTGATGAACCGAGGGTGTAAAGCGTTACGCCTGAAGTGCAGACGATGCTTCTACCGGGTTCTAAGTAAATTACAGGCGGTTCAATGCCGTATTTTTGAATGTTTTCGTTAAGTGCGTCGATGATTATTCCTGCGATTTCGTAAGTTGATGGCGGATAGTCAACGTTTGTGTATTTTACGCCTAAGCCGCCGCCAAGGTTGAGTTCATTGAGCGAAAGGCCGAATTTTTTGTTAATTCTTACCATTTCGCCGACAAGAATGTCGACTTCATCTTTGTAGACTTTTGTTTCAAAAATTTGTGAGCCGATGTGTGCGTGTAAGCCTTTGATATTAAGTTTTTTGTATTCGTCAAGGGTGAGTTCAATTGCGCTGTCGATTTGCGTGAGGTCAAACCCGAATTTTGAATCTAAATGACCTGTTTGAATATATTCGTGTGTATGGCATTCGATTCCAGGGGTTATGCGCAGAAGAATATCAACCGTTTTCCCTTTGTTTGACGCAAGTTCGTTGAGAAGCGAAAGTTCGAGGAAATTATCAACTGAAATTCTTCCAACACCAAGTTCAAGTGCAAGGTTAAGTTCGTCGATACCTTTGTTGCTTCCGTTGAAAAGCACTGTTTTCATATCAACGTCGGCTTTATGAACTGTGTACATTTCGCCGTCTGATACAACATCGAATCCGAACCCCTCCTGTGCTAAAATTTTTGAAGTTGCCATTGTGCAAAGGGATTTTGAGGCAAAAAGCAGTTTTGTTTTAGGATAAGGTTTGAAAGCCTCTTTATAATCGCGGCAAATTGTGCGAAGAGTGTTTTCGTCTAAAACATACAAGGGGGTTGAAAACTTTTCTGCAAGTGCAACCAGATCACAGCCGGAAATCTCAAGGTTGCCGTTGTCGTTTACTCTTGTAGTGAGCGGTTTTAGGTTTTGGTTCGCACTGCTTTTCATTATAATTCCCCTTCATTTTTATATTAACATGATTAAGAGTAATTGAAAATACGTAATATGGTGTACAAAAACGGGGTTTTTAGATATAATTGTGATGATTTATGAAACAAAATTTCTTTGCAGAATTTATATTTATCGTGGTACTGATTTTGTTCAGTGTTTACAGATATTTTTATAATGTCGAAAGCGTTGTGATGAAAGTTTTTTCACCGACAATGGCGGCTGTGGATTTGAACGGCAACAGACAAATTGAAAGCGGCGAGATTGTATGCGTTTCGGGGATAAAAACTTTTAATAATAATCTTGCCGATGATGAACTGGCGAAAACTCTTGGTATTTCTTATAAAGATTCGCTTTCGCTTGCGTATCTTACGGAGGATTATGCTACTTCTTTGCTTTCTAATAAGGCTGTGACGTTTAAACCTGATACAGCGCAAAACAACCCTGATTGTACAAGCGGCGATATTTTTATTAATAATAAGAGTTACAGAGAGAAGCTGCTTGAAGAGGGTTACGCATATAGCGATGAATTTGAGTATAATTCAGCGAAATTCAAAGAGCGAATTGAGTCGGCAAAAGAGCTTCACCCTGTGATTATGAACCGCAAAAGCAAAAAATATCACGAAATCGGGTGTAAGTTCGGCAAGGCGTCACAGGATTATGCGGTATTGTTGAAGAGTGATTTGCCCGAAAACGCAGTGCCGTGCAAATGGTGTCATCAATCAAACGAAAATCCGCAAACACCACAGGTTGCAAAGGTTTATCCCGATAGAATTTCAGATGGTCAGGTTAGAATGTTTTTGACCGATATGACAACTCATTTGAACGTTAAAAACGATTGTTCGTCAAATATTTGTCAGGCGCTTTTGACCGAAATCAATAATGCAAAAGAAAGGATTGATGTTGCGGCTTACGGCTGGGTTAGTGTGCCGGAAGTTGATGAAGCTATCAAAAACGCTGTTGCGCGCGGCGTAAGTTTTAGAATGGTCTACGACTTTTCTGCGCGTGAGGCATATTACCCCGATACCTTGAAAATCGCTCGTTTTGCTGTCGAATCTAAAAATGATTTGGTTGCGGGAAATTCTCGAATGAGTGAATTTCTTATGCACAACAAGTTTATGATCTTCGACGGTAAAAAGGTTGCCGCAGGTTCGCTGAATTATAGCAAAACGGATTTTTCGGAGTTTAATTCGAATTTTATTCTTTTTGTCGATTCTCCAGAAGTCGCAAAAGTTTACACCGAAGAGTTTGAACAAATGCTGTCAGGTAAATTCCATACCGATAAAACAAAAAGGGCGCAGTATTCTAACTACAAAATTGGTGATACAGACCTGCAGGTTTATTTTTCTCCGCAGGATAATACGATTACGGATAAGGTTCTGGGGTATATTGAGGGCGCTAAAAAATATATTTATATGCCGGTCTTTGTCATAACCCACAAACCTCTTGAAGCGGCGTTATTGAGAGCAAAAGAACGCGGCGTGGACGTAAGATTGATTGTTGATGCGACGAACGTCAGCGCAAAAAAATCTTCTGTTCAAAATCTTCGCGCACAAGGGATTCCGGTGAAAGTCGAAAATTATGCAGGAAAACTTCACTCAAAATCGATTATTATTGATGATGAATACATTCTTGCGGGTTCTATGAATTTTTCTCGTTCTGGTGAAAGCCGCAACGATGAAAACATGATGATTATTAAAAATCCACGCTTGGCGGTGTTTTACAAGGACTTTTTTCTTTACTTATGGGGAAAAATCCCTGATATTTATTTGACACGTAATCCGCGTGCCGAAAGTATGGAATCCATCGGTTCTTGTTTCGACGGAATCGATAACGATTTTGACGGCAAAATTGATAAGGCCGACGAGGGTTGTTTTATTCGTTCAAAATAATTTTTGCCTCAACTTCTTTGCGCGAATTTAAGCTTTGTGCAAGACTGTTTGCAAGTTCGCAGGCTGTGTTTGCGGTGTAGAATTTCCCGCTTGTAACAAGTGACGCGCATTCAAGTTGTGCCAGATCGTCTTCGTCGTCAACGTTAAATGCAATTACATCAATCACAATGTCGCGGCGGGTTTTAATTAAATCCATCGCAAATTTACACGGGCTTTCGTCGCAGTTTTCGCCGCCATCTGTCAAAAGTATTATATGTTTTTTGCCTCTGAACCCTGCAAAATCGTAACGGATTGCCTGTTTGAGCGAATACGTTATCGGAGTCATTCCGTTTGGACTCAGGCTATCAAGTGAGCGCATAATATTGCCGGTATTATTGGTACAAATTGAATTCATACACTTCGACGCTTTGCAAGAATCCATTGCCGTAAACCCGCCGCGATGTCCGTAAACCCTTAGCCCAATCGCGGTTTCCGGTGGAATGGTGCGCAAAAGATTTTTGACTGTCCGAACCATAAGCGTTGATTTGGGTTCGTTGTCTAAATATTCATTCATACTGTTTGAAAAATCAAGAATAAAAAGGATTTTCTCGCCCGACTCCTGCCGAAGCTGATAGTTGTCTTTCGTATAAACGCCATAACCCTCTGCCATTGCCGGCATGATAGCCAAAAATAAACCCAAAATAACTAAAAAACTCTTCATAATTGAATTTTATGAAGAGTTTGGACATTTTTCATTACTCAGCACGGCTATTTGGATATTCAAAAAAAGAGAGCCATCTGGCTCTAAACTGTTTATTAGATAGAAAGGATCGAATCCTAAAATAATATAAGTATTATTTTGAGTATATGTATAGTATAACGTATTTAGATTTTAAAGTCAATATAAAGTACTCCATAAGATAGTATTTTATATTGTGTATAGAGTAATAAAATACTCTTATTATAGATATTATGGAGTATCAAGAATTACTTAATCGAATCGGATTTAATATTAAGGTCGAGCGTACAATAAAACGACTTACTCAGGAAAAACTGGCTGAACTTATCGGAGTTCACGAAAAATATATCGGGGTTATTGAAACCGGAAAGCAGAACGTAACGTTAAAAACTTTGTATAGAATTGCGGATGCACTCGGGGTTGATATCGTCAAGTTGCTTGAAAAAAGAGAATAAGCACTGTTAAGGTTGACCGTTGCGCTTGTTCGCAATAAAATTGTTCTAAAAAGAGGAATTATTATGCAGCCGAAAGAACTTATTAAGAATGCCGAAAAAGATTTAAGAGAAGTATTTGAAAGAATTGACGATATAAGAGATTTCAATCAGGAAAAAGTTTTACGCGCTTTTGTGGACAACAAAGTCGCGCCGGAACATTTTTATACCGTATCAGGCTACGGCCACGACGATATCGGGCGTGAAGTTCTGGACAACGTTTTTGCGCAAGTCTTCAAGGCAGAAAAAGCGCTCGCGCGTATTCATTTTGTATCAGGAACCCATACTCTTGCGTGTGCTTTGTTCGGTAATCTTCGACACGGGGATAAACTTGTGTCAGTTGCCGGCGCGCCTTATGACACTATGCAGGAAGTTATCGGTTGTATTGAACCTAAACGTGAATCCCTAATCGGTCACGGTGTTTTGTACGAAGAAATTCCGCTCCTGAACGATATGGATGTTGATTTTGACGCGCTTGAAAGAACTATTGACGAAACCGTCACTATGGTTCTAATCCAGCGTTCCCGCGGCTATTCTTTGCGTAAATCGCTTTCAATCGAAACAATTGAGAAAATTTGTAAAATCGTTAAATCTAAAAACCCGAATACAATTTGTTTTGTTGACAACTGCTACGGTGAATTTGTTGACACAAAAGAACCGCTAGAAGTCGGCGCAGATTTGATGGCCGGATCATTAATAAAAAACCCTGGGGGCGGCATTGTTGAAGCCGGCGGCTATATCGCGGGAAAAGAACAATACGTTGAACAAGCGGCAATGCGTCTTACTGCCCCTGGAATCGCGGGGGAGGGCGGCGCAATGTTTAATCAGCACCGTTTGATTTTCCAAGGCTTGTTTATGGCACCGTCTGTCGTATCAGACGCCGTTAAAGGTGCAGTTCTTGCCGCGAAAATCTTTGAAGAAATCGGATATATTTCAACCCCGAAATTTGATGAAAAACGTACCGATATTATTCAAACAATAGCATTCGGTGAGCCTGAACCTTTAGAAAATTTCTGCAAAACTATTCAGGAACTTTCACCTGTAAACGCTTATGTAACGCCAATTCCTGATGATGTCCCAGGGTATGAGGACAAAATTATTATGGCAGGCGGAACATTTATCGAGGGTTCCACAATAGAACTTTCAGCAGACGGGCCGCTACGTCCGCCTTATGCCGTCTATATGCAAGGCGGTTTGAACTATGCGCACGTGAAAATCGTTTTGGAAAACATCTTGCGAAAAACTATGTAAATTTATATAAACTTATTGCCTATGTTCTATACGGCAGGGTAAAATATTGTAAAAACCAAATAAGGAGAGTATGAATATGAAAACATTTACTAAATTGGCTTTATCTTTGTCGTTATGCGCTTTTGTTGGCGGAATCGCAATGGCTGATGGCACCGCTTTCACTCCGTTGAACTTCGATGATACAGTTTATAACGGAACAACAAATTCTGCACAAACAACAACAATTAATCAGATGGCTGCAGAATCAGCAGGCAACGAAAGCATGCAAAGCGCTATCTTGAAACTTGATAACGCTCAGGTTGAAGTAAGAAACGAATTGCTTAACTATAAAACCCAATACGCTGACGTTGACGCACAATACACTTCATACAAAGCACAACGTAAAGCATTGAAAACTCAAATTAGATCCGTTGAGCGCCGTATCAACCAGATCGATAAAGCAAAAGAAAAAATTAGAAAGAATATGATTTAATAGTAAAAAAGCGCCAACCGGCGCTTTTTTTTTTGAATATAAAAGCCTCGGAAAACCGAGGCTTTTTGTTGATTAACGTTTTGAGAATTGGAAGCGTTTTCTTGCTCTTTTTCTACCGTATTTTTTACGTTCTTTAACTCTTGGGTCACGTGTTAATAGACCTTCGATTCTAAGAACATTTTTGTTTTCTTCATTGATTTTAACTAATGCTCTTGCAATACCGTGTCTGATAGCACCAGCTTGAGCAACGATACCGCCGCCTACTGCTTTTACTCTTACATCGTATTGTTCTTTTGTTTCAGTTAAAACTAATGGTCTGTTGATTAACAATTCGATTGCAGGACGGTTTCCGATGTAATCAGCTAATTTTTTGCCGTTTACGAAAATTCTGCCTGATCCTTTAACCAATTTTACAACTGCAACAGAGGTTTTTCTGCGGCCTGTAGCCACGATTTCAGTGTTTGCCATTATTTAGCCTCCTTTTCCAATTTGATTGGTTTTTGTGCAGCGTGCGGATGTTCGCTTCCAACATAAACTTTAAGTTTGTTGAATTGTTCTGCACCTAAAGTGTTGTGTTGCAACATACCTTTAACAGCTTTTTCGATAGCCAATCTGCCGTCTTTTTCTTGTAATTCTTTGAAAGATGCTGATTTCAAACCACCTGGATATTTTGTGTGGTGGTAGTAAATTTTATCAGTTTCTTTGTTACCTGTTACACGAACTTTGTCAGCGTTGATAACGATTACGAAATCGCCTGTGTCAACGTTCGGTGTATATTCAGGTTTATTTTTACCTCTAAGAATGTTGGCAATTCTAACCGCTAATCTACCAAGGATTTCGTCCTCAGCATCGATTAAATACCATTTTCTTTCTACTTCGAGAGGTTTTGCTGAATATGTTTTCATGCTTGTCTCCGTTTTTATTATTTTAATATTGTACTTTCATTAGTGTTAATCCATACGGACTAACGGTGCGACCGGCTTTTGTCCGATCTTGTGAGTCCAAAACATCTTTCATGTGTTCTGCACTCAGATTGTGTCCCTCTATTTGTAAGAGGGTACCGATTATGGTTCTCACCATATTGTATAGAAACCTGTTTCCTACAATATCGACGATAACCTTGTCGCCCTGTTTTTCAACGTGAGCGTCATATATAAAACAAATCTTGCTCGGGTTAAGCGTTCCGGAGCTTTTGAACGCTGAAAAATCATGTTCCCCTTTTAAATAATCAAGAGCTTGTTGCATCCTAACTAAATCTAGAGGGTATTTCACTAGCATTAAATCACCGTCAAAAGCGTTCTTATATCTTCTATTAATAAATTCAAATCTATAAAAACGCTTTTTCGCTGATTTTTGTGCATTAAAATTGTTTTCAACTTCCATCAAGTCACTGATAGATATGTCATTCGGGAGAATTTCGTTCATTGCATAGACGAACTTTGAAGCAACAATGGTTCTGTCTGTGTCGAAGTGAACGACCTGTCCTTTTGAATTAACACCCCTGTCAGTTCTTCCGGAAAAGACTGTTTTTATCGGTCTTTTTTCTCTTTTGGCGGGATCGCCGCCGATTATCAATGTTCCGAGTGCTTTTTCTAATTCTCCTTGAATCGTTGCCTCATCAATTTCTTCTCCGTTTTCGAATTGGATTTGACTTCCGGCGTAATTCTTTCCGATATATTGAATTTGAAAAGCGTATCGTTTTGTTGTTGGCATATTATACAAGTTGAATCAATGCCATTTCAGAAGCGTCACCACGTCTTGGCGGCAATCTGAAGATTTTTGTGTATCCACCTTGTCTTGAAGAGTATTGTTTGCCGATTACAACGAACAATTTTCTCAAAACTGTTTGTGGTGCTGATTTTTCATCTTTTACTTCGTTGATTTCGCCTGTTTCGAGGTTGATGAAGTTGCCGATTTCTTTATCGAAAACATATCTCAACGCTTGACGACGGCTGTTTAAATCGCCTTTTTTAGCAAGGGTGATAATTTGTTCTGCGTATGGTTTCAAAGCTTTTGCTCTAGCCATAGTTGTTATAATTTCACCGTGCACAAAAAGTTCTGTTGCTAAAGAGCGGAGCAAGGCTTTTCTTTGGTCTTGCGCTTTTCCTAGCGTATGTTTTTTAGTTTGGTGTCTCATTTTTATTTTTTCCTTATTTGTTTAATTATTATCCTACTTCTTCCTCTACTTCAGGGTTTGGAGCGAGGTCTAAACCGAAGTGGTGAAGTCTTTCGATAACTTCGTCTGATGATTTTTTACCGAAGTTTTTAATGTTTAACAAGTCGTGTTCTGATTTTTTCAACAGTTCTGACATTGAGTTAATGCTAGCTCTTTTTAAGCAGTTGTAAGCTCTTACTGACAATTCAAGTTCTTCGATTGTCATTGTAGGAGCGCTTTCTGTTGATTCAGCTACAACATCGTCTTCAACGATTGATGTTGAGATTGTTGATTGACCTGAAATCGCTGCGATTTGTACAAATCTTTCGATTAAAAGGTTAGCTGATTGGCTGAGCGCTGTTGAAACTTCGATTGAACCATTTGACCAAATTTCAAGAGTCAATTTGTCGAAGTCAATCATATCGCCTACACGTGTGTTTTCTACGTTGTAGCTTACACGTTTGATTGGCATGAATGTTGCGTCGATAGGCAATACATCGATTGATACGTTTCTTGTATCTTTTGAAACATCGTTTGCAACATAGCCTTTACCTGTTTCAATTGTTATATCAGCGTGGAAGCTGCCGCCGTCTGCAACTGTACAAATTAACCAGTCAGGGTTAACTACTTTAACGCCTGCAGGTAATTGAATATCGCTTGCAAGAACTGCACCTGCTCTATCCACATCTATTCTTAAATGTTGAGTTTCTTTAGAATCTGTTTTGACTACTAAACCTTTAAGGTTTAACATTACGTCGATAACATCTTCTTGAACGCCTGGGATTGATGTATATTCATGTGTAATACCTTCAATTCTTACAGAGGTTACTGCTGTGCCTTCTAAACTAGACAACAACACACGTCTTAAAGAATTTCCGATTGTTGTACCGAAACCCTTTTCCAACGGTTCAATGACGAATTTGCCGTATTGTGAACCATCTGAGCTTGTTGTTGTGTTTACACATTTAATTTTTAATTCCATGTTCTATCTCCTATTTTGAATAGTATTCTATAACAAGTTGTTCTTTGAAATCAGGGTCCAGTTCTTCTCTTTCAGGCAATCTGTCGAAAGTGATTTTCAAAGCATCTTTATCAATTGTCATCCAAGCTGGTGCGCAAGCTAAATCAATTGATTCGATTACTGATTTAATGAATGCTGAACTTTTTGATTTAACAGTGATTACGTCGCCTGCTTTAACAAGGTAAGATGGAATATCTACTTTTTTACCGTTAACCAATACGTGACCGTGGTTTACGATCTGTCTTGATTGGCTGCGAGTGATGCCGAAGCCTGCGCGGAAAAGTACGTTATCCAATCTTGATTCTAATAATTGAAGTAACAAAGTACCGGTAACACCTTTTCTTCTTGCTGCTTCGTTGTAGTATTTTGCAAATTGTTTTTCGCTTACTAAATATGTTAATCTGATTTTTTGTTTTTCGTTCAAGTGAAGAGCGTATTCAGAAAGTTTTTTTCTAACAGCGCCGTGTTGGCCTGAAGCTGTTTGTCTCATTGAAGAGGTTAATTTTCTGTTTGATAAATCTTTTACTCCCCAGTTGCGGAATAATTTATTTTTTGGTCCTGTATATCTTGCCATTTTAATTTTCTCCTTTTGTTTGCGGGGCATCTATGGTTTGCTATTTTGGCATTTAGCAAGCCCCCGCGGTTCTACTAATGTTTAATTGCGTCAGTGATTATACACGACGTTTTTTAGGTGGTCTGCAACCGTTGTGAGGGATTGGAGTTACGTCTTTAATTAAAGTGATTTCCAAACCTGCTGCTTGAATAGCACGGATTGCTGTTTCTCTACCTGAACCAGGGCCTTTGATATGTACTTCAACTTTTTTCATACCTTGGTCGATAGATTTTTTTGCTACTTGTTCTGCTGCTGATTGAGCTGCGAACGGAGTGCCTTTTCTTGCTCCTTTGAAGCCTGAAGCACCTGCTGTTGCCCAAGCAATAGCATTACCTTGTGTATCTGTAGAAGTTACTATAGTATTGTTAAAGGTTGATTGAATGTGTACAACACCTTGCAATACGTTTTTCTTTTCTTTTTTCTTAGTTTTTTGTGGTCTTGCCATTTTTATTATCCTTTATTTTTAGTATTTATTACTTTTTCTTACCAGCGATAGGTCCAGTTTTCTTACCGCGGCGAGTTCTTGCGTTAGTTTTGGTTCTTTGACCTCTGCAAGGTAAGTTGCGTTTGTGACGCATACCACGGAATGAACCGATTTCTTGAAGGCGTTTGATGTTCATTGATACTTCACGTCTTAAGTCACCTTCGATGTTATATGCTGATAATGCGTTTCTTAATAATTTAATATCTTCATCGGTTAAGTCATCTGTTCTCAAATCCGGTGAAATTTTTGTTTCTTCAAGGATTTTCTTTGCTCTTGTAGGTCCTATTCCGAAGATATAGGTTAAAGCGATTTCCATTCTTTTGTTACGAGGTAAATCTACCCCTGCTAGTCTTGCCATTTTAATATTTCTCCTTTTCTTGGCTTTTGGTGGAATTAGAATCAAGCATTAAAGTCACGCTCGTATCTAATTCTTGCACCCTGTTGTTAGATTTTTTTGTGTAAGAGGCATAAATACTTCCTCTCCACCGACCGCAACCCGTCGGTTCGGTATGCGTTCTTGCAATTATCCCTGTCTTTGTTTATGTTTAGGGTTTTCGCAAATTACTGCAACTCTGCCTTTTCTTTTGATAACTTTGCATTTGTCGCACATTGGTTTTACTGATGTTCTTGTTTTCATTGTTTTTTCCTTTTTATATGTTTTTACGTGAGATTTTCTTGGTTATGCACTTGCGCGCTTATTTAAGACGGAACGTAATTCTGCCTCTTGATAAATCGTAAGGTGTCATTTCAACCTTTACTTTGTCACCCGGAAGAATTCTGATGAAATTCTTTCTGATTTTACCTGAGATGTGAGCGAGGATTTCGTGGTCGTTTTCTAACTTAACCCTGAACATCGCGTTAGGCATTGATTCTATTATCGTTCCTTCTAATTCTATTACGTCTTTTGCCATTTTATTTCCTTTTTTATTCGGCTAAATTTTGGACATAGTAAACCTGTCCATGATAATAATACTTGCAAAATATCTAATTGCAAGCGTTTTTCTGGGCTTTGTTTACAGTTCTTAATTTGTTGTTTATTTAAAAATATGGTTTATTCGCTTATGGCTTGTCTGTGTCTAGAAGCCCGTGTAATAATGTTTTTAAGTTGTTTGTAACAATTTCTTAATATGTTTAATGTGTGAAATTTTTAATTAAACAATTACTTCTTTTTGAGTAGAATAAACGATTTAAGCATGCGGCCTTGATTGCTTTCTGGAGTGGATACTACTTCGAGTTTGTTCCGGTAGTTCATTGAAGTAGAGCCGCCGCCATCGAGTGCCATTGCGCGGTCAAGGTCGAGTTCGGCGCAGTATTTGGCAACTTCTTCGAGGGTTGCAGGGTGTGCATCTGTAAAAATAAGTATATGAATTTTGTCGTCTTTGAGGCCGAGAATTGTGCGTGGAACTTTATGGAGTACTGACGCTGATTCGCGTGTGATGTTGCCTTCTTCGTCTTTCATTATGAAAAATTCTTCTTCCAGTTGGAGTTGCGGGTGAACCAGTGGGCCGCCTTGAATTGAATTCATAATCTGACATTCAAAGTCAATATCGCTTTTGTGTTGTGCAATTTCGAATTTGTAGCCGCTAAAACATTCGAGAACTCTGAATTCGCTGCGGTTTAGGATTTTGTCTAAATTTTTTCTCAAAAGCGGGTCAGAAAGCAGGTTTTCGTTAAATAATGGGTCTGCAATCATCTGACCGTCGTTTGTTACGTATGACACTGTTTTTTTGTTTTTCGGATCGAAAAATCCACCATTTATTGTCAGAACGGCGTCGGCTTTTCTGTGGACTTCGCGGGTGGTCATTAAGTCATCCACGACAATGCATTTCAGGCGGTTGGCGGTCTTTCTGTTCTGGTCAATGATGATGTGATAAATTCCGTCGTTTTCTTTTATATCTAGCGCTTGTGCAGGCATAAATAAGCCGAGTGAAAGTGTTAATAATAAAAGTTTTTTTAGCATTAATTAAATATCCTTTGATTTAAAGAGTGCGATTATTGCGCCTGAGAATGCCGCAAGTGGAATGAAAGCTGTGATTAATGGCGGAAGAACGCCTTTTGCTGCTAATAGGTCAAAGAATGGAAGTGTTATGTAGTAGGCGAAAATACAGCCGATAGCGATAACAAAGCCTACCATTCTGTGTTCACGTGGTTTGCTGAACCCGAGGATTACGCCTAAAAGCGCCAGAAGTATGCAGACAAACGGGTGGAAGAAGCGCTGATAATATTTGTTGAGCATTGTTCTGTATTCTTCGTCGAGGTTTTCTTTTTTCAAAAGGTCTATATAGCTTTTGAGGTCTGCGTTTGTAATTTCTCTATCTCTCTTGGTTGAGTAAACCATTAATTTATGAGCATTTGCGGCGCTTTCGCCTTTGAGAATGTCCATTTTGTCGATGTGTTTTACTTCGTGGAAAATTCCGTCTTTTGAAATTTCGTAGTGGCTGATGTCAGAGAGAGTCCATTTGTCTTCAAACGGGTGGCCTGATTTCGCGTAGTAAATATCAGTTAACTCGTGAACATCTGTGTATCTGCGTTCGCCAAAGTCAAGATAAATTATGTCGTCCATTTCGCCGTTGTGGTATTTTGAAACGATTACATAATCTTGTGGAACATTTTTTTCGTCTTTTTCTGTATAAATATATTGTGTTGTGGTGTCTTTGCCTTTGATTGCGTTAAGTCCGACTTCCGCCATTGGAATAAGTTTATCGTAGGTGATAAAGCACAAAACTGTTACGATAACGCTGAACGCGAGAACCGGTGCTAAAATTCTTTTGAAAGACAGTCCGACGGCTCTGAAAATTGTGAGTTCGGAGTCTTTGCTTAGTTTGTCGAACGTGAAAAGGCTTCCGAGGAGTAGACCTACAGGAAAAGCTTTACCTAAGATTTTTGGAAGCTCGTAGGCTAAAACTTTTACGGCCGTTGCAGGTGTGTAGACGCCTGCTAGGGTTTTTTCGATTGTTTTGAGAAGCATTTCAGGTGCAATCCAAACAACAGAAAAAAGCAAAATCGCAACGAAAGTTGTTACGAAAACCTGCATAAAAATATATTTATCGTAAATGGTGATTCTCGGGAATTTCAACATTAGAGGGCGAAATCCTTTCCGAGGTAAAATTCTTTTGCGACAGGGTCGTTTGCGACATCTGTGCTGCGGCCTTGAATTTTAATTTTTCCGTCAAAGATTACATAAGCTCTGTCGGTGATGGAAAGCGTTGCTTTCGGGTTGTGGTCGGTGATTAGAACACCAAGGCCTTTATCTTCCGAGATTTTTTTGATGTTGTCTTTAATTTCGCCGATAGCGATAGGGTCGATGCCGGCAAAAGGTTCGTCAAGAAGCATAAAATCAGGGCTTGCAGCAAGCGCACGCGCGATTTCAACACGGCGGCGTTCACCACCTGAAAGCGCTACTGACGGTGATTTGCGAAGTTTTTGAACACCGAATTCTGTTAGAAGTTCTTCGAGTTTTTTGGTTTTTTCACACTCGGTGAGTTTTTCGTTCATTTCAAGAACCAGTTTAAGATTGTCTTCCACTGAAAGCTTTCTGAAAATAGATGTTTCTTGTGGAAGATAACCGATACCGAGTTTTGCGCGGATGTTCATAGGGGCAGAGGAAATGTCCTGACCGTTGAGAATAATTTTTCCCATATTAGGTTTTACAAGTCCTACAACCATATAGAACGTTGTAGTTTTCCCCGCACCGTTTGGCCCGAGAAGACAAACGACTTCGCCTTTTTTGATGTTAAATGAAACATCGTTAACGACGCGTCTGTCACCGTAAATTTTTATAAGATTTTGTGCTTCAATTTGCATTAATATATACCTATCTAGAGTAGAATTCTGCGTTTACAGTTGCATATAACTTCATTGCGCCGCCTGAAACCATTGTTGAAGATTCAGCGACTGCGCCATCATAAGCTGCGCCTGCCATTGTCATTTTTGCGTTCATGTATCTCGGGTAGCCATTATTGAATGAGTTAACATGGCATGATGTTCTCAATTCTTTTATACCTGTGATTTTTTGGCCGGAAGCCTGTGCGACTGTTTCGGCTTTTGTTTTGGCTTTCTGGGTTGCAACGCTCAAAAGTTCGTTGCAATATGTGTTCTGGTCTTCTAATTTGAACTCAACATTACCGATGTTTGTTGCGCCAAGGCTGAGAGCTTTGTCAATAAACATTCCGACATCTGTGATTTTTTTAGTGTGAACAGTGATTGTATTTGTAACTTCAAAACGGTCGAAAACCTGCTTGCCGTTTGAATAGTAATAAGTTGGTCTTGCAGAGTAATCTATTGTTTTAATATAGTCGCCGTTTGTTTTGTCAATCATTGTTGTTAAGTCGTGATAGACTTTTGTTGAAATTTCTTTGTTTGTGATAGAGGCGTTTTCAAGTGAATGTCTGTCTTTTGTTGTTACGATTACGTTAAATTCTACAACATCAGGCTGCAAATCGATGTTTGATGACGCGTCAACATAGATTGATCCCTGAGGTTTTGCCTGTGCCGGCAAGCTTAGTGCCAAAAGTAACAGTAAAAATATAGTTTTTTTCATTTATACTACCTCTTTTTCTTCTTCTTTTTCCTCTTGTGTTTGCGGCATTTCTTTTTTTAGCGCCGCGGATTGAGATTTAATTTCGTTAATAATATCTCTAATTTCTTTCGGGTTTCTTGGTTTTGGTTCGAAAACGGCTAGATAACGTTGTTTTCTATTGATAATCATATAAGAAACCGCCAGAATTCCCCAGAGAATTAAGCCCTGAAAAGCATTGATATAAGGGAGCGTTCCGGTTATATCGGCTAACTTATTCCAGCCGTGTTCAAGGGCGATTGACGGGAACCCGACAAACCCTGCGATAAGGCAGGCAACAATGAATATTGCTGATAAAATTCCCCTGAAACCTGATATTTGTATAACTCTCATTTTATTTTTCTTCATTTTCTGTACCTGTTTCTAGTAGTGTTAAAAATTCTTCTTCCGACAATATTATAACACCTAATTTCTGGGCTTTGTCAAATTTTGAACCTGCCTTTTCACCTGCGACAAGGTAAGAAGTTTTACTTGTAACTGATGTTGAGGTTCTCCCGCCTTGAGATTTAATCTTTTCTTCGGCTTCCGGTCTTGTCATTGACGAAAGGGTTCCGGTGAGAACAAATGTTAAATTCTCAAGTTTTCCTGATTTTACCACAGAAATATGTTCAGGGACAACTCCGAGCGACAATAGTTCCTTAATAATTGCAACATTTCCTTCGCAGCGGAAGTAGTTGAAAATGTCTGTAGCCATTTTATTTGCAATACCTTTGACGTTTTCAAGACTTTCGATTGAGGCATCCATGAGGGCTTCGATGCTTCCGTATTCGTCTGCGAGAACTGCTGCGTTTTCTTTACCTACGTTTTTGATTGAAAGGGCGTTGATAAAGCGCGGCAGAGTGCAGGTTTTGCTCTTCTGGATTCCCTCATAAATATTTGTTGCGCTTTTTTCTTTGGTTTGTTCAAGTTTTAGCAGGTCTTCGACTGTTAGTTTGTAGAAGTCTGCAAAATTTTTAACAAGACCTAAGTTGTAAAGCTGTTCAATTACAGACGGGCCTAGGTTGTCGATGTCCATTGCGTCTTTAGAAACCCAGTATTCAAGCTGTGCGCGAACTTTTTCAGGACATTGCGGGTTTTCGCAGTAAAGTCCTACTTCTTTTGCGCGGGTGTACAGCGGACAGTGGCATGACGGGCATTCTGTCGGCGGTTGAAATTCTTCGCGGGCGTCGTGTTTTTCGTCTTTTAGAACGGTGATGACTTTCGGGATAATTTCGGCGGCTTTTTTGATTAAAACCGTGTCGCCGAGTCGAATATCAAGGCGTTTGATTTCGTCGAAGTTGTGTAAACTTGCGCGCGAAACAGTAGAACCTGCGAGTTGAACCGGTGTAAGTTTTGCAACAGGCGTGATTGCACCGGTTTTTCCGACACCGTATTCAATATCCTCAACAGTTGTTGAAACTTCTTCGGGTGGAAACTTAAACGCTGTTGCCCATTTTGGCGCGCGGGCGGTGAAGCCTAAATCTTCCTGAATATTAAACTGGTTAACTTTTACCACGACGCCGTCGGTTGCGTAATTGAGTTTTGAACGCTCTGTATCCCAGTATTTGCAATAGTCTATGACCTCTTGTGCATTTTTGCAAAGCTTGATGTTCGGGTTGACTTTGAAGCCCAGTTCTTTAAGATACATCAGAGTATCGTAATGGGTTTGAGGCTTTTTATCGCTTCTTTCTATGATTGCAGTGTAGCAGAACATTGATAAATCACGTTTTGCGGTAATACGGCTATCAAGTTGGCGGATTGAGCCGCTTGCGGCGTTGCGAGGGTTTGCGAAAACTTTTTCGCCGTTTTTCAAACTTTCTTCGTTAAGTTTTTCAAAAGAAGTTTTAGGCATAAAGATTTCGCCGCGGACTTCTATGTCTACATTTTCAAAAAGTTTGAGCGGAATCGCTTTGATTGTCTTGAGGTTTGCCGTGATGTCTTCACCCTGAACCCCGTCACCGCGAGTTACGCCACGGACAAAAACACCGTTTTCATAAGACAAAGCGATTGCAAGCCCATCGATTTTTAGTTCGCTGACAAGTTCGACGTCGTTCCCGTATTCGGCCGTAAGCTTTTCATACCATTTTTCAATGTCTTCGTAGGTGTAGGTGTTATCAAGGCTGTAAAGTCTGTATTTGTGTTTATAAGAGTCGAATTTTTCGCTAATCGCGCCGACACGCTGGGTCGGGCTGTCAGGTGTTTTGTATTGTGGAAACTCTTCTTCCAGTTGTTTTAATTCAGCAAAAAGCGAGTCGTATTCAAAGTCGCTGACAGTTGGGCTTTCCTCAACGTAGTAAAGATGGTTGTACTTGTTGATTAGCTCTTTTAATTCTTCTATTCTGGTTTTCATCATTTTTATAATACCATGAGTAATTCGCGGATAACTTTTGTTGCAACGGCGGTTGAAACACCTGATGCGTCGTAGTCAGGCGCAAGTTCTACGACGTCTGCGCCGACAATATTGAAGTTTTTCAGGTATTCAAACCAGCCCATAAGCTCGTTGAATTGCATTCCGCCGGATTCCGGTGTTCCTGTTCCTGGCATTACTGACGGATCAAGAACATCTAAATCCACCGTTACAAAGATGTTTTTACCTTTGAGTTCGTCAAGGTCTGAATATTTATGGCAAAGTGTGTTGTTTTCTTTCATAAAATCCCACTCTTCTTTCATGCCAGAACGGATTCCGATTTGTTTGATATTTTTTGCACCGACGATTTTTGAAGCGTGGCGGATTACGGCTGAATGCGACATTTCTTCGCCCATATATTCTTCGCGCAAATCTGTGTGTGCGTCAAAGTGGATTATCGCTAAATTGTCGTAAAACTTTGATACTGCTTTTATTTCAGGAAGCGTAACGAGGTGTTCGCCACCGATTCCGAAAACTCTTTTGCCGTCGCGGTAGATGTCTTCTACGTTTTGTTCGATAACTTCAAGTGTTTTATAAGTGTTGCCGAGTGGAAACTCTAAATCGCCTGCGTCGTGGAAGTTTACATCAGCTAAATCCTTGTCAAATCTTGGCGAATATTCTTCCAATCCCCAGCTTGCAAGTCTGATCTGTTCCGGCGCAAAGCGTGAGCCTGAACGGTATGAAACTGTTCCGTCGAACGGCAAGCCAAGCATTACGATTGAAGATGAATCGTAATCTTCGTTTTGTCCCATCCAATTTCTATCTAAAAAAGGTCCTCTCAGCATATTATTTTCTCCCTAATCCTTTAACGTGATTATTATATCACGAAAATTCTATCTGAGAACAGGCAAATAAGACTGAGGGTAGTTGTAATCCTCTTTAAACCCTAGGTTACGGTACATTTTTAGCGCTTGAAAATTATTGGTTTCAGTGTTTGTGTTGATTTCAGTAATCGGATAAACATTTTCATCGCTGTATCTTATAACAGTGTTAAGCGTTCTGGAGAGTAAGAATTTTGAAAGTCCTTTTGCCTGATGGTCTTTGGCGATCGCAAAAATCGGAATATTCACGATTTTGCCGCCTGTAATATTGGCAAAGCAGAAGCCGACGGGTTTGTTGTTGTAAAACAGAACGCTTGAGGCTTCAGGCAAATAGTCTGCGTAAACATTGGTTACGATTTTGTTTAGAATGTCATAAGTTCCGTCCAGTGAGGCAAAACGGGTGTCAAAAAGCGCATCTGCACTTGTCGAAAACGCTTCTTGCACAACATGAACCGCGTCGTTCATATAGGAATCGTCCCACGGTTTGATTGTGTAATGTTTCGGAAGTTCGCCGAGTTGCGCGATTTTTAAAATTTGGCGTGAAGTGCTTTCGTGAAGCAAGAATTTCAATACCGCAATTCCTACAAACTTGAAGCCGAGTATTGAAATTTCGCCGATAATACTTTTTTGTTTGCCTAACATAGGGTAGCAGACGACTTTTTCTTTACGTTCTTTTTTTACCTGTTCCATAAAGAATTTAATCATCGCAGAACTTCTTTGTGCAAGGTTTTCAAAGTTGTGGCTGTGAACGATGTTGAGTTCGATGGATTCTGAAATCGCAAGAGTGTAGACCAAAAATGCCTCAGGAACATCGTTGTCAGTATAAATAATACAGTTAATCAATCCGTTTTCGCAAGATTCAATAAAACTGTCATAATCAAGAGGCTCAAGTTCGAATTTGTATTCAGTAAACGCGCATCTGCAAAAATCCTCATATACAGTTCTGAACGAACTGTAATATTTCGGCGATAGGGCTTTTACTTCCTGACAAATTCCTTGCATTCAATCTCCTCTATATCATGTGACACATTTTCTCTTTTTTCGTGTTAATGTATCTTTCGTTATACTGATTAATTTCAGGCTCTATTTTTACTATACCATGAATAGTTAATCCGTAACCATCCAACCCGACTATTTTTTTCGGGTTATTTGTAATCAGGTTGAATTCCATAAATCCAATGTCGCGAATGATTTGAGCGCCGACGCCGTATTCTCGTAAATCTGGTTTGAAGCCTAAAGATTCATTTGCTTCAACAGTATCTTGGCCTGCTTCTTGAAGCGCGTAAGCTTTGATTTTGTTGACGATTCCGATACCTCTGCCCTCGTGGCCTTTCATATAAACAAGTGCGCCCTTGCCGTGTTCGTTAATCATTTTGAGCGCTTCGTGAAGCTGCTGGTTGCAGTCGCATTTCAAGCTGTGGAAAATATCGCCAGTCAGGCATTCACTGTGAACACGAATAAGCGGTATTTTGTCTGAACCGTCGTCTTTTATAAGTGCAACGTGTTCTTGGCCGTTGAGGTGGTTTGTGTAGCCGTAGATTTTAAATTCTCCGAATTGTGTCGGAAGATTTGCTTCTGCGTCGCGGGTAACGTATTTTTCGGATTTTAAACGGTATGCGATTAACTGTGCTACTGAAATAAATTTAATATCGTGGTGGTTTGCAAATTTTCTCAAATCATCACGGCGTGCCATCTGGCCGTCGTCCATCATAATTTCGCACATAACGCCGGCAGGAGCATGACCGCAGATTTTTGCAAGGTCAACCGCTGTTTCAGTGTGGCCGGTACGGGTTAAAACTCCGCCCTTTCTCGCCATACAAGGGAAAATATGCCCCGGACGTCTTAGATCTGACGGAACCGCATCAGGTGCGATTGCGATTTCAATGGTTTTGGCACGGTCGTAAGCTGAAATTCCGGTAGTGACGCCGAATTTTTCTGCGCCGTCGATACTTAGTGTGAACGCTGTTTTCATTCCCTCTGTGTTATTGTCAACCATTTGAGGCAAATCAAGGCGTTCCGCGATAGTGTGATCAATCGCAAGGCAGACAAGTCCGCGGCATTCTTTTGCCATAAAATTAATTATTTCCGGCGTTGCCATTTGTGCTGAACAAATCAGGTCGCCCTCGTTTTCACGGTCTTCATCGTCCGCAACAATAATCGGTTTTCCCGCTTTGTAATCCTTTATCGCTTCTTCTATATCGTCGAATTTAAAATTAAACAAATCCATTTTCCCTTAAAAACTCCATACTAATTTTACTTTTATTATTCTGCGCTGATAGAATTTTTTCAATATATCGGCCGAGAATGTCGGTTTCAATGTTCACAGTTGCGCCGATTTGTAGTGCGTTTAGGGTTGTGTTCTCAAATGTGTGCGGGATTACGGCTATTTTGAAACAGGTTTCGTTAACGTCCGCTACGGTCAAACTTATTCCGTTGACTGTGATTGAACCTTTTTTTACAATATATTTTGTATCGTCGGTTTCAAAGTATAAATTGTAGAAATTATCAAGCTTTTCGGCTTTTAAGAATGTTGCAGTTTGGTCAACGTGTCCCTGAACAATATGTCCGCCCATTCTTGATGTTGGCGTAAGAGCGCGTTCTAGATTGACTTTCGTTCCTGCCGAAAGTTTTGAAAAGTTTGTCACTGCAAGGGTTTCGGGGCTGACTTCGACTTTGAAAAAGTTCGAGCCAAATTCCACAACCGTCTGACAAACTCCGTTAATTGCTATGCTGTCGCCAAGCTTTATGTCGTCAAGAACCTTGCTGCACAAAACTTCCAGAACAGTCTGGCCTTGAAAACTCTTAATTTCTCCGGTTTCTTCGATAATCCCTGTGAACATATTATTGTTATAGCATGAAAAAGAATTTTTAACATTCCTTTAATCTTTTTGCCTAAATGATTTGTTTATAATATTATATTACATGTATAAAAATACATGTATTTTCATAAAAAGAAGGTAGAACTTATGGTAAACAAATTAATCACAGAAGACACAAAGATGTTTTTGACGGGGAATGAAGTTTTGGCTTACGCAGCAAACGCCGCTGAAGCTGACTTTATGTACGGTTATCCGATTACTCCGCAAAACGAAATTATGCACACCTGGTGTAAATTGCTTCCGAAAACTGAAGCAGGATTTTTACAAACAGAAGACGAAATCTCAGCAGGTTTCTCTACTATCGGTGGTATTTTAGCCGGTAAAAGAGCGTTCACTGCAACTGCAGGCCCTGGTAACGTAATCATGCAAGACGCACAGTCTATGGCTGAAATGATGAGAATTCCTTTCGTTTGTGCGGTTATGCAAAGAGGCGGCCCGTCTACAGCGACTGTTATTTACGCTCAACAAGAAACTCGTTTGACTTGTTTTGGCGGAAACGGTGAAGGTTTCAGAATCGTTTACTCAACTGCAGGTCACCAAGATTTGTATGATTATATGATTAAAGCGTTCAACACAGCTTGGACTTATAAGTTCCCTACTTATTTACTTGCTGACGGCTATCAAGGTAAAATGAGAGAACCAGTTACATTGTACGATCCTGCTTCACGCGGAATCAAAATGACTCCTGTTACTCCATACTTGCTCGGTGAAGGCGAAATCGGCAAAGATAGAAAATCTGTTCACTTGAGAAATACATACAACATGGAAGAAGAACTTATGGAAGTTCTTGACCAATATCAAGTTGACTACGACAAAATGGCTGAAGAAGTTGCTGAATCATTCGAATATAAAGCAGATGACGCTGAAATTCTTATCATCGCTCACGGTATCGTTGCACGTTCTGCAATGACCGCTGTTGATGAATTGAGAGCAAAAGGAATCAAAGCAGGCTTATTCAGACCGATTACAATCAGACCGTTGGATGTTAAACCCCTTAGAGCTGCAGTTGCAAGAGCCAAACAAGTTCTCTTCACAGAATCTGCAAACGGCCAACTGGCACAAATGGTACTGGAAAAAATCTACGGCTTAACAACACCTTACTCAACATTGTTCAAAATGGGTGTTGGCGTTACCGGCGACGATATCGTTAACAAAGTTGTAGAAATGCACAAAGTGCCTGTAGAAGCGTAGTAAAAGGAGAAAAACAAAATGACAGAATTATTAACAATGCCTCCAAAATTGCCTGAAGCTCAAAACGCAGAAGTCGGCGCTTCTAAGTTTTGTCCGGGCTGCGGTCACGGTATGATATTAAAATCTTTAGCATGGGCTATTGATGAATTAGGTTTAAAACAAAAAGCAGTTTTCGGCTGCGACATCGGATGTTCTTTGCTTTCTTGGAACTATATGGATTTAGACACCGTTCAAACTCACCACGGTCGTACTAACCCTGTAATCTATGGTTTCACAAGAGCAAACAAAGAAGCTATCGGTATCGCATATATGGGCGACGGCGGCGGTTTGGCAATTGGTTCTCAACACCTTGTTAACGCTTCAGTTCGTTCAGAAAGAATGCTTATTATCGTTGCAAACAACACTAACTACGGTATGACAGGCGGCCAAATGTCACCGACTACAATGCCTGGTCAAAAAACTGAAACAACACCTTACGGTCGTGACTGCGAAGTTACCGGACGTCCTGCAAAAGGTGCTGAAATGGTTGCGGCTATCGCTGACCCTGCAAAATCTTACGTTGCAAGAGCTTCTGTTTCTAACTTGAAAAAACTTCGTGCGACTTTCAAAAAAGCGCTTAAAAACGTTGAAATGGGCGGTTTCTCATTTGTCGAAGTTCTTTCACTCTGTCCGCTTAACTGGAGAACAAATAACGTTGATACCTGGGGCAGATTAGAACAAATGGAAAGCGTATTTGAAGTTAACGAATTCCTCGTAAGAGAAGGATTGGAGGGTTAAAATGGCACGTACTAAGATGGTATTAGCAGGTGAAGGCGGACAAGGCGTTCAATCTATTGCTAAAATTCTTGTTGAAGCGGGCTACGAAGCTGGCAAACAAGTTTTATATATTCCAAACTTCGGCGTTGAACAACGTGGCGGGGTTTCTATTGCATTCTGTCAAATCGCTGACGAAAAAATCGGTGAACCACGTTTCGCTAAAGGCGATATCGTAATTATGCTTTCAGATAGAGCAATCGACAGATGCGACACTTACGTTGATGAAAATTCAATCGTAGTTTACGATACATCAGTTTGTACAAAAAAGCCTGAGTGCAAATGCAAAAAGGTTATTGGTGTTGATGCAAACAAAATCGCTAACGAAAAACTTAGCGCACGTGTTTTCAACATTATTATCTTGGGCGTACTCCTTGCGGCGACTAACGTATTGAAACTTGATGATATCAAAAACGCAATGGAACTTGCATTAGGCAAAAAATTCGCAGTAAAACCTGAGTTGAGAGAACTTAACCACAAAGCTCTTGAAATGGGTATGGAAATGGTTAATGCAACTGTTTAGGAAAGGTAAGTAAAATGACAGAAGAAAAAACATATAAAGGATACAAAATCGAGGGTGTAGGCAAAGGAAAAGCTGATTACTATGTTTACACCGACCTTTGCAAAGGCTGCGGTCTTTGCTTGGCAAAATGCCCTATGAACAAAATGGGTAAAGAATGCTTAAAATGGTCAAAAGAAACCGGTTTATTCCAAACCCCTGCGGTAGAACCGGATCCGTCAATCTGTATTGCTTGCGGAACTTGTGAATTAACTTGTCCGGACAGCGCAATCAGAATTGAACGTAAATAATTTATTAAATAATCCCCCTTGTCAAAAGGGGGATTATAGTTTAAAATATTTGTATAAAGAAAGGATGAAACTTATGAACAAAAGAAATGTATTGATTTGCGCAGGGGGGGGGGGCCGGCTGAGCCGGTTCTATCTAATACGTTGGCGGGCTACCGTACAACGAAAATGAGGATGGCACTCAGTGCCTTTACTATGGCGGAGATACTCCTGTCGTTAACAATTATTGGCGTTGTCGCCGCCATTACTTTACCAAGTTTGACCGGCAACATTAACGAGCGAACTTGGAACACGCAGAGAAAAGCTTTATTTGCGCGGATGTCGCAGGCAATTTCGCTTATGCCGTCGTTAAACGGATATGGAACGCTTTCAGATGCAACGTCTTCAGCTTCAGCTGTCGACACAGCAGCGGAAACATTTATCACAGCGGGGCTTTCGAAAGTCCTTAAAATTAATAATATTTGTGACAACGACCACTTAGAAGATTGTGGCATGCCAAGTAAAATTAATCCAACAACGGGTTCAGCGTTTAATCTTCCTAAAAAATTGTCTGAACTTAACTATGGGATTACAGCGAGCATTGCCGGACTTACAGTAAAGAATACTAAATCAGCGGCTTTTGAAACGGCGAATGGTGAATCTGTGCTGGTTTTCTATAATCCTAATTGTACAGCTTCTGATGTAATCATGACCGGAACGAGTGGTGGAAGTTCTGGAGCGGGTATTGAGGGTGTTTATGCAAAACAGTATATGTGTGCCAATTTTATTTATGACTTGAACGGTTCAAAAGGGCCGAATACTGTTGGTAAAGATATCGGAATGATGACAGTTATGTATTCTTCTGACTCAAATGTTGTAATGCCGTTATATCCGAAAGGTTTGAGCGGAACTTATACACAGGCCGCGGCTGCGAAAGAATGTTCAAATTATGACGCAGAATTTAGATTGCCTAATATTGATGAGTTGGTTTCTATTTATTATAACCGTAAGCTTGTGGGTGAAGATATTTTTGGCTCTGCTCAATATGTTTGGTCAGCAACCACTATCGATGGTACAAATTCTTGGTCGTTTGGTAATTCATACGGTATGAAATATTCTCAGGCCAAAACATCCGGTTTAGCTGCACTTTGTGTCAAACGTAATTAATAAAAAGGAGCCTCACGGCTCCTTTTTTCATGCTAAAAGATTTAATCTTTGTTGCGCTTGTTCTTTAATCGTTTGAGCCTGTGCGGCTACTTTGTAATCCTGTCCGGACGGGTCTGAGGGCGCCATTGCAGAACGGATTACGGTATCCGCTTCATTTATTGTTTTCTTGGGATTGTTCAGGTCAAGCGATGGCATTTTTATTGCCACATGGCCGCCGATTGGAATCCCCTCTGAATTTCGCTCAATAACAATTGCACCTGCAAGATGACCTCCTGCGGCTTTGTGCGCAAGTTCGTGGGCGTAGATTTCGTTGTAATTTTTGTCAATCAACGCTTGTTTTGCGTCGTTGTTTTCTTCTTTAGGCTGGCTGTTGTTACGAAATGCATAGCCGCCATAGAGTCCGTTTGGAATAATTGCACCTAACATAATCCTTTACCTCACACTTTTATATTACGATTGTAGCACTTTTTCTAAATCTTTGCAATAGTTTTTTTCGTGGTAATATAAAAAGTAATGATATCATTTTTAGGTTTATGCGTACAAAATTTAATACGGTGCTTTAAGTATCTGTTTTCTGGACAGGCCAGATTTAGTACGATAATTGCGCAGGCTTCGGCGATAAGTTATGATTCATTGCCGATTTCGCTGATGATTGTTTTTATTGCGTCGCTTGTCATGACGATTCAGGTTGCGAAGAGTTTTGCGATGTCGGGGGCTGATACTTATATTGGCGGCTCTATTGCGATTGTAATGATTCGTGAAATTGCGCCGGGGTTTGTGGCGCTTGCGATTGGTGCGCGTGCAGGAACGGCGATTAGCGCAGAGATTGCGAATATGCAGGTTACATCTCAAGTTGACGCGTTGAAAACCTTGAAAGTTGACCCTGTAGGGTATTATTTTACACCGAGAATTCTGGCGGGATTTTTCACTGTTCCGATGGTAGTTTTGCTTGCGGAATTCGTCGGAATCGTAGGCGGAATGTTTGTTGCGCAGGGAACAATTGATTTGCACCCCGCAAGATATATAAATTCTGTTTGGGCTTGGCTTTCAATACGGGATGTTTATATAAGTTTGTTTAAGGCAATGATTTTTGGCGGCTTGATAACGCTTGTGTGCGCAACGCAGGGGTATACAACAACAGGCGGCGCAAAACAGGTTGGGGATTCAACGACCCGCGCGTCAATCTTGTCTACGATTTATATGTTGGTCGCGGACTTCTTGATTAATCTGGTCTTTTATATTTTTTAAGTTTGTCTTTATGCACGACGGCTCCGCAGTTGCGGCAGGCTAGAATTTCGCCAGTACTGTCGACAGGCATGAAAACATGGTTACAGCGATCTTCTTCTAGCTGTTCCTCTGTTTTTTGCTTTATAAAACCATTATTTTTGCTGAAAAACTTTTTTACTATAAGTTCTATCAGGTACATTAGAATTGAAAACCCTCGGGTAATAGATAACTAAGCTTGTAAACTTTAGGTTCACCGTTTACTTCTGTGATAACTTCGTCACATTTGAATTCAGCCATAACCTGACGGCAGGCACCACATGGAACGCAGTTGTCCTCGTTAGGTGAGTAAATCGCAACGGCTTTAATGTTTGTGTGTCCGTTTGCGACGGCTGTTCCGATTGCGTTGCGTTCAGCACAAATGGTCAGTCCGTAGCTTATGTTTTCAAAATTGCAGCCGCAAAACGTGCTTCCGTCTTCGGTTAGAACGCAGGCGCCTACTTTAAATTTTGAATATGGCACGTACGCGTTTTGTGAAACTTCTTTTGCTTTATTTAATAATTCTTTGTAATCCATGCGACACCTCAGAATTTATTTTAATATAATTTCTTTTTTGTAAAATCGTTTATTTGGAGTATAATAAAATTATGAAAAAGTTATTGGTAATGTTTTTGATGTTAATTGGTTTGTCTGCGTGTGCGGAACAACAAAGGATTGACGTGCTTCCGCTGTTTATGTCGAATGCGCAGAATACTAATTCCTACGGGTTTGAAACCGCGTCGGAAATCGTTGCCGGTGATATTATCCAGAATTTTTTACTAGGAAATAAGTTTAACACAACAAAACTCGCGGCGATAAAATCATTGAACGAGAATAATTTTAGTGTTCAACAGGCTGCGCAGAAGTATGCGAAAACAGGTTTGATTGATTTTGAAAAACTATCTACAACCGCGGATAAAACATTACTCGTAATCGGTTACGTGGAAGACAATAATTTTGCCAAGATTGATTTGTGGGATGCGCTGAAACTTTCGAGTGATTTTGGACTGGATTTTCCGTTTGTTTGGACGACAAAAGTTGTGCTTTTTGACAACAAAGACGGCGTTGCACTCTGGCAAAAAACTTATACCTGCCCGTTGACGTCACGTGAGGGTAAGTTTATCGCGCCGGATTACACGCGTGCTGTTGAACAGTACGAAAAAGTTCGCTCGTTTTCAAAATATATAATCGCGAAAGATGTCGAAGAAAATATAAATTTGCGCTTGAACCCAAAAGAAATAGATTATGCGTCAAATGTAAATCCATCAACAAATACTGATGAGGGAATAGGTTTGAAGTTTTATAAACGCGGCATACCGGTGAAGATTACCCAACCTGCGGAAACATTTGAACAACAGTTACTAAAAGACGATTCGTTTAGTTTGTAATACTTGACTAAATAAAAAACATGGTACATAATATGTTCAGAAAGGATGAAACTTATGAACAAAAGAAATGTATTGATTTGCGCAGGGGGGGGG
>JAMPIJ010000040.1 GCA_023662905.1 Fusobacterium sp.
CAGCGATGACCGTAAGCCCGAAAGCCAGTGGATGGATCCCGCTCAGCGGGTTTACGATGGCGGAAATACTTTTATCCCTAACAATTATTGGTGTAGTTGCAGCGATAACTTTACCATCACTTACAGGTAATATTAACGAGCGAACTTGGAACACGCAGCGTAAAGCACTTTATGCGAGATTTTCGCAAGCGATTTCTTTAATGCCTGCGCTCAATGGATACGGAACTATTACAGAAGACGCAAGTGGTAGCGTAATTGAGGATAATGTCGCTGAAACATTTATTACTGCTGGACTTTCAAAAGTATTAAAGATTAATAACATTTGCGATAGTGATCATTTAGCGGATTGCGGGATTCCTAGCAAAGTAAATCCTTTGTTGGGCGGTTCGGTTGTAGATTTTCCAACTGATTGGTACACATTGGAACCTAAAATGTTGGCAGCAGGTTTAGAGTTTAATGGTTCTGCTTCTCAATTGGTTTCACAAATTAATGCAAAGGCCGCGGCGTTTGAAACGGCTAATGGGGAATCAATAGCTGTTTTTTATAACAATGCGTGTCGGTTTAATATGGATGAAGACTCATATTTTGTTGCTTCTGGAAGAGTTTGTGCCAACTTTATTTTTGACTTGAACGGGACAAAAGGCCCTAATACTGTGGGAAAGGATATTGGGTTCATGTCGGTGCTTTATCCAACGGATACTGTCGTTGTTATGCCAAATCCAGCGCCTAATAGTGCTGCTACGGCAAAAGATTTTGAGTCGGCTCGTAAATATTGTAATAGTTTAGATGATTACCGTATGCCGAATTTGGAAGAATTGATGGCTTTATTTGTCAATAATAAAAAGCTGATTGGGGTACCAGAACAGAATTATTGGTCGTCAAAGATTTCAGCCAAAAGGACTAACTATGCATATTATTTGTGGTTTGCAAACGGAACTATAAACGTAATGAATAAAGACAAGGCTGAAAGTTTTAGTACAATGTGTGTTAAGCGCTAACAAAACAAAAATCCCTCGTCATTTGGCGAGGGATTTTTAACAGTTTTATAATTCTGTGCTTATTTTGCTTTTGAAACTGTTTCGAACAATACTTGGAAAGCTTCTTTGTCGTTTACTGCTAAGTCAGCAAGCATTTTTCTGTTAACAACAACGTTAGCTTTTTTGCAAGCGTTAACGAAACGAGAATAGCTCATTCCGCGTTCTCTAACAGCTGCGTTGATTCTGATAATCCAAAGACGACGCATGTTACGTTTTGTAGTACGTCTATCTCTGTAAGCGTATTTCAATGCTTTCATTACAGCAATGTTAGCAACTTTAAATATTCTGCTTCTTGCACCTATAAAACTTTTTGCAAGTTTAAGTATCTTTTTATGTCTTTTGCATCCGACATTTCCACGTTTTACTCTCATTATTCACACTCCTATCTTGAATACTTTTTGTAAGGTAACTCTTTTGAAATTAATTTTCTGTGTGTATCAGATATAGATACAACTTTGAAAATCTTACGTTTTCTAGATTCGGATTTGTGTTGGAGCAAGTGTCCGATACCTGCTTGTCTTCTTGTGATTTTACCTGTTGCAGTAACTTTGTAGCGTTTTGCAGCAGATTTGTGAGTTTTCATTTTTGGCATTTTCTTCTCCTTTTTGTTTTGAAAAGTAATTATAACGAAAAATTTATGGCATACCAAAGCCATATAATCTTCGGCTAATACCATCTTACATGGTAATTTTTTTTACGCAAGTGGAGAAGAAATATAATGTAACATTATGCTTTGCGCCAAGGCTCGTCAGGCAGAATATATCTTAATTTTTTGTAGGCGCTTCCGTCTTCGAGGACTTTGCTTTCTAGAACTTCAAACCGCGAACTTCTCGGGAATACGCATTCTGCACCCCAATCGTCTAATTTTCCGTTTTTAATGTCGCCGGAATGCGAAACACGCGCACCTTTAGGAACTTCAATCTCTAACGTCGTACCACGGCCCTCAAAGCCTTTGTAAACGTCCGAATATTCAGTTCCGCCGGCGGCATAAGGATATTCCGGCATTTTGATAACATCACCTTTTTTAGTATTGAAAAGCTTATTGTATAATTTTGTTTCGTGTTCAAAGAATGGAGGCTTTTCGCCTACGCAACGGTAAACAGTTACCGCTTCTTCGGTTGGTTTAAGGCTTTTAAATTGCCAGTCTGTTTCTCGGACTATATCTCTTATTATTCTGTTATCTGAGATACCCATTGTATCCTGAAAACTTTTACTTCCCTGACCGGTTACAAAAAGGTGGTTAAAGCCGTGAAGTTCTCCGTGGCTATCTACTGTCCTGTAACGGTGAGGTCGCAATATACCTTCTGCTTGAGCGTCAGCCCAGTATTGATGGCAGAACGGAATTGCATTAGTATTTTTAGCCTTTGCCCACGCTTTTGTTTTACTAAGTGCATTTTCAATGCTTGTGTTTGATAGAAAATGTGAAACTTTTTGACCTGCTTTCACAGAAATAAACATTTTTTCAAAATCCCCTATGGTTATATAAAGTAATTTTGTTTGAAAAAATTGCCATTAAAAGAGCCTGAGATTTCTCTCAGGCTCTTAAATCTTTTCGCTCCTGATAAATTTGGCTCAACGGCTTTTTAACTTTATCGTTTTACGCATCTTGCTGATGCTCCTGTAGTATCCCGATACAAAGGTGTTCTATATTTGTTATTGGTGTCTATACCCCAGGCATAGTTTTCATCATAAACATTACCAGACCAATAGTGACCGCTTGAACCTGATGTTACTGCACCGCTAGCATCTACCGGACCTTGTTTAGCTAAACCTATCAGGCTGCCGTTTATATACATAGAACTTAATTCGTTTATATTTGGCAATCTGCTTTCAGAATCTCTAGAAGTACAGGCTTCTGCAGCATCTTTAAATTTTAATTGATCACCGGCATTAGTTGTAGAACTTGGCATTGGCGCGACAACGATTGAGTCTGTAGCATTAAATACGGTTATAAAACCGATATCTTTTCCCACAGTATTCGGACCTTTTGTTCCGTTTAGGTCGTAGATAAAGTTGACGCACATAGTTGATTCATTGAATCCCCATGGGTGTCCCCATTGGTTTACAGTTTCTTCGTTCAGGTATGTTGTTAGGCAAGAAGGGTTATAGTATGCAATAATACTTTCGCCATTCTGTGTTTCAAATGCTGCTGCTTTAGTATTTGCTGCTTTGTATGTGCGAGTATCGTAAGTAATTTCGCTGAAATTTTGGTCTAAAGTATGAAGATCAGCCGGTGTGTTTAAGGTTCCTGCATTCATTGTTGTAAAAGATGAAACTATGCCGCAATCTTCTAAACTATCAGAGCAAATATTATTTATTTTCATAACTTTAGATAGACCGTCAGTTATAAAAGTTTCGGTCGCGGTGTCAATAGCTGCGGTAGAACTTGTTGCTGCTACAACCTTTCCAAAACCGTTTAAAGCTGGCATAAGTGCGATTGCCTGTGACATACGCGCGTATAAGGCTTTGCGTTGGGTATTCCAAGTTCGCTCGTTAATATTACCAGTCAAGCTTGGTAGCGTAATCGCCGCAACGACGCCGATAATTGTTAATGACAGTAATATTTCTGCCATCGTAAAGCCCCCCCCCCCTTAACGGAAAAGGCCATAAATCAAGGGTTTTAAGGTTTTCTTTTTTCATGATATCCTTCCTTTTTTATCTACATGATTATTTTAAATCATGTTTTAAAGGGTGTCAAGGCGAAGATAATAAAAGAGCCTGAGAGAAATCTCAGGCTCTTTTTATAATATTTGGTTCGAAAAACTATTCTTCAACAGTTTCTTCAACTTCTTCAACGTGGTCTTGAACAACTTCTGATGCTGAAACAACTACTGTTAATTCAGTTTTAACTTTTGAAGTTAATTTGATTAACATTGTGTATTCGCCAACTTTGTTGATTGGTGCGTTTAATGAAACATTTTTTCTATCAACTTCGATACCAGCTTTTTCAGCCAATTCTTCTGTTAATTTTTTAGTTGTGATTGTACCGAACAATTTGCCAGATTCACCAGCTTTTGCTGCCAATTCCAATTTGCCGAATTTTTCGATTTTTTCAGCAATAGCAAGAGCTTCTTGGTGTAATTTTTCTTGTTTTGCTTGGATTCTAGCGATGTTTTGTTCTCTGTTTTTCAAGGCGCCTTCTGTTGCTACTTCTGCCATTTGTTGTGGAAGTAAGAAGTTTCTTGCGTAACCGTCTTTAACTGTAACGATTTCGCCTGCTTCGCCTAAGTTTTGTACGTCTTTTTTCAATATAACTTGCATCTTTATATTTCTCCTTTTAATTCTTATAGTAAATCTGTAAATAATTGTTACATGAAAAAAACCTCTTGTCGAGGTTTTTTCCAAAGTTTTTTAAAGAATGTAAAGAAAATCAATCATTCAGGCGAGTTTAATTGCCGCCCACGATACGTAAATGGCGTTCTTCGCCCTCGCCGACGCTTTTGCTTGTAAGGTTGTGCTGTTCAACGAGTTCGTGTTGAAGCTTACGTATTTGCTGGTTTTGCGGTGCAAGTTCGATGTTTTCCGCACCCTCAAGAATTTTGTTGATGGCTGCTTTGGCTTCTTCCAATGCTCTTTCGGCTTCGTCGTAGTAGCCGGTGAGGGTTTCGGTTGTTTCAAGGTCGAGCGCGTCTTTCAGAACCTTTTGGATTTGTGGCATTGAATTCGTTTTGATGTAGAAAGTTCTTATTCTGAAATCGTTTGCCAAACTCAAAATCTTAGCGCCGCCTTTGGCAAAGTTCTTGTGCGCGATTACGATATCGGCTTCTTCAATGTTGCGTGTTAATTCGACATTGAGGTCTAAGCGTTCGATAACTTTTTCCACAATGCTTCTTGAAACCGCGTAGAGGTAAACTTTTTTCAGCGATTTAACCTCGTCGACATATTTTTGTCTTGAAAATCCGAATTTCAAGCTGTCAGTTTTCTCAACAGGCTTTTCTAGTGAGGGAAACACCTTTTGTTCTAACTGATTGATTTTGTCGAGGATTGATTCTTCCTTTGGGGCTGGAATTTCCTCTTTAACAGGTTCATAAGTTTTGTCGACCTTGCGGATTTCCGGTCTAATCGGCCATCCGCGAAGAATATAATCAACGGCTTCTGACGTGTTTTTGTACACAGCGAGTGTGTTTCTGTCGAGAATTTCGATAACAATATCAAAAGTCGGCTGTTTTTCACGCTCAAGAACCGTCTTCTGGCAGGAACGTCTGCGGGCTTCGTCATCCCCCAGGGTTACAGATTGAATCCCTCCGACAAGGTCGGACAGCGTCGGGTTCTTGATTAAATTTTCTAATGTATTACCGTGGGCGGTCGCAATCAACATAACACCACGTTCAGCAATGGTTCTGGCAGCTTGTGCCTCTTCTTCTGTACCAATTTCATCGACAACGATAACTTCAGGTGTGTGATTTTCAACCGCCTCAATCATAATATCTTTTTGAAATTCAGGTTGGCGAACCTGCATTCTTCTTGCGTGTCCTATCGCAGGGTGCGGAGTGTCCCCGTCGCCCGCGATTTCGTTTGATGTATCTACAACGATTACGCGTTTTTTCAACTCATCTGCCACCAGTCTTGAAATTTCTCTCAATTTGGTCGTTTTACCAACCCCCGGAGGCCCTAAAAATAATATGCTTTTTCCTAATGTACAAAAATCTTTAATACAAGCAATGGTTCCGGTCACAACTCTACCGATTCTGCAGGTTAACCCTACAACTTTACCCTGTCTGTTTCTAATCGCACTAATACGGTGTAAAGTTCCGGGGATTCCAGAACGGTTGTCAGACGTGAACTCTTGAATATGGCTTGTGATATGCGCAATATCCTCTTCGCCGACAATACCAGAGTCAATGTACTCGATAAGCCCGCCCGCATGTCTAATCTCAGGAACGCGTCCGATGTCGAGAACTATTTCGATTACGTCCTCCATCTTGGCATAACTCAGCTGTGTCCTGATTTTGGGGGGTAAAATAGCAACAAGCTTTTCTAAATCATTTTGAAATTGTAGGTTTGTTTGCATTTTTCGCCTTTCTATTTTATGTATATTATTATAGATTGTAGGCTTTAGAATGTCGAGTAATGCTCTCTAATAATATTATGCCACTTTTATCGACCATTTCATCATCTAAATATACTACATCGGTAATAATTTTTACAAAATGTTACAATATCTTAACATAAGGGTAAAAGTTACACTATTAGGGGGTAGAATGATTTTATGGCAGGCGATTATAAGAAATTGTTGAACAAAAAACGCAAATTTGTCTATGCTAACCCGAAAACAATGGGGGTTAACATAGACAAAAATGAATATTATGAAATCATTCTTTCTAATTCTGCTCATCCCGAGCGACTAAATGATAAAAAGAATTAACGTTTTACGCAACGTAGATGATAAGAAAACATATCTTTGCTTGTATTGTCAAGTGAACCTACATCTATTCTCAACCGGTATACCCATAATTCGTTATTATTAGGATTTTTTATTAATGTTGATGGTTGATAACCAGTAGGTGCAAAGTTACCAATCATAAGTTGAGAAGCAAACATTGAGATTAGTTCATGTACGTTTGGAACACGATATTCTGAATCTTGTTGTGTGCAGGTTTTGGCTGCATCAGAGAATTTGACAGCATCAGATGCGTCATGTTGATGCGCAATTGGTGCTACAACAACACTATCAGTAGGATATAGTGCTGTAATAAATCCGATATCTTTCCCCACAGTATTAGGGCCTTTTGTTCCGTTCAAATCATAAACAAAATGTGCGCAGATTTTGTCTTGTACATAAATTCGCCCTGTTTCTTTTAAATCCGCCTTACAGTCAGGTCTGTAAAATACTGCAATACTTTCGCCGTTTGCTGTTTCAAGTGCAGCCGCATTTGTATCACTGTGACTGTATTTATAAACTTGTGATACCTCCGGCTGATTTACATCAACAGAAGTGAAGCTTGGATTAAGTTCTGAAAGAGTTGTAGGGAATGTTTTTTTAGAACCGTTCATTGTTGTGTAATTGGCGGGAATTCCACAATCCTGTAAATGTTCATTGTCGCAAATATTGTTAGTTTTGAGAACTTTAGAAAGTCCTGCAGTAATAAAAGTTTCTGCCGCATTAGCGTCTGTAGCCCCATATCCGTTAAGGTTTGGCATAAGTGCTATTGCCTGTGATATACGCGCGTATAAGGCTTTGCGTTGGGTATTCCATGTTCGCTCGTTAATATTACCTGTGAGCGATGGCAGCGTTATCGCCGCAACCACGCCGATAATGGTTAAGGAAAGAAGAATTTCTGCCATGGTGAAACCATACCCCCCCCCCCTTAGCCGAAATGGCTACATTACAAGGGTTTTCGGTTGTTTGTTTTTTCATACTAATCCTTTCTCCGAGTTATACTCGGGTTTGTTTATGGATGCCACTCAGTGGCACTTTCTTGGCATTTTGCCATTGTCTTATTAGGAAACCGCCTTGACCGGCGGTCCTTTCTACATTTAATTATGTAGCATGTTTTAAAACTTGTCAAGATAAATAATGAGCCGATAGTAATACTATCGGCTCATTAATGGGCATGAAGAGACTCGAACTCCCACGCGTTAGCACTAGTTCCTAAGACTAGCGTGTCTACCATTCCACCACATGCCCATATTTTGATGGTTAACACAATTCTTACTCTAACCCAAACATATACGTTTTGTCAAGTTTAGTTTTAGATTGTAAAATGTATTGACTAAATTGTAAACATGCTACATAATATTCAAAGAAAGGATGTGCCGCTGAGCGGCATCCACAATTAGACCCGAGTAAAACTTGGGAGAAAGGATTAATTATTATGAAAAACAAAAATGTATTAACATGCACAGGGGGGGGGGAGCCTGCTGAGCCGCCCGACTAAGCAAGCAGCGATGACCGTAAGCCCGAAAGCCAGTG
>JAMPIJ010000041.1 GCA_023662905.1 Fusobacterium sp.
TAAAAAGATTATAGAGGGCAATGTATCTAAATCATTTACACGTTACGATTCGTAACAAATATTAAAGTTTTAGCCCATAAATACCGACAAAAGATAATGAAAGGGAATGAATTATGGGCTTATCAGCATCACAGGCAAGATTATTAAGTATAACCCAGCGACTCTCAAACAACGAGTTGCAGTCTGAGATTATGGCTAACAACAAAATCAGGTTGTCAGAAGCCAACGTTACTGCCCGCGATAAATACATTGCATCTTTGGATTCAACGAAAATGGATTATATTTCATACGACGATTCCGGAATCCAAGAAACTGTAGCACTCACTTTCAATTCAATGAGTCAATATACACCGTTGAAAAACCAGTATAACTTATATAACACAGAGGGTCAAATCCTTGTCAGTCCGACAGATGCGGCAAACTTCCAAAAATCTGGCACATTATATGAATTTCTTGATTGCTACGGTTTATTTGACCGCGGCGCCGGAGAATATCAAAAAACATTAGAAGAATTCCAAAAAGAAATGGATGCATATAATGAGAAACAAGCTGAATATGAAGATAAATTAAACGCATTTAAACAAGAATTCGGAGAGTACCAAGCAAAACTTGATGAATATAACGCTAAACTAAAAGAACACCTTGATGCCCAACAACGATATGAAGATGAATTGAAAGCATATCAGGACGCACTAAATGCACCTAAACTATATTCTGAGTTTACTAATGCAGTTGTAGGTAATAGTCACTACACAGCAGCTAAAAATAATGATCCAGGCTGTTTCTTGCATGTATTAAACAATTTGATTGACTACACTGGTTCACAAGGTGGTACGAGAGCACCATATGCTACATCAGCAAAGAATCCAGATGGCAGCAGCATATTATTAACCTCAAGCGAATTCTTTGAAAACAATAACTATAATATGCCAGAATTACAGAATACATCTACATACATGTCTAGTAAGGAAGATATGTATCTTTGTGATGGCGAAGACGTTGGCTCCGTTAACGGTAAAAATTTATACGAAATGGATAGAGAAGCCGGTCGTCAACCAAGTGTGTATACACAATTAGCAAGCGATTTCATTGAAATAAGGAATAGTGATGGAACATTCAGTTATAAACAAAAAACCTTAAAACAAAAAACAATAGATATGTATTATCTACTTGCTAACAGCGTGGAACAAAAAGATTCAAGAGGTTCTGGAAGTGGAGAATTTACTATTACAAACGGCAGTGTAACAGTTGCATCTTTACTAACAAACTTTGTAGAGGGTGACATGAAAGGGTTAGACCCTAAAGAACCAACACCACCTGAGCCGATTGACGATTTCACTGACACTCCACCTCAGTTGAACGCTGCTCCGCCGGATGCGCCTGTAAAACCAACCTATACTCAAAAACTTTATGACCAACCACTCGCACAATGGTACATTAACCTCTGGAATGCAATGGAAGGTTCTGACAAGTCTGACAAATTACATTCAATCGGCGATGAAGAGGCTAACTTCGACTACTACACAGTTCCCGACAAAGAACGTACCTCAACTTTCGATGCAAATGGCAAGCAAGTTAACAGACATTACGAAATAATCGACCAAAACCTTGCGTCAGATTCAGACTGGCTTCAATTCGCAATTACCAACGGAATTGTTACAATGCGACAAGCCGCACTTCGTTTCAACGGCGACATCACCTGGGAGGGAATTGAATTCTCTAGCACCAGCGATATTCGTGAGGTCGAAGACTCCAGCAAAATCGCCAAAGCTGAAGCCGAATATCAAAAAAGTATGTACGAAATTCAGGCACAAGACAAAGAATATGACATTAAAATCAAAAAATTAGATACAGAACACTCCGCACTTCTACAAGAAGTCGAATCAATCAAAAACGTTATGAGCAAAAACGTTGAAAAATCTTTCGCAGCGTTTTCATAAAAAATAGCCGGCACTAATTAATGCCGGCTACTTTTATAATTTAATCAACTATTTATTCAACAGTTGCTTTTTCTTCGTCTGTAACGCCTTTGATTGTAAGGTTTACACGGCCTTTTTCGTCGATTTTGATAACCTTAACGATTACTTCATCGCCTACATTCAAGTGCGGTTCGATTGTTTCGATTCTCTCTTTGCAAACTTGAGAGATGTGAACCATACCGTCTTTGCCAGGAGCGAGTTCTACAAACGCGCCGATAGGAATAATTCTTACGACTTTACCTTTTTTAATCATACCTTCTTGCGGTTTGAAAGTAATTTCGTTAATCATTCTCTTAGCGATTGCAGCGCCTTCCTGATCGTTTGATGTAATTGTTACAACACCGCTGTCTTGAATATCAATTTCAGCGCCTGATGCGTCAATAATCGCGCGGATTTGTTTACCACCAGGTCCGATAACTGAACCGATATCTTCTGTCGGAATTGTCATTGTTGTAATGCTTGGTGCGAATGGTGAAAGTTGTTCAGATGGAGCTGTAATAACTTTTCTCATTTCGCCAAGGATATGTAAACGACCTTCTTTTGCTTGAGCAAGAGCGCGTCTTAATGTATCATTTGCGATACCTTTAGCTTTCATATCCATTTGAAGAGCAGTGATTCCGTCGTCGTTACCTGTAACTTTGAAGTCCATATCGCCGAGGAAGTCTTCAATACCTTGAATATCTGTCAATACAACAGGTTCTTTGCCTTCTTCAGTAATCATACCCATTGCAACGCCGCCAATCATACATTTAACAGGAACACCAGCATTCATAAGCGCCATTGAAGAGCCGCAAGTTGAAGCCATTGATGTTGAACCGTTTGATTCCAATACGTCAGAAGTTACGCGGATTGTGTAACCAAATTCTTCTTGAGATGGAAGCGCAGGAATATTAGCGCGTTCTGCGAGGTTTCCGTGACCAACTTCACGTCTACCAGGGCCTCTTAAAGGTTTTACTTCACCAACTGAGAAGCCAGGGAAGATATATTTATGCATGTAAGTTTTTTCTGTTTCAGGATCAACGCCATCGAGTTCCTGTTTCATGCCAGGGCCTGCAAGAGTTGCAACTGAAAGAACCTGAGTTTGACCTCTTGTAAATACAGCTGAACCGTGTGCGCGAGGAATAACACCAACTTCGCACCAGATAGGGCGAACATCGTGAGGTTTTCTACCGTCAGCACGAACACCTTCGTCGAGAATCATAGTTCTCATAACTTTTTTCTCAGCGTTTTTGAATTCTTCAGCAACGAAGTCGATGCCGGTTTCTTCAATCATAGCTTTGATCGGGTGGTTTTCGTCTAACGCGTCAACTTTTTCTTTAACAGCTTTTTTAGCTTCTTCAAGTTTAGTTTGTCTGTAAGCTCTGTCAAAGTTGTGATAAGCGTCGAAAATCATATCGTAAGCTGTATCGTGGATAATTTGTTTAAGTTCTGTTGTATCGTAAGGGTTAACGAATTCTTCTTTAACAACGCCGCAAGCTTTTGCGAACTCAACTTGAGCGTCGCATTGTTTTCTAATTTCAACCTGAGCGAATTCAACAGCGTTCATAATATCGTCTTCTGTAACGAATTTGCAGCCTGCTTCAACCATGATAACGCTGTCGTGAGTACCAGCAACAACGATGTCGAGGTCTGATTTGTCAGCTTGTTGGTGAGTAGGGTTAGCAATCAAGTTGCCGTTTTCGTCTTTAGAAACACGAACCGCACCGATAGGGCCTTCAAAAGGAGCGCCGGACAACATCAATGCGCAAGATGCACCTAACATTGCCAACGTATCAGGTTGGTTTTGTTGATCGTAGCTGAACAATTGAGCAACGATTTGTATATCATTTCTGTAACCTTTAGGGAATAAAGGTCTGATAGGTCTGTCAATCAAACGAGAAACAAGGATAGCCTTGTCGCTTGCTTTACCCTCTGAACGGTTGTAACCGCCAGGGATTCTACCGATTGAAGACATTCTTTCTTCATAATCGATTAATAATGGGAAGAAGTCTATGCCGACTCTTGGTTCTTTAGAAACAACGCAGTGAACGAATAACATTGTATCGCCACATCTTACTGTAACAGAACCATTAGTGCTTTGTGCATACTTCCCGGTTTCGATAACGACGTTTTTGCCGCCGATTTCGAGTTCAAATTTCTTAGTTTCAGGTACCATAATTTTCCTTTCCTGATTTGTAGTTATACACTTCTAGTTTACAGAAAAATCGTACCATAAAAACAAAATAATTAAAACAACGAGGTAAAGTTACAAAACTTAACACACAACATAATGCTTATTTTGTTGTAGGTGTCGGCAAAAGTCTGATATAACTTTAATTTTCATACTTAAGAAATTCAGTAATTTTCTTAAATACAGCCATGAAACCACAAGTCTTATTCTTTGAACCATAAGCGTTTGCACCGTTTTGTACAACACAATAAGCATTATGTTGTACGAAACGAAACCAAGGAGGAACTATGGTTGACGGAATTAATGGCACAGGCTCATCACAACCTATAAGAGATTCACGGTCCAATGCAAAAAGCAAACCCCTCTCTGCCGCTGAGATTGAAGTTTTCAAAAAAGCTGACCTTAACGGCAATGGCCAAATAGACGCCGACGAACTTGATACATTAAACGACTTACTCAAAAGTTTAGAGGAAGAAAGTTCAACCGTGGAAGAAACTCAGGCCGCCAACGCAGAAGAAATTTCTGAGGAACCTGAGTCCGCTGAAAACAAAACACATAAGCTTACTGTCAATTATAAAGACACCTGGTACGGAATTGTTCAGGCAAAATACGGGATTACAGACCACAAGCAGACAATGGAAATTGTACGCCAATTAAAAGCACACAACAACGTAGACCCAAAAGCCACCAATATGCCTCAAGAAATAGAACTTCTTGATAGCGTCACACTCAAAAACGGCGAAGAAATAAAAATTACAGATATCGATGCAGAAGTGGACAAATCACACTGGCAGGCTAAACCCCAAGCTCCTACAGAAGAAAAAGTCGTAAGCAAAACCGGCCGCTATACGATAACTCAAAATGGGGTTACAAAATACTACGCAGCAGACGGAACAGAATTAAAACAGAGTTACTACGAAGCACGAGAGGCGGCTGAAAGTCAGAGAGATGTATCTAAAAACGGCACCGGCAGGTATTCTTATACAGCTTCAAACGGCGAAACATGGTATTTTGCCGCCGATGGAACCCCGTTGAAAAAAGAATATTACGAACAACGCGAAACCGAACACACAGTAATTAACCAGCAGCGAAAAATTGCACAGGCTTCGCGCACCTCTTTCCAACAACAGTTAGACAACGACGGCTGGGCTGGCAAAACCGCAGACGCATTAAGCATTCTCTGGGGTTCCGACAATCGTGCGTGCAAAGTTGAGGCGGATTTACAAGCGTACGACGTCCAAATTCAAGAATTACAACAAGCCTCCAAACAAGGAGCCGTCCAATTCAATGCAAAATTCAAAGAGCTTTATGGTGTCAATTACAACCCTGCAAACATCGCAGAATACGAAAGAAATCCAACACCCGAAAACTATCGAAAAGCTTACGGAACCCAAAACGATATCCATAAACGAGTTATGGACTACAACCAATCGCAACAAGACGGTGCAGCTGCCGTCAAAACAACTACAGTCGTTGTCGCATCAACAGCCGCAGCCATAGCAACAGGCGGTACATCACTGCTTGCAACGGCAGCCGTCGCTGCCGCAACTACAGCAACGACAAGAGTCGCTGTAGAAGTTTCAGACCTTGCAACAAACAATGTTGATGGCGATGTTTCCGAAAACCTTGGAAATATAGCGGAACAAGCAGCAATCGAAGGTACAATTGCCGGCGTAACTGCCGGAACAATGAAAGGAATAGGCGGCGCCATCGGCAGAGGAACGTCAAAAGCAGCCTCAGTCGAAGCCGGCGGTTTAGTTCGTGCAGAACAAAATGCCGCGACAGGTGGTCTGGTTCGCGCGGAACAACAAAGCGCGACTTCTTCTTTCGTAAACTCCGGAGCAGCGAACGGTTCCAGAGCGGGTTCGAGCGCTGGCAATACCACAGGTGCAAGCGCAAGAGCCGGTGCAAATACAACCGGACAAACCGCAGGAAATGCTACAAATAGCGGTGCGCAGGCGGGCGCCTCCAGCACAACAAATTCCGCAGGCAGCGCCGCAAACGCTGGCGCACAAGCTGCCGGCAACACTGCAGCGTCATCCACCGCGACACGCGAATTTATCAAAGATGTCGGCAGTAAAGTAGCCTCACGAGGCGGATTATCCAACCTAACCGTCGCAGAACGCAATAAATTAAGCCAAATCATAGGCTCCGATGTTTCCAAAATATCAACAATGACCAAGTCAGAAATCAGACAACTTGCATTGAAATTTCACCCTGACAAAGCCCCTGAGGCACAAAAAGAACTTTATCAAGAAATATTCCAAATAATCTGGAACATAAAATAATGCTTTAATAACAACGCAATGCACAATGTGTTACAAAACTTAACACGCAACATAATGTGCATTGTGTTGTA
>JAMPIJ010000042.1 GCA_023662905.1 Fusobacterium sp.
CGCTTTATGCAAGATTTTCTCAAGCAATCGCGTTAATGCCGGCGCTTAACGGTTATGGAACCTTAGACGACACAACTGACACTGCGGCAGAAACTTTTATCACCTCAGGGCTTGCAAAAGTTCTTAAAATTAATAATATTTGTGACCATGAACACATTACAGATTGCGGGTTTGCAAGTAAGTTTACACCGTTTCATGCAATGCGTTCGCAGACTGTATCTGTAATGAACACACCGTTGACGTTGGGAACGTTAAATAATACTTTTGTTGCATCTTCTGCAAGTGAATCTTTTTTGAATCCATATTCGCAAACGGATACCAATGTCGCCGCGTTTGAAACTGCTAATGGCGAATCGATATTAGCTTATTATAACCCGAATTGTAGGGCTTATGTCGAGCAGTCGGCGGCTTATCAGATTCAGCCATATATCTGTGCTAATTTTATTTATGACCTGAACGGAACTAAAGGGCCAAACACTGTTGGAAAAGATATTGGCGTGATGACGGCACTTTATTCTTCGGATTCTGTGGTTGTTGCTCCTATGATTGTGCAACAATCCCTGACTGGTTCTAAAACATTTGCTGCCGCTGGCCCGTATTGTAAAAGTTTGGATTCATCTTCTAGATTGGCTGGGCTTGAAGAAATGGCTTCTATTTATGTGAATAAGTCACTGTTCGGTGTAGATGGTTCTATTAATACCTTTTCTAATAAGCGAGTAGTGGCAACCCCGCCAAGTGTTCATGCATGGGGAATTAGATTTGGTGATGGACAAACGTATATTTATACCAATTTGGCAACCGCGACGCATGCTGTTTTATGTGTACATTAACGTTAATGGGCCGCTAGGTAGCGGTCCATTTTTTTGCATCGAATTTTAAGTCGTTGACCGTAATGTCAAGTGATTTCGCGTACGGTTGGAATTTTACAAGTAATTGAGTTTTGTTTAACAAAAGTTCCTGTGCAACGATTGCGTTTTCGCACGCGATTACCATAACATTCCCCGGAAGCATTGAGTAAGGTTTTGAGCGGTCTGCGAATTTTTTGTTTACTACGCTTTGCCAGAATTTACACAGGTTTGAGCGCGTCATCGCCTTTTTGAACTCTTTTTGTTTCAAAAGTTCTCCGACAAGTTCGTCTATGCCTACAAAATCCGTGTATAAAACTTTTTCCATGCGTACCCTTGTTTTCTTCTCTATGTTTGTGATATCATCAGAGAATGAGTTGCGATAATATTGATTATATCATAAAGAGTTCAAAAAAAATACTCATTATTTCACATATAAATCCTGATGGTGACACACTTGGCTCAATGAGCGGATTGTATTCTCTAATAAAAGAGAATTATAAAAAAGAATGTGACATGCTGCTTGATAATTTGCCTGCAGTTTATGAGTTTTTGCCGGCGATAAAAAGTGCGAAGTTTTACGCAACTATTGATAAATCGCTTGTATATGATTTGGTTATAACTGTTGATGTCGCGGCGATTGACAGAATGAATGAGGCTAAAATTTTCTTTGACAAGGCAGCTGTTACGTTGAATATTGATCATCACGCAACGAATATTTCTTATGCACAACATAATATTGTTGTGCCGGACGCGAGTTCTACGGGTGAAGTTATTGCTTCACTTGCTCAGAAATTGGACTGGAAAATGAATTATGATTCTGCGTTGGCTCTTTATACCGCTATTTTGACCGATACCGGCGCGTTTAAGTTCAGTAATACGTCTGTAAAAACTTTTGAAACTGCCGCAAAATTACTTGAATACGGTGTTAAACCGCACGATGTTTACAAACAGTGTTTTGAATCTTATCCAAAAAATTTCTTTTTATTCCAGAATTACTGCCTGAATAAAGCTGTATTCTTGAATAATGACAAAGTTGCTTATACAGAAGTTTATAAAAAAGATGTGGAAAAATTTGCGGTTGGGCCTGACTGTACAGAGGGTTTGACCGAGAAACTCCGTGCGATTTCGTCAACCGAAATCGCATTTATCGCAAAAGAAATTGCGCAGGGGATTACTAAATTTTCTATGCGCAGTAAGACTGCCGATGTTTCTGCAATTTGTGCAGAGTTTGGCGGCGGCGGGCATAAACTCGCGGCAGGTTGTGTTATAAAAGCGCCGGTTAAAAGCGCTGTGGAAAAGGTTTTAGGAAAAATCGAAAAATTGGGATTATGAAAAGACATTTTTATATTGGTGTAAGAAAATTAATTAAATCTGTAATTCGTAACGATTTCTGCGGTATGGCTGCGGAAATGGGATTTATGATGGTTATCGGAATTTTTCCGTTTATGCTTTTCTTGATGGCTGTTTTCGGCTGGATGGGGCATAAGTCAATGATGGCGCCGATTTTGATGTTTTTGAATAATGTTATGCCGGCTCAGGCGATTAACCTTATCAAATCTGTGTTGAACGAGGTTATGATATTCTCAAACGCGGATATTATGGCCGTGATTGGTTTCTGCGTAACACTTTTCCTCTCTACAAACAGTATTGCGGTAGTATTGAAAGGTTTGAATCGCGCGTATAAGGTTGATGAAACAAGAAACTTTTTTTATACAAGACTTTTGTCTTTAATAATGGTTTTTGTTGATACAATGGTTCTGTTTTTAAGCATAAACCTGATTATCTTTGGTAAGCTTATTATAACAACGCTTGTTGCGTCATTGCATATTTCTATACCAACAGCGGGTTTAATCCTTGTTTTGCGTTGGCCGGTGGCCTTTTCAGCGTTGTTCCTGATGGCGTTTTTAAGCTATTATGTTCTGCCAAATCTTAAAGGCAACGAGCGGTTTAAAATGAGAAGCGCGCTACCTGGAACCTGGTTTTTCTGTACATTCTGGCTCCTTGGTTCGTGGGGATTCTCAATTTATGTTAATAACTTGAATACTTATAACATGGTTTACGGTACAATCGGGGCGTTTGCGGTGTTGATGGTATGGCTTTATTACACATCTTTGCTTATCCTGATTGGCGGCGAGATTAACTCTCAGGTTTACAATCAGCTTGAGAAAAAAGCGTCTGAAATTCAGGCGCAAATCGACAGCTTGAAAAATATTAGTAATGAGAATTAAACTTTTATTAAGAAGTTTGCCAAACAAATTTTTTAATAATATAATTGGGGAGTACTTGGAGGAAATATGCCGCAGCCGGCTTATAGGGATAGTAGTTTTTATAACAATAATTTAACCAGTTATGAGGCAAGAGAACGTTATTATCGCGGTGACAGACCTTATTATGTCCGCCCCGAAACTTATCGTCCTCGCGTTGCGATTAGACCTAATCAGAAAAAAGTTAATCGTAATATGCTTATTCATAAGGTTATTTCGCTCGTGTTCTTTACGCTTGTTGCGATGTTTATAATTCCTGCAATGTTTAATAAATATATCAAGGCAATTCCGACGGGTTCAAGATATTCGCATATAACGACCGACTATGAAAAACTTGTTCACCCGCTTGAAACCTACCTTGCAAACGATTGGTCGTTGGGGGTTAGAACTATTCAGGGCGCGAACAAGAAAAATCCGAAAATGCTTCCTGTTAAAGAAAATCAGCAGATGAGCGTTTTGAAAAATCGTTTGATTGCGCTTCAACAGGAATACCCTACTATCCATTCATCGATTTATGTTTGGGATTATAACGATAACAACTATGTTGATATTAACGCGGATGAAATTTTTTCTGCCGCAAGTATCATAAAACTTCCGGTTCTCGTTGCATTGTTTAAGAACATTGAAATGGGCCAAACATCTATTTATGATGAGATGGTTTTAACTGATTTGTTCCGCGCTGAGGGTTCTGGATCATTACAATATAAGGCGGAGAATTCTAAATATTCTATCGATACGCTTGCGCGTGTAATGATTACGCATTCTGATAACTCTGCGACCAATATGCTTATGACCAAAATCGGCGGAATGCCTGCTGTAAACCGTCAGATTAAAGACTGGGGACTCGCAAAAACTTATGTTAACGATTGGCTTCCTGATATGGCCGGAACTAACTATATTACAGCGCGCGATATGGGAAGATTACTCTATAACATCGACAATCCGAAGTTCTTGAGCGTATCATCTCGCGAAAAAATTCTTTCATATATGTCACACGTTAAAAACGACAGGCTGATTCCGGCAGGTTTAGGCTCTGGCGCAGACTTTATTCACAAGACCGGTGATATCGGCAAAATGCTTGGTGACGCGGGAATTGTTCACGCGCCGAACGGTCAGCGTTATATCGTCGTAATCCTTGCAAACCGTCCGTATAATTCGCCTAAAGGTAAAGAGTTTATCGTTGAGGCGTCAGAAATGATTTATAAATATTTGGTAAAAGCCTGATGTTAAAAGATTTACTTGATGCGAAAAAATGTTTTAAATTAGTCTGCGGTGCTGGTAATGAAAACGAGGAAGAAGTCTATAACCTCGTTAAACTTTATGCGAAGGCCGGCTGTAAATTTTTTGACCTTTGTGCAAAAGAGGAAATCGTACTTGCCGCAAAACGTGGATTGAAAGACTGCGGAATAGAGGACGCTTATATTTGCGTAAGCGTTGGGATTAAGAACGATCCGCATGTGTCAAAAGCTCTGATTGATGGCGAAAAATGTGTTCAGTGCGGAAAATGTCAGGAAATTTGTCCGCAAAGGGCAATTAAATACTGCAAAGTTAAAGAATGCAACTGTATTGGCTGCGGTCGTTGTGCAAAAGTTTGTCATAAAGGCGCAATTTCTTTTTATTCAAAAGAAAAAGATTTGCGTGATGTTTTACCGCCGATTTTGGAACTTGGGGTTGATTGTATTGAGTTCCACGCTATGGGATTGGATGAGGCCGAAATTGATGAAAAATGGACGTATATTAATTCGATTTATTCCGGCATGTTGAGTATTTGTACGGGCCGCGGGAAACTCGGTGATGAACAGATGATTGCAAGAATTAAGCGAATGATTGCGGGACGGGCGCCTTATACAACGATAATTCAGGCCGACGGGTTCCCGATGAGCGGCGGGCAGGACGATTACAAAACAACGCTTCAGGCTGTCGCGGCCGCGGAAATCGTTCAAAACGCTAAACTTCCGGTATATTTGATGCTTTCTGGTGGAACAAACTTCAAAACCGCAGAACTCGCTAAAATGTGTGGTATTAACTACAACGGCATTGCAATCGGTTCTTTTGCGCGTAAAATAGTAAAAAATACGGATAATCCGATTGATACGGCAAGAAATTTGATTAATTCAACTCTATGAAGATTTATACAGAATTAAATAATGAAAATAGAAATGTGGCGCTTGCGCTTGGTTTTTTTGACGGCGTTCACCTCGGACATCAGGTGGTTATTAAGTCCGCTGTTGATTTTGCTCGAGAAAATGGTAAAAAATCTGCCGTGATAACGTTCAAAGAACATCCGCAGGTGATATTGCGTGGCTGTGCGCCGGAATATATTTCAACAGAAGCTGAGCGCCGCGATAATTTGGCAAAACTCGGTGTTGATTTTTGTTATGAACTCGATTTTTCTGAGATTTCCGGCATGAGCGGCGAAGATTATGTCAAAGAAATTTTGGTGAAGAATTTTGCACCTGTTTCGATTTCGACGGGATTTAATCATAATTTCGGTGCGAAAAAGAGTGGAACGCCTGAATTACTTGTGGAGTTGGGTGAAAGATACGGGTATAAATATTTTAAAATTCCTCCTGTTGAAATTGACGGTGAAATTGTCAGCAGTTCATTGATTAGAAAAAAACTTGCGTTGGGTGATATTTGTGCGGCTGAAAAATTTCTCGGACGTCCGTTTGCAGTGACGGGTACTGTACAAAAAGGTGCGGGGCTGGCTTCAAAAATAGGGTTCAAAACGGCGAATATTGCTTATCCTGCGGGGATTTGTAAATTGCCTTACGGCGTTTATGCTGTCCGTGCTAACGGAATGAGTGCAATCGCGAATTTTGGCGTGAAACCTACATTTGAAAAATTGACAGCAATGCCTATATTGGAAGTTCATATTTTGAATTTTGATAAAGATATTTATGGCGAAGCCTTAGAGGTCGAGTTTTTGAATTTTATACGCGCAGAAAAGAAGTTTGCGTCAGTAGATGAATTAGTTGCGCAAATTAAAAATGATATTGACATGTTCTAAAACATGTTACATAATATGTAAAGAAAGGATGAGATTATGAACAAAAGAAATGTATTAACTTATGCAGGGGGGGGGGGGG
>JAMPIJ010000043.1 GCA_023662905.1 Fusobacterium sp.
CCCCCCCCCCTGTGGAAATCAATACGTTTTTCTTGTTCATAATCTCATCCTTTCTCAACATATTATGTACCATGTTTTTTATTTAGTCAAGCCTAATTTATTTTATAACGTACGACAGAGCTTGTACCTTGTGACGAAACAAACAGGTAGCCACCGCTTACGTATAAATAATAAGGTTTGTCGATGTTTTCGATTAGGGTTGTGAGTTCGTGCGATGAAGATAATTTCATCACGGAATTGCTGTTATAGTTTGCGATATAAAGGTTTCCGCCCTCATCCATAGCCAAACCTATTGGCCCGCTGAGTTTTGGATGTTTTAGATAAACCATTTTTTCACCGGTAGGAGTTATGCGGTAAATCAAATTATCCGAAAAATCTGCGACGTAAAGGTAGCCAACGCTGTCAACAACGATACCTGTCGGACTTGGAAGATTTTCGTAGTAGAAATTTCCAGCAAAAGTTCCTTGAGACTTTTGTGGTTCATCGACCGGAACATCCTCGACCGGCTGAGAAGCTTTAATAGTTTGGATATCAGTTCCTAATTCATGCGCAAGCTGTTGCCCCTTGTAATAAAACGGACTTGAGGCCGGAAGTTTTGCGAGAAACTCTTTTGCTTGTTCCGGAAGATTCATCTTATAACTTACGACAGCCGCACGGTAAACCGCATCGTAGTCTTCGGGGTTGCGCGATAACAATTCTTTGAACATAGAAATAGACGCTTCATACTGTTTCAGGTAATCAAACGTCATACCTAAATTGTAATAAGCGTCTACATAATCGGGTTCAAGGTCAATTGCTTTTCTAAAGCAGTCGACAGCGTTGTCGAATTGACCTGAGTTATAGAAATCAATACCTTTATTATATTCAAGTTTTGCGTCCGTTTCGACTCTGACGGGTTTGTCGTCCGCGATTGCCGGAACTGCGCAAAACAAGAATAATAATAAAAGGATTTTTTTTAGCATATTTCTTCTAACTCTTTAATTAGTTTTTCGTTCTTTTCTGCAAACTCATGACCTCTTGCGATTATAGCAAGTTTCAAGATATTTGCAAGATTGATTGTTTGAAGCTCTTTGTAATTGTCAGGAAGTCTAAGGCTCCAGTTTTTATCACCAGAGGTTCCCGGACGGTTGTAAACATCGTAGACATTGAAATAATCTGTGAAGAAAATTTGAATATTTTGAGCTTTTGACGCAAACATTTCAACGAGTTTGGTTTCTGTTAGGAAGTCAGCATCTTTAGTCATTCTAACGATGATGTCGTCTTTGTTGTCAGCTTCTGTGAAGAGGTCTTCGACGAGATTTTTCACGTGAAGATATCCTTCGTGAGAGTTTACAAGTGAATCCGCCCACATTTTTACAGGCTGGTTATCGTGAGTTCCGACCATAGCCCAGCATTTTTCATCGATGTTACAGCAACGGTAAGGGTCTTTTTCCTTTTCAGGCTCTGTGAATTGTGTAAGCTTCATACCTTGAAGTTTATATTCTTTCATTACTGATGCAACAGGATTTGTCAAGGTTCCGAGGTCTTCGCAAACGATATTGTCTTTATCAAGCCCCTCTTCTTTAGCGGCTGCGATAACGATTTTTTCGATTAAACGGCCGTAAAGTTTTATTTGCGCTTTTGATAAAGTTTTAACGCGTTTTTCTTTGTCCGCTTCGAGTTCCATATCAAGGTCTTCGAGTGACGGAATAGCGTATTTCGCAAGTTCTGGATGTTCAGGAGAAGAATAAAGTCGGCCCGCACCTTGCTCAATCATAGGTTTTTTGCCAGCTTTGTAAACCCAAGGGTCAATAAGCCCTACGATGTGGTCAATTCTAACACCGCCAGGGTTTTCCTTGAACATTTTGCGGAAAAGGTTTTTCATCAAAATTCCGCCCTCATCAAGCGAACCGTCAGCTTTGTAGAGTTTTTCAGGGTTCATAACAGGGAAGCCCCATGCCTGCCCGTCTTTTGAGAAGTAATCAGGAGGGCAGCCGAGGCACCAACCATCAAGGAACAATGATTGATAAGCCCACGTGTCACGGTCTGAGAACGCAACCTGACGGTCTGCAATCATTTTAATCTTATTATCGAGCGCAAATTCCAGAGTTTCTTCGTTTTGTTTTGCGCAAATATATTGAACAAATTTGTATTCATCGATTTCGTCAGCGTATTTATTTTCGATTTCTTCCATACGTTTTCCGAACTCCATTTGTTCCTCGTGAGTTTTCGGATTCATAAGGTTTTTATCGACTTCGTTAGTCCAGCTTGGCCAGTAGTCATTGCCGTTTTCGATTGTAAGCGCTTCATAAAGAGCATCTTTATCAAGCCAGTACGCGTTTTCTTTCTTGAACTTTTCAAATTCTTTTTCCATTTTTTTAGAATGTTTGGTTTTGTAATTGTTCCAAACCTCAGCCAACGCAATGTTTTGCTGTCTGTAGATATAAGAATAAGCAGTTCTGTTTTTATCTTTGTTCGGATTATTTTCAACGATTTCGTTGTAAGTTGCTTCTGACAAAAGATTTTCCCATTTTTTTGTTGTCAAAGCTTTCAGGTCAATAAACAACGGGTTTGCAGAAAAAATTGTACCTGTATAAGGTGAAGAATCACAGCTTTTAGTTTTACCCGCAGGCCCGAGCTGAATAGCGTCAAAAAGACCTTTTGAATATTCAATAAACTCACGTCCTGCATTAGAATTTATAGTACCAAAACCGGTATTTTCTCCAGCCGCCGCAGGGAAGCTTCCGTTGTGCATAATTACAACAAAATTCTTCTTACCCAAAGCTTTCAGAGCTTTTCTGATAACTTTTTTACATTTGTCATTCATACCAATAACCCCTTATAATACTCTCTCTTAACATGCTTAATGAAACCACATAAACATGAGGTTTGCAAGTTATCCTATTATATAGTTACAAAATTTAAACCTTTTCTTTACAATATTGTTGTTTTTGTATAACATTAAAGAAAAGGGGTATTAGGAGAGGCACAATGGAACTAAAATATAAAAGAGTATTATTAAAAATAAGCGGCGAAGCACTGCTTGGCGAACAGCAGTTTGGTATTGATTATCCGCCGGTGAGAAAGATGGCAGAAGAGATTAAAAAGGCACGTGATTTGGGTGCAGAAGTAGCAGTTGTAGTCGGCGGCGGAAACATTTTCCGCGGAATGAAAAACAGCGCGAAACTTGGCATGGATCAAGCTTCCGGCGATTATGTCGGAATGCTCGCAACCGTTATGAACGCCATTGCACTGCAGAGCGCATTAAATCAATTAAACGTACCTTGCCGTGTTCAAAGCGCAATCGCGATTAATCAGGTTGCAGAACCTTACATCCGCCACCGCGCAATCCGCCACCTTGAAAAAGGCCGCGTCGTAATATTCGCAGCAGGAACAGGCAACCCGTTCTTTACAACCGACACCGCATCAGCCCTCAGAGCGTCTGAAATTAACGCAGAAGCTATGCTTATGGCGAAAAACGGAGTCGATGGCGTCTACACAGACGACCCGCGCACAAACCCTGACGCTAAAAAAATCGAAGAAATGACTTACGATGACATCATCAAAAACGAACTCAAAGTTATGGATACATCAGCTTGCGCACTTTGCAAACAAAACCATATTCCAATCGTCGTGTTTGACTTCGACTTAGAAGACGGACTTTGCAAAATCCTTAACAACGAAAAAATCGGAACTTACGTACACTAACTATAAGAAAGAGGTTAAATATGTCAGAAGCATTAGATGAATTATTTTTATTCGGCGAAGAAAAAATGGAAAAAGCAATCACGCAGTTACACCGTGAATTTGCCGCAGTCCGTTCAAACCGCGCTAATCCGTTAATCTTAGACAGAGTTCTCGTTGATTACTACGGAGTGCCAACACAACTTCGTCAAATGTCACAGGTAACAGTTCAAGACGGTACAACCCTTGTAATCTCACCTTACGACAAATCAATTCTTAAAGACATCGAAAAAGCTATCATTAAATCTGAAATCGGTATCACTCCAAACAGTGACGGTGTTTGCATTAGATTAAACTTCCCGCCAATGACCGAAGAAAGACGCCGCGAAACAGTTAAAGAAGTTAAAAAAATCGGCGAAGATACAAAAGTTGCAATCCGTAACGCAAGACGCGATATGACCGACGACTTGAAAAAAATCGAAAAAGAAGAAAATCTTCCTGAAGATTTGGTTAAAGACACTCAAGACAAAATCCAAAAATTAACAGACAAATACACAGGTATCATCGATACTGAAGTTGCCGCAAAAGAAAAAGAGGTTTTAACCGTATAATGGAATTGAATAAAAACGCAACAAGAATGCTGACAGGCCTGATTTTAGGCGTAATCGTATTATACTCAATCATCTGGGGCGGCCTCTGGCTTGCACTTTTGATTCTTGGATTTATGTGCCTTGCGTCACGCGAGTATGTAAAAATCCTCGAACACAAAGGATTCTACCCTAGTTTGAAGATAATTATTGCGTCAGAAGTATTTCTTGCAATAATCGCTTACTTCAAACAATTTGATTTAGTATCAATCGCGCTCACATTATGCACAATGGCAGCATTCCTGTGGATTTTATTCCGCGGCCGCCAGCCATACATCGCAAATGTTGCAACAACCATTTTAGGTTTTGTATATTGCGGCTGGTTCCCGTTGCACCTAATTTTCCTGCGTGATTTGCACTCAAGCACTTACGACAGCGGACTCGGGTTTGTAATCATGATGTTTACATCAATTTTACTTACGGATATCGGCTGTTATTATGTCGGAACAAAATTCGGCAAACATAAGCTTGCCCCGATAGTCAGCCCTAACAAAACAATCGAGGGTTCAATCGGCGGGGTAATCTGCGCAATAATCGGCGCGACAATCGTTGGCCTTACAATCGGGGTTGAATGGTATTTAGCGGCGTTTGCCGGTTTAATCTGTACGATTTGCGCACAAATCGGCGATCTGTGTGAATCCCTAATCAAACGCGACGCAGGGGTTAAGGATTCAGGCAACAGCCTCCCTGGTCACGGCGGGTTCTTAGATAGAGCAGACAGCTTTATCTTCACGATTCCGGCGATGTTCTATTTTACAAAATGGGTAATAATGAACGACAGCGCAATACCAACCATTATAGACTTTTTCAAAAATCTGTTTTAAAAAAAGGAGCCGTAAGGCTCCTTTTTTTAGTTACGTTTTACACACCAACCACGATTACTGGTGGCAGATTTAGGCGTAGCGGCATAAACGCCTTCGGTAAAAAACAAATGATAAACAGAATTTACATTCGTACTAGGAGTTGTTGCCGAAACGTAATTGTTAATATCATCATTCAATAATTTTTTGTTCACAAACATAGACGCCAACTCTTCTTTAATCGGAAGCCTTGCGTCGTCGTAACTTCTACATTTTTTCAATAGAGTTTGGTAATCGCCAGTTGTCATTCCGCCAACAACCGGTACCGGAGCCACTACAATTCCGTCCGTCGGATACAAAATACTCATAAACCCGATATCTTTACCGACAGTATTCGGGCCTTTGGTTCCGTTCAAATCGTATATGAGGTTTGCACAGATTTTAGGTTGTATCATATAGACACTACCTTCATTCATATCAGCAACACAATTCGGCTGATAATATACTGCAATGCTTTCGCCGTTAGCGGTTTCAAACGCTGCAGCTTTTGCGTTTATTAATTCATTGGATAGCGCAACTCCAGCTGACGAATTTGCATACGACGCGTCAAGCATTTTAGGGTTCAACTCATTCCAATCCTGCGGAAACGAAATTTGTCCGTTGGCAAGAGTATTAATGTTCTCTGGAATACCGCAATCTTTTAAAGAGCCTGACGCACAAATATTATTAATTTTCAAAACTTTAGCAAGCCCACCAGTCACAAAGGTTTCAGCAGCTGTATCAGTACTGGTTGTTTCATCAATAGTTCCATAGCCGTTCAACGCAGGCATTAGAGCTATCGCCTGTGACATACGCGCATAAAGCGCTTTTCGCTGAGTATTCCAAGTTCGCTCATTAATGTTACCTGTGAGCGATGGCAAAGTTATCGCCGCAACTACACCAATAATTGTTAATGACAGGAGTATCTCCGCCATTGTAAAGCCGGTTGAGG
>JAMPIJ010000044.1 GCA_023662905.1 Fusobacterium sp.
CCCCCCCTGTCAATGACAATACTTTTTTCGTGTTCATAGGTTCCTTCCTTTCTACGATTATTATGCAATATTTTTGGACAAAAATCAAGGGGCTTACGCCCCTTAAATTTTTATGAAATCTTTTCGTATCCTTCCGGATTGTTTAATAAATCATAATTTATTTCGTTTTCGTTATCAGCGATTGTCGCAACGACAACGGTATCGGATGCAACGTTAACCAGCGTTCTCATCATATCTGTTACACGTTCAATAGTGAACAGGAACGCAAAGCCGGCAACCAGTTGTTCTGGGCTTAATCCCATTCCGTTTAAGATTAACGCAATCGTAATCAAACCAGCCCCAGGAATTCCCGCGCAAGTGCTTGACGCGATAATCGCTAACACCGCAATTTGAAGAACTAAAAGCGGAGTCAACGCAATTCCGTAAGCTTGAGTCAGGAAGATTACCGCAACTGTTTGCAACAACGCTGTTCCGTCAAAGTTCAATGTCGCACCGAGTGGAAGAACAAAACTTGCGATTTTATGTGAGATACCTCTTTTTTCACAGCAAGCAATAGTCAAAGGCAATGTTGCTGAAGAACTTGCGGTACCAAACGCTACCATCAAAGCCTCTGCAACAGCCGAATATAACATAGCCGCTGAAACTTTTGAGAAAACTTTTAAGAAAATCGGATAAACTACAAAAAGCATTAATGAGAATCCCAAAAGCAATACTAATAAATATTTAGAAATACTAGCGAAAATATCTAACCCGAAAGATGCCACAACACTTGCAGTAAGAGCGAACACCCCAGGAGCCGCCAAAATCATAATCCAATCAGTAACTTTCATTGTTGCCGCGAAAACAGATTCAAAGAATGAAACAATAGGTCTATTGATATCGCCAACTTTTGCTAACGCAATTGCAAAAAGCAGAACAAATACAATAATAGAAACCATATTTCCAGTTGCAAAAGATGCAAACGGGTTACGTGGAATAAAGTCAAGAATGAGGTTCAAAATATTACCCTGCTGAGCCATCGCGTTTCTAACGAGTTCCTGAGCGCTTAAAGCCGCATTTTCCGTAATATATTGTGCCGCGCCGATACCAGGTTTAAAGATTATAGCAAGAACAGCACCGATAGTTACTGCAATTGAGGTAATAATTCCATAATAAATAATCATTTTCTTACCGAATTTACCGAGCTGTCTGTTATCCCCGATACTCGTAACGCCAATGATAATCGCAGAAACAACCAGCGGAATAACTACCATCTGGATTAATCTAATAAATACCTGTCCGACAAAAACCAGACATTGCAAAATATGATTGTTATAAGGAGTTTCAAAAGTATGCATCAAAATTCCGAAAACAATACCTAAAATAATGCCCGCAAAAATGTGCCAGTTACGTTTGACACCAAGGCCCAATGCCACAAAAATCTGCATTAATAAATTAAAATTCATATAAATAACCTCTTACTGACTATCGACTTAAATCGACTGTATAATTTTACACTATTTTTCAGAAAAATACAATGTTTTCCGTCAAAAACAGATTAAATAATGTAAACTTTTTTGAATTAACTAGCAAAATAATATATTTAGAGGATTTATAAACGTGGTTTGGTGTGATTAAATAAACATGTATGTAGAGGAAAAATACACTAAACACAAGGGGATAAGAAAATGGTCGACAACAGATCGGCAGGGTTCTACGGAATCGGAGGGTCCTTCAACTTCAAAAGCGGCGATATATCAGGCACAGCTGCCCGCACTCAGGATGATAAAATGGGTCAAGGCGGTGAATATTTCGCGCAGCAAAAAAGAAGCGAAGAGGAAGAAAATCAGAACCAAAACCCTTATATGGACAGAAGCGCAGCTCTCAGAGCAACTCTTAACTCACTTGCAATGATGAATGTCGCAAACGTTATCAACAACAAGAAAAAATCAATCCTCGACGACAAAGAAGAAGAACGCAAAAAATCCGAAAAAGAACGAAACGCTTTGGAAGAAGTCCTTAATCTAACTTCAGACGAAGATTTTCAAAATAATGAGTATAATTAATAAGAAAAAGGCTCGTTTTACGAGCCTTTCTTGTATATTTAACGTTCAACACAATAGATTTCTCGTTCAGTATCCGTACCAATGCGTCCAATTGTACCTGACCAGAGCCTTAACATATAATTATGACCATTAGAATCTTTTGTTGTCGACCACATTGCAAACGTACCAACACCTAATAAATTCTTATTATAGAAAATAGACATTAATTCTTCTAAATTGGGGACACGGGCATTATCACGATTATTTCGACAATATTGTATGGCTTCCTGTAAGTCACCACTAATGCCGGTTGGTTGTAACGGTTTCGGCGCAGCAACAACAGAATCGGACGCATAAACGACAGACATAAAGCCGATATCTTTTCCAACAGTATTTGGCCCCTTCGAGCCGTTTAAGTCATATACGAAATTCGCACACATTAAAGATTGTGAATAAAGAAAATCTTTTATCGTTTTATCGCTTGAACAACGCGGATTGTAATAAACGACAACGCTTTCTCCGTTAGCCGTTTCAAACGCGGCGGCCTTAGTGTTTATCTGCGAATAATAATATTCCCTGTCGTCGGGATTAGAATAACTCACTGAAAACTCTTCGTTAAAATCAAGTAAAGTTTTTGGGAACGATGAGAATGCATTTTCGCCGTTCATTTTTGTAACCTTTTGCGGGATTCCACAATCTTCTAAGTGTTCGCTGTCACAAATATTGTTAATCTTAAGAACTTTTGATAACCCAGATGTGAGAAAAGTTTCTGCGGCAGTATCTTCCGTAACGCATCCGCTTTCATCCTCAGAGAGCGTACCGTACCCGTTTATAGATGGCATAAGCGCAATCGCTTGTGACATTCTAGCATAAAGCGCTTTACGCTGCGTGTTCCATGTACGCTCGTTAATGTTGCCTGTCAATGACGGCAACGTTATCGCTGCAACCACACCAATAATTGTTAGCGAGAGCAAAATTTCCGCCATCGTAAAGGCCCCGGCTGAGCCGGTTCCATATTTGGCTGGACGGCTACCGGTTACGTTAGATTTACCTGATGAGGAGCTCCCCCCCCCCTGTCAATGTTAATACTTTTTTCGTGTTCATAAGTTCATCCTTTCTATATTGGTATTATGTAGCATGTTTTAGTATATGTCAAGCTATAATAAAAATAGCGCCTACGAAAGGCGCTTTTTTAATCTTCACTATTGTTCGTCGGTTAGAATACTCTTTCAAAAATATTATCCACTTTTTGTTCGTCTTTTTTCTCTACTTGAAGAAGTTCACCTCTATATGGAGTTTGTGAACCGCTTTTATCCTTATCTGTTGCAAAACTTAGAATTCCTTGAGTTAAAGTCGGGTTTTCTGGAGCAACGACTTTTGTTGTAATCTCGTTAACATCAACTGTCAATCTTCCCTCTAAATTATTCGCATTGCGTTGCGCAGCTTGAGTATTCAAATACTTGATTGATTCCAAAACATTTTGATTCAACTGGATTTGAAGCCCTGAATTATTTAACGCAATCTGTCTTGCAGTATTAGAATCAACACTGCCGTTATAAAGATTCAAACCAAGTTCCTGTCTTGCTTGTGACGCAGTTTTGAACGCAGAATTGTTAACATTAAAATCCGCGTTTTTAGCGTTGGCACGTTTCAAGATTTCTTGAGAAACCTGCTTCAATACGCCGGTATCTATTCCAGACTTAAATTGTGCGCTCACATCGAAAGACATAACTTTAATCCCTTTTTTGTTTCCTGATATGTTTTATATCGGTAAGCAAAGACTATTTCTTTAGCGAATGTAAACAAACTGTTACAATGTTCGTAAAAAAGGAAATCATGTTTCAATTCAATACTTTATATATACAAGAGGAAACCAAATAAGGGATATTTGTAATGAGTACAGCAGATACACTTGCAACATTGAGTTATATAAACGCAGGTTTACAATGCACAAACCAATATTTAGAAGACCGCAAGGAAAATAAAGGCAGCGCACTGAATAACCTGTTTTTTAACCTGACGGGTTCAGCGATGCGAATAGGCATGGCAGATCACATGGCTCAACACGGCAATTACTGGGGCTATACAATGAACTCATTCGTTCCATATACAGACCAAAAGGCTAATCTATTCGCAATGGCAAGTCCTATGATGTTTGGCGGATTTGGCCTTGGCATGGGTTGTATGCCTATGATGCCATTCGGCGGGTTCGGACTATGGGGCGGCGGACACCATCACCACCACTGCGGCGGTGGAGGATTCACGTCAATCCATATCCGTTGTTAAATCATTCAGTAACTTTTCATTCTCCGCAAGACGCTTGTAGGATTTTTCATCAAATGGATTGAAAATATCTTTCATCAATAATTCAGCCTGCGTCAAATCTAAAAATTCATCGCTAATTTCACCTTGCATAACAAGATTAGTGAACTTTTTAATATCCGTTTGACGTGCAAAAAGTTCCAACGCATTCTGCGATGCAATGGGATTGGTCGCAAAAGATTTTGGAACCACATTTGATTTATTCACATTTTTCTTACTAAGTTTTTTCAACACACATTTCCCTGTTATATAAATATTATAGCATCATATAAAAAATGGGGCAAGTCCTATAGGCTTGCCCCGACAAAATTATCGTTTCACACAAATAATATTCCAAGGACTGTTAATCCCGTATGAATCAATATTAGCCTCTTGAAACGAACTTATCCAGCCTGTAGTAGCTGTACGTTTTGACGCCGACCAATAGGCGGTTCCCGTTGCAGATATCAAATTTTTATTAGCTGAAAGAGAAGCTAATTCATCACGGTTTGGCAATCTATAATCAGAATCATAAGATGTACATGCCCTAACCGCCTCATCTCTGCGATATGTTGAATCCAACTGCCTTGTCGGAACAGGTGCTACAACAATCGGATCTGATGGATAAAGTACTGACATAAAGCCAATATCTTTACCAACAGTATTCGGCCCTTTAGTTCCATTCAAGTCATATATAAAATTCGCACATAATTTAGGGCCAATATAAATCCCGCCGGTACCTTGTGCCGTTTCATTCAAACTACCTACACAATGAGGATTATAGTAAACAACTACTGTTTCACCATTTTGAGTTTCAAATGCTGCGGCCTTAGTGTTAAGCACATCCATAGCATCCACGGCAGTAGCGCGTTTTCCTACAAGACGAGGATTCAAGGTTTCCATATCTTTAGGGAAATCAAGCGCAGATGTACCAGCAAGAGGATTAATCGTTGCAGGAACACCACAATCTTCCAGATGATCAGAATCGCAAATATTATTAATTTTCATAACGGTAGCAAGTCCTGCCGTTACAAATGTTTCAGCCGCGGTGTCAACAGCGGACGTTGAAGAATCACCCGCGGTCAAAGTTCCATACCCGTTAAGCGCTGGCATTAAGGCGATTGCCTGAGAAAATCGAGCATAAAGCGCTTTTCGCTGCGTATTCCAAGTTCGCTCATTAATGTTACCTGTCAATGACGGCAACGTTATCGCTGCAACCACACCAATAATTGTTAGCGAGA
>JAMPIJ010000045.1 GCA_023662905.1 Fusobacterium sp.
GCGGTATAATGCTTTAATAAATTTAATTATATATAACTTTGTTTCCTTTATTTTTTAAGGGCGTATGAATTACGCCCTTTTTTATTTGCATTCCCCGACTGTCTATTGAGTTTTCAAGGCGTTTAGGATATATTATTCTCAAGGGAGAATTTGTATATGTTATTAGAAGATTTGAAAATAGTTAGTGATACGATTAAAAATATAGTTGCTTTTATTCAGGAAGATGCAAGTATTCAGGCGGATTTTCAGGAATATATCAGGACAGTTGGTGTCGGACAGAATGCTGTTATGGACTTTAACACCGCGTGTTTGAACTATATTTTCGAACGTCGTTTGCAGAATAAACCTATTGCTAGAATTTATCTTGAAAAGAAAAAAGGTTTAGGGATGGAAGAAAAAGAGGTTTGTTTATCACTTTTGAATTCTATTCATTCTGTTTTTGAGATTAAACGTGTATTGAAAAACGGGTTTTCCCTTTATAGCGTAATCAATGAAAAAACATACGATGCGGTTTCGCTTGTAAAAATGACGGCGTTTCGCGGTGTCGGCGTTGGCCAGTATGTTGTCGCTAGAATTACTAAATACAAGGATGAAGTTTGTTTGTTAGAGATTTCTGGAATTCTCCCATCAACAAGACGTGAGGACGCACTAAGATATTCTGTTGCGAAACTTGTTGAAAATCCTGAGCTTGCTTATCAGGATAACCCTGAAAAACAAGCTGAACTCGAGGCTGAGATTGAAAATCTTTATCAAAAATTCGTTGAGTTTTTTAATTCAGATGAAGTTATTACAACAAGTAAGTTTGCGGATGATGTCATCGGCGCTTACAATGAGTTTGCGGAACTAGGTGAGCGTGTTGATGTTCAGGACAAAATTCAGGAGCCTGAGGTTTATAAATATTTTAATGTTAGCGAATTTAATAATTCATACAGTGATTTCCTTGAGAACTCTCTTGGCGGATTTTCTTCTCACGAAGAGGTTTATGACGTTGGCGTAATTTATGACCGCGAGTTGGGGCTTTATGCAGTGCCGTTTTATAAGACTTTCAATAGGATTTTCGAGGTTGAAGATTACAAAACTATCGAGGGCTATGAGGCTTGCGTTAAGTATTTTCTTGAAAACGACAAATTGCCGGCAAATTTAATCCGCAGAGTCGCGGCGAAAAATGCGAATTTTATGGATCGCGTTAATGAGATTATGAAATCAGGGTTTACTCTTGATGGGCTTTTACAGCAGTACAAACCGCAGTATTTAGAGAAGAAAGTTTTTTCTCCGACTTCTGTTTTGTATAAGTCAAAAGCTTTTTCAAATACTCTTGGTATCATTGAGGAAGAGGAAGAAATGCCTGAAATTCCAGATGGTGTGGATTTTTCAAACGTTGGTAGAAACGACCTTTGTCCTTGTGGAAGCGGTAAGAAGTTCAAAAAATGCTGTGGAGCTAACAGAGAATAGCTTTTGACGCGATGTAGGCAGTTGACCAGCAGTTTTGCAGGTTAAACCCGCCGCAAAATCCGTCAATATCCATAACTTCACCGCAGAAATAAAGGTTTGGAACAAGTTTGGATTCCATTGTTTTCGGGTTGATTTCTTTTAGGTCAATGCCGCCGCAGGTGACGACTTCGCCTGCGCCTGAATGGGCAAGAACTTTTATTTCAAGGCTGCGAAGATTTTGCAGGACTGATTCTCGAACTTTTGCACTGACCTGTGAGCATTTAATCTCTTCCGGCGGGCAGATTGCTGCGGCAAAGGATTTTGGAACCAGTTCGCCGATGAGGTTTTTCAAGGTTTTGTGCGGGTTTGCGTCGAACATTTTTTGCAGATCAATTTCGCCGGTTACATCGAGGGTAACTGTATACGGAAATTTTTCTCGCGCGTTAAGTGATGAAATCTTGAACGCCAGCGGGCCGGAAATTCCGTTGTGTGTGAAAAGCAGGTCATCTTGTAAGACTTTTTTGCCAATTTTGGTTTTAACGTTTTTGAGAACAACGCCGGATGGAAAAAGTTTGTCGGTTTTGAGGCCGACAAGCGCCGGTTTCGGGTCGATAATGTTGTGACCAAGGTATTTCGCGATATTATAGCCCGCATGTCCGCCAATGCTCATCACTACTGCGTCAAATTTATACGAGCCGGCGTCGGTTACAACTTCAAGCCCGTCGTCAAATTGGTTGATTCGCAATGCTTTTTCTTTTTTTATCTTTGCTTTTAAAGCGTTCAGAAATTTTTCTCTAACATCGGCCGCGCTGTTTGAGGTCGGGAAAATTCTATTGTCGTCCTGTGTGTAAGTTTCCACGCCGATTGAATTGAAAAATTCCAGTGTATCTGCAGTACCAAATTTTGAAAATACTGAATAAAGAAATTTTTCGCCGCGCGGATAGAATTTTGTAAGTTCGCGAAAATCATATTCAGCATGTGCAAGATTACACCGGCCGCCGCCTGTGACAAGCAAGGTTTTTAGCGGTGACGACATTTCAAAAATCGTGACATCGCAATCCTGTTGCAAATTATAGGCGCAAAAACAGCCCGCAGGCCCGCCGCCGATAATTCCGACCCTAAATTCTTGTGCCATAAAGGAATACCATTTCAGGGTTTTCTAAATCTTCATGAAGTTCGCTGATAGTTTTATGTAAAACAGGATGTTCAAAATCAGGGATAAGTTCCAACAGCGGAACAAGCGTAAACGCACGCAAATGAACGTATTTGTGCGGGATAGTAAGTTCGGCACTGTCTATAATTTCTTTTTTATAGAAAAGAATGTCGATATCAATCGTACGGTCTTCGTAAACTCCGGCTGTTGCAGGTTTGCGGCCCAATTGTTTTTCAATACGCTTGCATTCTTCAAGAAGTCTTTGAGGTGTTAGTGTTGTTTTGAGTTCTACAACAGCGTTAACAAACCAGTTGTCAGACTGCATATTCCACGGCTCGGTTTCGTAAAATGCGGAGGTTCTGATAATCTCAACACCCTCAATCGCGCCAAGCTGCAAACTCGCCTGCTGAATATAGCCGATTCTGTCGTCTTTATTTGAACCTAAACTTAAATAAACTATCGCCATGCCCTTATTTTACCTGTTTTTCTCTTCAGTTGTCAAGCGCTAAGCTGTCGCTTTTTTGGCTTCTTGCCATAGAGCTTCAAATTCAGCTGGAGTGTAGTCGTTAAGCGGTTTGGTCGCTAGTTCTTCCATTTTGCGGAAGCGGGTCATGAACTTTTTATTGGATTTTAAAAGCGCCTGTTCCGCATCAATTTTGTTCCAGCGTGCAAGGTTCACCACCGCAAAAAGAATATCGCCGAATTCTTCCTCTTTATGTTCAAAATCACCCTCTTGGCAGGCTTCTTTGAATTCGTCAAATTCTGAGAAAATACATTTGTATAAATCATCTTCGCATTCCCATTCAAAGCCTGTTTTAACCGCTTTTTTACTTATTTTTTGCGCAGACATAAGTGCGGATTGCGATTTTGAGATTCCATCCATTGCAGATTTGCGGTGCTGTTTTTCTTCCTGTTTTAATTTATCCCAATTATCTAGAATTTCCTTTGTTGAACTTACTTTTGTATCGCCGAAAACATGCGGGTGACGGTGGATAAGTTTTTCGTTAAGCGTCTGTGCAACATCTTCTATATTAAACGCACCCTCTTCTTTGGCGATTTGTGCGTGCAAAACAACTTGAAGCAAAACATCGCCCAGTTCTTCACGCAAATGTTTCATATCGCCGCTATCCATCGCGTCAACGGCTTCGTAAGCTTCCTCCAACATGTTCGGACGAAGCGTGTAATGGGTTTGTTCTCTATCCCACTGGCATCCGTTTGGTGAGCGCAGGGTTTCTATAATCTCTATTAATCGTTCTAAATTCTTGTATTCCATATTTCAACTTTATCATAAAATCTACAACTAAAGTATAAAATATTAAAAAATAATACATCATATAGTCGATTAACAATTCTAGACCCTATGGTATTCTAAACTGTGTAGAATAGACTAATTAAGTGAATAGACATTATACCTGTAACGAAAGGACGTAAGTAATGGCAAATTTATCAGTAGCTAGTATTCGTGAACGTATCTTCAATACGTCAAAACACGAAAACAACGTTGCAAGACCATCTCACCAAGCTTCACAAAACCCGTTCGCAAATATGAACGGAAACTTGTTGAACGCTGATGTTTATGTGTCTTCAAAAAACAACAACGCTGAAAAAATTGGATTTTCAGGAAGAATTGAAAAATTGAAAAAAGCAGCACAAGTTGGTTCATTGTCAAACATGGGCGAAAAATTCAAAGCTTGGACAGAATCAGCAGTAGCTTTTGGAAAAAGAATCGCTGATGGTGTTAAAACCGTTGGAAAATGGTTAAACGAAACAAAAGCAGAAGATTTGATTATGTCAGTTGTTGACAGAACACCTTCACAAAAATATTATTCAACTGCCCCAATAAGCAGTACAAGACAAACATTTGCTGCACTTGAATCAATTGAAAGCAGCAGAATGCAGATGGCATAGGCTTTCTGTATATTAGGAGGAAATTTTGATGAATAACGATAAAAAAGAAAACACTTTCAGCAAATGGAATTTCAGCTTTGGAAACACTTCTAAATCTGAAATGTCAGGCGCTACTGCAGTTTTAGAAAGAGATACTTTTGAATCTTCTTCTACAGACTCAACAGTAAATTCTGAAATTAAAAATGATTTCAGCAAAAACAGTTCAGACAAAAATATGAAACATATCACCAACATTATCAATGGTTTGGCAATGCATGAAGATATGGAATCTATCAGCGTATTGAACGAAATCGGAACAAACTCTTCTGTTGATTCAATCAGAGAAATGACAGCAAGAGCGCTTGTAAGAAAAAATATGGCAGAATCTTTGCACATCGTGATTATGCACGAAGGCAAAGGTATTAACGACCTTTCAACAAGCGTAGCAATGAGTACTATCAATGAATTGTTATCTTTACAAAACAAAGAAATTGCAATGCAAGTTCTTGAAGAAGCAGTTGCAAATTCTGAAATTGAAATGGTAAGAGATAACGCTCGTTCAGTAAAAGCGTTGATGGCTCTGTGCTAATTTAGACAGCGAAGCCGCGGATTGGCAAACCGCGTTTGCCAAACAGGCGGCGGAGAACTGCTTTTAATTGGTAAATTTGATTATTTTTATTTTTAATGTGTAATTATATATATAAGAAAGCCGGTATTGAACGTGAATACCGGTTTTTCACATATTGACATTATTGAAAACATGTTCCATAATGAAAAAAGAAATAAAGGAGTGGCTGAGCCACTTTCATACATAGGCCCGAGTAAAACTTGGGAGAAAGGAATTTATGAAACGAAAGATTGTAAACATGTTATCAGGGGGGGGGGGGCGTGCTGAACAGGCCTTCACTATGGCAGAGATA
>JAMPIJ010000046.1 GCA_023662905.1 Fusobacterium sp.
GTATGCCAGAATGTCTCAGGCTATTTCCCTAATGCCGGCGATGAATGGATATGGTACGCTTGATGATACAACCGACACTGCGGCGGAAACTTTCATTACTGCTGGTTTATCCAAAGTCTTAAAAATCAACAACATTTGTGACAGCGAACACTTGTCTGACTGCGGAATTCCCGAAAGTATAACAAATATTAAAGGCGACACTAAAATAGCCGTAAGCTCCATTTCTGACCTGCACGGTTTAAACAGTAATTTTGATGCCGAATTCACCACGGGCTTCAACAGTACACAGCACCAAAACACTCAGCCAATCAACACAAAAGCTGCCGCGTTTGAAACTACTAATGGTGAATCTATTTTAACATATTACAATCCAAAATGTATAAGCAGTTTAGCAAAAACATTCTATGTCGTCACCGAAAATATGTGCGCTAATTTCATTTATGATTTGAACGGCTCAAAAGGGCCAAACACATTCGGCAAAGACATCGGGATTATTACGGTTCTATATCCAACGGATTCAAGCGTTGTTGCACCTATACCTTTAACGCAGGAAAACGATTCAAAACCGTGGCTAGAGTCCTTGCACACCTGCACAAGTATGGATAGCGAAAGCAGACTACCAAATGTAGAAGAACTAATTGCGATGTCATACAATAATATTTTTATAGGCTGTAGCACTACCGGATATTGGTCTGGAAGCGTTGCAGATTCCGAACACGCCTGGGCAGTCGGTTTTGACTCATACGTAAAAAATGCAGCTCCAAAAACAACATCTTACCGAACTCGTTGCGTTAAAAGATAACAAAAAAGCGCCGCGATTTTATCGCGGCGCTTTAATCACAATGTTAGGAAATATAAAGAAGAATTTAATACACCGAACGATGGAAATTTCCTGTTCTCCTTTGACACAAAGGCGCTTAGCGTGCTAAAATTACCCCATATAATGGAGATATTATGAATTTAGCACACGTTTTTACAGATCCACCTATATTAATAGTTATTTCAACTTTCATTTACGCTACTTGTTATACAATCAAATCATACAAAAAAGTTGGCAAAGAATTAACTATATTCAACGATTTTATTTCAAGATTTTCAAAACACGATTTGAATTTCCGGTTTAACGAGATTGACGAGTGGATGTGCGGCAACCCTTATGTTGCGCCAATGTGGCTGGAATTCAAAAATACACTCGTTTTCTCTGAATCAGTCGCACTGAAAAATGAAAACAATCAGCTTACATATAAAGAAGTTTCATCGACTGTTCAGAATATTCAAACAACCGTTGACCCGCTTTATTTCTTCAATGAAGAAACCCTTGCGGCAAAAAAATTCAACGCTAAATTAATCGGTACGTTTCCAACGATTTTGACAGGTTTCGGGCCATTATTTACGTTCTTGAACATTGCGATTGCGTTCGGTAAAATCGACTTTTCAACTCAGGAAAGAACAGTTGCTTCAGTTGCAAACCTGATGAGTTCCATGCAGGTTGCGGCGCTTGTTTCCGTTATCGCGGTAGGCGCTTCCTTGACATTCATGATTATGGAAAACGCCTTGTTCTCTCTAATGGTTAGAAACAAACTCGCAGCGGCTGAAGATATGATGGCCAAATTGTTCGATAATATTTCATCAGAAAAATTCTTGCTTGAATTATTGAAAGAAACAAAAATTCAAAACAATTCAATATCAAACCTGCTTTCAATGCTTCCGGCAAACTTCAAAGTTGCGCTCAACTCTGGTATTGCAAGCAACCTTGTTCCATATTTGGAAAACCTAATTTTTGGTATCAACCAGATGAACAAACAGCTTAAAGAAGCTTCTAAAAAGACAGACGATGTCGATGATCTATTCTAGGAGAAACAAACAATGCTTATGAGAAGAAAAGGCGGCGGTGGCGAAGCCGCAGGTGAAGGCAACATTTTCTGGACAACAATGTCAGACTTACTTTTAGGTTTGGCGATTATCTTCATGGTATTGTTTGTACTTGCGATGACAGGTTTCACACAGGATTCCGTAAAACAAAAACAACAACAAATGGAAGCCTCAAAAGAACTTGTTGAAAAGCTTAAAGAAGCAGACATTGACGCTAAAGTTGATCCGTTAACAGGTGATGTTAAGATTTCGGATCTGGAACTTTTTGAAGTTAACAGTTTTGTTCTCTCAAAACGTGGTAAAGATTATCTGGACAGATTGGTTCCGATTTATATTGATAACATATTCAGTAATGCCGAACTTGAAGAAAATATCACAAACATAGTTGTTCAAGGACACACGGATTCACAACAGTTTGCAAACCTTGCGACAGAAAACGAACAGTACGTGCGAAATATGACACTAAGCTTACAACGTGCAAATTCTGTTGCAGAATATATGTTTAAGACAAAAATCAACCCTATTTACGATGAAAAATTACGCAAAATGCTCGTTGTTGAGGGCAAAAGTTACTCTGAACCGATACTTGTAGATGGAAAAGAAGACTTCGACAAAAGCCGCCGCGTAGAATTAAAATTAAAAGTTAAAACTTACGATATTATTTCCAGAATGGGAATGTTAGGAATAATTGGCCATGATTAATGAAAATTCAATTTTAGAAACGATTAATATGATAAAACTTCATAACCTTGATATCAGAACGGTTACGATGGCGATAAGCCTGCGCGACTGCATTTCACCTGATATTAATGAAGTTTGCGACAATATTTATAAGAAGATTACAAAATACGCGAAAAACCTTTGCGAATACGCCGGAGAATTGGAGAACGATTATTCAATTCCGATTATTAATAAAAGAATTGCGGTGACTCCAATTTCTTTAATCGGCGAGGCTTGCAAGAATCCGGATTACGTAAGAATTGCGAAAACTCTTGACGAAGCGGGCAGAAGCGTAGGTGTAAACTTTATCGGTGGATTTTCTGCACTTGTCGAAAAAGGCTTTACCAGAGGCGACAGACTTTTAATCGAAAGCATTCCGGAAGCCCTCGCGCAGACAGAATGCCTCTGCTCATCCGTAAATCTTGCGACATCAAAAGCCGGAATAAATATGGACGCGGTTTTGAAAATGGCAGAAACAATAAAAGAAGCGGCACGCCTGACAGCCGACCGCGACGGAATCGGTGCGGCAAAACTTGTTTGCTTCTGCAACTCCGTAAACGACAACCCGTTTATGGCAGGCGCTTATTGCGGAATGTCAGAACCTGAATGTGCTTTGAACGTTGGTGTTTCAGGCCCTGGGGTAGTAAGAGCCGCAATCGAAGCATTACCTAAAGACGCTGATATGAGCGTTCTTGCAAACACAATTAAAAAGACAGCGTTTAAAATCACAACAACCGGCGAACTTATCGGCCGCAAACTCGCTGACCGTCTAGAAATTCCATTCGGCGTAATCGACTTATCACTTGCGCCAACCCCTGCCGAGGGCGACAGCGTTGCCGGAATTTTTCAGGCAATGGGGCTTCAACACGCGGGCGCACACGGAACAACCGCGGCGCTTGCAATGCTCAATGACGCAGTAAAAAAAGGCGGAATTATGGCAAGCTCTTATGTTGGCGGACTTTCAGGCGCGTTTATTCCGGTATCCGAGGACGCAGGAATGATTGAAGCCGCAACAAAAGGTTATTTAACATTTGACAAATTGGAAGCTATGACATCAGTTTGCTCTGTCGGACTTGATATGATTGCAATTCCAGGGAAAACAACCGCGGACGTAATCGCCGGAATTATCGCGGATGAAATGGCAATCGGAATGATTAATAAAAAGACGACGGCAGTGAGAATTATTCCGGCAGTGGGCAAAGATGTAGGAGATAAAATTTATTACGGCGGGTTGCTAGGCGAAGCACCGATTATGCCTGTAAATAATCTTTCACCGGAAATATTTGTAAGAAGAGGCGGAAGAATCCCCGCCCCTATTCACAGTCTGAATAATTAACGTTTTACACAGCGTACATGCTTAGAATGATTTTTTGAAACAACATTTGCATTACCGCCGGTAAAATTCATATCCCAAGCCTGCTCAGAGTCATAAACTGTTGACGACCAATAAGTCCAAGTATGAGATACCCCAATAATATTCTTGTTAACATACATTGATACAAGTTCCATTTTATTAGGCATTCTCCATTCTCCGCTATCGATATTTTTACAGAGCGATAATGCTTGAGTATGAGAAGCGCCATCACTAACATCTCTATTTGAAACATAAGGAGAAACAACCTCACTATCCGCGGGATAGAATACACTAATAAACCCAATATCTTTACCATAAGTATTTGGTCCTTTGGAGCCGTTCAAATCATAAATAAAATTAACACAAAGTTTTGAAGCCATACTATAATTGAAATTTTCCATTAATGATGAAACACAGTTTGGGTAATAATAAACCGCAACACTTTCGCCGTTCGCTGTTTCAAACGCGGCTGCTTTTGTATCAAGCTGAGTATGCGGAATAGTATCGGTTGCACTGTTAGATACAATAGCAGGGTTCATTTCAGCCATTGTTTTAGGGAACGGAAGCGCGCTTCCGGAATACGGATTAATTTTCGCAGGTAAGCCACAATCCGCAAGGTGTTCGCTATCACAAATATTATTAATTTTGAGAACTTTTGACAAACCAGCAGTTACAAAAGTTTCAGCTGCAGTGTCGACGGCGGAAGTGGAAGAGGCACCCTCGGTTAAGGTTCCGTAACCGTTCAATGCCGGCATAAGCGCGATTGCCTGTGACATGCGAGCAAATAAAGCTTTTCTTTGCGTGTTCCAAGTCCGCTCGTTAATGTTGCCCGTCAGCGACGGCAATGTTATCGCCGCAACCACGCCAATAATTGTTAATGACAGAAGTATCTCCGCCATAGTGAAGCCGGTTG
>JAMPIJ010000047.1 GCA_023662905.1 Fusobacterium sp.
GCAACGAAATCGATGCAGTATCTAAGGTAATCGAAAAGAACGTTGAATCAAGCTTCAAGACATTCGGCTAACGTTAGTCGGTGTGAAGCGCCGGAGTCGGTTCGCGAGAGCGAAACGAGCAGGGCGCGGAACATTACGTCACCGCCGTTGCGAGCTATGCGAGCGGACAAATCTTTGATTTGACAGGCGGTATAATGCTTTAATAAATTTAATTATATATAACTTTGTTTCCTTTATTTTTAAGGGCGTATCTAAATACGCCCTTTTTATTTGCAAAAAATTAAAGGGGACAATTGCTTGTCCCCTTTGTTAGTTTTTATTAGTCAAATACGTAGCTGATAACTGCTGCTTCTCTGGCTTTTTTAACTGCGTTTGCAATCATTCTTTGGTGTTTAGCGCAGTTGCCTGTGATGCGGCGTGGAATAATTTTTCCTGCTTCAGTTAAGTATCTTTTCAATTTTGCAGCGTCTTTGTAGTCGATTGTTTCTACTTTATCAGCGCAAAGGCTGCAATTTTTTCTTTTTTTCTTATCAGAGTAATCTGGTTTTGCCATTTTGTATGTTTACCTTTCTAGTTTATTTTAATTCGACATTAAATGTTATATCAAAACGGGATTTCTTCTTCACCGATTAATTCATTCGACATTGAATCATCAGATCCGAAAGAAACTATATTTTCGCTTGTGCCAAAATCAGGGTTTGAGTAAGCAGGTGCGCTGCCGCTCATTTTTTCGATTGTGTTGGCGTCGATTTCGTAGATTCGTTTTTCTGCGCCGCTGTCTGATTGAACACTTGCGATTTGAAGTCTGCCTTCAACTAAAACTTTATCATTTTTTGCTAAAGATGATACCAAATCATCGAGGAGTTTTCTTTTTGAAATTACTCTAATTAGTAATTCATCTTTTGTTCCGATATTTAACACGAACGAAGAAACTGCGATATCGTTTTGAGTATAACGTTTTTCGGCTGCTCTGTATACTGTTCCTGTTACGACTGCTTTAGCTATTGACATTTTTACTTCCTTTTCTTTTTTGTAGTTTGACTAATTACGCTTTAACGCAAGCTTCAGTGAACATAGTTCTGATAACGTTGTCGTTAAGTCTTAATTGTCTTTTGAATTCAGCAACTTGAGCTTCAGGAAGAGCGAGGATAACTGTAGAGAAGAAACCATCTCTGAAACCAGCTACTTCATAAGCTAATTTTTTTCTGCCAACTTTATCAACAGATTCAACTTTGCCGCCCATTTCAGAAACAGTTGAAGAGAGTTTTTCAACTACAGCGTTAACTTCTTCTGTATCCAAGTTTGGCTTAAATACTACCATTAATTCGTAATTTTTCATTTATATTTCTCCTTATTAATCTTTTTATACTATGCTACATTAAACAACAAGAATTTACAAGCTGTAATTTGCTGTAAAGACGTATTGTGCGGGGCCGATGAGGAAGATATTTTGGCTTGTTTCGCCCTGATTTCCTTGCCATTCAACGAATACAGGCCCGCCTTGCAGGTTAACTTTAACTTTGCGTTCTGTTAAGTTATTTAAAACGCAGGCAACAACGCTTGCGCACGCGCCGGTTCCGCAGGCGAGAGTTATGCCGCAGCCGCGTTCAAATACTCGCATTTCTATTTCGGTGCGTGATAGAATTTTTACGAATTCAGTGTTTGTTTTTTCTGGGAAAAACGGGTGTTTTTCTATTTCCGGCCCGTATGTTTTTGCGTAATCCAGTGGAGCGTCGTCAACGATTATGACACAATGCGGGTTGCCCATTGAAACAGGTGTGATTTTGAATGTTTTATCAAGCGCGGTTAATGTGTCGGTGCCGCAGAACGGGATTTTTGTGTGTTCAAGAATTGGGGGTCCCATGTTTACTTTCACAAGTCCGTTGTCGAGGATTTCAGGTTTTATCACGCCTGCAAGTGTTTCAACAGAAAATGTTGTTTTTTCGACAAGTTTATTATCATAAACGTATTTAGCGAAACATCTCATTCCGTTGCCGCACATTTGCGCAGTTGTGCCGTCTGAGTTGTAGAAATACCAGCCGATATCGGTCGATGTTGTGTCTGTTTTAGGGATAATCATTCCGTCTGCGCCGATGCCGAAGTTTCTATCGCAAATTTTTTTCGCAAGTTCGCTCATTGTTAAGCCGGTTTTTAAAAACTTTTCGTATGTCAGAATGACAAAATCATTCCCGCAGCCCTGCATTTTTGTTACGTTTATGTTCATGTTTAAATCCTTTTTTTCAAGTATACCACAAAAAAAGAGCCTTTCGGCTCTTTATCGTTTTATGCAGCGTACCTGCCTAGCTTGGATTTTGTATTCAGTTGTTCTGATTCCAGTTGATGGTGAAATTTCCCACGCTTGAGTAGGCTCTTCGCTAAGAATTGTGCTTGTCCAAAGACCATTTGTACCTAAATTAAATAAGTTTATATTGATTAAAAGCGCGGAAGCTTCGTCAATATTCGGGATTCTGCTCTCTGAATCCTGTAATGTGCAGGCTTTTGCCGCATTTTTCCATTGCATAGTATCAGAGCTTTCATAGGTTGCGTTCCTTGTAGAATTTGGCATTGGCGCTACAACTATTGAATCCGTTGCGTTAAATACGGTGATAATCCCTATATCTTTGCCTACGGTGTTCGGGCCTTTTGTTCCGTTTAGGTCATAAATAAAGTTTACGCACATTGTTGTCTGCGGATAGCCAAATACATTTAGTGTTGAACTTCTTGTTTCGTTGCTCAGGTATTCGGTACGGCAGGCAGGATTGTAATACGCAACGATGCTTTCGCCGTTTTGGGTTTCAAACGCTACGGCATTTGTGTTGATTGCAGAGTATGAAGTTGACCCGTAAGCCGCTGCACTCCGGAATTTGTCATTCAATGTATGAAGTGTTTTCGGAGTCGTAAGTGTTGAAGCTCCCATCGTCATGAACGAAGAGGCAATCCCGCAGTCTGCAAGGTGTTCCGAATCACAAATATTATTGATTTTTAGGACTTTAGCAAGTCCTCCGGTGATAAATGTTTCAGCAGCGGTGTCTGTTGTAACGCTTCCGCTTTCGGTTTCAGTTAGTGTTCCAAAGCCGTTAAGCGCCGGCATGAGCGAAATCGCTTGTGAAAATCTTGCATAAAGCGCCTTGCGCTGTGTGTTCCAAGTCCGTTCGTTAATGTTTCCAGTCAGCGACGGTAACGTTATTGCCGCGACTACACCGATAATTGTAAGAGATAAGAGGATTTCCGCCATAGTAAAGGCTAATCGTTGTCCGTAAGCACGGTTCCAGTGAATGGCTGTCGACTCAGTCGACTCATACCCCCCCCCCCCGACTCAACAGGGCCGTACTACAAGGGTTTTCAGCTTTTAAGTTTTTCATACATTAATCCTTTCTTTTTTATATTTTTATTTTAAACCATTTTTTCAAGCCTGTCAATTCCGCCAGAAAGTCATGCTTGCATTGGTTTCGTGTTTGTTATAATCTGAATGTGTGTATTAAATTATACAAGAAGAAGGAGAACTCAAATGAGTGAAAGAAAATTAGTTGGAACAAACGAAATGTTCAAAAAAGCATTAGCTGGCGGCTACGCTATCGGTGCTTACAACGTTAACAACATGGAAATTTTACAAGCTATCGCTGAAGCTGCTGAAGAAACTCAATCACCTATTATTTTGCAAGTTTCTGCAGGGGCTAGAAAATATGCTAACCAAACTTACCTCGTAAAATTGGTTGAAGCTGCATTGGCTACTACTACAGTGCCTATCGCTCTTCACTTAGACCACGGCGCAGATTTCGAAATCTGCAAATCTTGTATCGACGGCGGTTTCTCTTCTGTTATGATCGACGGTTCTAGATTCCCATTCGAAGAAAACGTTGCTTTGACTAAGAAAGTTGTTGAATACGCTCACGAAAGAGGAGTTTCAGTTGAAGCTGAACTCGGTAAATTAGCAGGTGTTGAAGATGACGTTAAAGTTGATGCTAAAGATGCTAAATATACTAACGTTAAAGAAGCTGTTGAATTCGTTAAACAAACTGGTTGTGACTCTTTAGCTATCGCTATCGGTACTTCTCATGGCGCTTACAAATTCAAAGGTGAAGCTAAATTAGACTTCGAAAGACTTGCTGAAATTAAAGCTGCTCTTAAAGAAGCTGGTTTTGGCGATTATCCTATCGTTCTTCACGGTTCATCTTCAGTTCCTAAAGAATTCGTTGCTAAATGTAACCAATTCGGTGGTAACTTGCCTGACGCTCAAGGTGTTCCAGAAGATATGTTGAACTACGCTTCTAAACACGGCGTTGCTAAAATCAACATCGATACAGACTTGAGATTGGCTATGACTTCAACAATCAGAGAATTCTTTGTTGAACACCCTGAAAAATTCGACCCACGTGAATACATGGGACCAGGCAGAACTGCTGTTAAAGAAATGGTTAAACACAAAATGGTTGACGTTCTTGGCACAGCTGGACATGCTAAAGACTAATTTTAATACATTTATTAAAGTTCTGAAAACGCCCGTAAATCGGGCGTTTTTTGTTACTTTGTAAACAAATGTTACAAATAAGAAAAGAAAAATTAAAGTTTTCAAAAAAATATCCGACATGCATGTCACAAGGAAACAAGCAAACTCGGATTACAAAAAGAAACGGTCGATGTAATCAAGAACGAAAGGAAACGAAAGGAACGAAGTTATGGGTATGGCAGCGAGCCAAGCGAGATTTCTAGGTCTCACGGCGAGAAAGACGAATGTTGAATATGAAGGACAACAGATCAACCA
>JAMPIJ010000048.1 GCA_023662905.1 Fusobacterium sp.
CCCCCCCCCTGTCCATGTTAATACATTCTTTCGTTTCATTTTTTCATTCCTTTCTTTTCATATTATGTATTATTTTTCACGACATGTCAAGTTACAAAGTTGATTTTTATTAGTGTTTGTCATACAATCAACATGTATATAAACAAGTTACTTAAAAAGGAGGAAAACTAGTTTATGGAAACTTATGGAATCGAAAAATTTGGTATTATTGGACCAAAAGCAGTTTATCGCAATTTGACTCCAGCTCAATTGACAGAAGCTGCATTACGTTTAGGTGAAGGTACTTTGAGCAACACCGGTGCTTTAGTTGTTACAACTGGTAAATACACAGGTCGTTCTCCTAAAGATAAATTCATCGTTGACACTGAATCTATTCACAACGACATCGCTTGGGGTAAAGTTAACCGCCCTATCAGCAGAGAAAAATTCAACGCTATTAAAGGCAAAATCGCTGCTTACTTACAAAACAGAGAAGTATTTATCTTCGACGGTTTCGCTGGCGCTGACAAAAAATACACTCAAAAATTCCGCGTAATCAACGAAATGGCAAGCCAAAACATGTTCATTCACCAATTGTTAATCAGACCAACTGCTGAAGAATTGGCTAACTATGGTGAAGCTGATTACACAATCCTTTGCGCTCCAGGTTTCAAATGCGATCCTGAAGTTGATGGTGTAAACTCTGAAGCTTGCATCGCTATCGACTACGAAGCACACGAAATCATCATTTGTGGTTCACAATACTCTGGTGAAATCAAAAAATCTGTATTCGCTACTATGAACTACGTTATGACTAAGAAAAACGTATTACCTATGCACTGCTCAGCTAACATGGACCCTGCAACTGGTGAAACAGCTGTATTCTTTGGTCTTTCTGGAACAGGTAAAACAACTTTATCAGCTGACCCTAACCGTAAATTAATCGGTGACGATGAACACGGTTGGTCTCCAGACGGCGTATTCAACTTCGAAGGTGGATGCTACGCTAAATGTATCAACCTTTCAGCTGAAAACGAACCAGACATCTACAACGCAATCAAATTCGGTTCATTAATCGAAAACGTTGTTATGGATCCTGAAACTCGTGAATTCGACTTCAACGATGGTTCATTAACTGAAAACACTCGTGTTGGTTACCCTATCGACTACATCAACAATGCTCAAATCCCTTCAATGGGCGGCATTCCGAAAGTTGTTGTATTCTTGACAGCTGACGCGTTCGGCGTACTTCCTCCAATCTCTAGATTGGACAAAAACGCAGCTATGTACCACTTCGTAACAGGTTTCACATCTAAACTTGCTGGTACAGAACGTGGCGTTACTGAACCACAACCTACATTCTCAACATTGTTCGGCGAACCGTTCATGCCAATGGACGCTTCTGTTTACGCTAAAATGTTGGGTGACAAACTTGACCAATACGGTACTAAAGTTTACTTAGTTAACACTGGTTGGGCAGGCGGAAGCGCTTCAATGGGTGCAAAACGTATGAAACTTTCTTACACTCGTGCTATGGTTACTGCAGCTCTTAACGGCTCATTCGATTCTATCGAATTCAAACACCACGATGTATTCAACGTTGATTACCCAACTTCTTGCCCAGGCGTTCCTGATGAAATGCTTGACGCACGTGGTATGTGGGCTGACAAATCAGCTTATGATGCATCTGCTAACAAATTGGCTCAAATGTTTGCTGATAACTTCTCAAGCAAATATCCAAATATGCCATCAGAAATCGTTAACGCAGGCCCTAAAGCTACAGCTAACGTATAGTTTGAATAAAACACTTGAAAACGGTCTGACGAAAGTCAGGCCGTTTTTATTTACCCTTATTCTTTTACACCACCCAATAAAACATCGTTTATAAAATACTTTTTACCAAGAATAAATACTCCGACAACCGGAAGCGTGCAAATAGCCGCGCAGGCTAGAAGTTCACCCCATTGCGTGAGTTCGCGGAAGCTTCCTTTATAAATTGCAAGTCCGACAGGAAGCGTTCTGAGGCTTTCGGTATTAGTAGAAATCAACGGCCACATAAAACTGTTCCACGTAGAAACAAACGTGAAAATTGCAAGCGTCGCAATGACAGGAAGCGCTAGCGGAAGAACTATTTTAAAAAATGTTTGAAAATAATTACACCCATCAATCTTCGCGGCTTCTTCAAGATCTTTCGGGAACGCAAGGAAATACTGGCGCATCATAAAGATTCCGAACCCTCCGAACATCGCAGGCAAAATCAGCGCGGAATAAGTATTTATCAAATGGAGTTCTCTCATCATAAAAAACAGCGGAATAATATTCACCTGCGGCGGAATCATCATTGTGATAAGGATTATTAAAAATACAATGTCACGCCCGCGAAAGTTAAACCGCGCAAACGCATAACCTGCAAGCGCAGAGAAAACAACCTGTCCCAAAGTGGTTGCCAGTGCAACAAACAAACTGTTCAAAAAGTATTTAACAATCGGAATATCTGCAAAAAGTCGTCGGTAGTTATCAAGGGTCAAATCAAGATGTATAAATTGCCCCGGATTAGAAAAAAAGTCCGCATTATCGGCAAAAGAAAGGTTTAACATTGCAAAAAACGGGTACAGCATACTGAATGCCATTGCATAAAGTAAAAAATATCCCGCAAAAACCTTCATTTTTTTCATAATACAATTATAATAGAAATATGAAGAAACTGAAAGACTTTGAAAAAGAGATAAACAAATGTTCAAAATGCGGGCTTTGCCAAGGCGCCTGCCCGATTTATAAACTTACGGGCAACGAATGCGCGGTATCTAAAGGCAAATTCGTCATGCTGTCAGGTGTTCTCAAAGGCGATTTACAACTAAACGCCAACATAAATTCCTACCTTGACCTTTGCACAAAATGCGGTAAATGTTCAAACTTCTGCCCTGCCGGAATAGATGTTTGCGAAATTCTTCAAACCGCAAAATACGAATACATCTCAAAACAACACAGCTTCAAACTCTTACAGCTATTCCACAAAGTTTTTGACAGAATTGTACGTCTTTGCCACTCGCCATTCCGCGCAAAATCGTCAGGAAGTCACGAAATTATTTATTTCAAAGGCTGTGTAAACCAAATTTTCCCTAAAACCGAAAACGCGCTCAAAAAAATCTTAAACCGTGCGGACATAAAACTCGTTGACGCCGACTTTTCCTGCTGCGGGCTTCCGTTCTTCTCTGCAGGAAACCTTGAACAATTTGAAGAAGTAAAACAACGCAACAGCGAACTTATAAACAATTCCGCGGCAGACACAATCCTCACCGACTGCGCAAGCTGCGAAAGTACGTTAAAAAGCTATGGAACAATCAACAAAAATTTAGTCAACGCAGAATCCCTCATCGCCGACCTCGGGTTGAAATTCAAGTTCAAAAAGCATTACAAAGTAGCATTCCACAAGCCCTGCCACCTTGAAAACACCGACTTTTTAAAAGAGTTAACGTGTGAAAACGTTGAATTCATAGATATTCCCGAAACCTGCTGCGGCTTAGCGGGCGAATTTTTCCTCAAAAAGCCTGAAATCGCGAATAAAATAGCAAAACAACGTGCGGAAGAAATAATCAATTCCGGCGCGGAAATAGTTCTAACCTCCTGCCCTGCCTGCGTTATAGGCTTAAAAAAAGCCCTGCTTGGCAAAGTCAAAGTGATGAAAATAATAGAATTTTTAGAAAAGGGGCTATAAGCCCCTTTTTGTCAACGTTTAACACATCGAACGGCCATATCTACATTCTGCCCCCTAAGAGTATAACGCCCATCGTCCATTCCTTGCGCCCATGCCAACGGCGTCACACCGTCAGTAGACATTCCGGCAGAAGTTGAACTCCAATAAACAGCCGCAGATTCATTATAATCTTGCGCAGACAAGCCTAACAGTCCATTATTAACAAACATCGCCCATAATTCCTGCTTCGTTGGAACCCGATACTCATTATCCAATTTTGTGCAAGCCTTAGAGGTTTCACGCCAGCTGACATTTTCTGTATCCCTCGTGTGAACAAATGGCGCAACAACAATTGAATCGCTAGGTGAAAATATTGTTATAAAACCTATATCTTTATTTAAAGTATTAGGCCCTTTTTTACCGTTCAAATCAAACAATAAGTTCACGCAGACCTTGTTTTGCATATAAAAAGGAGTACCCTGTGTATGTCTTATTGAACCTTCTTCATTCATACTTGAAACACATCTAGGGTTATAAAATGCAAGAATACTCTCACCATTCTGAGTTTCAAATGCGGCGGCTTCGGTATCTGCCAAAAACACCGACTCTCCGACTGAAACAAGACCGGCATTCAAATCACTCCATTTTCTAGGTAAATCAACAGTAGAGGCCGTTAATTTGCTAATCTTTGACGCCATGCCGCAGTCAAAAACCTTATCAGGTGAACAAATATTATTTATCTTAAGAACTTTACTCAACCCTGCCGTCACAAAAGTTTCAGAGTCACTATAGTCATTAATAGCCCCCATCAAAGAAACCGCCTGTGACATACGCGCAAAAAGAGCTTTGCGCTGCGTGTTCCAAGTTCGCTCGTTAATATTGCCTGTCAGCGACGGCAGTGTTATAGCTGCGACAACGCCAATAATTGTTAATGACAGGAGTATCTCCGCCATAGTGAACCCGCTGAGCGGGATCCTCATTTTCGTTGTACGG
>JAMPIJ010000049.1 GCA_023662905.1 Fusobacterium sp.
CCCCCCCCCCCCTGTGCAAATCAATACTTTTCGTTTGTTCATAATAATAAATCCTTTCTTGGCATCTCGCCATTGTCTAGTTAAGAAACCGCCTTGACCGGCGGCCATCCTTTCTGAATTTATTATGAACCATGTTTTTTATATTGTCAAGCGTCGTCCGATAGCTCGGAACCAATGTATGGATGCCACTCAGTGGCTGTCAAGACTAAAAAAGGCGCTTCATACGAAGCGCCTTTTGATTATTAATTAGTAAACAATCGTCAATTCTTCATCTGGATTCAAGCTTGAATCGTTAGTTGATGAAGGCAAGATTACGTATCTTACTTCGTCGCCTAATTCATAAAGCATACCGAATGTTCCGCTAACAACCAGTTTGCTCAAATCGTAAACACCTTTACCAATAGTGATAAAGCTGCTTCCAACTGATTTCAAACCTTTAAGCGGGTGAAGTGAGAATGTATCTGAGAACGCGTCAGAAATGTTATCACCGAAAGTTTCAACACCGTCTGCGATAACGTTAACGCCTGTACCTGCAGTTCTGCCAGCTACACCTGCAACTCTGCCTGCTGCTGAGAATGGAGCCGCAAGAAGTCTTGATACAATGTTAGGATTTTTCTTGCAATCAACTTGTGCTGCAGCCAAATCTCTTTGTAAATCAAGGATTACATCGTCGTTAGCAATTTCAACGAATCTAACTTTGATGTAAGGTGCGTTTTTCAAACCAGGTCTGTTAACTGCTTCAACAATGCCTTTAACAGTTGAACCTGCAGGGAAGCAGATACCTTGAAGAGTTACGTCTTTTGTTGTTTTTGCAGTGAAAATATCACCAACGTTAGAAGTTCTAGCGCTGATTCTTTCTGACAATTTAAGACTGATTGCAGTTGGTTGGTAAGTGAAGTTACCTACGTTCTGACCTTTTGCAGCATTCATAAGGAATGTGTGTCTTAAAGTACCAACGAGGTACGCAACTTGTTCTTTTGAAAGATATTCATCGTTAATTAATTTTTTAGTGTTAGGAACATTTCTCAACAAAGTTGATTCAACAACTTCTTTTGTTGCAGGAACAGCCCAGGTAGGGATTTGTTGGATAACTTCATTGTTAAATTTAGCGAATGCGCAGTTATCAGCTACAGGAACATCGATAACTTTAGCGATTGTCGCGAAAACTTCTGCTTTAGTAACAGGTTGGTCTGGTCTGAAAGTTTTGTCAGGGTAACCAATCATAACATCAGCGGCCAAAGCTCTGTTAATCCAATCAGAAGCCCAGTAGCCGTGGTTAATATCTTTGTAAGAGTATGCGACATTACCATTAGGAAGTGCCAAACCTTCAGCCATTACGATTGCAAGTTCTGAACGCAAAATAGGCATTTTAGGGTTAAATTCACCAGTAGCGCCGCGTTGCATCATTGACAACATAGAAGAAGCCCAGTCTTTAACCAAAACTTTTTCTTTACCAGAAATAGATGCGATGCAAGGGCATTTTTTAGTTTTGCCCGCTATAACATAAGTTGCTTTACCGGAAGTCATCACTTGTGATTGTGAGCCGAATAAAGACGGATGAGCATAAGTTTCAACCTGACCAGCCTGACAAGTTAAAGACATTGAAGCTGCCAAAACAAGCGCACCGGCTGCGGCGAATAAACAACTTTTTCTCTTCATAAAAATTTTCTCCTTTTCATACAATCGTACAAACTACGATAATGCCTATATTATCCCAATAATTCAAGGTTTTGTCAAGCTTTGTTTATAATTTGACCCCAAATATTTTTAATGATTTAATATGAGATATGAACTATATTTTTTATTTTTTAATAGTCATATCAATCATTGCAGGCGCTGTAAACGGAAGACTTGAAGATGTTGTCAGCGCAATACTTTCCGGCGCACAGACTTCTGTTAAAATTGCGTTTTCATTAATCGGAATTATGGCATTCTGGCTAGGGATGATGAATATCGCGCAAAAAAGCGGGCTTATTGAACTCATCGCACGGCTGATAAGACCAGTGACTAAGCGCTTGTTCAATGAAATTCCGGAAGATTCACCGGCTATCGGCGACATAGCAATGAGTTTTTCGGCTAACGCTTTCGGGCTTACAAACGCGGCGACACCTATCGGAATCAGAGCGATGGAGGAACTTCAAAAGCACAATATTGATAAAACTTCTGCCTCAAACGCAATGTGTCTTTTTCTTGCGATGAATACGGCAGGATTCCAGATAATTCCGGCAACAGTCATCGGAATTCTGGTAGGCGTAGGATACCCAAACCCGACACAAATAATCGCCCCGACGCTTTTTGTCACGACATTAGCGTTCACTTTCGCAATAATCGTTGCTAAAATCTTCCAACGTTTTTGGAGGGCTCAATAATGTTTCAATCAATAATGGATGTGATTTCACTCTGGGCGCTTCCAGCAATCTTAATTTTAATTTTAACCTACGGACTTGTTAAAAAAGTTCCGTTATACGAAGTTTTCACAGACGGCGCAAAAGACGGGTTCAAAGTTGCAATCAACATAATCCCGTATCTTGTTGCGATAATCGTCGGGATTTCAATGCTTCGTGCGTCAGGTGTTTTCGAATGGATTGGTACAGCGCTTGCGCCGGTTCTGACATTCTTCAATATTCCAACCGATATAATTCCGCTAATGCTAACGCGTTCTCTCTCTGGTTCTGCAACTATCGGAGTTTTCTCTGACATCGCCGGAAACCCTGAAAGCGCTTTCTACACAACTACACTTGCGGCAGTTATGGTCGGAAGCAGTGAAACAACATTATATGTTCTGGCCGTATATTTTGGCGCAGTTGGAATCTCAAAAATAAGATATGCGCTCCTGGCAGGGCTTCTCGCGGATTTAGCCGGAATCATCTTAGCAATCCTAATTTGCCGTGTGATGTTCCTGAACTAGGCGTGACATCCACCCAGCTTTGTGTAAAATCAACTTCTTCACGATGTACAGCTTTCTTCAACAAAACGGCATATTCAACATTGATAAAATTGACTTTCTCAAGTTTTTCAACGTTGAACTCGGCCATCCCGCAATTTGTACAATGCTTGTCGACAGGAACTATTTTTCCGTTTCTAATCATCGCCCTAACCTTTACCCCGCAGCAGGCACAGCGTAATATAAACCATTGGTTCTCAACTAACTCTCCACATTCAGGACAATAAGCACAATCTACCTCAAGAGGAATCTTACTATGAGTACATTCTTTTTTTCCGAATAAATAATCAAACAACATATTATATATGTAAGGATTATTAACAATAAGTCAACAGAGGGGAAATCCCCTCTGTTTTTATCGCTTAACGCATCTTACGGACATCGCAACACCATCAGCCCCCGTGCTATTTCCAATAGCCATAGCCCATGCTCTATTGGAAGAAGACACGATCCAAGCTCTACTAGAATCTTCTCTTGTTGTCGTCCAGTACCTATCACTGCCAACATCACTAATATCATGATTGTACATTAACGCCATCATTTCCTCTAAGTTCGGCGCACGATACTCACTGTCAATATTTTTGCAAGAACTTGAAGCGGCCCTCCAGTCAACATTTAGATCACCACCACGCAAGTAAGGCATCGGCGCAACAACAACCGAATCCGACGGATAAAACACCGTTATTAAGCCAATATCTTTTCCAAAAGTATTCGGGCCTTTGGTTCCATTCAAATCATAAATAAAATTCGCACACACCTTGTCAGGTACAAGAACGGCACCATCATTAGATACAATTCCGGCAAGCTGCGTGCAAGTTGGATTATAAAATGCCAATAAACTTTCACCGTTAGCGGTTTCAAAAGCCGCTGCTTTTGTGTCCAAGTGTTCATACGAAAATCCGCTCCATGCTATACGAATATTTGCATCAAACAAATCGCTAATCTTTGCCGGCGTATCCATTTTCGAACCGAGCGCGCCGGTTAATTCAGCAGGGAAACCACAATCTTGATAATTCTCACTGCAAATGTTGTTAATTTTAAGAACTTTTGACAAGCCGCTTGTAATAAAAGTTTCAGCCGCATTATCCTCTGAAATACTTTGCGTTCCGTCCTCGCTGATTGTTCCGGTTAAAGTTCCATAACCGTTCAACGCAGGCATCAAGGCAATTGCTTGACTAAATCGCGCATAAA
>JAMPIJ010000004.1:0-99935 GCA_023662905.1 Fusobacterium sp.
GGTTGAGGAACTCCCCCCCCCCCTGTGGAAATCAATACGTTTTTCTTGTTCATAAGTTCATCCTTTCTTTATAGACATATTTTAAACCATTTTACAAGCGCTGTCAATTCATGCTATAATTCACCTATGGAAAGATTAGAAAAAATTTTTGGAATTAAACTCACCGACACGGAACTTTTTAAAAAAGCGCTTACTCACTCATCTTACACAAAAGAAAACAACCTGAACTTCACCGACTCATACGAACGACTTGAGTTCCTCGGCGACTCAGTGTTAAAACTTTTGACGTCCGACATTCTGTTTGAGATGTATCCGGAGTTTCCTGAGGGTAAGTTATCAAAAATTCGCTCAATCGTTGTTTCTGACATGACGCTTGCCAAAATTTTCAAATCTTTCAACCTCGAAGCATTACTTATCGTTTCAAAACACGACAAAAAACAGGGCTTAACGAAAAACGATTCCGTTTGTGCGTGCGCGTTCGAAGCGCTTCTCGGTGCATTTTATCTCGAGGGGAAACTCAAACCTTTACGTAAGTTCCTTAAAAAAACGCTCAAACCTTATATCGAAGAGGTTAACGAACACTACATAAACTTCAACGCCAAAGCACTTTTGCAGGAATACACTCAGGGCGTAAACAAAAAACTTCCGGTCTATACTGTGCTTGAAGAACAGGGGCCAGCACATAAAAAAAGTTTCACGGTTCAAGTAACATTTAACGATGAAGTTTGCGGAATCGGAACCGGTTCAACAAAAAAAGAAGCCGAACAGAACGCTGCGACCGAAGCATGTAAAAAATTCAACGTGGAGGGGAATTAATGATAGTTTCACCATCAATTTTATCAGCGGATTTTGCAAACCTTGAGCGCGACATAAAACTCGTAGAAGAAAACGGCGCGGATTGGATTCACGTTGACGTAATGGACGGCCATTTTGTCCCGAACATCACAATCGGGATTCCTGTAACTGCAGCGCTCAAACGCGTTGCAACAAAACCGCTCGATGTTCATTTGATGATAGAAAATCCTGAAAAATACGCCGAAGATTTCATCAAAGCCGGCGCTGACATTCTGACTTTCCACTACGAAGCAATGAAAAGTGACGAAGAAGTTTTGGCACTAATTCGCGCGATCAAAAGTCACGGGGTTAAAGCAGGGCTTTCAATAAAACCCAAAACAAAACCAGAAAAAATCCTACCGTTTTTGAACGAAGTCGATTTATTATTAGTAATGACGGTTGAGCCGGGGTTTGGCGGTCAAAAGTTTATGCCTGACTGCGCAGAAAAGATTAAAACAATCCGTGCAAACGCCCCTGAAAGCCTGATTGTACAGGTTGACGGTGGAATCAACGCAGATACAGGGCGGATTTGTAGAGATTTTGGTGCGAACTCTCTAGTTGCGGGTAACTACATCTACAAATCCGCCGACATCAAATCTGCGATTAAATCGTTAAAAGCTTAACGCTGAACACACAATGCGCTCCAACCTGCAGTCGGAGCTGGCACACGGTATTGCAATAAAGAACTTACAACAACCCAGTTTGCAGGTGTAGCACTATAGGATACAACTCTTTTGGTTGATGTAAACAAGTGTCCGATCAAACCAAAGAATTCTTTATTCAAAGCAACTGAAAGGGTTTCCTCTTTCGTCGGGATTCTATAATCGGCTTTTGTATGCTCCGTACATGCAGCGCCGGCATTTGCGGATGTAACGTTACTTACCGTGGTTCTAAACGGAATAGGCGCAACGACAACGGAATCTGTCGGATAAAATATTGTCATTACACCAATATCTTTTCCTACCGTATTAGGGCCTTTTGTTCCATTCAGATCATAAACCATATTTACGCAAACCTTAGGTTGTGCGTTATAATCCCAAGTCTCACCCATATTTGAAACACAGGTTGGATTGTAAAATAACAAAATACTTTCGCCATTTTGTGTTTCAAAAGCAGCTGCCTTTGTTTTCAACGCCTTATACGTTATAGAATTATAGCCGCTTGGATCGCTTGCCGAAATCATTGCGGTGTTCAATTCATCCATTGCAAGCGGCATATCTTTTTTCGTACCCTGCAAATTTACGAATGTAGAATTTATACCGCAATCAGCAGTATGTTCGGAATCGCAAATATTATTAATTTTCAAAACTTTAGACAACCCGCTTGTAATAAAAGTTTCAGCGACGTTATCTTCGGAAATAGTTTGCGAACCGCTTGCGTCAATTGTTCCGCTAAGAGTTCCGAACCCGTTCAGCGAAGGCATTAAAGCTATCGCCTGTGAAAATCTCGCGTAAAGTGCTTTTCGCTGAGTATTCCAAGTTCGTTCGTTAATGTTTCCGGTCAAAGACGGCAGCGTTATCGCTGCAACAACACCAATAATTGTTAATGACAGGAGTATCTCAGCCATTGTAAAGGCACCTAAAAGAGGCCCCCCCCCCCTGATAAAGTTAATACATTTCTTTGTTTCATATTTTTCCATCCTTTCTTTTATACCGTTATTATGTACTATGTTTCAATTCATGTCAAGTGTAACATTTCTTTGTAAAATTAGCCCAAATCTCTTGTTTGTGCTATAATTCAGGTATATAGAATTAGGGAGAAAATTACATGTCAGAAAGCACTCAAGACATCATTGAAACTGCTGGTGCAGTTGAAGAAGAGAGAATAGAAACCAAAACAACCACCAACTACGGTGCAAACAGCATTCGTGTACTTGAGGGGTTAGAAGCTGTTCGTATGAGACCGGGGATGTACATCGGTTCAACGTCACAACGTGGTTTACACCACTGTATCTACGAAATCGTAGACAACTCTATCGACGAATCTTTAGCCGGTTATTGTACCGATATTATCGTCACAATCAACAAAGATAACAGCGTAACCGTTCAAGACAACGGCCGCGGAATCCCTGTTGATATTAAACCTGAAACAGGCAAATCTGCTCTCGAAATCGTTCACACGGTTCTTCACGCAGGCGGTAAATTCGGTGACGGCGGCTATAAAGTTTCAGGCGGTCTTCACGGCGTTGGTGCTTCTGTTGTTAACGCGCTTTCTGAAAAATATATCGTAGAAGTTTCACGTCAAGGCCACATCTACCGTCAGGAATACATGAGAGGCGAACCGGTCACTCAAGTCGAAATCATTGGCGATACTGATAAAACAGGTACAAGAACAACTTTCTGGCCAGATCCTGAAATCTTCACTGAAACAACCGAAATCGACAAAGACATTATCGCTAACAGACTTCGCGAAATGGCGTTCCTTAACAAAGGTTTGAAAATCATTTTCGTTAACGGCGAAAACGGCGAAGAAGAAATCTTCCATTTCGTTGGCGGTATCGGAAGCTACGTCGAATTCTTAAACAAAAACAAAACCGTACTTCACGAAAAACCAATCTATCTAGATAAAGTCGTTGATGGTATGCAAATCGAAGTTGCAATGCAATACACAGACGCTTACAACGAAAGCGTTCTGTCATTCGCAAACAACATCAACACACACTCAGGCGGAACCCACTTAACAGGTTTCAGAAACGCTATCACACGTGTGTTCAACGATTACGCAAGAAACAACAAAATCCTTAAAGATTCTGACCAGAACCTCACCGGTGAAGACGTCAGAGAGGGTTTAACCGCAATCGTTTCAGTTAAAATTTCTAACCCTGAATTCGAGGGCCAAACAAAAGAAAAACTCGGCAATCAGGAGGCAATGGGCGCAACTCAAGACGCTGTCCGCGACAAATTGCAAGAATGGTTAGAATTCAACCCAAAAATTGCGAAAATCATTATTGAAAAAACGCTTCAAGCGCAACGCGCACGCGAAGCTGCAAGAAAAGCAAGAGAACTTACAAGAAGAAAATCTGTTCTTGAAAGTTCAACCCTCCCTGGTAAACTTGCTGACTGTTCAAACCGTGAACCTGAAAAATGCGAAATCTACATCGTTGAGGGTGATTCTGCGGGTGGTTCTGCAAAACAAGGCAGAAACAGAATGTTCCAAGCGATTTTGCCGCTCCGTGGTAAAATCTTGAATGTCGAAAAAGCACGTTTAGACAAAATCTACGGCAACAACGAAATTCAATCAATGGTTCAAGCTTTCGGTATCAACATCAGCCGTAATGAAGACGAAATCAACCTCGATAAACTTCGTTACCACAAAATCATCATCATGACCGATGCGGACGTCGACGGCGCACACATTAGAACACTTCTTTTGACGTTCTTCTTCAGATACGCAAAACCATTAATCGAACGCGGCCACGTTTACATTGCACAACCGCCTTTGTTCAAGGTTACAAGCGGAAAAACTTCTGAATACCTCTATGATGAACGCGCGCTCGACGTTATGTTGAAAGAACGCGGTATCAAATCATTGAGTCTTTCAGACAAAAAGAAAACAAAAGTCAAAACAGGCGACGAATTGTTAGAATTAGTTAAAAATATGTCAACATACTACAACGCATATAACAACCCGATTCTGAACCTCTTCCCTGCGGTATTTTTAAGAGCGCTAGTTCGTTCAAACATTACGGTTGAAGATTTTGAAGACCAATCAAAAATGAACGACGCTATCGACTACATCAACCACTACTTGAAAGACCACGCAGAAAACTACAATATTGCAGATGCGGCAAGTTACAATGTAGAGTTGAAATACAACAACGAAAACGCAAAATATTATATGCAATTGAATTTGAACGAAGAAGAACACGTTCAAATGAACGCAAATATCATCAAAAGCCCAGAGTACAAACGCTTGAAAACAGCTTATCCTCTGATTCGTGACTTCTTAATCGAAGAAGAAGACAGCTTAACTCTTGAAAGCGATACCGGCGAAGTTGAAATCCAATCATTCGAAAAACTTCAAAAGTTCATCGACGATAGAGGCCAAAAAGGCTTGACCATCCAACGTTTCAAAGGTTTGGGCGAAATGATGCCGCAACAACTCTGGGAAACAACAATGGATCCATCAACAAGAACCTTGCTGAAAGTAAACATTGAAGACGCAATGCTTTGCGACCAGTTGTTCGACATACTTATGGGCGATAAAGTTGACCCTCGTCGTAACTTTATCGAATCAAATGCAGTTTACGCGACAAACATAGACACATAGAGAAAGAAGGCGAAAACAAAATGTCAGTAAAAGAACAAACAGAAAAAGACATCGTTACCCAATTAAACAGTATGAAAAAGGGAAGTACAATGAGAAAACAGTTAATCTTTTTAGGCCCGCCGGCTTGCGGAAAAGGTACCCAAACCAACAAACTGGCTGACTATCTGAACTTGCCTCACGTTGACACAGGTTCATTACTAAGAGCAGAAATCAAAGGTCAAACACCAAACGGAATCGTTGCAAAATCATTCATTGATAAAGGTCAATTAGTTCCAGTGGAACTCGTTGCATCAATTATCAAAGACAGATTATCTCAAGAAGACTGCCAACACGGCTACATCTTGGATGGTTTCCCAAGAAGCCTTGAACAAGCAGAAGCGTTAGAAAAAATGAACGCTGAAATCAATGGCACAGACGGTTCTGACTTTAGAGCAATTTATTTTGATTTAGATCAGGAAGTTTTAATTTCCCGTATCGTAAACCGTCGTTCTTGTTCAGTTTGCGGCGAAATTTATAATATTAAATTCCACCCGACAAAAGTTGAGGGCGTTTGCGACAAATGCGGCGGCGAGTTAACTCAAAGAAAAGATGACAACGAAGAAACCGCAAAAGCGCGTTTTGAAACATATTTCCGCGAAACCGCTCCGTTGATTGACTTCTACAAAAACAAAGGAGTTTTAAGAACAATCAACGCAAACGGATCAATCGACGAAGTCTGGGAAAGACTCTTAGAAGTTATCAAATAAAAAAGAGGGCATAAGCCCTCTTTTTTTTTAATATAAACCCTGTACAATCGGTAAATTTATACCGCTTAAAAACGAACGTTCTGTTAGACGAACGCCTAAACAACATTGTTTACGCTTGAATTGTGCGCGATAAATTTTTCTGACGGTTTCTTTTACGAGTTCACGATCATATTTTTTACCGATTTCGTCGATAGAAAGATTTTGTTCCAAATACATTTCGATAATATCATCCAAAACCGCGTATTCAGGCAGACTGTCCTGATCCTTTTGGTTTGGTCGAAGTTCGGCAGACGGCGCTTTGTCAATAATCGCCTGCGGAATAACTTCACCATCATGGTTGATGTAGTTTGAAACCTTATAAACATTCGTTTTTGTAAGGTCAGCGATTAAATTCAAGCCGCCGCATAAATCGCCGTAAAGGGTTCCGTAACCCATTGCCGCTTCTGATTTGTTGCCGGTTGAAAGAAGCAAATAATTCTCGCGGTTAGAATAGAACATCAAAATAAGTCCGCGCAAACGCGCTTGAAGATTTTCTTCAGCCAAATCGTGTTTACGAACTTTCGCAACATCAGACATGAATTCATTAAACAACGGAGTAATCGGCTGGGTTGCAGTTTTAATGCCGAGATTTTTGGCGAGTTCAAGAGAGTCGTCGACACTTCCTTGAGAAGAAAACATGCTAGGCATCAAAACACCAAAAACATTATTTTTACCGAGCGCCTGAACCGCAAGTGCAGCTGTCAGGGCGCTGTCGATTCCGCCGGAAAGCCCGAGAATAACTTTTTTGAACCCTGTGTTTTCGCAGTATTCACGGAGCGCAAAGGTCGTTACATCAACGATTTGTTTTTCTATTGGCTCAAAATCAGGAATAATTGTTTTCTTGAAATCCACAACTGCAACAGATTCTTCGCAAAGAGGGCCGAAGAAAACGAGTTCGTTGTCGGCGTTTTTAGCGAAGCTTCCCCCGCAGAAAATCTTTTCATCTGCCATTCCGACGCTGTTCACAAACACGAAATCGCAATGCGGCTCAATAGAATCCATAAATTCCTCAATAGAATTCATTGTATAATAACGGTTGTGCGCCAAGATGTACAAATCACATTCCACATCGTCCTCAAATGTATCTGAAACATAAACCTTTTTGCCTTTAATATCGTACAAACCGAGTTCGTCAGGTTCTACAAATTCGCCGCTATGGAAAAGAACATCGCCGATGAAAACGAATTTTTCGCCAACACGCGCCGCGATTTTTTCGTAAAAATCACCCTCGCGTTTGGCTGCGCGTTCGTCCAAAATCAAATCTTTCCCGCCGCAGCTTGCCAGATCATACTGCGGGAATACAACGATATCAGTCTTTGCCTCTTCTAATTTATCAAAAACTGTTTTAAGATTGAACGCGAAATCCGCGACTTTAACTCTACTTTGTACAACTGTTATTTTCATAGTTTTACTCCAATTTTAAATAAGGATCTTTCCACCTTAAATCTAAATATTTTATGCGTACATCCATAAGTTTAATTTCCGGCAGGATGGCTGTCAAGCGTTGAACTCTTTCAAACGCAGAATCGTCGAGTTTTCCGAGTCGAATTTTTATGGACGAAATTTTGACAAACACATCGTCAGGGTTTCGGTAATCAATATACTCAACGCTTTCTTTAGAACAGGTTTCGACGTATTTGGCGAATCTCAAAAGTTCATCGACATTCTCTTTTTTCCAATCGTGGTAGGCATCGTTTTTGTAGCCGGTGGATAGAATATTTAGAGTGTGGAAATTTGCGATATAAGGCGCATATTCTTTGCCCACAAGGGTTCCGTCCTGCGTAAAGTACGCAAACGGCTGGCTGGTAACATCCGGAATCACCGAAATCACAGGGATTCGCTCTTTAAAGATAAAATCCATACGCGCAGGGAAAACATAACGTCTGATATAAACATCCTCGACCGGCGGAAGCGTGAGGAGGATTTTTTTCAACTCATCGGTTTTTTGCATAAAAATCGGCAAATGTTCAGGCTCAAACCCGCTCAAAAGTGTATATGCTTTTTCAGTCGGAACAATTCTGTTATTAATCAGCCTGATTACTTCCGTGTCAGAAGTTGCAAACGCGTCAGGTGAAATATAGAGTGCCGGAAGTTTCACAAAATAATAAACTCCCGCAATCAAAAGCGAACTCAAAATGAAACGACAAAACGTATGCACGTGTTTAAGGCTGTTTTGTTTTCCACGCACACGACGCTGACGCAGGCGTTTTTTAACCTCGCGCTCGTGACTTTCTATATCAAACTCTTGCATTTCATCGCTCATTATTTGTTTAACCCTGCACTTTTTAAGATTAGTAACACAAGATTGTCGTAGTCGATTCCCATAACATCAGACTGCGCCGGAAGATCGCTTGTTTCGGTCATTCCAGGGCTGGTGTTGATTTCAAGGATATATGGAATATCATCAACGATTAAAAAGTCAACGCGTGAAACTCCACTGCAACCGACGGTTTCGTAAGCTTTAACCGCAAGCGCTTTAACCCGCGCGGTCATTTCTTCTGACAACTCTGCCGGAAGAATAAATTCTGTCATACCTTTGGTATATTTTGCTTCATAGTCATACCATTCGTTTTTCGGACGAAGTTCAAGGATTTCGGTTGCGAACGGAACGCCGTCACGCTCAAGAACGCCAACAGTCGTGCCGATTCCCACCAAATATTCCTCGATTAAAACATCGTTATTGAATTTGCTTGCTTCTGCATAAGCCGCTTCAAGTTCTTCTCTTTTGTTAACTTTTGTCATGCCAAAACTTGAACCCTCGCAAACAGGTTTTGTGATAAGCGGATATTTCAAGTCTTTTGTTTTTTCCATAACATCTTCGCCTTTGCGAACAAAAACGGATTTTATCAACGGGATTTCGCCAGAAGCCGCGAGCATTCTTTTGGTGTATTCCTTGTTCATACAAACCGCGCTCGCCATAACGCCACAGCCAGTGTAAGGAATTTTAAGGATTTCCAAAATCCCCTGAATGCAGCCATCTTCGCCATACTTACCGTGAAGCGCGTTGTATGCTATATCAAATTTACCGTCTTTTAAAGTTTGAGCGATATTTTCATCAACAACGACGAGTTGCGCGTTTTTGAACCCCAAACGTTGAAGCGCGTCAAAACAACCTTTACCTGAACGCATTGAAACTTCGCGCTCAGAAGACATTCCGCCGCAAAGAACTGCTATTTTTGCGTCTTTTGATATAACATTTTGCATAATTCTTCCTCTCTTTTATTGTTATCGCCAAGATAAATTATCTCCGGCTCAAGTTTTATTCCAAAATTTTCTTCAACTGCACGGTGCATCTTTGCCATTAATTCAAGGACATCAAGCGAAGTTCCGCCACTTGGATTAACGATAAAATTCGCGTGATTTTCCCAAACTTTCACGCCGCCCTGTTCCATATTTTTTACGCCGCAGTCATCAAGAAGTTTTCCGGCAGAATTCCCGAGCGGGTTTTTAAAAATACTTCCGCAGTTTGGAAGGCTTAATAATGGCTGGTGTGAACGACGGAATTCCAGACAGGACGCCATTCTTGCCTCAACTTTTTCAACGCCGATTTCTTCGAGTTCAAACTCGGCACTCAGGACTTTTATATTTTTTTCCTGACAGATTGATGAGCGGTAGCCGAACCTCATTTTCTCTTTTGTAAGTTCAAAAACGCCACGTTCTGCACTGTAGCAACGGGCTTTTATAAAGTTATCAGAAATCGCCTGACCGTTCGCCGAAGCGTTCATAAAGACTTCACCGCCGACAGCCCCGGGGAAACCTATCATAAATTCCAACCCGCCAAGCCCTGCTTTTGCAACTGTTTGCGCTAATTTCTGGCCTTTTACCCCACAATCTGCAACCACACGGGTTCCATCGATTGAAATATTGTTCATTTTAGAAGTTAAAACAACCGCACCGGAATAACCGTCCTCCGAAATTAAAACGTTAGAAATGTTTCCAAGCACCACAGCCGCAGGCTCTTTGGCCATAACTTCAACAAACTCTGCCTCTGTTTCAGGGAAATAAACGCGCGCAATCCGCCCGCCAATCTTAAAACTGGTAAGTTTTTTTATCTCAAAATTTTCTTCTCTAATTACCAAGTTTTACAATCTCCTTATCAAGCGCAAGAAGTTCTTTGCCCAGATTTGTAATAGTTCCGGCGCCAAGTCCGATTATGACATCGTTATCGTTCAAAAGCGGTAAAAGTTCTGCCGCAACGGTTTTCATATCACCCGCGATGTGTTTTGCGCCGAGTTCAGCCGCGAACGCTTCGCCGGTAACACCCTCGATTGAATCTTCGGATGCCGCGTAAACATCAGTTACAACAACCATATCAGCATTCAGCGCACTTAGGAAATCATTCCAGAGGCTTTGCAATCTTGTAAACCTGTGCGGCTGGAATACAGCCACCACGCGGCGCCCCGCAAACGCTTTTGCAGCGTCCAGTGTCGCCTTGATTTCCGTCGGATGGTGCGCGTAATCGTCATAAATATCAGCGCTCACGGATTTCTCGAGTTTTCCAACAAACTGAAAACGTCTTCCCATGCCGGTAAATGTTGCGAAATGTTCTTTCAATGCCGCAACATCAACGCCTGCAAGATAAAGCGCCGCGATTACAGCAAGCGAATTATAAACATTGTGGCGACCTTTGAGAATAATTTTAAACTCACCGATAAACGAATTTTTATAATAAACATCAAATGTCGTGAAATCAGAGCCAAAATTAATATTATTGGCAACAAAATCTGCGTCAGCGTCAAGCGCGTAAGTATAAATATCGCCGTAAATCCGGCTTTGCAAATCTTTAACACCTGAATCATCAATATTCAACAAAATTCTTGAATCAGCGCACTTTGAACAGATAAAATTTTGGAAAGTCGTAAGCACATCTTCCAACCCGTTTTTATAAAAATCAAGGTGATCAGCCTCAAGGTTGTTAACAACCGCGATATTCGGTGAATACTTAACAATTGTGCCATCGCTTTCGTCAAGTTCTGCGACAAAATGCGCGCCGTTTTTACACTGCGCGTTTGTGTTCAACTCAGGAACAATCCCGCCATCAACAAACGATGGCTCCAGACCGCCTTTTTCCAAAACATAAGAACAAAGTCCGCTGGTGGTAGTTTTTCCGTGAGTTCCGGCAAAACCGATAAAACATTTTTCGCTTCTGGAAATTTCTGCCAACAGATCTGAACGGTGGAAAATCGGCAATCCCAAGCGTTTTGCCTTAACGATTTCAGGATTATCCTGATGAATTGCGCTACTCGCAACAACAACACAATCGTCCGGCAAATTGCTTTCTGCGTGACCGATAAAAACTTTCGCGCCCAATTTACGCAATTTTTCAACATATTTGCTATCAGAAATATCAGAACCCGAAACTTCATACCCGTTTTCGAGCAAATACTTTGCCAGACCGCTCATTCCAATCCCGCCGATAGCTATAAAATGATACTTCTTCTTATTCAAAATAAAATCCTCTAAATCCCTAATCTTATTCCTCAATTATAATACAAAAAAATAGTTTGAGATACCAGTTTTTTATGATAAATTAAGATTTATGGAAATTATTTTTAACCCAGTTGTAATATCAGTAATAACGCTTTGTATTTTGTGCGTTCGCAAGGTAAATGTTTTGCTTGCGATTTTTATCTCGTCAATCGTGGCGGGTCTTTGCGCAAAAATGCCGCTGACAGAGATTATGAACGACTTTATTTCCGGAATGGGCGCAAACTCCGAAACCGCATTAAGTTACATTCTTCTTGGCGCATTCGCCGCAACAATGACACATTCAGGGTTAGAAAGCGTTCTGTCTAAAAAGATTTCTACCGTTATCAAGGGAAATGTTTATATTCTAATCGGGATTCTAACCTGTATGGCAATATTTTCCCAAAACCTTATCCCTGTACACATCGCGTTTATTCCGATAATCATTCCGCCGCTAATCAGAACCATGAATGCGATGAAACTCGACCGCCGACTCGTTGCCTGCGCGCTTGCGTTCGGTTTGAAAGCGCCTTATATCGCGATTCCAACAGGGTTCGGGCTGATTTTTCAGGGGCTACTCGCAGATAACCTAACTCAGAACGGAATGGAAATAGCAAAAAGCGAAATCTGGAAATCCACGTGGTTTCTAGGTTTGGCAATGCTTGTGGGCTTTGCATACGCACTTTTTATTTCCTACAGAAAACCCCGTGAATATTCAGATATTCCGTTTGCGACAGAAAAAATCACACGCGACGACATAAAAATGAAAAAAGAACACTACTTAATCCTTGCGGCGGCCGGCGCGACATTCCTTGTTCAATTATGGACAAAATCGCTTCCACTCGGCGCTCTCGTGGGGTTGGGAATAATTTTCGGCACCGGCGCGATTAACTATCAAAAAATGGATAAAGTTATCAACGAGGGAATCGGTTTAATGGGCTACGTTGCGTTCGTAATGCTTGTGGCAGCAGGATTTGCGGCTGTACTCAAAGCTACAGGTGGAATAGACACATTCGTGAACGCAGTTCTGCCGTTTATGACTAACAAAATTATGGCAACTGTTCTAATGCTTGTTATCGGGCTATTTATAACAATCGGAATCGGTACATCATTCGGTACAATCCCGATTTTGGCGGTGTTATTTGTGCCAATCTGCCTTAAACTCGGGTTCAGCCTGCCATCAACGGTAATCGTTCTTGCGGCTGCTGCAGCACTTGGTGACGCGGGTTCACCGGCGTCCGACACGACTCTAGGCCCGACATCAGGCCTGAACGTCGACGGTCAGCACAACCACATCTGGGACACCTGCATTCCGACATTCCTACACTACAACATCCCATTGTTACTTTTCGCAATATTATCTGTTATAATCTTTTAATATATGTTAAAATAATAATATATTTGGAGGGTTATTATGAAAAAGATTGCTTTAACTTTTACGGCCGTTATACTTTCAGCCGCTGTTGCTAACGCGTTTCCGGAAACATCTTCTTTCAACAACACGCAAATGCAGCAAATTCAACACCTGCAATATACGCAAAGCGGTGAATATGACAATGTTCAAAACTTTAAAGAAAGAAAACAGGTTCGTCAAGAACGCGCTAAAAAACTCGAAGAACGTCAGCAGCGACTTGAAGAGCGTGCAGCACAACCGGTTGCAGCACCTAACGTTCAGTTCGTAAACGAAAACGGCGTTCTCAAAATCGAAAGACAATAATAATTCAAAGACTCCCCAAGGGGAGTCTTTTTTTAGCCAGGTCGGCTAATTGTCTTATCTTGAAAAATTAATAATAATTGTAATATGAACAATTTAATAAATAAGATTGATAATGATAAAATCATCTATATCGAAAATATAGGCAATTTTAATACTAATCAATTAACGGCAAACAAACAGTTATGCATTATTAAAACAAATTTCAAAGATTTGCCGCAGATTAAAAGTTTCGCTAAAGCTTACCAGAATTTAGACATCTGGCTCACATCTGAAAACATAACCAGAAAAAACATTTTTTCCGCCAACAATTGCGGGATCAAAAATGTTTTACCATATCCAATACAACTGGAAGTGCTATTGGAATATTTCAAAGCAAAACCTAAAAAAGACAAACCTGAACCGGTTTTTAACGAAGATTTTCTGAAAAATAAACGAATTTTAATTCTTGATGACAATATTTTAAACATCGAACTTCTCGAAGAAACACTCAAACCTTTAAATTTAGAAGTTCACAGCTTTTTGAAACCACAGGACGCTATCGAAAGCACAAGACATATAAAATACGATTTACTCCTTTTAGACATAATGATTCCTGAAATTTCGGGATTTGACACCGCAGAAATTATACAAGCATCCACTCCGAACCAAAACACGCCAATAATCTTTATTTCGGCGTTATCTGATGCTGAAAACAAAATTCGCGGTTACAATCTCGGCTCCATAGCCTATATTGAAAAACCGTTTAATATAAGCGTTGTTCAGTCACAAATTTACAACATTCTAAAAAGCAAATCGCTTCAAGACGCACTTGAAGACACCAAAGAAACTTTTTTGGCGATGGTCACGCACGACCTCAAAACGCCAATCAACGCAGAAATTTGTGCGCTTGAACTGCTGTTAAAAAACAAATCCGCAGACTCGTTTGAACACGAAATAATCTGCGATATGTTAAGCGCTTCAAAATATATGAAAAACCTCGTTGAAAACCTGCTTTTAAAATATAAAAGTGAAAACAACGAAATCGTTCTTCAGCGCGAACATTACCAAATTGAAAACATAATTCGCAAATGTATCGAAGAAATTCATTATCTTACACAGGATAAAGAACAAAAAATATCTTTCAAAAATAAAACAAAAGACAACACAGCACTCGTTGACTACATTGAAATCAAACGAACCATCAACAATCTTCTAACAAATGCGAACCAGTATTCAGTACCAAAATCAACGATTTCGATTGAATTAAAAGAGGATGCCCACAATTTTATCGTGGAAATCATCAACAAAAGCGACAAAGAACGCAGCAAAAATCTTAAAGAAGATATTTTTGAAAAATTTGTTCAGTGCAACAAAAGTTCTAAAACCATCAATACTGGCCTCGGACTTTACATCTGTAAGAAAATTGTGCAGCTTCACGGCGGAGAAATCCACTACGAACCCCTGAGCGCAAATCGCAACAAGTTCTGGTTTAGTCTGCCTAAACCTCTAACCGCGCAGAAATAACACGTTCAATTCCGGCCAAATCTTTCGTAATTTTGATATCCTTAAATCCGTTTTCGATAAAGAGTTTTTCGACAAGCGGTGCCTGATTTATGCCGAGTTCAAACACGACAAACCCGCGTTCAACAAAAAGCCTATGCGCGCCCTCGATAATTCTTTTGTAAAACGCTACGCCCTCTTCATCAGGAGCGAAAAGTGCAATTTCAGGGTCAAACTCAACTTCTTTCTGCAATTTTCCCTTTTCACTCAACGGAATATAAGGCGGATTTGAGATAATAATATCAAACTTTTCACGCTCGCGAACATTTGAGTAAACATCGGATTTTCTAAAAATTGCACGATTAAAAAGATTGTGTTTTGTTGCGTTATCAAGCGCAATATGAAGCGCTTCGTTCGAAATATCAAGTCCGATAACAGGAACTTCCGCCAACTTCGCGACCATACACGCAACACAGCCCGAACCCGCGCCGATTTCGATTGCCTGTTGCAAATCGTTTTCTTTTATAAGACGCACGGCTTCGCGAACAAGCAACTCTGTTTCGTCACGCGGAATAAGCGTGTGTTCGTTAACAATAAACTTTTCGCCCATAAAATCAGCAAGCCCGATTATATGCTGAATAGGACGACGGGTCTCAACTCTTTCACGCGCCTTTTCTTCAACAAACGTCCAATCTTCTTCCGGCAATTCCACGCCCATAATCTGTTTTTTAGCGTCATAATTGCAAAAATGTTCCAACAAAAGTTCGGCTTCAACTTTCGCCTCATTCGGCTCGATTCCACCATCAGTCAATATTTTTATAATCCGCTGCATGCTCATCTATAATCCTTGAAATTCTCTCTTTTAAATCAAACTTTGAAAGTTCTTCCGTGTTATCTTTTTCCAACCTGTACTTCTTACAAAGCGCGTCGTAATAGTAAAGCTGTTTTTTTGTCGGCTTTTCAGACTTCATCTTCAACTCTTTCAGAAACTCTCGTTTCTGTTTTTCAAAAGCCTTTTGCGCCTGAATCACCGGTTCCTGAGATTTTTTATAATCAAAATACTTTCTGCATTCACGAATAAAAAGCATTGTATCGTTATAAAAATCTTCCTCATCAATAATATCACATAAAAATTCAAACCGTGAAGAATTCATCTCGAGATAATATTTTTCATCATCGTAGAATTTCTGCCAGATTTCATCCACGCCAAGTTCGGGCATTTTCTTCACAAACGCCCGCAGATAATTACACAACGCCGACTTCTGATTCTTTGAAAGCGACGGGTAAACACGTTTTTTCACTTCATACATATTAGTCTTTGCCGAATAAATCCATTATTCTGAATTTATCCTTTGCCTTTTCCTTACTGAAATCCAACAACTTCTTTCTGATAGGAGAAGTAACTTTATGAGAAACATCAGTTTTCTCAGGCGCTCCGCCCTGAATTAAAATAAGATTTTTTTCATCAGAATTTTCTCTCATCGTGACCTCTCTACATTCATTAAAAAATATTTTACAAAAAAATTGCCCTTTAAGGTTTTTATATTAAATTTTGTAACAAACAGCGCGAAAATCCTAAAGTTTTCACGCCATTATCCGACAACGATATTAAGGAAACATTTTGCGAAAGGAAAGTTATGTCTATTGATGCAAAGGTAAAAGCAATAATAGAAAATAGAAAAAATAACTTCTACGACCTTCTCGACGAATTCAAAGAAGAAGGCGAACTTTGCTTTCCTAAATCTATGGAACCTGATTTCGCATTTGAAGCAGGTTCTGACGAAGAAAGAATTTACAACACAAAACTTGCACGTTTTAAAGCATTAAGCGTTCGCCTTGAAGCTAACGCAGGTCTTTACTATACAGACGACGAAAGCAGCGCATTTTTCGGCTGCAGCTATGACGAAATCCTTGGTATGGCTAACAACGGCGTATCAATTCCAGATGAAGTTCTCAACTGGGCTTACGAAATGGCTGAAACCGCACCTGCTGAATCCAGTGAAACTGTTGAAGATGGTAATGACGCTCAAGTTTTATTCAACACTTTAAAACAAAATCCATCACTCAACATCAAAACTATTACAAAAATCTTTGTTAACAAATGCGTTGAACAATCTGATGAACTCGAAGCTTATTTAGACGAACTCGAACCTATCGAAAAAGAAATGGAAACAGCTAGAGTTGAAGCAGAAACAAAGAAAAACGAAGCTTTAAACAATATCAAAAATTTAACAAAAGAATGGAACACTCTTCAAGCAAAACTTCAAAGCGGTGACACTCTTTCTGATGAAGAAAAAGCAAGATTTGAAGAGTTACAAGATTTATTCACATCAGAAGACAAAAACTATCAAAAAACAATAGACAAAACCACAAAAAATTTCCTTGAAATCAGCGAAAGAATCTCTTTCATCGGTGGCAAAGCAAACAACACTTATAACTTTGGCACCCAAACAATCGAAGCAGCACGCGAACTTGCAGAATACGAAAAAACAACCAAAACCGGCAAAACTATTTTAGGCGGACTGATTGGTTCAAGTATGAATAACGTACTTGGCGCTATGGGAATCATCGGAAACAAAAGATTCTCTGAAACAGCACATACCGTTGGTCTAAACACTCAATACTTCTCTGCCGATGTAACTTCTGTCCTTGAAGAAGTTCAAGTTTTAATGCAATCAACAGCTGACGCAGCAGGCTTCGACATTAATGATCCATCTTACACTGTTGAACCTCTTTCAACAGACGAAAGCCTTGACAATCCTGCCGTTAACGCACCAGCAGAAAACGCACCGACAACTACTGACGGTCTTTCAACAAATGAAGAAGACGAAACACCGGTTGACGAGGCCCCTGAAACTGAAACCACAGAAGAAACTGAGGGTACAGAGGAAGAACAAACCGATGAAGAACTTCTTGAAGACGGCGAAAGAAACCTTGAAGAAGTCGATGCGAAATCACTTTCAATGCCAGGTATCAAACGCTTAGTTAAAGAAGAAGGCGTTGACACAGAAAAGAAAGGCAAAGACGCACTTAAACTTGTTGAGCAATTGAAATCTCAATCAGCAGCAGTTACAGAACAAGAAACCGAAGTTAAAGAAAAAACAACAGAAGTCAAAGAAACTTCCGAAGAAAACGAACAAACAGAGGGCGCTGACAACAATGAAGATGCAATGACAGAAGCACAAAACGGTGCGGAAGAAAGCCAAAACGATCTTGAAGCAGCAACAGAAGCAGAATCTTTAACAATCGACGGTTTAAGAGAAACATTCAAAGCTTCAACAAAAGCTAACAAAAAATATTCAAAAGACGTTGACATTGCTGATGACACAATGAAAGAAAACATCGTAACCGGTGGATTAACTATCGCTGGCGGCGGCTATATGACAGGAGTTGGCGTTACAAACATCGTCATGGGCAACTCTCTTATTGCAAGCGGCTGGTGGAACCCTGCGTTAATAGCTCTTGGAATCTATATGATCAACACAGGTTCAGTAGAAATCGGACTTGGTTCAACAATGATCGCAAGCGGAACAGCATTAACTGTTTCTGCAACTGAGGGTTTAGAAATCAACGAAGAAACAACAGAAAAACTCGGAGTTTCAAACGAAAACATCACAACCGCAACCGAAAGCCTCGACGAATTTGAAAGTGAACAACTCGAAGAAGTTGAAGAAGATGGCACAGAATCCAGTGAAGAAACCGATGATACTGAAGAACCATCAGAAGACGATCTCAGAAGCAAGGATGAACAACTTCTTGTTGACATGAATGCTCAAGACAATACCCTCTCTGGTTTGAAACCTGTTGTAAGCGCTGACGGTAAAGCTTCATCTGTTCTTGGAACCGAAAACGTTAAAATGACAAAAGAACTTGAACCACAAATTCCACAACTCACAGAAGAAGCGATAGCAGTTGCACGCGCAAAAAGAGATAAAGAAGCTCAACAAGCATCTTCTAATCTCGAAACTCAAGCTCAAGGCGAAGAAATTGAAGACGGTACAGAAGAAGTCGAAGAAGAGAAAGAAAAAAAAGAAACAATCTTTGACCAATACCACAACGATTTCACACAAGATAAAGCACAAAACGCACTTTATTCAGAAGACATCAAAACAACAAGTGAAGAAAGCAACACAGGTTTCAGCCTTGGTGGTCAAGGAACAGGCGCCGGTGCTGCAAGAACAAGCCTAGGTCTTGGCGAAATTGCAACCGGTACAATGCTTATTGCACAATGGTGGAACCCGATGGCAATCAAACTCGGCCTAGAACTTATTAAATTAGGTCAAGCTGATACTGCTCTTGGCGGACAATTATTGGGTTCAGGTCTTTCTTTAACTGCGAACAGCGTTGCGACTGTTGCAACAAACGCAGTTGCAAACGCAAGAGTCCAAGAATCAAACGAAAAAACCGACGAATCCAACGACAAAGTTACCGAAATGGAAACCGAAGTAAACACAGCTGTTGACGAACAACTCAAAGCAGACGAAGAAGCTGCAAAATCAGAAGAAACAGAAGACCAAACACAAGCTCCTGATGAAGCAAATAAAAACGAAGAGGAAGAAGAAATCACTCCTGAAAACGCTCAAGATCAAGCTGAAAATTCGACTGAAGCCGCTGAAGATAGTGAAAATCAAGTAAAACTAGACGCTAAAGAAATAAAAAAACAAGCTAAAGAAGAAAAAAAAGAAGCCAAAATTGTAAAAAAAGAACAAAAAAAATCTGCAAAAGCTGACAAAGAAGCAAAAAATGCAGACAAGGAAGGCTTAATAAATGAAGAAACTGGCTTAGAACAGCAAGAAATTGGCGAAGAAACAGCTAGCAATACCGATCAGGACGAAGCTCAAACACAAGCTGAACAAACAACAGAAGAGTTAAATGAAGCGAATTCTCTCTCTCAAGAAGTAACCGATCTTGCAACAGAAGCTCAAGCAGAAGCTGATGAATACCAAAGCGCAACAAGTGAAGCTGAAGCAGAAAATTCTACAATTGTTTCTGAAATGAATGCTATCAATGCTGAATTGCAACAAGATCAAACAAAACTCAATTCTATTGACAACCAAATCAAACAAGAAGAGCAAAAAGACAATTCATCAGCTCAAGCACAAGAAGCACCGGCAGAGCAAGCTCCTGAGCCACAACCTGTTGCGCCTAAGAAACCTGCTCAAGCTCCTAAAAAACCAGAGCAAAAACCAGAAACAGAAGCAGAGGAAGACAACAAACCTGCTCAACAAGCGACACAAGCTCAACAACCTGCACCTGCAGCTCCAAAACAAACTGCTGATCAAGAACAAACAGTTGCAAACGCACCTGCAGGTTCTGATAAAATTCAATTTGCTTCTGACAAAGAAAAACAACCATCACTTGTTGGTTTCGTTGCACAAAGCGACAGCCTTGCATCAGGCAGTGTTTTAGCTAGTTCTCAACAAAATACTCCAGCTCCGCAAACCAATAATTCCCAAGGCAACGGCGCTGGAATTATGACACTTAAAAACCAACAAAACAAGAAAAAAACAAAACAAAATAAAAAACAAGAACAAACAACACAAGTTGCTGCTAACGCTTCTGCACCACAAGAAGAAAAACAAATCATTGCGGCAAACAGAACAACTCCAAAAGCCTTTGATATCAACTCAATGTCAGGTGGAAATGGCAAATCTCAAGGTTTACGCCAAAGCGCTCAAGCAATCAGAACTGCAGCATTCAACAAACAAGCAAAATTGAGTGCAATGGCTGTTCGTGCAAATGACAACGCAATGGCAAGAATTGCAGAAGAAGCAAGAGTTCAAGCCGAAGCGGCAAGAAAACAACGTTTAGCACAAGAAAAACAAGAACGTATTCAAAAAATCAAAGCATACGCAGGTATTGTACAAAACATAGGTGGCTTAACAACAACAGCAGGTATGATTGTTACAAAATGCGGTACTACTCAATTAGCCGCTGGTACAGCACAACTTGAAGCTGGTACTACACAAGTAACTGCAGGTACAGCACAAGTTACTACCGGTACAGCACAAGTTACTACCGGTACAGCACAAGTTACTACCGGTACAGCACAAGTTACTACCGGTACTACAATGACAGTAACCGGTGCAACATTATTAGCAACAGGTGCTAGTGTAACAACAACAGGTGCTACATTGACAACTGCCGGTACCATAATGATTTCAACTGGTACAGCAATGCTTTCTAACCCATTTACAGCAGCTGCCGGTGCAGCCTTGGTCGCTTCTGGTACATCATTAACAACAAGTGGTGCGTCAATGACAGCTTCAGGTGCAACCTTAACTGCATCTGGTGGTACTGAAACAGGTACTGGTACTGCACAAATTGCTACTGGTTCTGCATTAATCGGAACAGGAAGTGGCACATTAGGTACAGGTATGGCAACAATTGCTGCAGGTACAGCTCAAATCAGTACTGGCGCAACTCAAATGGCAACTGGTTTACTCCAAATGGCTTCTGGTGTTTCATTAATCGGCACCGGCTCAACAATCCAAACAATCGGTACAATCGTTAGCGCTGCTGGAGCTGCAACAAGCGCGGGCGCTGATATCGCAAACGGCAATATCCTCGGTGGTATCACTTCTATCGTTGGAGCTGCGGCTTCTGTAGCTGGAGTTTCTGCACCAGTATCTCAATTAGGTAATGTTGCAATGCAAGCAGGCTCCCAAGGTCTTGCACTTGCTAATCAGTTAACAAGTTCAGGCGCTGGCCAAGAAAACGGTAACCAACAACAAAACCAGAAGAAAAAGAAACAATTCAAACAAAATGCCAGAACAGAAGGCATTATCAACAAAACCACACAAACAAAACAAGCTGTTCAAAACAGATTCAGCAAATAATCAAAAGGGCGTCAGAAACGACGCCCTTTTTTCGTTAATTCTTAAACGCTTCTGCGATTGATTTCTTATAATCTGGTCTTAAAATACCTTTTTCCGTGATGATTCCGGCAATCAACTCGTGAGGTGTTACGTCAAATCCCGGGTTTATTACGTTAACTTCTTTCGCACAGATAATTTTGCCGTTAATATGCGTAACTTCTTCTCTGTCACGTTCTTCAATAACGATTTCATCACCGCTTGCGATTGATGTATCAATTGTTGAAAGCGGTGCCGCTACGTAAAACGGTACATTATGGTATTTTGCCGCAATCGCAACAGTGTAAGTTCCGATTTTGTTTGCCGCGTCGCCGTTTGCAGCGATTCTATCTGCCCCAACAACGACCATATCTATCATACCTTTTTTCATAAAATATGAACACATTCCGTCTGTGATAAGAGTCGTCGGGATTCCGTCCATAGTAAGTTCAAAGGTTGTGATTCTTGCACCTTGCTGACGCGGTCTTGTTTCGTCAGCAAACACCTGAACTGTATTGTCTTTTGCAAATGCAGAGCGAACAACCCCGAGTGCGGTTCCGTAACCAACGGTTGCAAGCGCGCCTGCGTTACAGTGAGTTAAGATTGTAGCGCCTTTTGGAACAACTTCTGCGCCATAATCACCGATTTTTTTGTTGATTGCGATATCATCGTTTTCCATCTGAATCGCGTTAACTTTTAATTCCTCAATGATACCTGCAATATCTTTTGTTGAAGCCTCAATAACTTCTTTCTGTTTTTTAACAGCCCACATCAAGTTAACCGCAGTCGGGCGTGAAGTCGCCATATAATCGGCCTTTTTCAACAATTCCACAACAAATTCTTCGCGTGAAAGCCCTTGCGCCGCAAGTTCCTGAGCGAACAAGATAACCCCGTGCGCTCCTGCGATTCCGATAGCCGGTGCGCCGCGAACTATCATTGTTTTGATAGCCTGAAACATTTCTTCACCGCTTGTAATATTCACATACTTGAACTCGTGCGGAATTACGGTCTGATCGACCATTTTTGAATAAGTATCAACCCATTCGATAGTTTTTATTTTTGAATTAAAATCTGCCATCTTTTTCTCCTGTAAAAATATTTACTATATAGTAATACAAAAGAGAAGAAAAAGCATTAAAAATTACGCTGACGATGGAAATAAAAATCGTAAACATCAACACAAGGCCGAAGTTGCTGAGTTTTAACATCAAAACCAACCCGCCTAGATATCCGATAGCGAAAAAGTAACTTATCACAAAAACAAGCGGTAAGAACACTGCCGAAAACACCATATAAGAAATAAATCCGCTCAAGGCTCCTGCCATAAGACTACTTTTTACCGATGAAACATCATACACGCCATATTTGCGCAAAGTCATCATTACCGGAACACTAACACAGGTCATAAGAACAAACACTGCAAGCTTAACTATTACCGGAATAATCGAGACCACACCGAGAATTACACCTGCCAGTGCGCTCAAAATAATAATTCTTCTTGCAAGCTGTTTGTCCATTATTCGTCCTATTTAAACGTGAACGGCATATTTTCCGCGAAAGCTTCTTTAGCCTGTTCAGAAAGAGTTTCTAACTTATTGAATTGTTCAGTTTTATAGTAAATCTGCGCAAGCAATGCGTAATCCATAAGTCCACCGAATTGTTCAACAGAGGATTCCATCAAATCTTGCGCCTCATCGTACTCTTCATTTAAGAAGCGCGTATAACCAACTAAATACTGGCTGTCTTTTGTTTTATTCAAAGAATAAGCTTTATCCGCACATTTTTGCGCATCGACGTAGTTTTCGCATTTTATATAAACTTCTGTAAGATTCATCAGCAATCGGTAGAAAGTATCTTTTGATTGAACGAACTGAATCGCATTTTGATAAGCCTGCAACGCTTCTTGATATCTTTCTTGTTGATAATAGATAAATCCAAGGTTGAAATATACGCTGAATAAGTTTTGTTTATTGTTTAAAGTTTTCAAAGAAAGTTTGTAAGCCTCAATAGCTTCGAGATATCTTTGTTGAGAACTATAAGTGTCACCAACGCGAACATAAACTCTTGCTTTAAAATCTGCGTCGTTTAAAAGAACAATACTTTTTGAGTACACTTCAAGCGCCTTATCATATTCGCCGTGTTTGCTGTAGTAGTTTGCAAGCGCAATATGCAAAGCAGGAACATCCGGAGAGCGTTCAATGTTATAAAGAATAGCTTTTTCAGAAGTTGGAGTGCGCTCAACCTTATCCCCCCAAACCTCTTCTGGTCTGATAAGTTTTTGAAGCTGTTCTTCAGAGAAATCTGCGTTAGTTTTATCAGGAAGAACAGAATAAATCAATTTAAGCGTATTAATATCTGCGACATTAATTTCCGGTCTAACACTTTCGTTTTTGTTTGGCGCAGGGTAGTAAAGTACTTTATCCTGAAACTTACCGCTATGACCGCGAAGTCCGAGAGAATGACCGATTTCACGCAACGCAAAGGCATAAACAAGGTCTTCTGCATAAACTTCATCATTACAATCTTTATAAGTTAATTCAATATTAGATTTTGTAATATGTCCATCTTCATCGTATGTATAATATTGTTTAGAAGTAACAGAGGACTCATCACTGTTGCATTCACGATAAAAATCTGCCGGATAAGTACAAACAATATCCGCCTTATCAGCACTATCAACAAACGTAAAGCTAATGAATCCTTGAGTTGTATCCTGCCATTTATTGAACGCATTTTTAACTTCGTTAACGTGAGAAGCCGGAACTTCTGCAGGTTTTTGAATATAAACTTTTAACGGGAAACTTTTTGGATTCCAACGCTCGATAGTACCATAAGAAAGAACGCTATCGATGTAGTTTTCGCCAACTTTCTGGTTGATAATTTGGCGTTTTTTAACCTGCATTTCGTTATTACTAATTGTTGCGAAATACAATTTTTCCGGTAAAGGCTTAATATTAACGCTGAATGTATGATTTCCGTTGGTTTCAGTCTGGACATCATCACCATCAATCATCAATGACAAGCCTTCATCCTCGTCATCTTTGTTTTCATCAAGCCCTAAAAGTTCACGAACAGCTTCATCGCCGGCTTCTGCGCCTGTAAAATCTTCGTTAATCATTTCAGTATTAACAGGAGTTTTCTTAGGCTCACTCTTCGGCATAACGAATTTCACAACGCTTATAAGGCACCAGATAACAATTGCAACAAGCGACGCTACCGTAAGCCATTTTATCATCACATTCAAATTATCTTCTAAATCATCACTGAAGTTCATACATCCTCACTATACGTTCCTAGTATGACATATTGCAATTGCAATTGCATCAATCGTATCGTCTAATTTTGGCAAATTTTCGGTTGAAAGCGAATATTTTACCATCCTTTCGACTTCTTTTTTATCAGCTCTGCCGTATCCGGTTAGAACCTGTTTGACTTCCATCGGAGTGTATTCAAATATCGGGACCCCGAACTTCTCTAACACCGTTAGAATAACACCTCTTGCGTGCGCTACCGGCATTACTGTTGTGCGGTTTCTAAAAAAAAACAATTTTTCAATCGCGGCAACATCAGGCTGAAACTTCGCCACTATCTGCTCCATATCGTTATAAATTTCTAACAATCGTGCAGATTCGCGCGAACCTTTCTCCGTTCGGATTGAACCGGATGACACTAATCTGATATTTTCGCCCTCGGCTTCCAAAACACCATAACCAACTATTGCCATTCCTGGATCAATTCCTAATATTCTCATAGAGAGATTATAACAAAATTTAAGCCATAATGCAAATTTTATATTTTTTTGCTATTATTTAAACACGTAGAGAGGAAAAATTATGAAAGAAAGAATTGTATCAGGAATGAGATCAACAGGGAAATTACACCTCGGTCACTATTTAGGTGTAATTGACAACTGGGTAAAGCTGCAAAATGAATACGAAAGTTATTTCTTTGTTGCAGATTGGCATGCACTGACTACAAAATATGATAAAACAGAAAATTTAAGACAAGATGTCAACGATGTTGTAATCGATTGGCTTGCATCAGGCATAGATCCTGAGAAATCAACGATTTACGTTCAATCGCTTATACCTGAAATCGCAGAATTAAATGTTTATTTGAGTATGATTACGCCTCAAAACTGGGTAGAACGCGACCCGACCTTAAAAGATATGGCTAAAATTCTACGCAGTAAAGGCGAAGAAGGCTTAAACTCCCAAATCAGCTACGGACTGATGGGGTATCCTGTCCTGATGAGCGCAGACATTATGGCGCTTAACGCACAAAAGGTTCCGGTTGGAATCGATCAGGTTGCACACATCGAAATCACACGTGATATCGCAAGAAGATTTAATAATATTTATAAAACAGATTTCTTCAACGAACCAACGCCGCTTTTGAACAAATGTTCATTAATCTGCGGGCTTGACGGAAACAAAATGGGTAAATCGTTCAACAACGACATCAAAATCTCAGACAGTGAAGAAGTCACAACTAAAAAAATAATGACAGCAATCACCGACACAAATCGCGTGAGAAAAGACGACCTTGGCAACCCTGAAAACTGTCTGGTAGCGTTCAAATACTGGCAAATTTTCGGCACGGAAGAAGAAATCGCACTGACCGACAAAGAATGTCGTGCGGCAGAACGCGGTTGCGCACAATGCAAACGCGAACTTGCAAGAATCATCAACGAACGCTTTGCACCAATCCGTGAAAAACGCCGTTACTACGAAGAACACCCTGAACTTGTGCGTGAAATAATCCAAACCGGAAGCGCGCGGGCAAGAGGAAAAATTCAGGAAGTTGTCGGCGAAGTCAGAGAAAAAATCGGAATGTACTAATGCGTCAGCCGGTGTAGCACCGGTGCTGGCACACGCGAGTGTGACAGGCAGGGTGCGAAACACTACGATAGCGACGTTTCAAAATTAGCGGGTGTTAATTACACCCGCTAAAATTTTGTCAGGAGCTAAACGGCATGGTTTCCCGCTCTTTTTTATGACATTTTACGACGCTCGTCAATAGTGTTATAAATCCAGCAACGGACACAATGAGCGGGCGGGAATTCATCAATCAACGGGTGGTTTGTGCGGCAAATATCCATTACCTGCGGACATCTTGTATGGAACAAGCAGCCAGATGGAAGATTTGTCACTGATGGTAAATCCCCTTTTAATGCACAATCACAGGCCTTTTTCTTTTCAAAAGTCGGGATTGCATTCAAAAGCGCCTTTGTATAAGGGTGTTTCGGATTCGCAAACAGCTCTTTAGCGTCCGCAAGTTCAACGATTTCGCCTAAATACATTACTGCAACACGGTCTGCAAGGTATTTTATCACCCGCAAATCGTGCGAAATAAAAATAATCGTTAAATTATATTTTTCTTTCAGGTCGTTAAGAAGATTAATTATTTGAGCCTGAATACTAACGTCAAGCGCACTAACCGGCTCATCCGCAACAATACAGACGGGATCAAGAACAAGCGCACGCGCAATCGCGATTCTCTGACGCTGCCCGCCGGAAAACTCGTGTGGATATTTATCCAAACAGTTTTCATCCAAACCCACCTGCGAAATTTTCTCTAAAATCACCTCACGACGCGCCTCTTTTGATAAATCCGTATTAATCACAAGCGCTTCTTCAAGTATTTCGTAAATTTTCATCTTAGGATTAAGGCTAGCGTAAGGATTTTGGAAAACCATCTGAACCTTTTGCCTGAAAGTTTTTAGGTCTTTAGGAGTAAATTCAGCCAAATTTTGTCCGTCAAAACAAATCTGACCACGATTATATTTTTCCAACCCGATTATTGCGCGTGCAAGAGTTGATTTTCCACAACCGGATTCACCGGCAATCGCGAGGATTTCACCGCGACGAATCGAAAGGTCAACGCCATTCAGCGCATTAACCTTTTCTACTACGCCGGAAACGCGCTTCGTAGATGAATATTGCAAATATAAATCTTTTATTTCAAAGAGGTTTTCCATAGAATCAATTGTATTCTATAAAATAGATTATTGCAATAATTAAGCACGGCTATTTTCTATCTCATACCCAAAATCTTTAGGGCTTCTGCTTCTGCCTGCATTGAGCGTTGAAGCGCATCGTTTGCAGGGTCAACATTAGGCATTTGAGTTTGAACACCGATTGGTGATGGGATATAAGTTCTTACAGGTTCTTGTTTTTTCGGTTGTTCTTCCGGCTGATTGTTCTGAGATTGTTTGTAGCGTTGAAGCATATCCATTCTTGGTGAATTTGCGTTAGCTTTAGCCACTTGTTGATGTTGCGCCACTGCTTGTTGTCTTTGAAGCGCGTCTTGTCTTAATCTTGAAAGTTGCGCATTTACGTTTTCTGCGTTAGCGACTTTTGATTCGTCTTCCTCCTCATCAAGAACTGAATGTTTTGGCTTACCGAAGATGAGGTTAGAAGCTTTAGTTACGGTTGTTGAAACAAACGGCATCAATGCGAACATTGCAAGACCAAATCTCAACGGATAACCTGCTGCGTGCTTAGACCAGTAACCGAGTTTTCTAAAGAAGTTTTTGGTTCCCTCACCGTTTTTGATGTACGGATGAATTTTTTCGTTACCAATGTTGATAAATTTACCAACTTGTTTACACATTTTTGTGAAGAAACCGTTTTTAGTATCGCCTTGAAGCAATTTAGTCAATTCTTGCTTAGCTGCTTTATATTCAGCTTTATCTGCAAATGCACCGGCTTTAGCTTTTGCGTTGAAAGCTTCAAGTTTAGTTCTGAAGTTAGCAACTTGCTCAGGTGTCATACCTGCATATTTCATACCGCCGGCTCTGTGCATCATCATAATCGCAAGAGGTGCTGCAAACACGAATGAAAAATCGTTTACGTTATGTTCAATAAATGTTTGCGCTTTATCTTTAACACCATCAGCTTTCAATGTCGCAACTAAAGCTTGCGCAATAATGCCGGCCTGCATAATCGCAACCATTTTACCACCTGCAAAACGGTTAGTCATTCCCTCAAGCACCCAGCCTAAACCTTTTGAAAGTCCACGGCCCAATGCTGATTTATGAGGATTTTTAATAATAACTTCATATTTATTTGCAAGTTCTTTGAAAGTTACATCTCTACGGAATAAATACTTTTTCAAAGTACCGAGTTTGCCCTCGCCGACACATCTGTTGATTTTCATATTAGGGTCAGCATTTTTCAACGCTTTGAAAATCTCATCTGCGTTTTCTAAGAACTTACCATCTTTTGCAATATTTTCATACTGAGCAACATTGCCAAAACCCAAAGCTCTAATCTTAGCAGCTCTAAGCGCGTCTGCATCCGCAACGCCGAACAATCTTAATTCTTCAGCTTCAAGACGTGCTAATCTATCAGCTTTTTTCATTCCTTTAAGAGATGTTTTAAGCTTATCGATATCAGCTTTCTTCATTCCGTATCTTTCAAGTTGTTCAGCAACTTCTGATTTTTCAAGGAATGATGGAAGTAATGTATCGATTTCAGCGTTATGCCAGCCGAGTAAACCTTTAGCCTGAGTAATAACCATTTTGTTTTCAGGTGTAGTCGGCGTTGTAGCGATAGCTCTTAAAACTTTGCTTTTGCCGATAATTTTTTCGTTAATAAATTTCTTAGTATCGCGGAAGAAACCATGTAAACCTTGGCCCGCGTCAGATTTAGCGAAAGAGCTGTTGAAATATTTATCGCTCATTCTGTCGCCCCAAGCACCAAGTTTACCGAACGGGGTTTCCATATATTCTTTATTACATAATTTGTTGTTGAAATAATCCATACCTTTGCAGATACCGAGCCAAGCCGCAACACCTGCCGGAACACCTACAAGATTATAATCAATCTTTTTAGCTCTCTTAGAAACATAAGAATCTTGTACACCTTGCATAGCAGGAGCATAAACCTGTTGACCGCCTTGTGAAAGCGGAACAGATTGTGCGTTGAACGGCACATTATTTCTATACATAATTTCGCTACTACTATTAATCATTACCTATTACCAATACAATAAACCTACATATAAATAAACGTAATCGGTTGATAAAAATTGCCTTTTTAGCCCCTATGTAACGAAATGTAACAAAGAACGTCTTTTGTGAAATCGGAGGTTCAATATATACTTTATATATACAAGAGAACGAGAGAGAGTTAAGAGAGGCAAAACAAATGGCTATAAAAAATTTAAATAGTATCGATGACAAACTGAAAGAAATGTATAACAATCAGGTTACTACATCGGAATCAGCGGCTCAGCCATTTGTTGATCGTTCGGAGGTTCTGTTTGCCCAAATGAACTTCATCGCAATGGCAAATCGAGAACGACTGAACTTATTATAAATTTTATTTTCCCTATATATTTTTTCCCAATTTAATTTTCCCCTAATTTACACCTGATGTTGCTAACATCAGGCTTTTTTTATGGGAATTTACTCTTCAACTTCTTCTTTTTTAATTCTTTTAACAACGAGCATTGCGATACGCGCGCCGTCGGTTTCTTTTACGATAAACAGAAGGTCGTTAAATTCAACTCTGTCGCCCTCAGCTGCGATTCTGCCGAGTAATTTTACAACCAGACCGGCAACTGTGTCAATGTCTTCATCGTAATCTTCTATATCTTTATCTTTGAGTTCAAAATATTCGCAGAAATCATCAAGGCGCATCATTGCGTCAACGAGGAATGTATCTTCGCCAACTTTTTTGATTTCAAACTCTTCTTCTTCGTCAAACTCATCTTGAACATCGCCGATAATTTCTTCCAAGAGATCCTCAAGCGTAATTAAACCGGAGGTTCCGCCGAATTCATCGACGACCACAGCGATTTGAGCCTTACGTTTTTTGAACTCAAGCACAAGATTGTCCATTGTAATCGTTTCCGGAATAAGAAAAATCGGACGAATAAGTTTGTCCAACGTAACTTCGTTTTCTTCAATAGAATTAGCGTATAAGTCTTTTACGTGAATAAAACCGATTATGTGGTCAATATTATCTTCTTCGTAGACCGGATATCTTGTATACTGGTTTTCTGCCGCAAACTGGTAAATCTCGTCCATAGTCATGTCGCTTGCAATACATGCCATATCCGTGCGGGGAACCATAACCTGTTTTGCGGTCAAATCAGAGAATTTTGCGACATTGTGAAACATATCTTTTTCGGTTTCGTTAAGCATACCGCCATCATAACTGGCATTAACGAGCATATCGATTTCTTCCATAGAGTGAACCAGCCCACCGGCTTGAACATGTTCAATTTTGAAAATTTTCAAGATAAGCGCACCGGTTTTAGTAAGGAGCCAGACAAAAGGTTTGCATACCCATATCATTGCTCGCATAGATTTAGCAGTTGCGAGAGAAATTTTTTCAGGATATTGAAGCGCAATACATTTCGGAACCTGTTCCCCAATTAACACGTGCAAGAAGGTAATAACAAGGAACACAACCACTGTAGAAACCGTATGAGCGGCAACAGATTGAACCCCTTCCGGAAGCATTTCAAAAACAGGAACAAGCATTTTCGCGATAGTAGGTTCACCGACCCAACCAATCCCGATACTAGCGACCGTAACACCAACCTGAACAGCCGCGATAAAAGCATCTAAATCTTTTAATGTTTCCAGCGCAAGCTTAGCGTCGAAGTTTCCCTCTTCGTTCAACTCTTCCATTCTGGTTTTTCTAACCTTTACAAACGCGAATTCCGCTGCGACAAAATAACCGTTCAAAAGCAGTAATACTGCAATAATAACCCAATTTATTAATATCTCGCTTATGTCTATCATTCAAATTTCCTCTAATATAACAATTATATATATAAACACAAACAAATGCAAGACTACTTGTGAGCCTTTTGAACTTTGATAAATAGAATAAATGGGATAACAATAAAACAAGCCATCGCAAACATTCTGAATGTATCAATATATCCCCACAAATGCGCTTGTTGAAGTAACTGATTGTATAAAGAAGCTTTTGCCATCATCAAGGCATCTGAGAAGTTTGACGTTACGCCCATAAACCCTTGCGCCATAGATTCAAGACGCTCGGTATACTGCGGGTTCAAATCGTTAAGTTGACCAACCATCATCATCTGGTGTTTTTGCGCACTTCTGGCAATCATAGTCGTTGCAAGTGATGTTCCAAACGCTCCGCCTATATTTTTCATCAGGTTTTGAAGCCCTGACGCGTTCGTCATTTCTTCGTTACGCAAAGAAGAGAACGAAAGAGTCATCAATGTTGTCATACCGAGAGCGATTCCGGCACCAAAAAACGCGTTTGGAAGCGCAATTGATTGCAGGTTAATCTGTAGGTTTATCATCCCGAAGAACAAACCACCAAAACCTATACACACAATCGCACCCACAGCGTAGAACTTATCACTAAAAAATCTAGATGTTGCGGCATAAAACATCGTCGCAAGAATACTACCAACCCCACGCGACCCCATAGACAAACCGCTTAATAATGAGGTGTATCCCATCAACGCTTGAAGCATTGACGGTAATAGCGCGGCTGAAGCCAAAAATACGCCCATCATTACAACCTGCGCGATAGTTCCACACAAGAAATTTCTATCTCTGAAAACCCTCAAATCTACAAGCGGATTTTTGCCGTAAATTTGCGATAAAAAGAACAACACACCAAACACGCAAGAGAAAAACGTCATCCAACAAATCCATTCAGCATTAAACCAGTCCGCGTCATTCCCTTTATCAAGAACGATTTGAAGCAACACCAACCAGAGTGTCAAAAAAGTAAGCCCCCAATAATCACATGTGACGCCCTTTTGTTTTTTTGCATAAGGCGGGTCTTCAAGGAGTTTTTTGGTTAATAAAACAGTCACAACACCCAACGGGACGTTTATCATATAAATCCACGGCCACGACCAGTTTTCGGTAAGCCAGCCGCCAACAATAGGGCCAATCGTCGGCGCGAGAATAATTGTTAACCCGAAAATCGCCATCGCCTGCGACCTTTTTTCAATCGGAAAAGTTTCCATCATAATCGCCTGCGCCAGCGGCAAAATCGCGCCGCCGCCAAGTCCCTGAATAAATCGAGAGATAACAATCATCCCCATTGACTGAGAAATTCCGCACATAAACGACGCAACCGTAAATAGAAGAATGCAAATCATAAAGAAATTTTTACGTCCGCAAAGCCGGCAAAAGAAATCAACAGACGGAATAATTATCCCGCTTGCAATCAAATAACTTGTGACAATCCAAATTGCCTCATTCTGGCTGACCGAAAAGCTTCCGGCGATATAAACAAGCGCCACGTTTGAAACTGTTTCGTCCAAACAAAACATAAAAACACCCAGAATTACCGGCAAAACCATAAGCCACGGGTTAATACTAGGCTGCCATTGCGCCCTATGAATTGCTATTTCTTCTTCAGCCATTAAACCTTCTCTCATTGTATGGAAAATTCCACACATGGATTTTACCACTTGAATCCTTTTTTGCAAGTTTATGTTAAGATAAAATAGCAATGGAAAGACACTGTATAGGTACACTTTTTTATAATCTTGAACAGACTTCAAGAATTTGCCGCGCGTTTTGCGAAAATTATTTCAAAGAACACGGCGAGGGACATGTTTCGTTTGACGAATTTATTATCCTTGAAACAATCGCCTGCTATCCTGATTCCAGTCAGCGAGAACTTGCCAAACACATTCTCAAAGGCGCGTCACACACCAGTAAAATTCTTGCTGTCTTAGAGAAAAAAGAGTTAATCACGCGTCCGGTTGACACAAAAGAAAACCGAATAATCAGAAGAATTGTACTTACCCCTAAAGGGCTTGAAGAATACAAATTTGCCGAAAAACTGGCGCTAGAATTTGCCCAGAGCGTTGAAAACGCAATCGGCACAAAAGACGCAAACGAATGCTGTAAATTTTTAGAAAAAATCAAACAAACCGTTAACCCGAACTCAAATATCGTTTTCGAATAATCTACAGGTCAAATTCACGTAGTTGGGTAAAAATCATAGGCAGGAAGTTTTTAGAACTTACGACTTCTATAACTTTATAATAATGCGGTTCTTCAACAAACGCCGGCGACGCAACGTGATAAACACCATTTCGCATTTCTTCTTTATTGTAATGATAATGCCCTGCAACAACAGCAACAACATTCTCATGCTTATCTAACAGTTCAAGATATTCTTCGGCCTTATAAGTTTTGTGGGAATTAGATTTTCGCGGTTCAATGAGCGGGAAATGCTGCAGGATTATAACAGGCGACTTTTTATTTTTTGTCAAAACCTTATCAAGCCATACAAGAGTATCTTTTTTATAATACCCGTTTGGCCCAGGAATAACCTGTTTTGCCCCATCAACTACGACAAACAAAACTCCGTTTTTCTTGAAAGTATAATTCGGCTTCCATGCTGGATAAAACCAGTTATGATAACGGATTACATCGAGATATTTTGATTTATCAAGTTTAGCGTTAGAAGAAACATCGTGGTTTCCGATTACAAAATAAGTCGGCGCCTTGATTTTTCCGGCGTTGCTCAAAAATCCGTGCAAAGATTTCACGTCAGGCGAATCAATGTTATCACCCGTAAACACAACAAAATCAACACCATCAATCTTATTTATCTCTTTTGCAAGCTGTTTCATGTTAGCGTCAGCATCTTCATTCCCGTGAAAATAATGAACATCGGAAACCTGTACAAATTTGACACTTCTTCCTTTTGCAAACGCCGCCTGCGAACAGGTCAAAAGCGTAACAAGCATAAATAATATTGATAAAATTCTACGCATAAAATCTCCGTTAAAACGATTATAACACAAATTTTAATTGTGTGCTAAAATATGTATTATGAGATTAGACAAATTTTTAAAAGTATCACGCCTTATTAAACGCCGCACGGTAGCGAACGAAGTTTCAGATACCGGCAGAGTGTTTGTGAACGGCAACAGTGCAAAACCGGCAAAACAATTAAAAGCCGGCGATATTATCCGTATTGAATACGCAAACCGCGCGCTTGAAGTTCGTGTTCTGATCGTTCCAACCGGCAACGTAAGCGTTCAGGAAGCGCCATCACTTTATGAAGTCATAACAGAGTAGGAGTCACAAATGAGAGAGTTTGAATTTAATTTACCTGTGGAAGAGCTTGAAAAGCGTACCCACAAGGATTATTTGGTTACAAAAAAAATGTTAACGCCTGACGCGAAAGAATATTTAGAACTCGCAGACGGCGACAAAGAAGCGCTTAAACATCTCGTGAAAGCCGCTTATATTTTAGAAAAAATCAACATGCAGATTGACTGCCACGAAAACCTTGAGTTTAAAGCGTTTTTAGAACGCGAAATTAAAAAAGGCAACAAACAGGCAAAATTAACCAAAATTCTTTTTGACGCGCAAAAAGGTATCAACGCAATCGACAATATGTCAACAATTATCAACCTTGCAAAAGGAATTGAAACCAAAGCCGGCAAAGGTGTTTATCCAAACGATCTTTCAAAAGAAGAATTCCACTCAATTCTATCCAGAATGCTTGACAGCGGCGAAGTCGACGCGGTTAAAAAGATTTTAACCCAACGCTCAGTCGTTGAACGCAACGGTGTGAACTTAATCGGCATTGATTACGTTGACAAATGGGCCGAAGACTTCGCGCTTATGGCTGATGAACTTGAAAAAGCCAGCGAAGTTTCAACAAACGCAGACTTCAACGAATACTTGAAGCTTCAAGCCGCAGCACTCAGAAAAGCTGACCCGATGTTGGACGCTTACGCTGACAAAAAATGGGCAACACTTCAAGATACTCCACTTGAATTCACCATCACGCGCGAAAACTACGAAGACGAAATGACCGGCACAATCGTTGAGAACACAGAACTCAGCGAAAAATTAAAAGCCCACGGAATCTCACCTATTCCAAAAGACTTCCTTGGCGGCCGTGTCGGAATAGTTAATAAAAAAGGCACAGAAGCGCTTATGGCAATCAAACAATACCTGCCGACTTTAGCGCAAAACATGCCTTACAACAGCGAATACACTCAAAACATTTCAACAACAGGTGACGCAAAACAAACAATGGTAGACGTGGATTTGGTTGCCGTAACAGGTGACGTCGGGGAATTCCGCGGCGGCATAACCTTAGCCGAAAACCTCCCGAACGACGACAAACTTTCGCTCACAATTGGCGGCGGCAGAAGAAATGTTTACCACCGTCAAATCAGATTTATTTCTGATATGAAAAAATTGCAAGAAAGACTTGATGAAATTCTCGTGAAAGACCAACATCAATTCTACCTAGACGAAGCAGACCACTGGTTCACTATCGGCCACGAAAACGCACACTCACTCGGGCCGCGCGAGGGAAGCGAAAAGCTCGGCAAATACCGCAACATAATCGAAGAAAACAAGGCGGATATGGGTTCATTAGCGTTCGTTGACCTGCTCACAGAACTTGGAATGTACACCGAAGAACAACGCAAACAAATTATCGTGACAACAATCGCCGATAACTTCTTGAAGTCAAAACCAACCCTGAGTCAGGCACACCGTGTCAGAACCGTAATGCAAAACAAATACTTTGCAGAACGCGGTGCGTATGACCTGACGGCGGACGGAAAAATTCACGTAAACATCGACAAAGTTGTTCCAATCGCAAAAGAAATGCTCTCCGAAATCGTCCGAATCCAAATCGACGGCGACTTTGCGAAAGCTGAACAATACGTTCTGGATAACTTCGTCTGGACAGAAAACATGGAAGTCATCGCTCAGAAACTTCAAAAAATCAACAAAACCCTCAACGGTCAAGTTGAATCTAAACTTGCAGAAAAGTTATTAAACGAATAAACTTAACGGCCCCGATAACTCGGGGCCGATTTGAAAATGATAAAATATATCAATAATCATAAAAATTTTTATACTTTATCTCGTTTATTTGCATCGTCTTTAATTCTATAATAATAAAGTTATGCTAACATTATCAAAGTTTAGATTTTAGACTTATGAACCGCTTTGAGCATTCCACGTGTGCTAAGCGCATCAAGAATTCTAAAGTTCAACAGGTTTCTAAAGTCGAACATCGCAGGAGTGAAGTGCGACGCCACCTTTTTCGGCCCGTTCGCCTCTTTTACCATCTGCTTAATTTTATTTATATCTTTATCTTTAATCAAACCTATTTTAAACCTGTCAGGTCTGTAAATCGGCCACATCTGATGCGGATAGTATGTTGAACGACATTCGTTAGTATTCTGGTTTAGAAGCATTTCGCGGAACATATTGTAATCCATATCATAGAAAGTTTGTTTTATATTATCGCGATAAGGCTGTAATATTTTAGGCATTGGAACACTCGGCTCAGAATAAGTCTCAGCATAAGGATTCAGATGTTCCATATAGTCCATTGACCCGATACCAACAATTTGAATGGATTTAGAGAATTTTTCAAGGATTCCAAGGTCATCTGCATAGTGCGCCATTACATCTAAAAATGAACAAGCACCTTTTCCGGAACAAATATAATCTGTTATAACCGTCTTTTTGCCCGTTTTTTCCATATTCTCAACAATTGTTTGCGGATCTGCTTTAATTCGTTTTAAATATTTTCTATATGCAAGTTCTTCTTTTTCGGTTGGTCCCGCGCCTTTTATTTTAACCATTCCCTCTCTGTAATCTGGACGATGCCAGTAGCCGGAAAACGCTACGAATTTATAATCATTAATCCCGCCCTCTGTCCATAAAGATGCATTCAAGAACCATTTAGGGCTTCGGCCAAGACAAATAATCGGCTGGTCTTTATATTTAGAATAAATTTGTGAAGTTTTAATGAACTCATCCATCGAGCGTTCACTGAGAAGCGGCATACTGATCTCTTTTGAGTCAAAAAGCTCACTCTTATCAACGCCTTTCATAAAAGTTTCATATCTTCGACGAAACCTTGATTTTGCCGCAGGTTTCATATCCTTATATTCTTCATAGTCTATGTGCGGAACGGTTCTGTTAGGATCAAAATATTCGCCGAAATTAATATTTGCACCATACTTAAAATCTACAGGGACAGAGGCATAATTACGGCTTTCGGATAAGCCCCCCCCCCCCCGGCTTGTCTGGTCGCAGAAATATTTTTCTGTGCATTATTATACATTAAACTGTTTGTTTGAATAGAAGATACGCGCATAACAACTCCTTTATATTAGTGAATTGTTCATGTTAAAACTGCGCAAAAAAAATTTTGCTACCTAATTATTAACACCGTAGCCAAAAAGTGCAAAGTCGTACTTAATCGGGTCTTGCGCATCAAGTGAGCGCAAGAATGCACTGAGTTCTTCCACTGCCTTTTTGTCGTTAGAATTGCGTTTTAAAATCCCGAGTTCGCGTGAAATCCTCGCTACGTGAACATCCATCGGGATTCTCAAATCCGCGGGTGTCATAAACTTCCAAACGCCCAAATCCACAGCGGATTTTCTGACCATCCAGCGTAAATACATCCACATACGCTTCATCGCGCCGCCTTTTGCAGGGTTCGGGATGGCAAAATAGAACCCGTCACCGGCTTTTTCGCTTGCACATTTGTAAAAATAATCAGTAACATACTGCATTAAGTTTTCAGACTGAGCCGCACGGCTGAAAAGCCCCGCAAGGCCGCCGTCTTCACGGTAAAGTTTGTTCAACACTTGCAAAATCGCAACGATATCTTCTTCTTTCATAAACCGGTAGTTAAACCCGTTGAGTTCAAACATGCCTGCCATAACGTATTTATAAGGGCTTTCGCCCATCATTGCAAAAAGTTGATTGAGTTTTCCGATAAAAGCCTTACGGTTTCCGTATGCGAAGATTGAGGCGATAAACCCTGCGATTTCGATATCTTCTGCTTTACTGTAACGGTGCGGGAACTGAACGGGATCGTCTTTGATGAAATCTTCGGTTTCGTAGCGTGCCGCAAGTTCGTCCATTAAAGTTTTTATATCGACATCGGTTCTAAGCATTTTTACCTCTCAATCCCGCAAAATAATCTTCTAATATCTTATTACATTCTTCTTCCATAATCCCGCCATAGACTTTCAGGTTTGAATTAAGGAGTTTTCTCAAGTCCAGCGCAGAACCCAACGCACCATAATTTCTATCAAACGAGCCGAAATAGACTGCGCTTATTCTCGATTGAATTATCGCCCATGCGCACATAGGACAAGGTTCAAGGTTAACATAAAGCTCACAGCCATCAAGCCGCCAACTTCCGAGTTTTTGTTCAGCCTCGCGAATCGCAAGGATTTCAGCGTGAGCGGTCACGTCGTTTCCGATTTCTTTGCGGTTTGAGGCGGACGAAATCACTTTTCCGTCTTTGACCACAAGGGCCGCAATCGGAATCTCGTCACCTTTAAGCGTTTTTACGATATCAAGAATGCGCTGCACTCAACACCTCTGCTTGCTGAAACTTAATTTCCACAGTAAATCCCCATTCATCATCGGAAGCCAGTGAGATTTCAGCGTTCATTGCTTCTACAAGCGCTTTAACGATAAAGAGTCCAAGCCCTGTTCCACGTGTTGTGCGGGTTGTGTTATCGTCAAGTCGGACAAACTTTTCAAACAATTGTTCAAGCTTATCGTTTGCAATAACGTCACATTTGTTTCGAACACGAATCGTCGGAACATCATTTTCCACAACGCCCTCAACAACAATCGCTGTCGACGGTTCAGAATATTTAACCGCGTTTTCAAAAAGGTTCACAAAAACCTGTACTAATCTTTCTTTGTCGGCCGAAACCTGCGGGAAATTCTCCGCCATATTAATTATTATATCGTTGCGGTCTTTGTTTTTGACCAACATCTTCGCACTTTCGATAATTTCGTGAAGCCAAACCTTATCAATCGCGGTTCTGAGTCTGAATTGTTCAATATCCGGAACAGTAAGCAAATCTTCAATCAGGTGTTTAAGGCGTTCTGTTTGTTCTTTGATAACCCTTAGCGATTTCAGACGCATTTCTTCATCAATAACAATATCCTGACGCAAAAGCCTTGAAGTGTAGCCCTGAATACTCGTAAGCGGGGTTCTAAGTTCGTGGCTGACCGTATCAATAAGGTTTTTGCGGAACTCGTTCATACTGTTGAGTTCTTTGTTTGTTTCATCGAGTTGTAGATAAGTATTTTGAAGCTGACCTGCCATTTTGTTAAATTCAGAGGCGAGGAAAACCATTTCATAAGGTGTGAACGCGCTTGTAATCAAACGAATTTGACGTTTATAGTTACCTTTTGCGACGGCCAAAATCCCTTTAAACAACTGACGAATATTCATATAAAGATAATATGAGTGAAGTCCGCCAAGTCCGATTATTGCAAACGCAACAAGCAACACCATCGCAATAATTTTCAGTCTGCTTTTGTAAATTGTTTCATCTGTTAGACTTTTGGGGGTGTTTACGATAATAGTAATTTCCGGCGATTTTTTCTTAATATAAACGAGCGGTTCGTTTTTAATCTTTCCGTAAACGACCGGCGTTTCGTAGCGCGGGTTAATCTTACCTTTCGGAAGCAGACTGAAAGATTCATCAAACACACCTTGATCGTAATTGTGGCTTGCGATAAGGTTCAGGTCGGTTCCAAGAACGTAAATTTGGCGTTTATCATCGTTGAGCGCCTTGAATAATTCATCGTCAAGATCATCAAGGTTAAAAGTTGCAACAAGATAACGTCCATTATCCATTTGCAAGTAAATCGTTGAACGTCCGTTTTCCTTGTTTCTATTTTTCAGGACATCAACTTCGTATTTTGAATAAACAATCTCTAATTTTTCGCGGCCAAACGCTCTATCAGAAATAGAATCCAGATAAAGAATCTGTTCTTCCTTAGTTTTCATATAAGAAAGCGCGGTTTTAATCTGTTCAAGATTTTTCAACACAGAGTTTGTGAAAAAGTCGATTTCAGTAGAAACCATGCCGGCAATGAGTGAAGCATTGTCACGAAGCTGCGCACGCACAACTTTCTGGTTAATATTACTGATAACAATACCACCGATTGTCATGGGAATAATAACCGCAACAAGTAGAACAATAACGTTTTGTTCAACGATTTTAAGTCGTTTTAATCTAAAAATTTTTCTAAGTCGGCGTTTTAACGATTTTTTACTCATATTTTACTCCTGAGCAAACGGCGTTAATTTGTAGCCAACGTTAGTCACGGTATGCAAATATTTAGGTTTTTTGGTGTCGTTTTCGATTTTATTTCTCAAGCCGCCAACATGAACCCGAAGCATTCTGACATCCTCGTTGCTGTCATAGCCCCAGACTTCATCAAGTAAAGTTGCAAGCGTAACAGGGTTGTTAAAATGCTGCATAAGGCAGTAGAGAATTTCAAACTCTGTCGGGGTGAGTTTAACTTTTCGATTAATAATAACGGCCTCGAGCGTATCAGGGAAGATTTCGATATCGCCGATTTTTGTAACCTCATCGCTTAACGAATTATCGTTTTCCTGAATCTGGTTTCTGCGCAAAAGAACTCTTATGCGCAAAAGAACCTCTTGAATATCAAACGGTTTCACGAGGTAATCATCAGCCCCGCAGTCAAACCCCTCGGTTTTGTCATAAATAGTACCTTTTGCAGTAAGCATAAGGATAGGAATCGCAAGTTTTGCCTGACGGATAGTTTTGCAAACGTCATACCCGTTCATTTTCGGCATCATAACATCGAGAAGTATCAAGTCATAAGTATTGTTAAGCGCTTTATTAAGGCCCTCAAGCCCGTCCTTTGCAACGTCAACAAAATACCCGCTCTGCGCAACGTCAAACTCTAAAAGTTCTCTGATTTCATCATCGTCATCAACTATTAAAATTCTTTTTTGAAAATCATCCATGCGCCACCTCAATGTCTTTATAATATACGATTTTCCAAAATTTGTAAAACATTTTCTAAACGATTTTTGTCGTAATAATACCACCAGCCAATCAGGGTTTCAAACGCTGTTGCCTGCCTGTATTCCGCCTGATTTGAACGCCTGCCAACCGGTATCGGAAGATTTCTTCCGCGACGCGCAATCTCTTTTTCTTCCTCTGTCAACTGCCCGTCGAGTTCTGCCAAAAGTTCCGCCTGAAACGCTGCCTTAACCTTTTCGGTCGTAATTTTATGCAAAATTCCGACATTCGGGGTTTGCAAAATAGTGCGTTCGCGCACAAATAGTTCCCAAACAGCGTCGCCCAGATATGCCAGATGTCGTAATCCCATTTCTTCCATAGGATAATATTACTATAAATATTTGAATATTTAAAGATTTTCATGTATTATAAAAATATGAAAAGAGCTTTAATTTTATTATTAACTATTTTAATGACATCATCTGCCGTAATCGCAAAGGATTGCTGCACAGTGAAAGACGGTTACGATTTTGACCGCGACTACAAGTGTTCAGAACTTATTCAAAAAATTCGTTTTCAAAAGAACACTCTTTACAACGTTCTAGGACTTTCTGCAGAACAACAGCAACTTAAAGATGAAATCGAAGTTCGCCGCAAAGAAGAAACGAAACCTTACGTAGATGCGTTCCACTGCGAACAAAAGAAATTACGCCAGATTGCACAAACAGCTTATAACACACCTGCATTCAAAAAACAGGAAAAAATCACTCACAAAGCCTGGAAACAAATGCAGAAAAAGTTCAAAAAATATGATAGAGAATTCTTAAAAATTCTATGCTCAACCCAGAAAAGCAAGTATAAAGAAATAGTAAAACTTACAAAACGCGACATCAGATACTGCTATCTCAACAGAAAATGCTGTACTAAAAACCCTTATGTAAACACATTCGGTAAAAACGATGCAAAAAACGTTTGCGAAGTTTGCGACAAACACTCACACCCGCATCTTTTCAACAAAAAATGCAAGACTGAAAAGTAATTGACTTATCGGGCCTCAATAATTAAAATAATATTATGAAAAGATTTGCGTTATTGTTATTGATTTTTTTACTATTCGGCCAGACTGCCCATGCCGGCAAACCGGTTGTGGACAGAAGCAAGGGCTACGTAGGCGACCTGCCGGAACTTGGCAAGCAATTCAACGAGTCAGAACCCGCTAAAACCAAACCGCAATACGAGGCAACAAAAGATTTCAACTCCGCAAATCAGGTTAAACCAGTTCCGCGTGACAATCCGGCGTTTATCAATATTATTTATAAAGCGGACAAAAACACGCAGTACATAAACGACATCAACGAACTTCTGCCAACACTGGAAAAAATTTACGATTCGATCGAACACGAAGAAGATGTTCAGCGTTTTGTTGCAACAACCTACTTTTTCAACAAAACAATTGAATACCTGCGCGACAAATATAGAGATAAGCCGGAATTTTATTTTGTGTCGTTCCAAAAGATATTAGAAACAGATTTACATATTCAAACGGTCACGAATTTACGCGTTGAAGCGGTAAAAAATACGCCGTATATGGCATACGGCGCAGACGGTAAAATTTATAATTCCGTAAACATCGACGAACAGCTTTCCTATCTTCAAAAAGAGATAGAAGAAACCATCACCGTAATCAAGGGCGTTTATTAAGACACAATTGCGACACCGGAACTTGTGCCGAGTCTTGTTGCACCCGCTTCTATTAGCGCAAGCGCCTGTTCTTTTGTCTTTATCCCACCGGAAGCTTTTACACCCAAACCGTGAGAAGCAACTGTTTCGTGCATAAGTTTTACGTCTTCTACTTTTGCACCAACACCGCCTTTTACAAATCCAGTTGAAGTTTTAACCAGATCTGCATCGGCTTCCACACAGAGTTCACAGGCTTTTTTGATTTCAGCAGAATCCAACAAATCAGTTTCAAGTATAACTTTTAACGCTTTACCAGCGCAAGCCGCTTTAATTTCACGAATTTCGGCAACAATTTTATCGAACTCACCGTTCTTCAAATCAGTTACGTTGATAACCATATCGACTTCATCAGCGCCGTCTTTAACAGCCTGAGCGGCTTCAAAAGCTTTAACTTCTGCCTTTGACGCCCCGAGCGGAAACCCGACGACAGTCACGACTTTTACATCGGTACCTTTTAACGCTTCACGTGCCATTGAAACATAAGCAGGATTTACACAAATGCCTAAAAACTTGTTTTCAATTGCTTCTGCAAAAAGCTTTTCAAAATCAACGGCTTTCGCGTCCTGTTTCAACAAAGTGTGTTCAATATATTTATTAAGTTGCATACCCCAATTCTCCTCTCTTCGCACCGATTATAGCACAAGAACTAGAGTTTGTAAAAAATATTATCATCACCATCGTCAATCCATACGACAGTAATCGACTTATCCTTGTCGTCAAACGGATTTTGCAGGAACGAATTCGTCTTAAACGCAAGTTTGTCGTAGAACTTAATTTTTCGCCATAAATATTTTGTGTACGTTAGTAATCTCATACACCTATTATCCCCTCGGACTAAGCAAAAATAATCCTAATAAAGGATAATTTTCTGTTGAAATATGCTACAAATTACTCATATACTTTTTTTAGGGTATAATGTTTAGGATGAACAAAGCGGGTAAAATTTCAATAGTCACACTGTCAATCTTGGCACTCTGGAGCGGAATATATTTTGTTTTAATCCCGCAGTTTTTGAGCGGCGATTTTGTCAGAACAAAACTTGAGGCCGAAATCCTTAAACAATCAGGTTTCAGCCTAACATTGAACGACTATAAAGTTCGCACAGGTCTTGCGCCGGTCGTAAGATTCAAAGCCGCAAACATTGCACTCACAAAAGGCGACGAATTTGTACACATCAAAAACATCAACACAAAACTCAACTGGCTCGCACTTCTTACCGGCAAAATATCAGTCCGCAACTTTGAAGCCGACGACATAAGCGTAATGTTAAACGAGGATTACAGCGAAAAACTCATCAGCCCGCGCATAATCAAACTAATCAAACACACCCGCCTGAAACGCTTTAAAATTCATAACCTTGCGCTTAATCTGCAAAACCAGAAACTTATTCAAGATATCAACATCATGAGTAATGATGTGGTTATTGATAGATTCAACCCTGACAAAGGAATAAAACTTGCCGCGAACCTGCAGCTTCACGAAAAAGAACACTCCGGCTACGTGAACCTGAAAACTGATTTAAAACTTCCGCTGACGCCTCAAAACATCAGCAAAAGCGAAATTCGTGCAAACGTTAACCATCTGAATCTAAGCACTTTTTCAAAATCAGTCAGCGTTCTCAACCCTGAAATCGAATCGCTCGACGGCGTCATAGATTTGAATATTAACAAAGATTCTTACGAACTCATCAGCCTGAACCTTTTGAGTGACGGGCTTTTTGTAAAATTCAAAGGAAAAGATTTGCCAATCACCCACACAAAACCGATTGAGATAAAAGGGCTTCTTTCAACCGAAGACGACAGCATAATTATCAATTCATTGAAAATCAATTCAGAACTTTTGAAATCTTCAATTCTTGGCAGTATCAACATTAAGGACAAGAAAAATCCCGACTTAAACCTTTCAATTTCTGTCGACAAATCAAACGCGCAGGAGATGATAAAACTTCTCCCGCCTGAAAAAGATTTAATGCCGGAGTTGAATTTTTACGCGATGAAAAAACATCTTTTTGACGGCAATGTCCTCGCCCACATGGAAGTAACCGGAAAAGCCGTCAGACCGCAGATTAACGGAAGTATATTGATTACCGACGCGTACCTTGTTCAACCGTTCAAAAACGCAAAGAAAGCCACGATTAAACTCGTTTTCAAACGCGACAAAATGACACTGGAAACCAATGTTCCGACAAGCGCAAAAGAACGCGTCTGGGCAAACGGAACTTTCGACCTTTACGACGAAAAAAAATGCAATTTAAGCGTAAAATCAACCCAGAACGTAAACCTTGAAGCCGCACAAACCGTCCTGAACCCGCTTCAAGAAATCATCAAAATCGACTTCGGCCCTGTTCCTGTGATGAAAATTCTGGGACTTGGCAACATCGACATAAAAGTAAGCGGCAACACTATCGATCCACATATTACAGGCGCATTCAACTTTAAAAATGCACAGGTTTCTTTCACCGATATGCCGAATCTTATTGTAAAAAACGGCGCCGGTTCGTTGAAATTTGTCGATACAGATACTTTCTTCACGACAACAAGTGCAACGCTCAACTCAAACCCGATAAACGTTCACGGAACCTGCACTCTTCAAGGTGTTTTCAACTTCTTTGCAAATACAAAAGACCAGAACCTAACAAAACTTCTTGCGGATATTAAGGGCAACACGCTCCTTGCGGATTTGAACAACTATTTTGACCAGATTGAAAGTATCAAAGGGCTTGGCGACCTTGACTTAAACATTTACGGTGCGCTCAAAAACCTTAATGAGATGGAATTCAACAAAAATGTTTTCTCAAAAGGTAAAATAACCCTCCACGCCGTAACCCTTAAACCACAAAGCGTTCCGCAGGCTATCTCAAATATTTTCGGCGAACTGAATTTAGACAACAAAGACTTACTGATGAACCTTTACGCACTCATCAACAAGTCAAAAGTCACAATCGAGGGCAAAATCAAAGACAACGACGCAAATCTTCTTGTTAAAACAAAAGATTTCAGAATAATCGACGGGATTTCCACAATGCCGCTGGAACTACAAAAAATCATACTTACACTCGTAAAATCAAACGAGTTTATGAACCTTATCCCAACGATTAAAACAAATTTCACGGCCAAATACAAAGGCGCAATCGACAATATTCAACCGCAAAACCTCGAGGTTTACGGTTCTTTATTCTCTGATACAAACCCGATAGCGTTCAAAAAATCCAACTACGAAATCGCAAATTCAACGCTGAAATTCAGCCCTATAAGAATCCAAACTAAAGATATCAAGCTTGACATAGTCGCCGTAATAACAAATATTTTGACCGATAAACAGTCTGTTTCCGGAAGTTTCAACCTCCGAGATTTTGACCTGAACCTTTTGAACATTTCAGCACTCAGAGGCTTTGAACCATTTGCGCCGCTGACCTCAAAACTTGAAAACCTCACCGGCAAAATCAATATTACTTCAACAACTCAAAACAACAACGCATACGCGACCTGCGACCTGAGAGATATAAAAATTCTGGCCGACAAAAGAACCCACGAGATTTTGAACGGGAAATTACAGCTTAAAAATGATATTATTCACACAGAAAACATTAACGCGCGCTTCTTTGAAATGCCAATGCTTTTAAACGGCAAAATTTCGCTTGCAAACAAAAATCTTCCGACATATCATTTCTGGCTGAACACAAAGCCAACACAGGATTTCATAAACAATGTCTTTAACCAGAACGCGCTTTATCCAATAAAAATCAAAGGCGACATCACGATGAACGCTGAGATTTCAGGCTCTACAAATAGCACCCACGTAAAATCCGACCTTTTATTGGATAAAGATTCATCGATTTACTATATGGGTGCAACGCTTGGCGACAAGGCAAACACCGTAAAACTTTCGTCAAATCTGACTCTTCACGGCAACGAGATTAAAATTAACAACTTCAACTACGATAAAATCGTTCTTTCACTGGACAAAAACGAAAACATCGTTCCTCTTTTGAACATTTCCGGCGGAATGAATTACCTGCAAGACAACGTAATCAGATTTAACAACCTGAAAATCAAATCAAAAATGCCTGTGGATGCAAAAATCTTTAACATAATCTTCCGCAAACCGTTCATGAAAGAGGGCGTTTTTACGTCAGATATAACACTCAACGGAACCTCTGTAAACCCGCAGGTTCTGGGCAAACTTAACGTTACAGACATAAATATCCCGCTTGTTGAAACCAATATTAACAACATAAATTTAGACTTCCTGCCTAAAACGATTAATATTCTTTCGACAGGCGATTTGATTACGAACAAAATTCAACTCAGCGCAGCGCTCAAAAACGATCTGACACTTCCGCTTCAAGTCGAAAACATGAATATTCACGTTGCACAGCTTGATATGAATAAAATTCTTGAAAAAGTTAAACACATAGAAGAGGCAAACTTCAAGCTTCACACGACTTCAAGCGTCGTTCAACCGCTTGATTACACAAACTTTATCATCAAGGATTCAAAAATCTCAGCCGATACGATTCTAATCGACAACATAACCGCAAATAATTACGTCAGCACCCTAGAAATCGGTCGTGATAAAATCCTAAAACTCAAGAACTTCAACTTTGACCTTGCAGACGGCAACGTTAACGGAAGCGTTACACACAACTATAACAACGACGATTTAAAACTAGATCTTACGCTAAACAGAGCGAACGCCGCAGAAATGGCAGAAGCACTCTTCAACATCAAAGGCCAGCTCTACGGGCTTGCAAACGGAAAAATGTCACTCAACTGCACAGCCAAAAGTGACAAAATCTGTCTTGCAACACTCAGCGGCAGCGGCAACTTTGATATTCAAAACGGCAAAATGCCAAAACTCGGCTCACTTGAATACCTTTTAAAAGCCGGAAACCTTATCAGTAACGGATTCACAGGTCTCACAATCAACGGGCTAATCGACCTTTTGTCACCACTTAAATCAGGGGAATTCAAAACCATCTCCGGCAACTTCAAAATGAACGACGGAATCGCTGAGGAAATCAACATTTATTCAAGCGGCAAAGACCTTAACCTCTACATCAACGGCAAATACAACCTCACGACAGCCGTTGCAGACTTCAAAATTTTCGGAAGCCTTTCAAAAGACGTAACAACAGTGATTAATAAAGTTAAAAACCTATCGCTTAACACTCTGTTGAAAACCATCCCAGGGGTTAAAAAGGACGGAGATTCAGAATTTGCAACCGATATCGCGAAAATTCCGAACTCAAACGACATAAACAATATTTATAAATTTTTCCGCGTAATCATCAACGGCGACATCAATGGCGAACACTTTGTTAAAAGTTTTGAATGGGTTGAGGCGGGGTCAACCGCCCCTCATAACTAGACCCGCGCTTACGGTTTTCGAATAATGAATAATATTTTGTAAACTTTTCTTTACCTTATAGCAATTATTTTTTTTAGGTGTTTTATGAGGTATAACAGAAGGTTATACAATAATGATTCATCCGATTAATTCTTTAAATTTTGGGCGTCAACCCCAACAATCACAGCAGAAAAGAACAAATGCAAGCATTTTTTATGTAAACGACTTGCACGGTAATATGGCAAATATGAGCCGTATTTATAACGCAAAACAAAGTTTTGACAAACAAAACCACGATGGTCAAGATGTTTTAGCACTCGGCTCAGGCGATATTTCTGCCGGCGCAAACATTAAACTCTTAAAAATTTCTAACGCATTCTTAAACGTTATGGGCGTTCTCGGAACCGCTATCGGCAACCACGAATTCGACGCCGAACCCGAACAAATCGCTGAAATTAACAAAGGCGCAAACTACAAAATCATGGGCGCAAACCTCAACATTGAGGGCGAAGACAATCCACTTCAAGGTAAAATCACAAAATCATTCGTACAAGAAATTAACGGCAACAAATACGGTATCATCGGCCTAATTCCGCCGGATTTACACGAAAGAATCCGCGAAAACGGCTCACGAAAAACAATAATGCCATATTCAAAAGAAGATTCTATAAAAGCGGTTCAAGATGAAGCCAACAAAATGAAAGAAGACGGAATCAACAAAATTATCGTTCTTTCACACTGCGGGCTTGAATTCGACAAATCCTTAGCCAAAAACACTGACGGAGTCGACGTAATCCTTGGCGCTCACACCCACGAACTTATCAAAGATATCAAAAATAACGAAAACTTATTCACATCAAAAACAGGTGAGCCTGTAATCATAACCCAAGCCGGAAAAGATGGCGAACAATTCGGTATTCTTAACCTCGAATTTGATGAAAACGGCATAATTCAAAAAGCACAAAATAACGTTCAAAAATCTAACCAGTTCAAACGTAACCCTATTTTGGAACGAATTTTCGATGGAATCATCGGCAAAGCAACAGAAGTCGGCTACGTAGAAAAAACAGCGCCGGCACCGGAACACCGACTTGTCGACCCGAACCCGCACGCATTCCTGATTATGGACGCTTGCCGCGAAGAATTTGACACAGATTTAGCGCTCATCAATGCCGGAAACATCCGCGGTCACTTCGATGAGGGCAAACTCACAGAACGCAAAGTGTTTGAAGTTGTTCCGTTGAAAAACCGCATGGTTAAAATGAAACTTACGGAAGAAGAAGTTGTTAACGCTCTCAAAAACGGTGCAAAATCACTCATCAACCCTGGCTTCAAACCAAGTATCGTAATGCCATCCGGTCTAGAGTACACAATGAACCGTAAAGGTGAAGTTCTCGACGCGACTTTCATCGACAAACAAGGCAACAAACACGCAATCGACATAAACAATCCTGACAAAAACAAAGTTTATACAGTTGCAACCGACGACTTCTTCGCAAGCGGCGGTGACAAACTTATCCCGAATAAAATCGATGAAGTAGACGAAAAATTCGACTTTGACAAAGACAAACTAACCTGTGACTATATCAAAAAACACAACAAACCGGTCAGAATCGAAGACGACGGAAGAATCCAAATTGTAGACTAAAAAACGGGGCAAAAGCCCCGTTTTTTTTAACGTTTAACACATCTTACGTAACCATTGTGCATCCCGTTTTCGCCCTCACCTGAACGCATGCCGGTTGAAAAATGCTGTAGTCGACCACGCACACTGCCAGCACTTGTTGAAATATCAGATGTCCAATGGTGGTAAGTTGACTCATAGCCCATAAGCCATTGATTTGCAAACATTGAACCCAATTCATCTCTATTTGGCAATCTATATTCGTCATCTAAACTTTTACAATATCTGCTTGCTTCATCTTTAAGCATCGGGCCTGTACTGTTTCTAACTGACGGCATTGGCGCGACAACTGACGGGTCAGTCGAATAAAACGCCGACATAAAACCTATATCTTTCCCTACAGTATTGGGACCTTTGGAACCGTTCAAGTCATAAACAAAATTCGCACAAATAACATGCTGTACAAAATCAGAAGCCGCCTTTAAATCAGCCGTGCATTTCGGGTTATAATATACAGCAATACTTTCTCCGTTAGCGGTTTCAAAAGCAGCAGCCTTAGTATTATCTAAACTTCTTCCATTATACCCGTTGCCTGTACTACCGCCGATTAACGTCGTGTTTAGATCTCCCCATGCCTGCGGGAAACTCTTTGTAGAACCCTGCATATTCGTAACTTTTTCCGGAATACCGCAATCTTTCAAATTGTCGCTAGAGCAAATATTATTAATTTTTAGAACTTTTGAAAGTCCGGCTGTTACAAAGGTTTCAGCGGCAGTATCGACCGCCGAAGTTGAAGAATCTCCCAGTGTGTAAGTTCCATATCCGTTAAGCGATGGCATAAGGGCTATTGCCTGACTAAATCTCGCATAAAGGGCTTTACGTTGAGTGTTCCACGTGCGTTCATTAATGTTGCCAGTCAGCGACGGCAACGTTATCGCCGCAACGACTCCAATAATTGTTAGAGATAAGAGGATCTCCGCCATAGTAAAGCCGCCGGCTGAGCCGGTTCCATAACTGGACTGCGGGCTGGAGGTTACTGATTTACCTGATGAGGAACTCCCCCCCCCCCTGCATAACTTAATACATTTTTCTTGTTCATGTTTTTTATCCTTTCTGTTGGTATTATGTAACATGTTTGTTATTTAGTCAAGACTAGATATTCAACTTATATCCGCCGCCATAGATTGTTTCGATATACTTCTTACCGTCGGAAATCTTATCTAGTTTTGAACGCAGGTGACGAATATGTACACGGATTGTTTCCACGTCATCGTCAGGCGCGTAACCCCAAATCTCTTTCAACAACTGCGCTGACGAAACCATTGCGCCGTGGTTTTGAAACAACAAGTTAAAAATATCAAACTCAATCGGTGTAAGTTTAGCCCTTTTGCCATCGATTTCAACAGAATACGCCTCAGGCAGAAGCGTAATTTCGCCAAGAGAAAGCAAATCACGGGTAGCTGCAGAAGTCGGAATTTGAGCAGTGCGTTTCAGAAGCGCACGAACACGGACGAGTAATTCATCCATTTCAAAAGGTTTCACAAGGTAATCATCCACCCCGATGTCAAACCCTTTAACCTTATCATTAATCTGTGACAGTGCCGTAAGCATTAAAATCGGGACCTCAGCGGTTTCGGGATTCTTGCGAATTCTCTGCGCAACGGTGAATCCGTCAACATCAGGCATCATGACATCCAGCACAATAAGCGACGGAAGTTCCTGTTTCGCAAGCGCAAACCCTTTTATACCGTCAAACGCCTGTAAAACCTTATACCCCGCGAGTTCAAGATTAACCTCAATCAACTCATTTATAGCCAAATCATCATCTATCACAAGAATTTTATTATTCATATCCGAATTTTAACCCCAACACGGCTATTTTTAAAGACCAATTTTTACAATTCTTAATAAAGTCACCCCGTAAAAAGCCCGTCAATTCAAAGCTTTCACCCTCCTTAAAAAATTTTTACAAAAATTTTACTTTTCGCGTGTAAAAATTACATTTTTTCAATTTTTATAGTAATATATTAGTGCGTAAATTTTATACGCAATGTGTAGTAAAAACATTTTTTATAGGAGGCTCATGAATTGGACGTAAGACAACCATTACAAGCATTTGAACAAGAAGGTGTTGAAGAAGTTAATTTAGGACAACACGTACTGGCAGAATTTTTTGAATGTGACCCTAACACGTTAAATAGCATTGACAAAGTTGAAAAGTATATGGTAGATGCAGCATTAGAATGCGGTGCAACTATCGTACAAAAGTGCTTCCACATGTTTAACCCATACGGAGTATCCGGTGTGGTTATCATTTCAGAAAGCCATTTAGCAATACACACATGGCCGGAGCTGGGATACGCTGCCGTTGATTTGTTCACTTGCGGTGACAAATGCGATCCAAAAGTTTCTTATGAGTTCTTGAAAAAGAAATTCCACTGCCAAAACGCAACTTTCACAGAATTAAAAAGAGGTATTCTGAACAAAAACACAATGAAAGTTTCAGAAAAACCTTTCGAAATTGCAGAACAAATTTGCGGTTAATCAGCGGAAATATAGAAATTAAAATCGGCTCTCAACTGAGAGCCGATTTTTTAACGTTTAATACACCAACCTCCACCTTGAACACCGTCATCACGCTCACCGGTAATTAATGATTGCCCCATATTTACACGTTTACCATTACTGTGTACATAAAACTCGCCTGCCAGATACATTGTTTCTGAATAATCTGCCGCATCAATCAAATTCTTATTCACAAACATAGAAAGCAATTCATCGCCTTTTGGCGCTCTATATTCAGGATCAAATTTAGTACAAGCTTTTATTATAGAAAAACTTGAGGTCTGATGGTCTTTTAAAGGTTTTGTCGCAGGATAAGGCGCAAAAAGCTGTGCATCAAATGGGTACATCAATGTCATAAACCCGATATCTTTGTTTACAGTATTTGGCCCCTTACTTCCGTTCAAGTCATATATTAAATTGGCACAAACACGTTGTTTAACAGGCATTGAGTCGGCTACACTCTCATCTGTAAATGGAACTTCATTCAAAGACCCAATGCAATTCGGATTATAGAAAACAAGTATGGATTCACCATTTTGGGTTTCAAAAGCGGCCGCTTTAGTATCACGAATAACAAATCTTGCAGTATGCCAGCCGCCAAATAAACCAACCATATTGGAATTTAATTCTGACATTTTGGTTGGAAGCGGGAATTTCTTGCCTGCGAGCGTATTTATCGAAGACGCGAATCCGCAATCTGCCAAATTATCGCTGCAAATATTATTGATTTTAAGAACCTTTGAAAGTCCTGCCGTTACAAAAGTTTCCGCAGCCGTATCAGTAATAGCGCTTCCGCTCTCATCTTCGGTATAAGTTCCATACCCGTTCAGGGCAGGCATAAGCGCTACGGCCTGACTCATACGCGAATATAGTGCTTTTCGCTGGGTGTTCCAAGTGCGTTCGTTAATGTTACCCGTCAGCGACGGCAAAGTTATCGCCGCGACTACGCCAATAATTGTGAGGGATAAAAGTATTTCGGCCATAGTGAATGCGGCTCTAGCCGGCTCGCCGCCCTTCGCGCTAAACGCCAACGTTCGCGCTTGCGCGAAAGAACGCGGTCTTCCGCGTCGCGCGCTCAACTGTTCGTATTTTCGGACTATTTCATAGGCCGAAAATACTGCCTGGCTCTGCTCAGGGCTCCCCCCCCCCCCTGTCAACATGTTTACAAAGTTGTTTTTCATACTAATTAATCCTTTCTCCCAAGGCTCGCTCGGGTCTAATTGTAGAACAGGCTCAGCCTGCATCCTTTCTGAATACATTATGTACGAGGTTTCACAACATGTCAAGATGGGCGGGTGGCAAAAATTTTTGTCCATGTTATTATAGATTTAGCAGACACGAATTGGAGAGGAAAATGATAGGCTTACTATTAAAAATGTTGGGCGATCCTAACGAACGCAAAGTTAAAAATATAATGGGGATTATTGAACATATCAACGCGCTTGAACCGCAGTTCGCTGAATTATCAGACGACGAACTCCGCGCGAAAACTCAGGAGTTCAAAGAAATCCTCGCTAACCGTAAGACTTCTGATGATTTCAACACTGACAGAAAACTTGAAAAAGAAGCTTTGGACAAAATTTTACCGGAAGCTTTTGCGACAGTAAGAGAAGCGGGTAAACGCGTATTGAATATGCGCCACTTTGACGTTCAGTTAATCGGCGGCTACTTCCTGCATAACGGCCACATCACAGAGATGAGAACCGGTGAGGGTAAAACTCTCGTAGCGACGCTTCCTGCGTACCTTAACGCATTGACAGGAAAAGGCGTTCACGTTGTAACCGTCAACGATTACCTTGCAAAACGCGACAGCGAGTGGATGGGTAAGATTTATGAATTTTTGGGCTTAACTGTTGGCGTGGTGCTTTCCGGCAATCGCGGGCCTAACGAATACGAAGAAAAACGTTACGCATACAACTGCGATATCACATACGGTACGAACAACGAATTCGGGTTCGACTATCTTCGTGATAATATGGCGCAAAGCAAAGAAATGCTTGTTCAACGCCCTTACAACTACGCGATTATCGACGAAGTCGACAGTATTTTGATTGACGAGGCGAGAACTCCTTTAATCATCAGCGGCCGTCTTGAAAAATCCGCAGAAACCTATCTTTTGATGGCAGAAATCGCGCCGAAACTCGAAAAAACAAAAGATTATGAGGTTGATGAAAAGAATAAAAACGTTATTTTGACAGAAGACGGTATCGACCACGCGCAGGAACTTTTAGGCGTAACCGACCTATTTGATGTTTCAAACCAATATGCACACCATCTTTTGCAAGCCTTGAAAGCAAAAGAACTCTACATCCGCGACACTGACTATGTTGTTAAAAACGGCGAAGTTCAGATTGTAGACGAGTTCACCGGCCGTATTATGGAGGGCCGCCGCTGGTCTGAGGGCTTACACCAAGCGTTAGAAGCAAAAGAGGGCGTTAAAATTCAGGACGAAACACAGACGCTCGCAAGCATTACGTACCAGAACTTATTCAGACTTTACCCGAAACTTTCAGGTATGACGGGTACTGCAATGACAGAAGAAGCCGAATTCGGTAAAATCTACAACCTTGAAGTTACCGTAATTCCTACCAACAAGCCTGATATCAGAGCGAATTATCCTGATAAAATTTATAAAACAGAGGTTCAAAAATACCTCGCAGCTGTGGAAGAAATCGCAGCGGTTCACGAAACCGGCAGACCGGTTCTTGTTGGTACAATCAGTATCGAAAAATCAGAGTTTGTATCAGAACTTCTCAAACGCCGCGGAATCAAACATAACGTATTGAACGCAAAACAACACGAGCGCGAAGCTTATATCATCGCGCAAGCCGGTCGTGTCGGAGCGGTTACAATTGCAACCAATATGGCAGGCCGCGGAACAGATATTCTCCTCGGTGGTAACGCAGAGTTTCTTGCAAAAGAAAACCTTGACAATAAAGGGATTACACGCGAACACCCAGAGTATGAAAACTTCAAAAACGTAGCGCTTGAAGAAGCAAGAAAAATTACCGAAGCGGAACACGCAAAAGTTGTAGAACTGGGCGGCTTACACGTAATCGGTACAGAACGTCACGAATCACGCCGTATCGACAACCAGTTACGCGGCCGTGCCGCACGTCAGGGCGACCCTGGGTCTACAAGATTTTTCTTATCTCTTGAAGACAACTTGATGAGAATATTCGGCGGCGACAAAATTACAGCCGTTATGAATATGCTCAACATCGATGAAACAATGGAAATTGAATCTCCATTAATCACAAAACAAATCGAATCAGCACAGAAAAAAGTTGAAACTTACCACTTCGATATAAGAAAACACGTCCTCGAATACGACGATGTTATGAATATTCAGCGTGAAAAATTCTACGCTCAACGCCGCAAAGTTCTTTTCGGCCAAAACCTTTCTGGCGATATTGCCTATATGATTGAACGCGAAGTCGACAGAATTTTACGCAGTTACATCGCCCCTGGAATGACACCTGATGAGTATATTTTCGACGATTTGGTAACAATGATAAAAGAAATCCATTCAACAATCCCACAACTTGCGCGCCTCGACGTGAAAGATGTTCAAGGCATGAAATTTGACGCGATTTACGAAAAAATAAAAGATCTTGCAATCGACGCGTACAAAACCCACGAAGCGTCATTAATCAATTTCTACAACAGCGTTCTTGAAAAATACGACCCGAACTTTGTTCCTCAACAGCCGTTCAGCGATGAAAACATGGTTCGCGGACTGGAACGTGACATCTTATTGAAAACAATTGATGCGAAATGGATTGACCACTTACACAATATTGATATGGTTCGCGAAAGCATAGGACTTCGCGCATACGGTCAAAAAGACCCGCTTATCGAATACAAAAAAGAAGCGTACGATTTATTTAACAAAATGATGTACGAAATTCAGGGCGAAACAGTAAAATACCTCTTCCGTATGAAATTTGGTATCCAAATTATGAATAATCCGGTTGAGGAAATGGACGAAGAATAGAAGGAAAAATAAATGTTAAGAACAGGTATAGTAGGACTTCCGAACGTCGGAAAATCAACATTATTCAATGCGCTGACCAGCGCAAAGAACGCACAGAGCGCGAATTATCCGTTCTGTACAATCGAGCCTAACGTCGGCGTTGTAAACGTTCCAGATGAAAGACTTGAAATTTTAAGAAAACTTTGTAACGCACAGGAAATAATCCCGACAGCGATTGAATTCGTTGACATCGCAGGGCTTGTAAAAGGCGCAAGCAAAGGCGAGGGGTTAGGAAACCAATTCCTACACAATATTCGCGAAGTTGACGCTATCATTCAAGTTGTAAGATGTTTTGACGACGAAAACACAATCCACGTAGCAGGAAAAGTTAACCCGCTTGACGATATCGAAACAATCAACACCGAACTCGCACTTGCGGATTTGGCGTCTGTTGAAAAACGTCTTGCACGTATCTCAAAACAAGCAAAAAGCGGCGACAAAGATGCCGTTTTAGAAGTAAAAGTTTTAAACAAACTTGCAGAACTCTTAAACGAAAGCACTTTCATCAACATCAACGACCACTTTGAAGAAGATGAAATTCCTGTGGCGAAAATGCTTAACCTTATGTCAACAAAACCGGTAATTTACGTTGCAAACGTAGCTGAAACAGATATCAACACCGGCAATGACTACACAAAACAAGTTGCAGAATACGCTAAATCACACGGCGCGCAAACTGTTATAATTTCAGCAAGAATCGAAGAAGAACTTGCCGAACTTGGCCCTGAAGAGGCGAAAGAATACTTAGCGGAACTAGGCGTCGAGGATAGCGGTATCAACAGAATGATTAAATCAGTTTACACGTTGCTGAATCTGCGTACATTCATCACAGCCGGCGAAAAAGAAATCCACGCTTGGACGATTCCGGCAGGAGCGAAAGCCCCTCAAGCGGCGGGCGTAATCCACACAGACTTTGAAAAAGGTTTCATCCGCGCAGAAATCACGCCTTATAAGGACTTTGCTGAACTCGGTTCTTATGTTGCCTGCAAGGAAAAAGGTGTAACTCGTTTAGAAGGAAAAGATTACATCGTGCAGGACGGCGACATAGTCCACTTCAGATTTGCAGTATAAAAAAGGAGCCAGCAGGCTCCTTTTTTTATTACATAAAATACGGTTTCTCTTCGAGCGTTCCGAGTAACTTTTTACTATTTATCACGTGCAGAACATGTTCAGGCTTAATAGATTTGATACAAGGCGTGTATTTCTGCCCCTCTTTCAAACGTTTGCATTCTTTTTTCCAACAGAATTTACACTCAATAACCGGCTCAACACAATTTCCTTTTTGCCCGTAAGGACGGACGTTTTCAGGATTTGTAGAACCAAATATTCCAAGTGTTTTTACGCCCAGACCTGAAGCAATATGGAGCGGCCCTGAATCACCCGAAACAAACAAATCACACTCCGAAAACAGGCACATACTTTCAGAAATAGAGAATTCACCCGAAAATAACACAGAACCCTCGAGGGCTTCTGCAATTGTTGAGTGATATTCTTTTTCAGCCGGCGAGCCAGAAATAAAAATGGTTCCGCCATAAATCTGTTTTAATAATTTTCCAAGTCCAATCCAATTTTTCGCAGGCCACGCTCTTCCCTGACGATTGTTGTCGGTCTGCCCCCCCGGGGAAAAAATAACAAACGGACGCGGATAATTTTCGAGCCGCGTTTTCATTTTCTCTAAAAGTTGAGAATCAAGTCCGAGGCGCAAATTTTTTGGTTGTTTAAGTTCTGGAAACGCCTGTTGTGCGGCAAGAAAAAACGCGTCAACCACATGTTTATGTCCCATCGGAACCTTACCAAACTTTTCTTTCGGGTTTGCGATAAAGGTCATAAAATTATTTCTAAACGCATTTGTAAGGTTCAAAACCACATCGTAGTGTTCGTGACGAAGTTTAAGCGCGGTTTCCAGATTATAAGAAAAATCTTTTTTACGTTTATGGTCAAATTCAATAATCTTATCGATATCAGGATTGTTTCTAAGGACATCGACATAACGGGCTTCACAGCAATAATGAACCTCATAATCAGGATGAGCCGCTTTTATCGCCTGCGGAATAATCGTTGTATGAACGATATCGCCAAGCGCACCAAATCTTAATACCAATACTTTTTTTGCTTCTTCGACCATAATATTATGATACCATAAAAAAATTTTTCAGACCACTGGAATATATTTCGAATATAGTGTATAATGATACAGTAAAAAGGAAAGCTGATGTCATTTTTTAGTAAAATCAGAGAATTGACCAACAGAATAAACGAAGTCGAAAATGCTGTATATTATCAAAAACAGGATTACATTGAAATATACGAGCGTAACATTGCGTTGGAAAAAGAACTTGCCCAACAGACAAAAGAGTTGTCTATGGCGAATAAAAAAATGATTACGCTACAACACATCATTGATATGATGACGTCTGCCAAGCCGCTTGAGAATGTTCTTGATAATATCGTAAACAGTATTTCCAACGAATTCGGTTATGTTCACGGCGCGATTTTACAAAAAATGAAAGACGAGAAGGGCGATTATATAAAAATCCTTTCTCAATCAAGCGACACAGCCATCGACAATTTACACAAAGTTATTCACGCACCGCTTTACAGCCTGAGATTGAACTATTCTCCGGTTGGGATTTATGCAGAAACAATGCGTTCCGGCGAAATCACACAGACCCAAAACCTCGGTCAAACCCTGCAAGAAATCATGCCGGCAATCACCGACGAACAATTAAGCCTGATTTTGGACAAAGAATATTGCAAATCAATGATTATTATCCCGCTCAGCTGTATGAACAAACACTTTGGGTGGTTTGTTGTGTTCTCTTCACGCGACGAACTTGCGAGTTCCGAAACAGATTTTCTAAGCATTTTCGCAAAACAAATCGAAATGGCGATTACAATTGCACACCTGTTCTCGACAGTAAAAGAACAGGCCGTAACCGATGGTCTGACAGGGCTTTACAACCGACGCTATTTTGAAGAATACATGAAAAAAGAAATCACCCGTGCAAACCGTCAAAAACAACCATTCTCAATAATCGGGCTTGATTTAGACTTTTTAAAACAGATTAACGACAAATACGGTCACGCATTTGGTGATTTAGCCATAAAAACTCTTGCGGACGTAATCAAAAACAACGCGCGTTCCATCGATATTGCGGCACGTATGGGCGGCGAAGAGTTTAACATAATCCTCCCCGGGGTTGATTCAAAAGGCGCGATGATCGCGGCAGAACGTATTCGCAAAACCCTTGAAGCCGCAGAACTTGACACTATCGGCCATATTACGGCAAGTATCGGCGTTGCGACCTATTTTGAACACACTGACAATGCCGAAGAACTTCTTGAACTTACCGATCAGGCAATGTATGAATCAAAACGCAACGGCAGAAACCGCGTAACCCTTGCGACTCCGATTTCTGAAACTAGCTGGCAAGAAATCGCTATCAATACATTTATTGATATTCTTTCAAAACACAACATGCCTGTAAACAGCGACATTAAAAAAGAACTTTGCGAAAAACTGAAAACTTCAGAAGCAAACACAATCGCTTCTCAACCGAAAGAAACACTTTATATTGTGGCGGACATGCTGACAAAACTCTACAATCCACTTCACGAAGACGGCGTTGTGAAGAAAAAAGTTTTAATCGCCTCATCTCTTGCGAAACGCTTTGACCTTTCAAAAGAAGAAATCGACAACTTGAAAATTGCGATTCTTATGTATGACATCGGCAACTTGATGATTCCACAGGAAATTCTGCAAAAAACATCACCGTTAACCGATGAAGAAAAGAAATTCATCAAAGAACACCCGATTATTGCGGCCCGCGATATTCTAAAACCGATTTCCGTTGTTCAAGATATAATCCCGATTATCGAAAAACACCACGAAAACTGGGACGGCAGCGGCTATCCAAACAAACTTGCCAAAGACGAGATTCCGATGAGTTCGCAAATCATTCTTATCATTGATTCCTACTTTGCGCTCACCGAAACACGCCCTTACCGCGCGAAAATGTCAGAAAAAGAAGCGCTCAGCGTCATCAAAGAAGACGCCGGCAAAAAATGGAACGCCGAACTGGTTAAAGAATTTATCGCAATCATCAAAAACGAATTGAAATAATGGAAAAAGAATTTATAAAACTCATAAAAACGACCCTAAATTCCGATTACATCGGCGACGATTGCGCGTATTTAAAGGATTTGGGAATCGTAATCTCACAAGACAGCCTTGTAGAAGAGGTGCATTTTCTACGCGACAAAATCACGCCGTGGCAACTAGGTTGGAAAACAGCAAGCGTAAACATTTCCGACATCTGTGCAAGCGGCGCAGAACCAAAGTATATGACAGTCGCGCTTTCGCTGCCAAAAGACATCAACACCGATTTTGTAAAAGAATTTTACGACGGGCTGAAATCCGCTTGTGCTGACGTCGAAATCGTTGGCGGTGACATAACAGGTGCAGACAAAATCTTCATCTCGGCAACCGTAATCGGCAAAACCGCAGGCCGCAACATCAGTTCACGTTCGCACGCCCAAGTAGGACAAAAAATTTTTGTTTCTGGCGTCCACGGTTCAAGCGCTGCAGGGCTAAAACTGATTCTGGAGGGCAAAAACGCACCCGAAAAACTTATCAAAGCCCACCTTGAACCAGTTGCGCGGCGCGAAATCTCAGACCTTTTGGCTACGAACCAAAAGACCGCCTATGCAATGATGGACACCTCCGACGGCCTTATGGACGCACTTTCACAAATTTCAGAAGCAAGCCATGTGCAAATGTGTGTTGATTTTGACAAAATCCCGTTTGACCAAGAGATTAAAATCTTCCCTGACTGGCGCGAACTCGTGCTTTTCGGCGGCGAAGATTACCAACTCCTCGCGACCGTCGACACACCGCCCGCAGGCGCAACCATAATCGGGGAAGTTAAAAAAGGTTCCGGCGTAAACCTCAACGGAAAAATCTTCTCAAAAGATTCAATCGAACAAAAACTCTACAAACATATTTAAAACAAAGGCGCAGCCTTACGGCTGCGCCTGCAATCTATTCATACTTCGTGCAAATCTTAACCACTTGCGTTTAACAAGACCGCAAGCACGCAAACCAGTTATGGCTGTCGACTCAGTCGACTCACATCGCAGTTACGTGATAATCATTCTCCACATTATGTGTTGTTGATGCAAAAAACTTGTTCAAAAATGATTCAAAATTTCTTTGCAAGCCTGCAACTTCTGCTTTCAAATCTTCAAAATTTTCTTCTTTAGCTTGTGATAAAGCTTTTTCAAATAACTCGTCGTAATACATAATCTATACTCCTATTTACTAACATTCCCAATATCGGAACATTTTTCTCAAAACTTTAATTTTTTTAAGAAATTTGTTACAATTGTTTATCATGATATAGTAATTTCATGTTTTATAACTTATAATAGTTGATTATAGAGGTTAATATGGCATTAGATTTTGGCATGAGTACCTACGACTATTATTCTAGCCGTAGAGATATGGAAGTTATAGCAAAGATAGTTGATACACTAAAGGAAATTCTTGAAGAGGATTCCAAACAGCCGCAACCGCTTTTTCTGAAGATTTCAGATAATTTGATTATGAACATCGCGCGTATGGCCGTTCAGGAACGCAAAAAAACTTTCCTCATCGGTATCACCGGCGAAAGCGCTTCAGGTAAAACCGTATTCGTCGATAACACAATCAAAGCCTGCGTAAAACGCGAAAATCAAGGAATTTATACCGTAATCCGCTGCGATGATTACTACAAAGACACCTCTAAAGAACTCCGCGAAGCAGGAAGCTATGAAGCTCTTTTCAAAACAGGGTTCAGCTTTGACACCCCTGACGTCGTAGACTTAGAGCTTATGAAAAGTCATCTGACAGACCTCAAAGCAGGCAAAGAAATTTATTCACCACTCTACAACTTTGTAACCTGCGAATCAAAGCTTAACAGCGAACTCAAAAAACCGGCACGAGTAATCCTTACAGAAGGCCTTTATGTATTAAACGAAAATGTTCGCGATGTTATGGACGTAAAAGTTTACGTATTCACTCCGCTAGAAGTTCTAAAAGACCGCTGGTACAAACGTGCCGAATCACGCGGCAAAACCGGCGAAGCCGCTGACTTACAATTTGCTGACGTAAACAAAACCGCACAGCAATACATCCGCCCGACTTACCAGATTGCAGACGCAGTAATCAACGGACTCGTAAGTCAGGAATACATACAAGAAATAACAAACAAAATCTTAGAAAAACTTCGCGAAATAGAAATTTAAAAGAAAAAGCCCCATTATATGGGGCTAAAATTTTGTTAGGAAATAGGAATAAGGAATATAGTAACTCTCTCTTATATATATAAAGTATATATATCGACCCTAATTTCAACACTTGCAAAAACCGTTACAATCGTTTACATTTAGCCGCTGTGTTTAGCAATAAACTTCTTAGCGTCGTTAATCGGTATTGCAAAACCGATGCCGATGTTTGAAATATTGTTATCAGGATTATATATAGACTGGTTAATTCCGATAACCTCGCCTGACGTGTTCAACAACGGCCCGCCGGAACACCCAGGGTTAATCGCCGCGTCAGTCTGGATTTTCCCCTTTGCATAGTCAATTCTAGAAATAATCCCCTGCGTCAATGTTCCAGAAAATCCAAACGGATTACCTATAGTAAGCACCCTCTGGCCAATTTTCAGCCCGTCAGAATCACCGAACTTAACCGTCTGCAATTTTCCCTTCGGCTCAATTTTTATAAGCGCCAAATCCTTATTCTTCCCCATATTCGCCAGAACTTTCGCCTTATAAACCTTGCCGTCATAAGTCGTTACCTCTAACTCCTTTGTCTGAGAAATAACATGTGAACCCGTCAAAATCGTACCGTCAGAATTAATAATACACCCCGTTCCCGCCGTAAATCCATCAGAAATTATACCGTCAATCGTCACGATAGCAGGATTAATCCGTTCGTAAACGCTGATATAAATTTCCTCCTCCGGCGTATATCCAAAAACCTGTCCCACCGACAACGTTATTATACTCATTAGCATTAATACAAATTTTCTCATTTTCTAACCCTCATACAAAATTATTTTCACCCGTGCTATAATGTTATAAAATAGGTATTTTAATAATGTTAAGATATATTCTTGTAATTATTAAAGTTTTAATGTATAATTGTGTTGAAAGTACACTTCAAAAAATCAGGAGAAATGTAAAAAATGTCTAGAATTGAATTATTTAAACAACATTTAATCGAAAAAAGAGCGGTTAAAGTTATTGCCGGTATTGATAACTTTGATATCGAAAATATCAAAAAAGTAGTTTCATCAGCACAAGTTGCAGGCGCAAGCGCTATTGATATCTGCGCAGACGAAGCTATCATCTCTGAAGTTAGAGAAATGACAGATTTGCCTTTGTTCGTATCTTCAGTAGTTCCATCAGAACTTGCTAGAGCAGTTGAACTCGGCGCTGACGCTATCGAACTTGGTAACTTCGACGCACTTTACAAAAAAGGTATGGCATTCTCTGCTAACGAAGTTATGAACCTCGTTAAAGAAACTTTATCACTCCTCGGCGAAAACAGAGTTTTCTTCTCAGTTACAATCCCTGGTGAAATCTCAATTGCTGACCAAATCGAATTGGCTAGAAAATTAGAATATATGGGTATTGACCTTATCCAAACAGAAGGCCACTACACAAGCAAAGAAAACCTTGATGGCGTTAGAGGCTTGATGAACAGAGCAGAATTAACATTGTCAAACACAATTGAACTTGCAAGAAACGTTGATATGGCTATTATGACAGCTACTGGAATCAACTCTACAACTGCTCCATTTGCATTCGCAGCTGGTGCAAGCGCTATCGGCGTTGGTTCTTGCGTAAACAAATTGAACTCTGAACTTTCAATGATTGCTACAATCAAATCAATCGTTGAAATCGCTGCTAAAAACAAACAAGAAGTTCTTGAACTTGTTTAGTAGTTAAAAACATTTATAAAAAAGACCATCTGATGATGGTCTTTTTTTTATCGCTTAATACAACGGACAGAATTTTCGTGTGTCACTCGCTCACCCTTATAAAAATTTCCGCCATCGTAATATATTCTCCAGCCATATTCAGAAGAGATTACAGCACTCGTCCAGTACCCGCGCCCATCAAATAGGGTGCCACCTATAAGAGTTTTATTAACAAACATCGCAGCGGCTTCCTCATAATTAGGTAATCGACTTTCCGTATCTAGTGCAGTACATTTTCCTCCTGCCGTAACCTGTGGCGCTGACTGCGCGTCCTGCATCAATGGAATAGGAGCTGCCACAACTGAATCGGAAGCATACAACACAGTCATAAATCCAATATCTTTACCGACAGTATTCGGGCCTTTAGAACCATTCAAATCATAAATAAAATTAACACACATCTTAGGCTGTGATTGGTGCGAATCCGTTTCTGTATTATTTGCTGAACAGTAAGGATTGTAATACGCAACGATACTTTCTCCATTAGCTGTTTCAAACGCCGCAGCCTTTGTGTCCGGAGTGTTATATCCATGCGCCGAAACGAACAAATCATTCAACTCCAATAGAGTTTTTGGAAAAGGATCAATCACCGAAGCCGCCAAATTAGTAAATTTATCAGGAATTCCGCAATCAGCTAAATGCTCACTATCACAAATATTATTTGTTTTAAGAACTTTGGAAAGTCCAGCGGTTATAAAGGTTTCAGTCGCCGTATCAGTTGTGACACTACCGCTTTCGTCCTCTGAAAGAGTTCCATATCCATTAAGCGATGGCATCAGCGCTATGGCCTGACTCATACGTGCATAAAGTGCTTTTCTCTGCGTATTCCATGTGCGCTCATTAATGTTGCCAGTCAGCGACGGCAACGTTATCGCGGCAACAACACCGATAATTGTTAGAGATAAGAGGATTTCGGCCATTGTAAAGCCGGTTAAAAGAGGCCCCCCCCCCCTGTCAAAATGTTTACATGTTTTCGTTTCATAATAATCTATCCTTTCTTTACATTAATTATTATTTAACATATTGTTTAAAATGTCAATATAAAAAGAGCGTCCATTACTGAACGCTCTTTCTAAATTTAGTGAATGTTAATTGAAAAATTATTCAATAATTTTGTCAACAACACCAGCACCAACTGTTCTACCGCCTTCACGGATAGCGAATCTCATACCTTCTTCGATAGCGACAGGTGCGATCAATTCAACTTCCATTACAACGTTATCACCAGGCATAACCATTTCTGAATCAAATTTGATTGAACCAGTTACGTCTGTTGTTCTGATGTAGAATTGTGGTCTGTAACCAGGGAAGAATGGAGTGTGACGTCCACCTTCTTCTTTTGTCAAAACGTAAACGTTAGCTGTGAATTTAGTGTGTGGGTGGATTGAACCAGGTTTTGCCAAAACTTGACCACGTTGGATTTCAGTTTTGTCGATACCACGAAGCAATGCACCAACGTTGTCACCAGCTTGACCTTGGTCGAGTTGTTTTCTGAACATTTCAACACCGGTAACAGTTGTTTTCTTAGTTTCGCCTAAACCAACTAATTCAACTTCATCACCAACTTTAACGATACCACGTTCTACACGGCCTGTAGCAACTGTACCACGACCTGTGATTGAGAACACGTCTTCAACTGGCATCAAGAACGGTTTGTCCAAATCACGTTCTGGAGTTGGGAAGTAAGAATCGATAGCGTCCATCAATTCCCAAATTTTGTCAACCCATTTGTCTTCGCCGCGTTGAACGTTGTTGTTAGCTTGAACTGCTTCTAAAGCTTTCAAAGCTGAACCGTGGATGAACGGAATGTTGTCGCCGTCGAATTCGTAAGAAGAAAGAAGTTCTCTAACTTCCATTTCAACGAGTTCTAACAATTCTGGATCGTCAACCATATCGCATTTGTTCAAGAATACTACCAAGTTAGGAACACCAACCTGTCTTGCGAGCAAGATGTGTTCACGAGTTTGAGGCATAGCACCGTCAGTAGCTGCAACAACGAGGATTGCGCCGTCCATTTGAGCTGCACCTGTAATCATGTTTTTAACATAGTCAGCGTGGCCTGGGCAGTCAACGTGTGCGTAGTGACGAGAATCTGTTTCGTATTCTACGTGAGCTGTAGAGATGGTAATACCTCTTGCTTTTTCTTCTGGAGCTGCGTCGATTTCATCGAATTTTTTAGCTTGTGCTTTACCAGCAGCAGCCATACAACCTGTAATAGCAGCTGTCAATGTTGTTTTACCGTGGTCAACGTGGCCAACTGTACCTACGTTAACGTGCGGTTTGGTTCGTTCATACTTTTCACGTGCCATGAGATTAATCTCCTTCTTTTTTCATGTGTTTTATACTAACTTACTTTATTAGATACTAAAGCATAATTCTAATAATAATCAGTCAAGAAATTTTGTCAAGCTCTAGGGTGCGCCTTGTTGTAAGTATCGGTCAGGTGTTTAGTGGAGATGTGGGTATATATTTGGGTGTTGGAAATACTAGCATGCCCGAGAAGTTCTTGAACGACACGCAGATCAGCGCCGTTTTCTATTAAAAACGTAGCAAAACTGTGTCGAAACATGTGCGGAGTAACGTGTTTTGGCAACTCAGCTTTCTCCACGACCGAATTTATAACATTGCGAATAGTTTTTGGATTGAGCCTAAAACCAGTATTGTTGATAAAAACCGGTGAATCTTCTTTGTCCGCCGCCGGCACAGGGAACCCCTCAGCAACAAGCGCTCTTGCAGTTTTTATATAACGCTCAAGATAAGATTTCGCGCGTTCGGACACAAGAACGATTCTTTCCTTTGAACCTTTACCAAAAACCTTAATCTCGTTATGTTCAAGGTTCAAATCGCCAAAATTAAGCCCGCTGAGTTCAGAAATCCGCATTCCGGTTGCCCAGAGGAGTTCCAAAATCGCACGGTTTCGAAACCCTGCGGGCTTTTCAATATTAACATTATTTAATATTTGTTCAATCTCATCTTTCGACATAAACTTCGGCAACGTTTTATCACGTTTCGGCGCAGAAATTCCGGCTACAGGATTGGATTCAACAACGCGCTCGCGATAGAGATACTTGTAAAATGTTCTCAGCGCCGAAATCTTACGCGAAATCGTCGTTTTTTTATAGTTGTACTTATGGATAAACCTCAAATATTCCCGAATCTTATTAAAATCAACACTTTCAACCCGTCCTTCTTCAAGCCAGATTAAAAAGCTCAAAACATCCGACACATAACCCTTTGCGGTATGCTCAGAAAAGTTTTTCTCTACAACTATATATGCCCTGAATTGTTCCAGTATATCCTTATTTAACATAAATTAACCCATGCGTATGAAGATTGTTGCTTTTTTGATTTCCTTATTATACAATATTCATAAGAAAAAAGATATACCGTAGGAGAAATAAATTCATGAATTACCGTAAAGTTTTAATTTCATCTGCATTAGTGGCAGGAATAATGCTTTCAGCAAATGTGGCTCAAGCGGCAGGCTTACAGGCTCAAGTATCGAAAAATGATGCAGTATCCGCAGAAGCAAAAAATGCTAAATACACAAACATTTCAACCTTGATTGAATACAACCAATATGCAGACGCTGAAAAAAAACTTAAAGAAATTCTTAACAAAAATCCTGACGACATAGACGCACTCGCGCTTAGAGCTTTAGCTTATGCGAAACAATACAAACTTGCTCCTGCTCAAAGCGAAATTAACAGATTAATGCCGTCACACAGAAACCACTCAAACCTTCACTACGCACAAGGTATGGTTTATATGATGCGTCAAGCGTCTTCTGACGTTGACTACATCAACAGCACAGAACAATTAATCGACGGAGCCATCAAAGAATTCGTTGAAGCTATCAACATCGACTCTAACAACTATCCGGTATATTCAGCATTAGGCGTTGCAACACTTAAAAAAGGCAACGTTGACGATGCAAGAGATTTATTCAAAATTGCGGTAAAAATCAACCCTAACTATGCAAACGGCTACGATAACCTTGGTTTGCTTGAAGTTCATGAACAAAACCTCGACGAAGCTGAAAAATACTTCAAAGAAGCTTTAAGAGCAAACTCACACAACCCGTCTGCAATGTACCACTTAGGTATCGTTGAATCACTCCGCGGAAACAATTCAGCAGCTTTAACTTGGTTAAACCACTCACTTCACATTCACCCTAACTGCGCTCCGGCACTTAACTTACAAGGTGAATTATATTTAAGACAGGGCAATCAGGCAGCAGCTATCAACTCATTCAGAAAAGCAGAAGTTGTTAAACCTGAATACACTCCGTCATATATGAACCTTTCAAGAGTTTACGAAGACAGAGTTGACTTTGAAATGGCTGTTGAACAATTGAAAACAATGCTTACAATCAAAGATGACAATGCAGCTAAAATGAGAATAGCTGATATGTCATTACAGTTGAGAAAATACCAACAAGCATTAGATTACTACACAATGCTTCTCGGTAACGAAACTTACAACGACGATGCTGTAATCGGTCTTGCAAACACATATTACGAAATGGCGAAAGATGCCGGCGACAACGGTAATTTCACAACAAACCAAGAATTATATCTTGCTTACGATTATATCAACAAGGCGCTTGAAAAATGCCCTAACGCACTTCAATTGCACCTTGCAAAAATCAGACTTTCACGTCTTGTTCACAGAGATCCGACCGATATGTCTAAACAAAGCTTAAACTACATTATCCAATCAGCTGACAACAGCGTAATGGGTTCTGTGTTGAAAGCTGAAGCATATTTGGCACTCGGCAGAGAACAAGATGCGGTTTATACATTCGAAAACGCTAGAGATTTCTCAAAAAGCGTTAGAGATGATTTATATCTAGCAGAAATTATGGTTCATAACAAACAGTTCAGAACTGCAAGAACAACATTCCAAAAAGTTCTTTCATCTGAACCAACCAACACTATCGCTCTCGACGGTGTTGCATACATTGACCTTTGCGAACTCAAATCAAACGAATTCTTTGATATCGCAAAAAGACAGTACAAAGAAGCTAACTACGCCTCAACAATTGAATACTGCAACAAAGCTATCGACTTCTACCACAACCGTTCAGAAATCGCTAAGTTGAAAGCAATGGCTTACGAAGCAGAATTGAACTACCAAGGCGCAACAAAATACTATATGCAGTACTTGTCTATGGAACCTAACGCCGCTGACAAAGACGAAATCACAGCTAAAATTAGTAAATTCAAAGCCCGTATCTAATGAAAAAGAAATTTGATATAAATAAATCATTTGACCTTTTTTGGCGTGAACCGCTGAGTATATTGACAGAAGGCTTATTTAGTCTTGTGAATATCCAGTCAAATATTTTCGGCGCAAAACCGTCGGTAAATATTGACGTGGTTGATAAAAAATCACAAATTACCGTTGTTAACAGCGAAAGAATGTACAACCTGTTCCAAACAGTGCTTTATAAAAAAAGAATAAAGCAACAACAAGAAAAGGCGTTGAAAAAGTAATGGCAACTAAATTTATTCAGGCGAAATTCATCAAAAGTGCAGAAATGCTTTCACAATGTCCGGAAAGCACTTTGCCTGAATTCGCGCTTTTAGGTCGTTCAAATGTAGGCAAATCCTCTTTTATCAACGGACTTGCGAACCAAAAACACCTTGCAAAAACTTCCAACACTCCGGGGAAAACAAGACTTATCAACTTTTTTGATTTTTCGAACCAATTTATGATTGCAGACTTGCCGGGGTATGGTTATGCGAAAGTTTCAAAAGAAGCGCTGAATCGTTGGCAGAAGTATTTAGAAGAATATCTTCTTGAACGCAAACAGATAAAGAGTTTAATCCAACTTGTAGACGGCCGCCACGATATTCAAAACAACGACCGCCAGATGCGCGAATGGGTTCTTGCATATAACTTACCTGTTATGACAGTTGTGACGAAGATTGATTACGTTCCGCGCTCAAAAATTCAAACGGTTCTGGCAAAAGTCAGAAAAGAATTTGGTGGCGAAGTTTTGCCATTCAGCGCAATTGACAGTTATTACAATGACGGAATATTTAAAGCTCTTACTTGTTCGCAAGTTCAGTAACTTCTGAAATTCTATATTGAAGTGCTTGCATAAGGTGTGTGGCCTTAATATTCACTGCACCGTCAAGGTCAGCAATCGTGCGGGAAAGTTTTAGAATCCTGTCATATTTTCTGCCGGAAAGTTGGTATTTCATAATCGCTGTTTTAAATATTGCCGCGGTATCTTTATCCAGTTGGCAATATTTACGGATTAATTTTGTATCAAGTTCGGAGTTGGTAAAAATCCCGTCGTTCTTATAACGTTCGGCCTGAATTTTACGGGCTTTAACAACGCGCGCACGAATATCAGCAGAAGATTCTTTCGCCGGTTCCATATTTAATAATTCATCGGAAGACAGACGCGTTACGTCAACCTGAATATCAATTCTATCAAGCAGCGGGCCAGAAAGCCGTGACAAATATCTATGAATCTGAAATTCTGTGCAGGTACAAGGTTTTTCTTTATCACCTAGAAAGCCGCACGGACAAGGGTTCATCGCTCCTAGCAGTATGAATTTTGCAGGATACGAAATCGAATGTTTTGTGCGGGATATAACGATTTTGCCATCTTCTAGCGGTTGGCGCATAACTTCAAGAACAGAGCGCGGAAATTCTACCATCTCATCGAGGAACAGAACGCCTCTGTGAGCAAGAGTTATTTCACCAGGTTTAGGGTTTGAGCCGCCGCCGATAATCCCGTTTGCGGACGCAGTGTGATGAACTGTGCGGAACGGACGTTTGGTTAAAAGCGGTTCGCCTGCGCTCAAAAGTCCGGCGATACTATAAATTTTGGTAAGCTCTAACGCCTCTTGACGTGCAAGCGGCGGAAGAATAGATTCAAAACATTTCGCAAGAAGCGTTTTTCCAGCCCCGGGGGAACCAGCCATAAGCATATTATGCGCGCCGGCTGCAGCGATTTCCATCGCGCGTTTTGCTTTTTGTTGGCCTTTTACATCTTTAAAATCAAACGCAAAATCTTCCTGCGCCGCATCGTGTAAATAAGCGTCCAAATCCACAGCGGTTTTAACAATTGGTTCGTCAATAAAATGATGTACAACTTGATTTAAAGATTCGGCGCCGTAGACATTAATTCCATCAACAAGCGCGGCTTCTTTCACGTTATCCAGCGGAACAATTACGTTTTCAATGCCGAAACTTTTCAGCCCCATAACAAGCGGCAAAACGCCACGAACCCCGTGCAGTCCGCCATCTAGTGAAAGTTCGCCTAAAAACGCATACCCGTTCAACTTTTCTTTTTCTAAAACTTCCTCTTCGCCTAAAATACCTATGGCAATAGGCAAATCAAAGTGAGTGCCGACTTTTCTCAAATCCGCAGGTGCAAGGTTCACGACAATTCTTTTTTGCGGATAGCACAGACCGGAATTCTTAATCGCAGATTTCACACGCGATTCGGCTTCTTTTATCGCTGTATCTGGAAGCCCAACTATCACAACACACGATTGCATTGCATTTACGATATCTATTTCAACGTCAACATTGTAAGCTTCCAGCCCGATAACGCTCGCGGTTTTAATCTTAATGACCATAAAACAATTTTACCTTAAAAAATGTCATTTAACAATTGTGTTCTTTGTTATATTTTTTGCGGTAATCATCAACCGCAACGCCGGCTCTGTTAAGTACAAGGGAGGAAGCAAAGCCTACAAGATGGGATTTCAGGCCGGCAACAAGCATTGAGGTTACGACCATTGAGGTCAACATGCCACCTATGGCTGGGATTCCGTATTTCAAGGCGACTGACGCCTGAGTGTCCCTGTCGCTTGTGCTTGCAAGCCCGATACCGAGTGAGCCAAAACCTAAAAGTATCGTCAGAATATCTGTCGGCGCTGAACCTAGTTTTAAATCGCGGCGTTTGTCAAAGTATTCAACGCTTTCCTTTGTAATACTGTTATCAAGCGATTTAACTGTTTCTTTAACCTGTCTTTTAACTTTGTTAAATTCTTTTTCAGGCAGTAATTTTTCGTAAATTTCTAACATCTCATCAAGCTTACCGCTTTTTTTAGATGCAAGCATTTCTTTCATAATACGGGTATGTTCACCAACAGCGATAATAATTTTGTCATCATACTTGTAAGTTTCTGCACCTGTTACAACACTTGTGTTAAACGCATTAAGTTTAGAAATAAGTTCTTGCTGAAGTTTTTCAAATTTTGGTGATTTTTTATCAACACCATAAAGCGCTGAAAGTTGTTTATTAATTTCTCTATATAATTTTTCTGATACCACATCTTTCGGGTTCAGCATTCTCTTATTGTTAATCAATAATGCGCGGCAGGCCTTAACCTGATCGTCGATATTGTAGGAAATCACACTACGCATTTTATGGATTCCGTCACCAAAATGCGCCTTGTCAACGGCCAGGAACTTATCGGCCGCAAATGTGAAATAAGTATCTTTCTTAAAGAAATTATTTTTATCCCCAAAACTTGCGCCCCAGACTTTTTCTTCCAACGTCGTCATAATTTTATCAATATCTTTGTAACGTTCGCGAACCTTAGCGAGCGAGAAGTTTTCATCCATACTGCTTCTGACGCCCTGACGTTTCACGCCAAGCACCTTAACCCAATCTTCAACAGTTTTTGTTTCACCGTTAATCGTAACCATCTTACGCGCGTCACGAACAAGGAGTTCTCTATCAATATTATTCAAAGCTTCGCCAAGTTGGTTGAACTTCTTAGCCGTAGATTTGTAAGAATGGTTAACTGTAAAACGACCGATTGAAGTAAACCAGTTAGTTATTCCGTCACAGGCCTTTGTCAGCACCGGAACCCTATCTGTAATTTGTCGTTTAAACCAGATATCTTTAAACGAAATTACGTTGTTAATTCCTTGAAATTTCTCTCCCATTTTCAACGAAGCTTTCAATATAGTACGGTAAAATATCGCGGTTTTAGAATTAGTCGCTTCTTTTTCAATTTTCTTTTCAAGGAATTCTTTGAAACTATCGAACTTTTTCACAACGCTTTTCGGCATTGCCTTAACGGCCCCAAAGCTTGTCGCACCAACAAGTAACACGCCGAGGCCTATTTTCATCCAGAGTTTCTTTTTGTCGATTTTATCCTCACCATTTTCTGGCGCAAACTGATCAGGCTGAATAAAGTAGCCATTCTGAGGCTGCTTAAACTCAGTAAACTTCGCAGGCGAAGTCATATTCAAATTATTACTAACCTGATTTACTACCATACTATATTTATAAAAACATCAAAAAACGTTCTGTTGCGCTATTTGCGCACCAAACATTACAAATTCTTAACAATAATTTTTGCAACTTCTTCTGATGAAACTTTCTCAGAAAGCATTGCTTTAATTTTACCAAGGTCCGCGATGTGATTTTGGCGGTGTTCAGGGTTATACAAAAGCGCTTCCGTTTCAGCCACAATGTTATGAACACTGGCTTTTGCCTGAATAAGTTCTTTAACAATCTCCTTGTCTGCGATAATATTCGGGAGCGAAACGCGTTTAATACATCTTACAAGCAAATAAACTAGATAAAAGAACCACGGCCCCCGATATGCAATAAGCATTGGGGTCTGATAAATGGCCGCTTCTAGCGCAACCGTACCTGATGCCAGAATCAAAGAATCCGAAACACTCAACAACTGTTGGTTTTCGCCTTTTATAACCTTGAATTCCGTATCTTTCAGGTATTTATTATAAACTTCGTCTTTCAAATTCGGCGCGTGCGAAATGCAGAATTGAAGTTCCGGATGACGTTTCTGCAACTCTTTTGCCGCCGCAACAAAAATATCCATCAACTGATTAAGTTCAAACTTTCTTGACCCCGGAAAAACAGAAACAAGTTTTTTATTCGGGTCAAAACCGTGGCGGGCAAAAAACGCTTCACGATTGGCTTTTTCAGGCAATTGTGAAACAAGCGGATGACCGCAGTATTCAGTTGAAATTCCTTTTTCTTCATACATTTTCTTTTCAAACGGGAAAATACAAAGAACTTTATCAACATATTTTTTGATGGTATTCAGGCGCCATTTGCGGCTCGCCCAGACTTGCGGCGGAATATAATAAAAAACTTTTATCCCCGCGTGGTGCAAAAACTTCGCGATATTCAGGTTAAACGCGCCGTAATCAATCAGAAGCACCAAATCAGGCTTGTATTCGTTCTTAAGATAATCAACGAGTTTTTTACCGAGCATAAAATGGTCGATAATAATCTTAGGGGTCAAACCGACAGCGGACATCTTATCGTGCGTTGAAAAAAGCTTCACGCCTTGCGCCTCAAGCGCAACGCCACCAATAGCTTCAATTTCAACATCTGAATTCAATGCGCGCAAATGTTCAACTACTTTTGCCGCGTGCATATCGCCGGAATGCTCGCCAGTTACGATAAAAACTCGTTTTGTCATACTATACCGCCATTATTACAATGTTGTGTTTATTAGCATAATCAATTACTTCTTTTTGGTTAACGATAATTGTTTCATTTGCCTCAACTGCAATCAGAGAAGCTTTATATTTTCTCATTGTTTTGAGCGTTCTCAAACCAATTGCAGGGATGTCAAAACGTTTGTCCTGTGACGGTTTTGAAACCTTAATGACAGAAGCGCCTTTTTTCGCTAATTTACAGCCGCGTTTGATACAAACATCGGTTCCCTCAATCGCTTCAACAGCCATAATCATTTTATCCTTGATTACAACAGACTGGCCAACGTCGATTTTACCCATTTCTTTCGCAAGCCAGAAACCGTAATTTACATCCTGCATCTGTTCTTCTGTCGGCTTAACGTCACCCAGAACGCCCGCCGGAATCATAAGGTTTTTAATAAATATTGTTTGGTCGAGCGCTGTGATACCAAGTTTTTCAAGTTCTTTGATAATCAAAAGCATTACCTGATCATCGTTCAATCTTGCGGCTTCTTTCACAAGTTCAATTGCGCGCGAATCAAACTTATGAAGCTGCAAAAGTACGCGTTTATGAACCTTTCCGATAAAAGTAAGCTGTTTAATTTCTTCATCTTTCAGAATTTTTTCGATTCTATTAACTTCCCCGGGGTGGCAGGAATAAACTTTGGAACAATATTTTTTCAGTTCTTTAACGTTATCGTTTGCAAGTGAAATACAAACGACCTCACAGCCGTTTTCTTTTGCACATCTTGCCACTTCAACCGGCAAGTTTCCGTCACCTGCTATCAAACCCTGTTTATTATCTAATGTAATTGCCATTCTATATGCCTCTTTAACCTTTTAATGCAATAATCTCGTTAACTTGTTCATTTGTCAAGTGTTTTGGCCCGCCTAAAATCTCACAAACTGCGATTGTTTGTGCGTAAGATTCGGCCAATTCAAGCTTCATATAAGCGTCACGGAGAGTTTTTGAACCTATAATCACACCGTGGTTTGCCATTAACACTGCGTCATATTTGTTAAAATATTCAGCGGTTTTATCTACTAAATCCATCGACCCTGGAAGTCCGTATTCTGCCAGCGGAATCGCGCCGAAATAAAATACATTCTCCGGCATTACGGGTGCGGTCAAATCCTTTCCGGCTGACGCAAACGCGCTTAAATAAACAGGATGAACATGGATTACGTAATTAATATCCGGACGCTTTTTGTAGAATTCCAGATGTAAAAACTTCTCACTAGACGGTTTTCCCTTGCCGCTCACGACATTTCCCGCATAGTCAATGACTACAAAATCGTCTTCTGTCAAATATCCGTTTGCAGAACCGGAAGTTGTTATAATAACATTTTCGCCATAACGCGCAGAAAGATTACCAGAATAGCCGGGGGTGAAATTCTTCTCGCCGGCAAGCTTTCCATACTTTATTAATTCCAAAACTTTTTCTCTATAATCCATTAATCAATTCTTTCTCTGTTATCGTCGTCATTCAAATTAATCACCTGAGCGTGAGTGAATTTTTTAGCTTTCTTCTTGTTATCCTCTAGAGGAATCAACCAGAATTCCGGCTTCAATTCTTCGATTTTTTCGTTGTCCCCATTTGCGAGTTTCTCAGGATTTTTAATCTCTAAAGTCTTGTAATTCAGCGTCGTACCTGTTGTATTAAACGAGAACCCGAATGTTATATAAGTTCTTTTACGTACAAAGTCGTAACCTAAAGTAAACTTGACATCTTCAGGGCCGAGAATAAACAGGAACGCGTTTTCTTGGAACAATTTACCGTTCGGTGCATCGTCTGAAAGCGAAACAAAACCTGTCCACGCAACAGAAAGGAACTTGCAAAGTTTAATAGCTTCACGAATTTGCAGCATTGAAGTACCGTAACGATAAGCATCAAACCTTTTCATCGGTGTATTATCTTCCCACGCAGAGAGGAAATATCCAATATCCTGTTGCCAGTTTTTGTATCTTGTATGAGCGTTAACACCTGCACGACCGATAAACTGGGTATCACCGGTACCGTACAGGGCCGCACTACCTTGCAACAAGGCACTCAACTTAAATTCATTATGGTTTTCTTCATTTTTATATTTATACAATTCTTGTTGAATTTGTGCCATATAACGGCCTCTGAAAGTACCGATATTACCGGTGCTAAAACTTTCAGCGTACATATTGTACATAGAGTTGTGATAATAACCAAAAGTACCGCGGTGTTCATAGGTCATATCAAGCCCTTTTTTGAACGTACTTGGAATTTTATATTTATCCCTGTATAACAATTCCAAAGCGTATTTAGGCATTCTGGCACCTAAGAACCACTGGTCTTGGAAATAATTCATCCCGTATTCGAGTGATAATTTATCATCTAACTTTTGATGCCCCTTTAGCACCCATATATCAGAAACAGAACCGTAACCTAATTCAGTCGTATTGGTAGAACTTTTGTATCTCAAAGCACCACCGACGCCGAGTTTGCTGCTGCGGTAGTTCAAGAACGGAATGAATTTTACAACACCTCCGCGCGGGATTTCGAATACAAACCCGGGGCCTATGTACATACCTAAACGTGCAATACTACCAAATTCCGGATAATTTGCCTCGAATGAAGTATGGCTTTTGTTCATATAAGCTGTCATTGACGGAATTCTAAACGCTTTGTTATTTCCGTAATGAATCATTGTATTTTTCAAAGTAACGACATCGTGGTCACGCTTTGCTTTTACAATAATCTTTTCAGTATCAAAATGAGTTCTGTCCTCTTTCATAATATAAGGCTGGATAAAGAACTGGTCTTCTGGATCGAGTTCCATAAGTTCATCAGGTTTGAAGCCTTTAATTTTTCTTGACGGAAGCCCGATACGCTGATCCCCCTCAGCGCTCAAATAACCATTAAACAAATATAAAGTATTTTCTTTTGAATAACCGGACTCAGCGGTAACTGCAGTCCCAGGGATATCAGCTTTAATATTTTCAAACGAAATTTCCTCTTCGTTGACATTAACCTGAACAGAATCGCAGAAAATATCGTGGCCGTCACGTGTAATCTTAACGTTACCAAGTGCCTTGATTATGTTTGAGGAATTTGAATAAATAAATCTATCCGCTTTCATCGTAATTTTTTGTTTAGGGAATTTTACAACTGCGGAGTTCTCTGCGATAATCTCGTCATCTTCTTCAATATAATAAATATTTTTCGCATCAAGAACAACGACATTTTCGCCTTTTGTTTGTTTTAGTTTACCTTTAAGCTTCACAGGCTCAGACTTTTGAACCGCTGGTGCTTCCGGATCTTCAATCGAAACGTCTTCAACCTTTGCTTCAGCCTCAAGCTTTTTGTCTTTTGAGGTATAGAAAATATCATTGATAAGTTTTTCGTTATCTAATTCTTTTTCAAATTCTTCAAGCTGTTTTTTTTCGCGTTCCAAATCCTTTAGGAAAGATTTTTCTTCACGACCGCGAATCCAGTTCATAAAACGTATGCGCGAACGCTGAAAAACAGTTAAATCCTGTTTATCGTGAAGAACGCTTCTGACAGGCGTATTATCCATCTGCATTGTACGCGGATCAGATGTCAAAACTGAATTATAAATAACCGACTGCACTGTTTCTTCGTTATTGAACAAACTTTCAAACTGGTTATCAACTTTTTCTTCATCAGAAACGAATTTCTCTTTTTTCTGTTTAATCTGTGTAGTTTCAGGCGTATCATCCGAAGAAAACAAATAATCATCATAACCGCCAAACATAGAACTATCAGCCCCGAATGCTTTAGCACCGGAAGCCGATAATGATAGCGTTATTAATGATATTATTATGAGTTTTTTCAATTATATTACCTTTTAGAACAAGACGTAATTTGTAGGGTTATTAGGTTTTCCATTAACTCTGACTTCAAAGTGGCAATGCGGGCCGGTACTGTATCCGGTTGAACCCTCTTTGCCAATAACCTGACCTTTTTTGACTGACTGCCCGTTGCTTACATTGATAGAAGACATGTGAGCGTAAAGCGTTGTAATTGGTGAATTATTGACCGTTCCGTGGTCTATAATAACGACCTTGCCATATCCGCCATACCAGCCTGAGTAAATAACTTTACCATCGTTAGAAGCTATGATATTACCGGTATTCGGCCCTGCGATATCAACGCCGGAGTGGAAAGATTTACTTTTAAAAATAGGGTGTGTACGCATACCGAAAGGCGATGAAATTCTGCCCGAAATAGGTCTTACAAAGCTAGAATTAACCAATTTAGCGTTAGAACCTTTGTTGTTCAACATACTCTGCAATTTTGCAGATTGGCCCATAAGCTCACGCTCCGCTTTTTCATAAGCACGCCTATCGGTTTTAAGTTTATTAATTTTCTTCTCATTAGCCGCAATTGCGCGACGGAGTGATTCTTTTTGAGAATGAATATTCTTAATAGATTTTGCAAGATAGTTTCTTCTAAGCTGAATAGTGCGCTTCATCATAACAACTTTTTGCGCTTTGTGTTTTACAGACAAAATCTTATTAACATCACGTTTTAAGATGATTTTTTCATAATAAACGGTATCCATAAATGTTGTTAAATCTTTTGCAGAGAACAACAATTGAAGCATACCGGAACGTTGAGTTTTATAAATACTTCTAATTTTTTCGTTAAAATCGCCTACCGCAAGGTTATATTCCTGCATTGCGACATCATAATCGCGTTCAATACCGCTCAATTCAGCTTTCAAACCATTATAAGTAGATTCAGACTTCGCAAGGTTTTTAGATGTTGTTTCAAGCTGTTTTTGATTCTTATGGAGTTTATTTTTTTCCAAGCCCTCTAAGGCCTTAATATTTTGGATTTTCTGATTATAAGTTTTGAGTTTTTTATCGACAGACTGCTGAGCCGGCGCCGCAAAACACGACGTAACGCCCGCTAATAAAAATGCCGCCAGTATAAAAACTTTTACAACTTTCTTCATCTTCTTTAATTCCGAAAAACCACTCTTTATCCAAATAATACAGGCAACAACATAAGCCCGAAAGTCCACGCAATAAACGTTAAAGCTATGATTAAAATTATTATTTTCTGGTTCTTTCTAAAAAATTCCATACAAAATCCCCTTTAACAGCATTTTACTAGAAACAAACAAAATGTGCAAATTATTAAAAATAAAATTTGCAAAAAATAACAAAATCTATTAATATAACTTTATCATCCGAAAAAATTTCGCACATAGCGAAATTTTTGAGTGGTATATTAGACAGCGCAGCCATGCGCGCCCCGCGGGTCAGCGGGGCGGAAATGGCGGAGAACTGCTTTTTATGAAGTACCGATTTTTACAAGAGAACATCACAGCCGAAAGAATCATTGAGGCAAACGCTGAAAACTCAATTCTTCTCGAAAATAGTAAAGGACAGGTTGGAAAAATTTTAGATTTCCTAACCTCCACAAACTCTGTTCTTCTTGCAACAGGTTTCTTAGGTACCGGCAAAACATCTGTTGTAAAAAATTGCCTGAACGCACTTAGCGAAGAAACCGTTCTACTATGGGCAAACTGCTACGAATCAACAAACCTCGACGACATTTTTCTTGAGTTTTTTGAAGAGTTTAAAAACCTGACCGCACAAGGAAAAATTAAAGTTCCTCAGGCAAAATTTGAAAACTTTTCACAACGTATCAACGCCTATTTTTACTCAATCTCAAAACCTATTGTTATTGTCTTGAACTCTTTTCAGGCACTTCTACCTGAAAACGCACAACATATTTTGGACTTCATCGCTCATCTATCCGAATTCGCCAAAATTAAGACAATAATAATATCACGCAATTCCATTCAGGATAAACTCACGCCAAGCATAAAATTCGACAAAATAAATTTCAAAGCGCTCGACAAAGAACTCTTTCAAAAATACCTCACAGCGCACAAAATCCGTATTCACGGCCCTGTGTTTGAAGAATTTTACAAACTCACAAAAGGCTACTATTTTTACACAACTTTAGCCCTCAAAATAATGGCCGCAAAAAAAATGTCACCGCTTGATTTAATGACCGCACAGGTAAATAGTTTTCTTTCTCTGAAAGAATATTTATTCAGAGAATTTCTCTCAATGGTAGATTCTGTTGGCGGCCACCTGCTGAGATTTTTAACCGTTATTAGATATCCTGTTAATATTCGCCTGCTTCAATCGCTGAACCTCTACGATGAAGCACGCATTCAAATGTACGCCGCAAACAGCCTCATCGAAATCGAACACGGCAACATTTATCTAAAAGATTACTACAAAGATATCACAGAGGGCGAAATTCCCGACAACGTACTGGTTAAACTTCACCGTTCCTGCGTAGAACTCTACGAAATGCAGCTTCCACGCAAACCCGAAGAACGCGACCTCTTGATTTCGCGCAAAACCATCAGACAGGAAATCGAATATCACAAAATTTTCCTGCCTAAAAAAGTCGAACTTTCAAAAAATATCGAAATCTTCAACGCTCAGGCCATTTTGCCGCAGCCGGAATCCCGAAAAGAAGAAGAAAAGCCGCAACTTCCGCCTCCGCCAAAACCGCAACCAAAAGAACTCAAAGACCTGCTCTTTGTTTTTGACGAAGCTGAAGAAAACCTGCTGATTACAGATATCGCAAACTCACTAAACGACTTTATGCTTCAAGCGCAAGCACAGGAAGACGCCGAAAACGAAATGGGAGCCGCAGAACTTCTTAACCTCATTAACGAAGCCGAAAAAGCTTACGATTTTAAACACATAATAACACTCGGCGAAAAACTCTTGTTAAAAACTGACAACAAAGAACTTCAAGCACTTGCAAACAACAAAATTGCACACGCCTACACCGGCCTCACAGACGCCTACAATGCGCAAAAACACTTTACAACGGCTAAAAATCTTTACACCGAATTAAACAACACCGCGCAAGCACTCGAAAACGAATTCTACATCGCAAAGATGAATTACCTGATGTTCAAACGCGCTCAGGCTAAAGAAATTCTGCTGCAATTAGACAAACAAGCGGACAAATCCCTACAAATCAAATCAAGCCTGCTCCTCTTCGACATCTTTATGGAAGAGGGCGACGAAGAGGACGCGTTCGAAACCTGCAAAACTGCGATGAAATTAATCAACAAATCAGAAAATCCAAAAACCATCTGCGAACTTCTGTTCAAATGCGGTCTAATCTTAGAAGCCCGCGGTAACACCTACCGCGCGATAGAAGCCTACGAAAAAGCGCTTAAATTCAACGAAAACATAGAAATCAATCACTTCCTGCCGCAGATCTATTCAAACCTCACAACACTTTACGCAGAAACCGACAATCTTGCACTTGCCGGCGAATACGCTCAAAAAACGCTCACTACAGCATCGACACCGGAAGAACTTTACACGGCCAACATAAAACTTGCACAGCTTAAACCGGAAAACGCCGAACAACACTACGAAACCGCCCTGAAATATGCAAAAGAGCTTCAGGACAACTTCTATAGAACTTCGGCATTAATGGCTTACGGCGACTTCTTATACGGTAAAACCCGAATACTAGAAGCGTTAGAAAAATATTTCACCGCACACAAATTTGCAAAAAATAATCTTATCAAAGAAAACATGACAAACATTGAACGCAGAATTTTAGACGTAAAATACCGCGTGACAGAAGAAATTTTTAACAGGAAAGCAAAAGAATTTAACTATGAACAATAAACAAAACTACGAACATTATATGGCACGCTTTTTGGAAGAAAACGCGAAAATAAACCTCATCTCAAAAAACGAAGAAAAATTTTTATGGGAAAAACACGTATACGACAGCCTCTCGCTGGAATTATTTTTCGATAAGTTTGGTGTTGAACCTGCAGGGAAAACACTTCTTGATATCGGCACAGGCGGCGGGTTTCCGGCGGTTCCTGTGGCTATAAAATATCCAATGTTAAAGGTGACAGCACTCGATAGTATCCGAAAGAAACTGACTGCAATCGAGAATATTTCCCGTGATATGGGCGTTTCGAACCTTGAAACGCATTGCGAACGTGCAGAAAATTTTACAGAAAAATATGATTTTATCACCTCACGCGCGGTTGCGACACTGGATAAAATCAGTGCTTATGCCTTGCCATTGCTGAAAAAAGGCGGCTATTTTATCGCATATAAATCCAAAAAGGTTCAGGAAGAGATTGACGGTGCTAATCCGGTGCTTAAGCGTTTAGGTGGTGAAATTATTGATATAATCGAATACCGCCTGCCGCTAGAAGAAATCTACGAACGCAATCTAGTTATAATAAAAAAGAAATAAGATTTTATTGCAAAATACTAGCCAAATGGCTATTGTATTCTTTTATTTATAATATAGGCTATACAATAGGAATTAAGAGGGGGTAATATGAAAAAAATAATTGCAGTTTTATTATTATGTTTATTAACACACACGCAAGCTTACGCAGCATACATACCACAAGGAACAGCCGTTATAGTACAACCGCAACGCGAAATTGATGCTGATGATGTAAAGATTGGAAATACCGTAAAATTTTCAGTTGTACAACCTGTAAAAGTTAATAAACAAGTTATAATAAAATCCGGTACAGAAGTCACCGCACAAATTATTAGAAAAAAGAACAATTTTATTTTGGGAATTCCTGGTGAATTAGAACTTGGCAATTTTCAAATCTACAATTCTGACAGCAATATTATTAATTTACGCGGAAACATTATTGATAAAGGTGAGGGGAAATATTGGGCTCATATTGGTTGGTTCTTCTTATTCCCAATATTATTTGTCAAAGGTAACGACGCAAAGATTCCAGTAAACATTCAACACACGCTGTATACACTTGAAGATGTAAACATTGATTTGTAAAGCTATTGAAACGGGGATAAGTAAATAAATTATCCCCGTTTCAATAAATAACCTGCTTGCATTTTTTAATTTTTGATGATATATTGAGGGATGTAAACTGAATACGGGACTATGGCGCAGCGGTAGCGCAGGGGACTCATAATCCCTTGGTCGTGGGTTCGAATCCCTCTGGTCCCATAAAAAAAGAGGCTTTAAAAGCCTCTTTTTTATACCGCTTGTTCAGTTTCTATATCTTTTTTATTCATTGGGTTCCAAGTATCTTCAAGATTATTTTTTATCAGATTCTCGTAAAACTTTTCTTTAAAATCCAAAAGTTCCAATTGACGCTGCAATTCTTTCATCTGCTCCAATGCCTTTTCTTTTGTCGCCAGAATAATCCCGTAGCGTTCCTTTATCGTTGAATCCCCCGCGATACACAAATCAATATAACGTTTTATGGCCTTGTTTTCTGTCCCTACAGAACGGAGGCATTTCACAATCCGAACCCAGTCCAAATCATTTTCCGAAAATTGCCGGATATTATTTTCATTGCGTTGGACAAACGGAAAAAATCCACTCTTTGCCCAAAATCTTAGCGTATGTTCGGAAACTTCCATTTTCTCTGCAACTTCTTTTACAGTGTACATAAATATACCTCCTGAAAAAATATTAACATAAATCATTTTCACTAGCAAAAAATTTTCTGCCTGTACGTTCAGGTAATATGCAAGTTTCTTCGATTCGATATTCACCCAATTATTATACACAACAACCGTCTTTCAAAAGTAACGAAAACGCGTTCTTAAATAAGGCCGGAGAAGTTGTAAATAAAACCGTTACGTATATGTTCCGCAACGATATCGAATGGGATGCATTCGTAAGATTGATTGGCCACAAGTATAATAACGCGGAGAAAATTAACATTACAAATTATGCGTGTTCAGACGGTTCTGAACCATATACACTCGCGATGTCAATATTAGAAGAAATGCCTGATATCGCCCCAAAAACTTTCCCTATAATAGCAAAAGATAAATTTCAACATGTGCTTGATTATGCTCAAAGCGGGATATGTAATATTTATCAGTCAGATCTTTACGCAATAAATTATTTCACAAAAAACAAATTCAACACCTATTTTCAGGCAGTCCCTGCGACACTTGTGGATTGTTTTATGGGAGTCAAGCCTAAGGAACCATTACAGAATAAAGTTATATTCAAGCAGGCCGACATTTTAGAAGATTTAAAAAAGCTGCCAGATGAAAACAACGTTATTCTATGTCGTAATTTCTGGGTGTATTTAGGCAAAGAGAATTATCATCCGCTTGCGGAAATGCTTTATGAAAAAACAAAAAATAACGGACTTATTGCAATAGGCTCGCTTGAAAACGGCCATGGAATCCCGCAAATTTTAAACCAACACGGATTCAGAGAAACCTGGGTTAATAATGTTTATGAGCCGGTAAAAAAAATGACGGTCTAACGACCGCCATTTTAATTATTTGCTTAAGCAACTTTTTTCTTATCGTTCCAGAACTCGATGAGCATTGAGCAGAAGAAGATACTTGAATAAGTACCGATTGCGATACCAAGAATCATCGCGAGAACGAAGTCTTTAGTTGTTACACCGCCGAAGAAGTAGAGCGCCAAGAGTGTAATCAATGTTGTCAAAGAAGTGTTAATACTTCTTGCCAAAGTTTGGTTAACTGACGCGTCAACGATTTCGCCGAATGTCATTTTCTTAGAGTAGTATCTCAGATTTTCACGGATTCTGTCGAACGTAACGATTGTATCGTGGACAGAGAAACCGATTACGGTCAGAACTGCGGTGATAAATAAGCCGTCGATTTGTACGTTAAACAGCAAGCCGAGGATTGAGAACACACCGACAACAAAAAGAACGTCGTGTGCAACCCCAAGAATAGCTGCAAGCGCGTAATCAAATCTAAATCTTACAGATAAGTACGCGACTATTCCTAAGAACGCCAACGTCAAAACGATTAAAGAGTTTTTGAACAACTCTTTACCCAGAGTAGGGCCGACAGAACTTACTGAAATCAATTCAGAGTTAGGGAATTCAGACTGCATAACAGTTGTGATTTTGTCCAAATCCTGAGAATCTTTATCGATGAATTTTGTTCTAATAGAAACAATTGTTTCAACGTTTTTGTTTTCAGGGGTTGGGGTTACGCTCAAAATCTGAATATAAGGATTTTCGATATCAGCCTCGTCAAGGTTATGACGGAGGGTTGCGAGTTGATCTTTATCGTCAATTCTAACCTTTTGCGGAACCGCGAATTGTGAAATAGTACCGCCGGTGTAGTCGATACCGACTTTTAAAGGTGCGTGGTTTGGATAAGTTGCCATTGAATAAATCATCGCAACAATCCCTGGTAATAATAGCAATGCGGATAAAATCATCCACAGCCATCTATATTTTACTACGTGAACTAAATGTTTATTACTCATTTTTATTTCTCCTTAATCCAAAATACCGAAACGAGCTTTTTCACGCTTAGTTTCACTAGCAGTATAAGCCGAATCAATTTCATCTTTGCGTAAACCGAACATTTGCGGATATTTCAATTCGCCGGTACCAAAAATCAAGTGCATAAAGTTTTTGGTGATCGTGATTGCACTGAACATAGAAACCATTACACCGAGTGCAAGAGTTAAAGCGAAACCTTTAACGATGCTTGTTCCCCAGAAATAGAGGATTGCGCAGGTAATGATTGTAGTCATGTTTGAGTCAAAAATACTTGTGAACGCTCTGTCAAATCCTGAATTAATAGCAGTGTAAAGGTTTCTACCTGCGCGGAGTTCTTCTTTAGTACGTTCAAAAATCAAGATGTTTGCGTCAACCGCCATACCGATACTCAGGATGAAACCAGCGATTCCGGCAAGGGTCAGGGTTACAGGGATTGTAACGAACAACGCGAAAAGGATTAAGCTGTAAATAATCAATGCGATGTTAGCAATCATGCCAGGAACTCTATAGTAAGCAAGCATAAAGAGCATTACAAGGCCTAAACCGAGAAGTCCTGCGAATTTAGATTTTTCTAAACTGTCTGCACCGAGCGTCGGGCCTACAATGTTTTCTTCAACGATTTCAGCCGGAACAGGAAGTGCGCCTGCGTTAAGAAGTTTTACCATTCTGTCAGCTTCTTCGTATGCAAAACCGTCGCTGCCTGAAATTTGAGCGCGGCCGAGTAAAATCGGTTCTCTGATTACAGGCGCTGACTGCAGGTCGCCGCCAAAGAAAATTGCCATTTGCTTTCCAACCAAATCAGTTGTCAATTGAGCGAATTTCTTAGTACCCTCTGCGTTAAACTCTAAATCTACGACCCATTTTCCGGCACTGTCTGTTGAAAGAATTGATTTTGATAAATCTTTTCCGGTCAAGCCTGTAGCTTCCCAAATCTGGTTGCCGTTTTTATCGACACCGTTTTCTTTTTTAAATTCTAATTCTGCGGTATCGCCGATGAACGCTTTTGCTTCTTTCAAGTCAGAAACGTTAGGAATTTCAACAAGCAAACGTTTTTCGCCGACCTGTTGAACAACGGTTTCAGCAACACCGAGTTTATTAACCCTGTTTTCGATAGCGAATTTCAATCTATCCATCACATCAGGAGTAATTTTCGCCAGAGTGTCAGTCGTTTTTGCCTCAAGAGTAAGACGGGAGCCTCCGATTAAATCCAGCCCGAGTTTTGGCGGATTCAAACAGATTACGACAATCGAAGCGATTGTTATCGCCACAATTACCCAGAACATAATCAATTTGTTTTTCACTTTTTTATTCCTCTTTTACTAATAATTTTTAATCATATTTGTGCGAATTTCGCTATAACCCAACCGACTATACCTCAAACGCACAAAAAGTTTCGTCAATCACCTTGAACAATTCAGCTTTAGCGTCTGCAGAAAGTTCAACAAGTGGACGTCTGACATATTCTTCAATAAGTCCTTTATGCGCAAGAACCGCTTTTACAGGAATAGGGTTCGGCGCCATAAATAATTTTCTAAATGCAGGGAAAAGTTTTTTATGCGTATTCAACGCAGCACTAAAATTACCTGTTTTATAATTTCTAATCATAGACTGCATTTCTTTACCAAAAATATGCGATGCAACAGAAATAACACCTTTTGCGCCAAGCGCCATCATCGGAAGCGTCAAACTGTCATCGCCGGAATAGATAACAAAATCTTCCGGACAAAGGCATTTCATCTCAGTTACTGCGTCCATATCACCGCAGCTTTGTTTAATAGCAACGATGTTAGAATATTTTTTTGCAAGCGTTGCAACGGTTTCAGGCAGCATATTCACACCTGTACGCCCCGGAATATTGTACAAAATAATCGGCAAATCAGTACTTTCTGCAACGGCAGAAAAATGTTCAATCATACCTTGCTGATTTGGTTTGTTATAGTAAGGAACGACAGATAAAAGCGCGTCAACATTTTCTTTTTCCGCTAATTTAGCAGTTCTGCAAGCGGTTTCGGTGCAGTTTGAACTTGCGTTCATAACAACTTTACATCCGCCTTCAACAGCAACACGTTTAACAGTACTTAAAAGTTCGATTTCTTCTTCGTGGGTCAAAGTCGGGCTTTCACCGGTAGTTCCCGCGATAAGAATAGCGTCAGAACCATTATTCATCAAGTGCTTAGCCAAAGATTCTGCTTTAGCGTAATCAATTTCTCTTTTAGCGTTAAACGGCGTTACCATAGCGGTTATAATTTCGCCTGCATCGTATCTGTATCCCATAAAATACCTCTTTCCGCCTGTCAAGGCGGCCTCCTAATTAGACAACGGTAAAACGTCATCAATATCCCTATATACGATAACATTATACGACAAAAGCAGTATTATAGCCTAAATTATTAAGAAGCATTAATCTACGAGAACATTTTTCTCATTCTTGAGAACATTGAAATCAAGTCTTCTTTGTAATAGTTTCCGTTCAAGACGATGTCAACGTGTTCTTTGTGCGGTTGAATATGAAGCTCTGCGGACGCAGTCATATATTTCCACATTTGAAGCGCTTCTTCCTTAGACTTGTTACGGCTTGCCGCACGCTCAATGTGACGCGCCTTGCGGGTCGCTTCGTCCAAATCAACATAAATCGTCACATCAAACTTTTTATCCAAACCGTTCCACATTGAAGCAATACCTTCAACAAGAACAACTTTTGCACTCTTGACAGGAGTTTGTTTTTTAATACATACACCGTTGCTTAAATTCATTTTAGGAATACAAATTTCTTTGCCGTGTGAAATATCATCAAGAGATTTTTCAAGTTCTTCCAAATCGAAAGCGCTTGGCCCCTCAAGGTCTACACCGGCTGCAAGAGCGTTTCCGTAATTTCCGTATTTTTCATAGTAGCAGGAAATATCTTGATAAAAGTTATCACAGCTGATAAACGAGCATTCAACGCCCATATCAAGGATAAACTGTTTTAAATTCTGCGTAAAACAAGACTTACCGCTTGCGCTCTCACCTGTAATCGCAATCATAATCGGCCTATCCTGTTTCAATAATCTTTGCATTTTATAGAAAAAATCCGATTTCAAAGAAACGAAAACCGGATTTTCAAGTAAATTATTATAATTTAAAAGAGATTTCATATCTTCATGTTTTCTGAACATTTCAAGAGGTAAAACATGAGAGATAGGCTCTTCGACTTTATGTAATGCTTTTTCAGCCGATAACATACTAACTTTTTCCATAATAGATTTTTCAACCGCCATATATTATTCCTTTTTTCCATTATATCAAAAACACCTAAAAAAATTTATTGCGTGGCAAATATATTAAAAATTGTAACATTTTCACCCTTTAACTTTTTATAAAATATGTTATAATGATAATAAAGGGAGTCAATAAAATATGTTTAAAAACAAGAAAATGCAATACGTTATCAAAACCTGTTCCAGCGAAGACACACAGGCACTTCAAAACCTTTTAAACGAAATGTCGATGAACGGCTGGGAACTCTACACGATTAACGAAGTTGAACTGGATGAAGACTATCAATATAACTGCATTTTCATGAAAGAAGCAGAAGACGAAAACTACTCCAAAAACACGGATGAAATTAACATCTCTAACTTCAAAAGCCAGATGGAAAAACTTCTTTCTCCAACTCTGACGCCTTATGAAGCCTGCCTTGAAATTCAACACAAAATCAAAGAGGTTAAAGGCAAAATTACCCGTGCAAAAAAAGAACTAGAAAACGAAGTTCCGGCCTCAATCGGAAGAAAACGCCTGAACGATAAGATTTCATCAGGCCTCAAAGAGCTTGAAGAACTAAAACGTCAGCTTGCAGAAACGACTTCACCGGATGGAATGTATAAAAAATTACGCGAAGACAAACTCGCGATTTCGTTGAGCGAAGAAATTCTTGGTTACATCGACGCAGAACAGGATATCGACGAGGAAGAACTCGTCGCAGAAACAGTCAAACTTCGACTCAAACTCACAGAAGAACTCGGCTACGTAATCCCGAAAATCATTTTCAAGGACGACGAAACCCTCAACCCTTACGAATACACAATAAAAATTCGCGGGATGGAAGTTTTCCGCGGTCTGGTTTACCCTAATCACCTGATGTTCTTCACGGATAATCTTCTAACAAACAAAAAAATCAAAGACGCAATCTACGACACCGACGCGATTTCGGGCAAAAAAATCGTCTGGATTGACAAAGAAAAATGTAAAGACTTCTGGGAAAAAGGGCTTTCCGGCGCTCAATGCATAACCCGCGCACTAGAATTCATCGCGGTGAAATTTGTAGATGAAATCCTCGACTACAACGAACTCGACAACTACATCGAAGTCGTTGACGAAAACAATTCATACCTAATCGAAAACCTGATTCCGGAATTTCTGACACTTGCGGATTTAAGATATATTCTGACAAGCCTTATTAACGAACGCGTTTCAATAAAGGATATCACGTTTATACTAGAAAAAATCAATGATTTTGCAAACGATGCGGACAAATCAGACATCTTGCGCAAACTACGCCTTTCAATCGGCCGCCAGATTTCCAAAAACCACGTAAACGAGGACGGCGTAATCGCGGCAATCGAAATTACCGAGGATTCACTCCTTAATGTTTGCGAAACGGCTATCGATGAGGACGAAGACGAAGAAATCATCAAAATCGACGCAAAATATGCCGACCAGCTTGCGAAAAAAATCGAAAAACTGATGGACAAATACGATTGCAGAACGATAATCGTTCCGTTAGAATTCCGCCACCTGATTTTCAAAATGCTTTCAAGCTATTTCAATGAGGTTTCAGTCCTCTCACGCGAAGAAGTTTCGTTCTATGCACCGATTGAAATCTACGAGGAATTATAATGGCGCGCCGAATCATCATTTTTTCGGGCAAACAATTCTCCGGCAAGGACACTCTTGCTAAAATTATGCTTGAAAAAATGCCGGAATTCCGTCGTTTTGCGATGGGCGATATAATTAAACTCACCTACGGCGAACAGCATGGCCTGACTTATGACGAAATCGAAGCGAATAAAGCGAAATACCGCCCTGATTTGATAAAACTTGGCAACTGGGGCCGCTCACAACACCCTGATTACTGGCTAAAAAAGATTATCGAACAGGACGGAAATATTTTCGTGACAGATGTACGCATGCTTCACGAATACGAAGTTTTCAAATCTGCCGGCGCGACATCAATTCGTGTTGAAGCAAGCCGTGAAACCCGCGCTTCACGCGGCGAACTTGTTAACGAAACTGACGTTACCGAAATAGAACTCGATAATATAAAAGATTGGGATTACGTCGTCGACAACAACGGCGACTACGAAACCCTGCACACAAAAGCATTAGAACTTATTGAGGCATTAACACAGAAATAACTGCGTTATTGATGTTCAAATATTTGCGAACAGCCGCTTCAAGGTCGGCAATTGTTATGTTTTCAAGGTCGCGCAAATACTCTTCAACAAGCTTCAAATCATCGCAAACCGTCATATAATAACCGATTGTTTCGCCGATTTCAGAAACGGTTTCTGCGTTTTCCGCAAAACGCGATTTTGTTTTCTTTTTCGCTTTCAAAAGTTCTGCGTCCGTAATCTTTTCGCTCAAAAGTTTTTCAAGTTCAGCTTTTAACATTTCCAAGACTGTATCTTTTTTCTCAGGGCGGAAATTCGCTTGAATAAAGAAATTGTTGCCGTCTTTGAACTGATAATGCGTTGAATCCACGTAGTTCACGATTGGCTCAGACTGTTTTTCGATTAAGTTCTGATAAAGTCTTGAACTTGTGCCTTCGCCAAGGATAATGCTTATCAAATCAAGCGCGATATTGTCTTTCAATTCGCTTGCTTTTGGCCCGAGGAACCCGAACATCGCATAGCCGGTGTTTGCGTTTGTAGTGTTTTCGATAACTTTTGTTTCAGACACCGGTGTATCAATAATATTTTCACGCTTAGGCGCTTTTTTAGTGCCGCTGAAATCAAAACCTTTTTCGACAGCCGCAAGAACTTTTTCTTTATCAAAGTCGCCGACAACAATTGTAGTAATATTTTCGGGTGTGTAGTGGGTTTTGTAGTAATCCATAATCTGCGCTCTAGTAACCTGAGAAATAATCTCAGGGGTTCCGATAACGTCGCGTTTGTAAGGGTGTTGCGTGTACATATTGTAGTTGCATGCGTTATAAACTTTTGTCCAATTCTGGTCTTTACGCATTCTGATTTCTTCGATTACGACATGGCGCTCGCGCTTGTCGGTCACAGCAGTGTCGTTCAAATCAAAAGGTGCGCCGATTTCAACTTCCGGTAAAACCGCACCGGTCATCATATCCGCGTGCAAATCAATTGCAAGGTAAAGGTTTTCGTCGTTTTCGCCTTTTGGAAGCGTTACGTAATAAAAAGTATAATCTTTCCAAGTCGCAGCGTTTACAATTCCGCCTTTTGCCTCTAAAATCCTGTCAAATTCTCCAACCTTAAATCTTTCTGTACCTTTGAACATCAAATGTTCAAGGAAGTGTGAGATTCCGTTGTTTGTGTCGTCTTCGTTGATAGAACCAGTTTTAACCCACGATGAAATATTGACGAGTTCACCCTCTTTATGCGCTAAGACAATTTTATGGCCATTTTCGCGCTCAAAAACTTCTACATTCTCTGTCAGATACGGATATTCAACAAAACTTTTTTTCATAACTTTTTCCCTTTACAATTAACAATATTATACCGCAAACAAATTTTTTTGGATTATAATCTATGGAATGGATATTATTAATCGTTTAAAAAATAAAGTTGTTGTGTCCTGTCAGGCTATGCCAAACGAGCCTTTTTACAACGAAATTTGTATGATTGCGATGATGAAATCAGTAATAAAAGGCGGTGCAGGCGCATTGAGAGTAGCGGGAGCGCGGGATGTCAGAAACGCTAAGGGACTTTTTGATGTGCCTGTAATAGGTTTGACAAAACCTGCTGTAATTCCACCGAACTGGAAAGAAATTGTTTATATCACACCGTCTATCAAAGATACGCTTGAACTAATCAAAGCCGGCGCGGATATCGTAGCGTTCGACGGAACAAAACGTCCTCACGAGGACTGCACGGTGGAAGAAATCATCAAATATATTCACATCAACAAACGCCTAGCGATGGCGGATATTTCAACGCTTGACGAGGGCCTTTTTGCGGAACAAGCCGGCGCAGACCTTGTTTCAACAACGCTTTCAGGCTACACACAAACCTCACCGAATGAGGGTGACGGGCCTGATTTTGAGTTACTAGAACAACTGGTTAAAACAGTCAAAGTTCCTGTCGTTCTTGAGGGCCGAATTTGGACAACCGAACAGGTTCAAGAAGCGTTCAGGCTCGGCGCACACTGCGTAGTTATCGGTTCTGCGATAACCCGCCCGCAATTGATTACAAAAAGATTCGTTCAAAATAGAGGTGTATAATGAAAGCACTGGTTATTGATATTGGCGGAACAAAAATTTACAATACTATAATCAACGAAAACGGCGAAATAATCGCCGAAATCGAAAAACATTCCACGCCCAAAACGTTTGCCGAGATAAAATCAACGCTAGAAGAAATCGTCAAAACGCACGAAAACGAAGTTGATGTTATCGGGATTGCAACCTGCGGCGCGGTAAACAACGAAAACACAGGGATTTTAGGTTCCACCGGAAACATTGCGGCCGAATATCCGACGATGGATTTTCAAGCGCTCTCAACAAAACGAGTTTTTGTCGAAAACGACGCAAACGCAGCCGCATGGGCCGAACACATAATCGGCGCGTCAAAAGGAATGCCGTATTCAATAATGCTGACTTTCGGCACTGGTGTCGGCGGCGGAATAATCCTCAACAACAAGCTTTACAAAGGTAAAAGCGGCGCCGCAGGCGAAATGCACTTCAAAATGTATCCTGACAAACGCCGCAAATGCACCTGCGGCGCGTGGGATTGCTTTGAAATCTACACATCCGGAACAGGTTTGAAAATTACGGCCGAAGAAATGACTGGCAACCCAGACATTACGACTTACGACGTCATTGAGGGCAAAATGACCGATATCATCGAACGCTGGCAAAACGATGTTCTTGCGGGCTTAATCGGGCTTGCAAACCTTTTTGACCCTGATGTTATCGTACTTTCAGGTTCTATGGGCGAATTTCTTGACGCCGAATATTTAGAGTGCGAAGTCAACAAACAAATCGTCACGCAACCATTAAAAATTCGTCACGCAAGCGCCGGAAATTATTCAGGAATGATTGGCGCAGGGCTTTTAGCACTGGAGGCTCTAAAAAATGGGTAAGGCGAAAAAAAGAAGTTTTCAGCTTGGAATTTACAACCAATTTTCCAGTCTTAGCCGCGAAGACGCGGTGAAAACTGTTGTCAAACTTTTGGAAGAAAACAACCGCGAGGCCGACAATCTTATAACGCTTTTCGGAATGAGTGCGGAAGAAATTCTCGAAGCCGGCGCGAGTTACGAAGCCGTAAAAAGCAAAGAGGGTCTATTAAAATGAGTACAATAAAAGACTGGCTTGAATGTGTCAGAGCATATTCAATTCCGATTACCGTGATGTCGTGGGCTGTAATTTTTACCTACGGAGTTAAAATGGGCGGCAATGTTTGGCTCGGGCTTCTTGCAGGTCTAGGGATAGAACTTGCGCACCTCGCAACAAACCTCGTTGATGATTACCTTGACTACAAAATCATCTGTCGCGATCAAAACTTTCACAACACAGTACAAAAGGGCAAGTGTCGCCTGATTTGTCAGGGAATAATCAGCCACAAACAAATCGGAATCGCGATAATAATTCTTTGCTCAATCGCAGCGCTTATCGGTGTGTCACTCTTTTTCCTGAGCGGCCCGCACGTATGGTGGCTAATGGCAATCGGCGCGGCGGCAGTACTTTTTTATCAAAAATGTTCGCTTATCGGCTGCAGCGAACTCGCCGTCGGAATCGTCTACGGCCCGCTGATGTTTGAGGGAACATATTATGTTATGACCGGCAACTTTTCGTGGGAAGTTCTCCTGCTTTCGCTTGTAAGCGTAATGTTTTCAGAACAATTCCTCTATACGCACACAGTCCTTGACTACGACGGGGATATGATTTCGCACAAAAAAACTCTCGCTTGCCGGATAGGTGATAAGAATAAAGCATTATGGCTTTTAGAGGGATTTTTCGCAGTTGGTTTCATTGCTTTGATGACGCTGACCCTTCTCAGCCGCAACTGGTTCTACCTCGCAGGCTTTGTAACTTTGCCTTACATTGTATGGTTGTTCAAAGAATTACTTCAATTCAACGCGGATAAAACCGTTATTCCACGCATAAACAAACTTAACTTCCCACTCGACAACTGGGCGCAAGTCGTTAAAGACGGCGCCGAAAGCTTTTATTTCAGGCTTCTGTTATCCAGAAACATTATGATGTATATGTCAATAATTCTTATTTTCGCGACATTAAAAAATTGAACTATATGACGTCAGATAGTCCTGAATTATATTAAACAGCATCGGCAGAATCCAAACCATTATAGCCGCGCCAAGAACAGGTTTGAACAGGAAGCTTAATTGAAAAACGTTTACCTGCGGCGCAGTCTTTGAGATTACGCCCAGAATAATATCCTGTCCGAGTGTTGCCAGAAGTACGGGCGACGCCAGTTGAAGCCCCATATAAAGAACATTTGACGTGATTTTCACCAGATAATCAAGGTTCACAATCTTATCGAGCGGAACAGATGTCGCGTAAATCGGGAAAATCTCCATACTTCTCACAAACGCGTTCATCATCCAGTAAAATCCGCCGATATGGATAAAAATACACAATGCCAGAAGCGAAAAACATTTACCAAGAATTGAAACCTGACTTGAAGTTGTCGGATCAAGAACCATCGCAGAAGAAAGCCCCATCTGCATGTTAATCATATCCGCACCGGCTTCAATCGCAATCAAAATGACCTGCGCAATGTACCCGAGCAGCCCCCCCACAACGAAATTCAGGACAATCGAAAGCAACAACGAATCTTGAAGCAACTGCCCATCAGGCTTTGCCACCATCGTAATTGTAACAGTCAAGATGAAAACAAGACAAAGTTTTACCATCCCAGGGATTTCTTTTCTGTTCAAAATCGGCGCCCATCTTGAAAATCCAAGCAGGCGAGAGAATATCAAAATTCCGGTAATCAAACATTTGTCCAATTCCGGAAAAATTTTCACCAATTCTGTCAGAAAGTCAAACCCGCCCATCAGTCTTCATCAACCTCCGGCAAATCCAATTCAAATAGTTTCAACCCTCTTTTTTTAGCAAGTGTTAAAACTCCGTCCTCAATCTTAACATCAACTTTCAACTCACCGTCAGATAGAAGTAAGAACAGTAACGTTTCACCGTTTTCCACTTTCGGCGTTAAAATTGTCTGGCGCTTTTCGTTATCAAGCGTGAAAACAGACGCCGCTGAAAGGATTTCATCGTCGCGCACAACAACTTTCTTTATCGGAAAATCCGCAAGCATTATGTAATTCTCAGCTGCCACTGCCGGAAGCGACATCGCCAACGCAATAAATAACAATGCCCGTTTCATCTTACTGTCCTTTCAAAATTTGATTGGTTTCAATCAGGCTTGGACGCGGCATTGGAGAGCGCGGAGTACCATGGTAACGAGTTCTTTCATATTTATCAATATATGGAACCTTACCCGGATTTTTCATAATCTCGTTGATATCAGGAACATTTTTGAACTTATCAGCATCCATTTCACCCTGAAACGGAGTTGTGTACTTGTAGTAATCAGAAGATAGAACAAAACTGTCGTTTTTAGGCAAAATATTAAATGCAATGCTCATTCCCTGAATAAAAAAGTTACTGAGAGAACTCATAAAAGTGTATCCCGCAATAATAATCACAAGAAAAACCCCGAGGATTTTAGGCGCTGCGGCAATTGTTTGCTCTTGAACCTGAGTTACTGCCTGCAAAATACCGACAACCAGACCGATTCCGGCTGCAACAAGTACGCACGGCATTGATATCGAAAGCATTACCAGAAAGCCTTTAGCCAAATATTCAACCATAAGTTCCATTCTTCAACACCTCATTAATTGTAACTTGTAACAAGCCCTTGAACAATCAATCCCCAACCGTCAACAGCTATGAATATCAAAAGTTTAAACGGCAGCGAAATAATCGTAGGCGACAGCATGAACATCCCGAGTGCCAGCAAAATGTTTGCAACAACAAGGTCAAGAACAATAAACGGCACAAAGATTATGAACCCGATTTCAAACGCTGTTTTCAATTCGCTCATAATATAAGCCGGCGCGACCTGCCAGATGGTTATTTCTTCAGGGCTTTTGGGCGGAACCTTTTGCGACAGTTCGACAAAAAATGCCAGATCACTTTCACGCGTCTGCTTCATCATAAACTCTTTCAACGGCTTAGAACCCTCATCTATCGCCGCAACAATATTCTGGCTCTGTTGATAAGGCACTGAACCCATTTCGTACATTTTCTGAAATGTTCCACCCATTGTGTAGAACGTTAAAATCATAGCAAGCCCGATGATTACGATACTCGGCGGAACCTGTTGGGTTCCCATCGCGGTTTTAAGCATTGAGAACACTATTGCAAATCGCAAAAAACTCGTCATGCAGCAGAAGATAAACGGGATTAATGAAAATACCGTCATTACCACCAAAAGCTGTAAAACAGGGTTTATATCTTTTATTACACTATCCATTATCTTCTCTCTCCGGTGCTTATTATATTTCTCAAGACAGCCGTGGCGTCTTTTCTAACGTTTTCACGTTCTTCTTCAGGGTAAAAATGGCCGATAGCCTCGTAAGACGTAATTTCTTTACGCGGCTTTTGAACAGTTTCAGAGTTCAATTTAGAAAGAAAAGTTGTTCTTTCCGCATCTGATGCTATCAAGAATTTTTCCTCTCCTGCTCTTACGACATACAACTGCTTGCGCACGCCAATTGTCACGCAATCCTCAATCTCTAAAAAATTAGATTCAGAAACACGGTTATTTTGTACCGAAAACTTTTTATAAGCGAAAAGCGCAAGGAATATTACGCCAACCATCGCTGTTGTATAAACCGTAAAAGTCAAAAGATAAGAAGTCACCCTAAATATCCTCCTCTAAATCGAAATCGCTGTAGTCGAATTCTTCTTCATCATCATTTCCGCCACCGGCACTGACCTCAGGGAAATCATCGTTTCCACCCTCTTGTGGTTCTATAGATGAGTCGTCTTGCGCCTCATTAGAAACAGGTGCATAGTTTTCCTCAACAGGTTTCGGCGCGTGAACCTCAGTAATCTTAACGCCATATTTGTCGTTAATAATAACAAGTTCACCCGACGCAATCGGTTTATCTTCAACCGTCAACGTCACTTTGTTTTGATAAATAGAAGCCAGATCAACAACCATTCCGGCCTGAATCTTCTTCAATTCACCGAGCGTGATATCAACAGCGTCGAAATGGCCAACCATTTCAACCTCGATACTATCCCAAATATTTATATTTTCATTTTCTGACACCTCAGAACCTCCATCATTATCAATTGGCACAACCAAACTCAAGTTTGGCTTCAATAAAACATCAGTTTCCCAATCCCTAAAACTCAATCGCAATCTATCAGTATTGCTGTTCTCAAACACAACCATATCATCAACTTCAAGATGTTTTACATCGTGAAGTTTAAACACCGTTCTACCGATATCAAGCCTTACAGAAATCGTACTTTGTTCAAAATGATCAACAGAAAACTCTTCCTGCACTGGAATAGCTTCGGGTTCAAGAAGAACATCCGGAAGCGTAATAACAAATCTTCCAGACTTTCCGCTCTCCTGATCAGTGAGTACAAAAACAAGATAAATTACGTCGAAATTAGTTCTTGCCAGTGTCGGCGGTGCAGGCTTCAAGAATCCTACAACAGCCCTGAACAGGCAATCATTGAACGTTGTAATTATCTTTGTTTCCAACTCTGTCAACTTGTTCAAATCAAACGGATTATTAGGCCGTCCCAAAACCTTTTCAAGGATAAGGCCGATTGAGGTTTCGGAAATACGGAAGAACAAATCATGCTGCTTGTCAATTTTAACTTTAGTAACAAAATAAGCCGCTTTATCGACGATTGAATTCACGTTTTTGCAAACACCTAGCAGCGAGAATTTAAAATCTTGCTCAAAAAAATTGTCAAAAACATCCTGCACGACCGGCGGAAATGTTTTCTGAAACCAGTCGTACTGATATGATAAATTCTTATTATTAACGGTTTGCGTACTCATCTGTTATTCGCCCTTTGGGCATACTCTCCCAAGAATATTTTAATCCACCACAGACACGATAACAAATACTTAATAATTTTGTTACATTAATCAAGTTAGATAGAAATTAAATTATTAAGCGCGTTATATGATAAATCAATTAATTTTTTCAAATTAATATATGTTTGGGAATTGGTAACATCAGGCAACACAAGACTCTCTTCGCGAACAGAATTTGCTAGTTTCAGGGCAATTGACGAATTTCGCCAAATAGTTTATAATAACAAAGGAGGTATATATGAAAAAATCAAATCTGAAAAGCCTTGTGGCACAAGCATTCTGTCTAGGGGGGGGGGGGCTTAATTAGACCCGTGCGACTGGAGCACGAACACACGAGCCGCA
>JAMPIJ010000004.1:100035-109672 GCA_023662905.1 Fusobacterium sp.
GTGCTGAACAGGCCTTCACTATGGCAGAGATACTCCTGTCATTAACAATTATTGGAGTAGTTGCGGCAATAACGTTGCCGTCTTTGACTGGTAACATTAACGAGAGAACTTGGAACACGCAGAGAAAAGCACTTTTTGCTCGTCTGTCGCAGGCGGTTCCTTTGATGGGAAGTATTAGTGGCTATGCTGATACCGAAACTTTTATCACTGGCGGGCTGTCTAAAGTCTTGAAAATTAATAACATTTGTGACAATGAGCATATTGAGGATTGCGGTCTAGCTTCGTCTTTGAATACTCTTGATAACAAAAGGTTTGCACTGCCAACAAAAATGAGTGAACTGAATGAATATATGATTAGTGTATCGTATCTGAACTCTGGAACGGGTTATTCACATACCTATTCGCAAACTGACACTTTAGCTGCGGCTTTTGAAACCGCAAATGGGGAAAGTGTTCTAGCTTTTTATTATCCTAATTGTCGTTCTAAGGGGACGGCTTTAATGAATGATAGTCTAAAAAGTGAGTTTGCGCCGCCTTTGCTTTGTGCGAATTTTGTTTATGATTTGAATGGTTCTAAGGGGCCAAATACAATGGGGAAAGATATTGGCTTTATCTCGGTTCTTTATCCGACAGATAGTGTGGTAGTTGCGCCTATTCCGTATATTCGTGATGTCGCGCTGACCCAAAAGCAGGAAAAAGCAGCTCCGGAATGTACCAAGTTGGATAGTGAATATAGGCTGCCGAACTTAGAGGAACTCATTGCAATATTTGTTAACCAGAAATTCTTAGCAAGTGGTGGTTCTGAGAATATATTACAAAATATCTACTGGTCTTCCACATTGAATTCGGATGATGTTACCCGCGGATGGGGACTAAACTTTGGCTCTGCTGCGATTGCGCCATACCTTAGGGAGCAGGGGTATAAAATTCGTTGTGTAAAACGTTAATTCCAAAAGGCGGCCTGCGGCCGCCTTAACTCTTCTTAATGTTATTTGTAATATTTTTATGTTTGTAGTAAGGTGAAAATGGATACACTGGCTTGATAGGCTCAGCCCTAGTTTTTATTTGATAAAAATGGAGCGGTGTTTCCCGTAGTACAATACAAAACACATAAGGAGAAAAACGATGCCAGTAGCATCTATGATTGAACTTTTAGAAGCAGGTGTACACTTCGGTCACCAAACACAAAGATGGAACCCTAAAATGAAACCGTATATTTACGGTGCTAGAAATGGTATTTACGTAATTGATTTGCGCAAAACTACTGATTTATTAGATCAAGCTTACAACGTAGTTAGAGATTTTGCAGCTAGAGGCAAAAATGTTTTATTTGTTGGTACAAAAAAACAAGCAGCTGACGTTGTTGCTGAAGAAGCTAAAAGAGCAGGCGCTTATTATATTAACAGAAGATGGTTAGGCGGTATGCTTACTAACTTTGAAACTATCCGTTCACGCGTTAACAAACTTAGAGAATTGGAAGATTTCATCGCTTCTGGTCACATTGAAAAATTACCTAAAAAAGAAATCGCTCAAATCAACAGACAAGTTGCTAAATTGAGCAAAACTTTAGGCGGTATTAAAGAAATGAGAGGATTGCCAGACGTAATCTTCATCGTTGACCAAGCTAAAGAAGAAATCGCTATTAAAGAAGCTAACAAATTGAACATCCCTGTAATCTGCTTAGCAGATACAAACGCAAACCCTGAAGGTATTGATTACATTATCCCTGGTAATGATGATGCAATCCGTTCAGTAAAATTAATCGTTTCAAGATTGGCAGACGCTGTTCTTGAGGGTAAACAATTAAAAGAAAACAACGCAACAGCAACTGCTAAGATTGAAAAAATCGAAGCTGCTGACGCTGGCGTTCAAGCTTAATTAAAAATACTATAAGACCACGGTGCTTTTGCACCGTGGCGAATTATAATATAGGAGAGAATTTACAATGAATATTACAGCTACAATGGTTAAAGAACTTCGTGATTTAACAGGCGCTGGCATGATGGATGCTAAAAAAGCTCTTGTTGAAACCGATGGTGATATGGAAAAAGCGATGGAAGTTTTACGCCAAAAAGGTATCGCTTCTGCTGACAAAAAAATGGGCAGAATCGCTGCTGAAGGTGTTGTTGCTTCTTACGTTTCAGATTCAGTTGGTGCTATGATTGAACTTAACTGCGAAACTGACTTCGTAGCTAAAAACGCTGATTTCAAAGAATTGGCTAACTGCTTGGCTAAAGCTGTTGCTGAATCTAACCCTGCTGACGTTGATGCTTTCTTGGCTTCTGTTTGCCCTGAATGCGGTAAAGCTATTTCAGAAGTTATCAAAGAAAAAATCGCTTCTATCGGTGAAAAAATCACTTTCAGAAGATTTGTTAGAATCGAAGGTTCAACTGGTTCTTACATCCACAACGGCAAAATCGGTGTTCTTTTAGAAACTGATAAAAAAGATGAAGAATTGATGAAAGACATTTGCTTACACATCACATCTTCAGCTCCTGAATTCGTTTCTAGAGCAGATATTCCTCAAGCTGTTATCGATGAAGAAACAAGAATCGAAATGGGTAAAGAAGATTTACAAAAGAAACCTGAAGCTATCAGAGGTAAAATCGTTGAAGGCCGTGTTAACAAACTTATGGCTGAAAGATGTCTTCTTGAACAACCATTCGTTAAAAATCCTGACGTAACTGTTGGTCAATTAATCGAAGGTAAATTGAATATCAAATCATTCACAAGATTCGTTCTTGGTGAAGGACTTGAAAAACGTCAAGAAAACTTCGCTGACGAAGTTATGAACCAAATCAAAGGTTAATCATAAAAGATACAAAAGAAGCGCTCGAGAAATCGGGCGCTTTTTATTTTACGATTTTGTAAACAAATTGATTTTTTAGTTGCCCTTGATAACATAATTATATGAAGAGTAAGATTTTATATTTCGGGCAGGATTTTGAGAAACAGGGACGATTGGAGAAGATTTTTTCTTCTGCTGAAGTTTTGACATATTCTGATTCGTCTTATGTTATTGATTTACTTAATGTTGATCCGCCGGATATTATTATTGCGGATTCGGATTTCGGCGATACTAAAAAGTTTGTCAAAAATATTAAATCGCTCTTTGAAAATACTTTTGTCGTTGCGTTTTTAAACGGGAACACTGATAAAGAGCTTTTGAAGTATTCTAACGGGATTATCACGATGGATTTTTCGGATGATGTTATCGCATCTACCATTGAAATCTGTATGCGCAACAAAAAGTCACAGGAAAATCTTTATCACACGAACAAAAATTTAGCATCAAGTCTTTACCGCGAAAAAGTTCTCTATGATACGAGTTCAAAGTTTGCCGGAACGTTAGATAATGAAAAGCTTATAGATATTATGATTGAGGGGATGGATAAGGCGCTGAGTTTTTCGTTAACCTGCACGCTTTCTTTCTGCAACCCGCAGGAACCTGTGTTGATTTTGAATTCTCTTTATGAAATTTCTGAGGAGTTGTTGAGTGCGATTAAGTTGCGGACGATTCTTAATTATAAAACTCTTTTTGACGGAAAAAAAGTTCCGTATGAAATCGATCAGGATACTTTAAAAATCGTGAAAAAAGTTAAGAATCCATCAAGCCGTTTTAATTTTACGCTGTTTCAGTATGATAATATGTTGGCTTCTATCAATCAGGGCGATGAGTTTTATGGTTGCGTTGAGATTTTCAAGGAAGTTCAGTTTACAACGGATGATTCTACCTGTTTTCAGACCATAGCACGTCAGGTTTCATTGCCGCTGAAAAGTGCGACGCTTTATAAGGAAATCAAGGAAACAAATATCAAACTTGAAAAACTAGAGAAGATTAAGTCTGATTTTATTTCGATTGTTTCGCACGAACTCAGAACCCCGTTGACATCTATTAAAAATGCGGTTGACATTGTTTTAAGCGGTAAGGCAGGAGAGTTGCCGCAGAATGTTGATAAATTCCTGTCTATGGCGAAGCGGAATATTGGCTGTCTGGCTGAAATTATTAACGATTTGCTTGATATTTCTAAGATTGAAGCCGGTAAAATGGATTTCAAATTTGAGTTGTTGAATATTAATTCTGTTATCGAAAATGTTCGTGCGTCGCTTGCGGGAATCGCAAAAGAAAAAGATTTGTCGCTTGAGGCTGATTGTACTATGGAGTTACCTGAAATTAACGGCGATGCGAAACGTTTGGAACAGGTTTTGACCAACCTTGTATCGAACGCGATTAAGTTTACGGAAAATGGTAAGAGGATTACAATTTCTTCAAAAGTTTGCGCGGCGGATGATATTAATAAAGAAAATCCGTTTAAGTCTGATTTGGAAAAGCTTTCGGGTGATTATATTATTGTTTCTGTCAAGGATGAGGGTATCGGAATTGCGGAAAATGATATTTTGCGTGCGTTTGATAAGTTCGCGCAGATTGAAAATTCGCTTTCGCGTAAAGTTGGCGGAACAGGTTTGGGGCTTCCGATTGCAAAACAGCTTCTTGAAAAGCATAACGGTATGATCTGGTGCGAGAGCGAACTCGGCAAAGGTTCTGAATTTATCTTTGCTTTGCCTTTGACATAATGTTAAATGTATGTTATTCTTGATTTGTTGAATAGGAGGATTTTATGGCAAGATTAATAAGACCAACTTGGGCTATCAGATGTGTTCAATCTGGATGCAAAACTTTATTTGAAGTCGCTCAATTAGAAGACGGAAAACAACAAGAAGTTGTTTGTCCAAACTGCGGCGAACACTATGTTTACCCGATTTATGACAATGACGAAAATGATAGAAAATAAAAGATACAATCAGTTTAGTGCATATTTAAAGCAAAAATTCGGCGTCAAGGTTTATAAAATAACACTTGATGCCGGTTTTTCATGTCCGAATCGCGACGGAACCATTTCATCTGGCGGCTGTATTTTCTGCGACGAGGGCGGAAGCTTTTCGCAGGCGCATTCTAATCTGCTTTCTATAGAGGAACAGGTTGAGGTCGGGATTAAAAATCTTTCTGAGCGTTTTAAGGCGCAAAAGTTTATGTCCTATTTTCAGGCGTATTCAAATACTTATAAGCCTGTTGGCGAGTTAGAAAAGATTTATAATTCCGCATTGAACAACGACAAAATCGTCGGGCTTTCAATTGGAACCCGTCCGGATTGCGTCGATGATGAAAAATTAGATTTGATTGCCGGATACAAAGATGATTACTATACTTGGGTTGAATACGGCCTGCAATCCATACACGACAAAACTTTACGCCGTATTAACCGCGGGCATGATTTTGATTGTTTTTTGAGAGCGTATGAAAAAACAAAGGAACGCGGTATTAATGTTTGCGTTCACGTGATTTTTGGTCTGTGGGAAACCCGTGAGGAAATTCTGCAAACTGCTCAAAAGCTTGCTGAATTAAAGGTTGACGGGGTTAAAATACACATGCTTTGCGCACTTGAAAATACAAAATTAGCCAGAATTTATGAAGAAAAAGCTATTGATTTTATGAGTGAAAGAGAGTATATTGAAACCGTGTGTGACTTTCTGGAATATTTACCGCCGGAAACAACGATACACAGGCTTGCGGGCAACGGTTTGAAGAAGAATTTAATCGCACCGCGCTGGCTGGGCAAAAAACTGGACTGTCTTAATCAGATAGACCGTGAACTTTTGTCCCGCAATACTTTTCAGGGCTTTAGATATAAGGAGATTGACAAATGTGTGAAATAATAACAATCGGAAGCGCTACGATGGACGTTTTTGTTCAGTGTGAGGATGCGAATATAGTTTCGGTTGAAAGTAAACATAAAAAATCTGAATTTATGAGTTATCCGTATGGTGCGAAAGTTGAGATTTCTGATTTTGATTCTCAGGTTGGCGGTGGCGGGGTTAATACCGCGATGAACTTTGCAAACCTCGGGTTTAACACTGCTGCGATTTTTAAAATCGGCGATGATATTTATTCAAAAGGTATTTTGCACTATTTTGAAGACAAGAATGTTGATTTATCAAATATTATTCAAGATAAAAAGGTTAGCACAGGGTTTTCTATCATTCTGGTAAGTTTTCAGGGTGATAGAACAGTTCTTGCACACCGCGGCGCAAACGCAATGATAAAGAAGCATGACATTAATTTTGACGCGATAAAAAATGCAAAACTTTTATATATTGCGCCAATTAACGGTGACAGCAGCAAAATGCTTGACGATATCGTAAAATTTGCCGCGGAACACAATGTTTACGTATGCTTTAATGCCGGTTCATCCAGTATTAAGAAAGGTTTCAAGTACCTTGAAAAGATTTTAAACTTTGCGCATATCGTTGTGCTGAACAAGGAAGAAGCTTCGATGGCAACGCAGATTGAAGTTAGACCTGATACAAAAGATGTTAAATATTCACACGAAATTATTCACCCTGACGTTAAGGCTATGTTGAATAAACTTTGTGTAAATCATTATCAAATTGTTGTTATTACAGATGGCGGCAAAGGTGCTTATGCTTATGACGGTAAAAATTATTATTACTGTCCGGTGTTTGACGGGCCTGTTGTTTCAACGCTTGGCGCCGGTGATGCTTTTGCGTCAACATTGTGCGCAAGTTTAAAGCGTACAAATGGCGATATAGGTAAATCGCTTATGTACGCTTCTGTAAACTCTGCCGGTGTTGTTTCTGCGTTCGGTGCAACTCAAGGTCTTATGACTTTTGAGCAAATCGAGGAAAAGCTAAAAGAAACTCCGGATTATAAATATGTAATTACGCCATAGGGATGGTGATTAAGTATTTGTCACCGTCACGTTTTTTAGTCATTTTGCTGAAATTAACGTCTTTAGAAAACGCGTAGCTCTGGCTTACGGCTAATGCGCGGGAACCGTTTTTCTGGTTTCTTTCGTTAGTTGCGTGGACGGTTAAAATATTGTCATCAGTTGAAATGCTAACATTTTTTTCATCGTTGTTGAAAGGTCTGAGGTTTACGGTAATAACGTAAGCGTCAGACTTTTCGTCGATTTGGATGTAGCTTTCAAGGTTTCTTTCAGTGCGCAAATCCCTTTCGATCATGTGTTGTGCGGCACGATCTTCTTTCATCATCATTCTTTCCATTCTTTTCATTTGATGAACAGGATCGAGCATTCTTTTGAAGTGCCAGTCAGTAACAACATAGAATGCAAGAAATGCACCTAAAAGTACTGATAATGCAGTTAAAAGATGTGAAAGCCACGGATGTCTGTGTGCAAAACAATCGTGGTGATGGTCGTGTCTGTCATAATGTGTGTTGTGTTCTTCATAGTAATCGTTGTTTTCGTTCATGCGAAACTCCTTTCTTCATAGTAGCATTACTATTACAAAGAAAGGAGTTTAAATCTATTAGCGGGTTTACTATTTCTTATTAGCCACCCAGAGTAGAGAAGCCTTTTTCAACGCCCTTGCTAATCATTTGTTTAACTGTGTCGTATTCAGTTGTGAGCGCGGAAAGTTCGGCGTCAACCATCTGCATATCAATGTTAAGTTCTTCTTCTTTGGCGCTTAATTTTAATTGCTGAGTTTTGTATTCAGCTTCTGCGCGTGTGATAGCATCCTGATCGGCAACTTCTGCGATAAAGTTGTTTCTTGTGTAAGGTGCTTGATAGAAGTTTCCGTCATCTGATAGAACAGATGTGAATAATGTTCCGTTCTTTAACATATTTTTCAAATGTTCCGGTTCAGAAACAAGATTGCTTTCAGTCCAACCGTTTGCACAAATCTGGTTGAACATTTGTGAATAATAGTCAAGTAAAAGTTTTGCGTCATCATCAATATCAAGAGTTTCAGGGTTTTTGATGAAATAATAGTATGACGGATCCTGTGTGATATAGAAAGAATTTTCGGTTTTCTTTTCGTCAACAGAATCGATGGTATATCCGGAATCAAAACCTTCAACAGCTTTTTCAAAGTAAGTTAATAAGCCTTTAGCCATGTTGGAAAGTGAAACCTGATAATTGCTGCCGTCTTTGATGATACTTGTATGTTTTGCAGGATTTTTAGCGCTAATGGCTGCACCACTGCTGAAATCAACTTTTCCGTCGGTTCTTTTAACTTGTTGGTTTACGCTATCCCATCTCATGCCGTTTAATTTGCAGATTTGGTCCATAGCATAAGTCAGGTAATCCTGATCGACAGAATCTTTGTTGATAGCAAAGAAATTGCCCATGATTGAATAAAGGCTGTCTAAGAATTTAGCCATACCCTCAGCCATCTGGTCAGCATTGTCAGAAGAAAGAGTGATTTCTTTGTTCATCAAGTCATTGAAATCAAAATCACTGTCAGAAAGTTTTAATTTTGTGTCTTTATCTTGAGTAATAGCGTCTTCGAAAGAACCATAAACAGTATTGCCATCTTTGTCCTTGTATTCAAAACCTTGAATATCTTTGTATTTCTCACCTGTCGTACTGTCGGTTTTATCTTTGAGAATACCGTTGAAATTAAGTAAGTCACCAAGTTTAATGGCCTTATCATAAGCTGTGTCGATTTCAATCTTATTGTTAGATACTTTTTTGGTGCCGTCATCTTTGTATGATGTACCATAATTTTTTCTCAGCTCGTTCATGTAATCAGAGCTAGGGTCGGAAAGTTTTGACATATAACGTTTTAAGGTCGCAAGGTTCATAGATTCAACTGCGAATTTATCTGTAACATATCCGCCTAAGCCGTTATATGCGTTGTAGTATCTCTTGCCATTAGAACCATCAAGAGCAGATGTCATCATGTCTAAGTTGTTTTTACTTAAAATACCGTTTTTGTTTAACGCCTCCAAGAACTGTTTGAAATTATCTTTTGTTCTAGACGCGCCGCCTAATTGTAATTGTTCAAATGAAGCTGGTTGCAGGCTGCCATCAGCAGCATACGAATATCCAGCATTGTCAATACTTTTCAGTGCATTTGCGTATTGAGAATCAAGTACAACCTGGTTTCTATTATTTGTCAATAACTGTGGAGAATATCCGTTTAATTCAGACGGCTGCATCAAAAGTTCGTAGCTTACATCGTAAATAGAGCCGTCAGTGATGAAGTCAGAATCCCATACTAATCTTGTTGCATCTAAGCTTTTCTGGTAGTCTTCACTGATTTGGGTAAGCTTATTCGTAATAGAAAGCTTTTCCTGTGCGATTTGCATAGAACGAAGCTCGCAAGAATTTTTTCTTGCGGTAATTCCTAAAAATCTAGCTTGTGAAGCCGCTAAGCCCATTGTTCTGTGCCTTTCCTTATCTTAGTAACAACAAAAATATTCGTTTTCTATACTTCAATTGTCGGCATGTCAAAAAAAAACTTTAACAAATTTTAGCGATTTTACTCTAAAAAATAGGTCAAAACTATTGCGGTGTAAACGTTTAAGCATATTGTAAACAGATTTTAACAAATTAAAATCTTGTTGTTGACTTTAAAAAATGTTTGTGAAATAATCAATCTTGTGGACAGGGAAAACAAAACCGGTCGGAAACGAAAGGTTAACCCGATGAGTTCACAGCCGAAAATTCACTTTTAAATTTTATTAAGAGTATTTACCCTGAGGTGAGATTGGAAATCGTAAGAGATTAAAGATTGAGCAGCAGGTTGGAATGAACGGTTAGTACCTTGACAAAAGAATATTGAAGACGATAAGACAAAAAATCTTGTTAAT
>JAMPIJ010000050.1 GCA_023662905.1 Fusobacterium sp.
GGTCATCGCTGCTTGCTTAGTCGGGCGGCTTAGCAGGCTCCCCCCCCCCCTGCTGACATGTACATAATTCTGTTTTTCATAAGTTCATCCTTTCTTTATAAGATTATTATGTATTATGTTTCAATTTATGTCAATATGAAACGTTAAATAAAAATTAACTTTTCCTGATTTTTAAAAAATCATCGTTAAAATAATAGCAGAGGGCAAAAATTATGTTAAACTTAGAAAAATTTACCAATTTATCGAACGAAATTATTGCAAGCGCGCTGAATTTTTCCGCGCAATATAAAAATTCAGAGATTCAACCCGAACACATTCTACTTGCCTGTGTCAAAGACGACGGAATGGCAAAGGATTACATGCAGGAGTTGAAACTGCTTAATCAGGATTTTATTAACGATTTAGTCAGCGCGATTAAATCTTTCCCGACAGTCAGTATTGTTAACACTGCGCAACTGATTTTGTCAAAAGATTGTTTCAGAATTCTGGAAAAAGCGCAGGAATTATCGCAGGAGTTCAAAGACGAATACGTTGGACTTGATATGATTTTACTTGCGATGACAAAGGTTGAGGGAACAAATGTTTTCACACTTTTGCAAAAATATAAAGTCAGCGCGAACCAAATTCTAAACGCGATGAAAAAAATAAGAGGTAACAACAAAGTGGATAATAAAAACGCAGAAGAAAATTTAAAGGCTTTAGAAAAATATTCAACAGACCTGACGGCGCTTGCGCGCAAAGGCAAACTTGACCCTGTAATCGGCCGTGACGATGAAATCCGCCGTATTGTACAGGTTTTGAACAGACGTACAAAAAACAATCCGGTTCTAATCGGTGAACCGGGGGTTGGAAAAACCGCGATTATTGAGGGCTTAGCGCAACGAATAGTCCGCGGCGATGTTCCTGAAAGTTTGAAAGACGTAAAACTTGTTTCACTAGATTTAGGCGCGATTATCGCAGGTGCGAAGTACAAAGGCGAATTTGAAGAACGTTTGAAAGCCGTGTTGAAAGAAGTCGAAAATTCCAACGGCGAAATCGTAATGTTTATCGACGAACTTCACATGGTCGTAGGTGCCGGCGCGTCTGACGGTGCGATGGATGCCGGAAACCTTTTAAAACCAATGCTTGCACGCGGAATTTTGAGAACAATCGGCGCGACAACCATCAACGAATACCGCAAATACATCGAAAAAGACCCCGCACTTGAAAGAAGATTTCAACCGATTATGGTTAACGAGCCATCAATTGAAGACACAATCAGTATCCTACGCGGCCTCAAAGAAAAATACGAGGTTCACCACGGCGTCAGAATTCTCGACAGCGCGTTGATTGACGCGGTTAAACTTTCTGACCGCTACATCACTGACAGATTTTTACCGGACAAAGCCATCGACTTAATCGACGAAGCCGCTTCATCTTTACGTATCCAAATCGATTCCATGCCGGAAGAAATCGACATCCTTTCACGCCAGAAAATTCAACTCGAAATCGAACGCGAAGCCTTGAAAAAAGAAGCAGACAATGAAGAAGCGCAGGCCAAAATCAACGAGATTTCTGCCGAAATCTCACACCTTGACGCCAGAATCACTGTTCTGAAAAAGCAATGGGAAACCGAAAAAGCGTCAATCACAGGTGAAGCCGGCATAAAAGATGAAATCGAAAAAACAAAACAAAAAATTGAAGAGGCAGAGCGCAACACCGATCTTCAAACCGCGGCCGAACTCAAGTACGGCAAACTCCTCGAACTTCAAAAACAGTTAAGCGAAATTCAGGGCAAAGAAAAAGTTTCCAACCGAATGCTTAAAGAAGAAATCACTGACGAAGACATCGCAAACGTCGTAAGCAAATGGACAGGAATTCCTGTAAACAAACTTGTCGAAAGCGAAAAACAAAAACTTATTAATATGGAAGACATTCTTCACAAGCGCTTAATCGGTCAGGACGAAGCCGTCGAAACGATTTCGGACGCAATCCGCCGTGCGCGTTCCGGCCTCAAAGACCCGAAACGCCCGATAGGAACATTCCTTTTCCTCGGCCCGACAGGTGTTGGTAAAACCGAACTTGCCAAAGCACTAGCGGAATTCATGTTCAACGACGAGGACGCGCTCATCAGAATCGATATGTCTGAATATATGGAAAAACACAACGTCGCGCGCTTAGTCGGAGCGCCTCCAGGGTATGTAGGCTACGAAGAAGGCGGTCAATTAACAGAAGCTGTCCGCCGCAAACCTTATTCCGTCGTGCTATTTGATGAAATCGAAAAAGCACACCCTGATGTTTTCAACATTATGCTTCAAATCTTTGACGACGGCCGCTTGACCGACGCCAAAGGCAGAACCGTCGACTTCAAAAACACACTTATCATCATGACAAGCAACATCGGCAGTGACATAATCCTTGAAAACACAGTCAATTCAATGCTTTCAGCAGAAGAATTCGACAAAACAAAAGACGAAATCACAGAGCTTTTGAAAACCCGTTTCAAACCGGAATTCCTCAACAGAATCGATGAAACAATCTTCTTCAAAGCGCTAACGCTTCAACAATTGTCGAAAATTGTTGACATTCAGATGGAATACCTGCGCAAACTTCTTGCCGCTCAAGAAATCGACCTTATGATAACCGAAGACGCAAGAGAATTTCTGGCACATCGCGGCTTCAACCCGATATACGGCGCAAGACCACTGAAACGCACAATCCGTCAACTCGTCGAAAACCCGTTGTCCAAATTGTTACTATCTCAAAACTTCCTCAAAGGCGACGAAATAGTAATCGACACCGACAACGACGAAATAACATTCAACAAAACACATAAATAAAAGGGGCGCTCAAGCCCCTTTTTTTCTATCGTTGAATACATCTAACAAGCGCACCGAATGAGGAATGCGATGCTCCTTGCGTTGCTCTTTGTCCGGTTAAGAAATGCAAAACCCATGCTGATAATTCATCGTGAGAAGCCGAAAGACTCGAAGACCAAGCGTGTGTATCACTTGGACGTAATAACTTTTTATTGACAAACAACGCCGCCAACTCATCATTACTAGGCAAGCGATATTCAGGATTCAACTCTCTACAATGACGTGAAGCTTGATCATACGTTTTAGTCGTAATTTCATGAAGCACAGGCATTGGGGCTACAACACTCGGGTCAGTAGAATAAAGAGCAGTTATAAACCCAATATCTTTTCCGACAGTATTCGGGCCTTTTTTACCGTTCAAATCATAGATAAAGTTTGCACACATTTTCTCCTGAACGTAATCAGAAGCCCCATCGACATGTGCAGTACAACGCGGGTTGTAAAAAGTTAAAATACTTTCGCCGTTAGCCGTTTCAAACGCAGCGGCTTTTGTATTGCTAATTGTACGCCCGACAGAATATGGAGAAGTAGTTTCACCTATCATAACAGGGTTTAATGCTTCAATATTTAATCCTGCGGAAATAACCATTTTAGAAGTCCCCTGAGTAATTATTGAATCAGGTATCCCGCAATCAGACAAATGGTCAGAATCGCAAATATTGTTAATTTTAAGAACCTTTGAAAGTCCTGCGGTGATAAAAGTTTCAGCGGCTGTGTCAGTTGTATCATCAAAGGTTCCATACCCGTTCAACGCTGGCATAAGCGAAATGGCCTGACTAAATCTTGCATAAAGAGCTTTTCGCTGGGTGTTCCAAGTACGTTCGTTAATGTTACCTGTGAGCGATGGTAATGTAATCGCCGCAACTACACCGATAATTGTTAATGACAGGAGTATCTCTGCCATAGTAAACCCGCTGAGCGGGAGCCATACACTGGCTTTCGGACTTCCGGTCAGCGCTAATTGTCTAGGCGGGCGGCTCAGCAGGCTCCCCCCCCCCCC
>JAMPIJ010000051.1 GCA_023662905.1 Fusobacterium sp.
TTCCGTCGCTGACAGGCAACATTAACGAGAGAACTTGGAATACGCAGCGTAAAGCTTTATATGCTCGTTTTAGTCAGGCAATCGCCCTAATGCCGGCGTTGAACGGATATGGAACCTTAACCGGTACGATATCCGAAGATTTTACTCAAACAGTAACAGAAGATACAGCTGCAGAAACTTTTATTACATCAGGGCTTTCTAAAGTGCTAAAGATTAATAACATTTGTGATTACGAACATCTTACCGATTGCGGCTTGCCTTCAAAAATATATCCGATTAATGCGAATTCTGCACTGGAATTAGAAAGTATAAAACATTTATCAGGGTTTAACAATGCATTTGATTTTACAGATGAATATGGGATTTCTTATCACGAACAATTATTAACGAAGGCAGCAGCTTTTGAAACAGCTAATGGTGAAAGCGTCTTGACCTATTATCTGCCGACCTGCCGAAATGATGATTCTGATAGTTTGACTGGCAAGCGTGCGCAACGCTGGATGTGCGCGAATTTCGTTTATGATTTGAACGGTAATAAAGGGCCTAATACTGTCGGGAAAGATATCGGGTTTATTTCGGTTCTTTACGCATCAGATCCGGTAGTGGTTGCCCCGATTCCTATCGTCGGTAATGCGATTGCAAATGTTCCGTTTGATGAGGTCGCTTCTGTTTGTCGCAATAGAGATTCTGAAACACGTGTTCCTAATTATGAGGAATTGGCTTCATTATTTTATAATAAGATCCTCTTAGGACAGGAACAGTCTGATTTGTGGTCAACTCGTCGCTATGTAACAAGTAATGGGGGTTGGTTATTAAAATTTCGTACCGGTGGATATGTGGCTTGGAATAAACCAGCTGAAGTCAGATGCATTAAGCGTTAGAACAATACAATTACAGCGGGCTTTATTAATGCCCGCTGTAATCAAAATATTTATCAAAATCTACGTCATCGAAACTGCACAACAATCTGAAAATTTCATCGCTGTCGTCAAGTCTTTGGAAGTTATATTCATCAAATTTCCAGTATTTAGGGTTAATTCCTCGTACTCTTACGACTCCGTGGTCTTTTAGAATCGTAAGTTTTTTCTTGACCGTTTCGAGTGGCAGGTCAACAAGTTTCGCCAGTTCAACAGATGTAATGCCCTCTTCGTTAGAATATTTTTCCGGGGTAAGAAACATTAGCTCAAGGCCAACCTGTTTTAATTCTTTATCTTCGTTTTCTAATTCAAACTCATACATAACTTTATAATAACATAACCAAGTAAAATTGTTAAGATTGTAAAATTTTCCATTAATAACGCAATTTTTGCGGGTTCAAATACTTTATATTAATGTGTATGTGTAGTTTAAAAAGGTTATTTTTGTATGTTTAGTCCAGTAGCATCAGGAATATTCGCGTTCAGAAACGTAGGTAAAACCGAAAGCGGTGAAATCGGTCGTGCGCCGGTTGCAGTCGGACAGTTCGCCGGCGTTATTAAGGAAATCGGAAAATACGATAAAACTATTGCGATGGGAACTAAAAATGCCATGCAGATACTTCAAGATGTCGCGGGGGATTCTAGAGCTTTGCGATATGCAGGCAAGACCGTAGACTTTTTGAGTAATCATATTAACCCGTTGATTTGCGCATCAAGTGTTGTAAAAGTTGCGATGTCTGATGACAAGGACAAAACGTTGAAAGAAGAAGCCGGTTCTCTCGGGTTTATGTTTGCAGGTGAAACTCTGATTTCTAAAAACTATGACAAAATCGCAACTTCCAAAACCGTAACTAATACTATTGATAAAATGTCACAATCAAGTTTGTTTAAACCTATGTTTAAAACCATAGCGAAAAACAACTGGGGCGGCAAAATCGGTGCAATTATTAAAGGTTTATCATTTGTAACTGTTTCAATCGGTTCTTCTTGTATCGGGTTGGATTTGACTAAATCTTTACTGAAAACTACAGATAAGAACGGTAAAGAATGTATCGTTTCATAAAAATCCACTAAAAACTCTATGTAATTTTTAACGGCCTGTGTTATCATAATAAAATGAGAAACTGGCTGTTTGTATTATTCTTATTGATTTTTTCGATGAATCCTGCTTTTGCGATAAAAATCGGGCTTCTTACTGATGTTTCTTCAGCAGGTGTTGGAACTTCTGCTGATGGAGTTATAATTGACGCCAGAACAAACCGTACAGTTACAGAACTTAAACAAATGAAAGGATATTTGATTGTTCCACGCGGCAGTCAGATGTCTATTAAGATTAACGGTGAGTATAAAGATATTAACTCGGATAGGATTGTCATTAAGTCCTATAGTAATGGCTTTGTAAGCACAAAGAAAAAATGGTATCGCGGGAATTTGATTGTCCAGAACCGTAACGGCCGTTTGACGGTTATAAACGATATTGATTTAGAGAACTATCTGAAAGGTGTTATTCCATCTGAAATGCCGTCAAGTTGGGACGTAGAAGCCCATAAAGCACAGGCAATTGCCGCAAGAAGTTATGCTCTTGCGAACCTCGGAAAACGCGCGAGTAAAGGATATGACCTTGAAGACACGCCGAACGATCAGGCTTATGGCGGTGCATCCGCAGAAAAGCGCGGAACCACGAAAGCTGTTAACGACACTCGTGGAATCGTGTTAACTCATAACCAAAAGATTATTTCAGCGTTCTATACAGCATCTGCCGGCGGAAAAACTAAAACTTCAAACTGGGGCGGTAATGTTCCATATCTTCGTTCCGTTCCATCATACGATGCGGCAGTAGGGAAAAAAGGTCACGGTGTTGGAATGTCGCAATATGGTGCAAATCATCTTGCAAAACAAGGTTATAATGCATATCAAATTCTTAAATATTTCTACAAAGACGTCAACTTTGCGAGGTTAAAAACAGATATTTAACATAGTAATTTGTTGAATATTTTGGATGTTTTTATGGAATTTTGCCCGAAACACTTGTCAATCTGCGGTTTTAATGATATAATAACCTGTGAAAAGGCATGGTTTGCGTTTTCTGTAAAGGTTAATGTTAGATGTGAAAAGGAGACAGACATGAACAAAGACGAATTATTGAAAGAAGTTGCGAAAAAAGCTGGTGTTCCACAAAAAACTGCTTATGATGTTGTAAATAGTATTTTAGACATTATTGAAAAAACAGTTTCAAAAGGAAAAAAAGTTACATTAATCGGTTTTGGTACATTTGACGCTCGTAAACGTGGCGCAAGAACTGGTAGAAACCCACAAACCGGTGCGGAAATTAAAATCCCTGCAAAAACAGTTCCAGCGTTTACAGCAGGTAAAAAATTCAAAGAAATGGTAAAATAGTTTTGGATTTAAAAATTTAGCCCGTCACATAAGTGACGGGCTTTTTTCTCACTTGACATGTTAAAAAACATGGTTCATAATAAAAGCATAAAGAAAGGATGAGATTATGAAACAAAAGCTTGTAAACATTTTGACAGGGGGGGGGACTGCTGAGCCG
>JAMPIJ010000052.1 GCA_023662905.1 Fusobacterium sp.
TGTTAATACATTCTTTCGTTTCATTTTTTCATTCCTTTCTGAAATTATTATGTACCATGTTTTGCGACATGTCAATTGTTGACATTCGAAAATTTATCATTAAAGCATAAGTGCCATTCATTTAGATGATTTATTAGCGATAAATTACATTTATACTATTAAAGAGTCGTAATGTATGTAGAAAGGTAGTAGAACTATGATTATTCGCGGCGGTGTAAATTACGTAGACAAAGGGATGACGGCATCTTTGATGGCGATGCATCTGCAGAGCGAAATTATTGCTATCAACAACGAAAATATTACGGGCTTCGACAAAGTCGGATACCAGCGTCAGGATCCCGTCGTGTCTTCTTTCACAGAATTCATCGGCGTTCACGGGCTGTCAAAATCAACAGACGACCAGATCGGGCGTATTATGTTTTCCGAAAACCCGCTTGACTGCGCGATTGCGACGAAAGGTTATTTCCAAACAATGGACAAAGACGGGATTAAAATTACCCGCGACGGCCGTTTTAAACTAGACAACGAGGGGAATTTATTAACCCTCGAGGATGCAAAAGTCCTTTCCAACGCCGGAATGCCAATTCAATTACCATTCGTTCCTGAAAAACTCGAAGATATTAAAATCAACGAAAAAGGTGAAGTTAGAGTTTTCAACGCGAAAACCTTAAAACAAGAATTCGCCGGTACCATCGGTGTTGTCGATACTGAGGGAAGACTAGTTTCCCGTCCCGATATCAAACAAAAATACAACGAATTTTCAAACGTATCACTCCAGAACGAATTTTTAGGAATGATGCCGGTAATAAGAAACTTTGAAGCAAACCGCCAGATGTTTCTAATCCAAAACCAGAACTTACAAAAAGTAATCAGCCAATTAGGAAGCGCAAGCTAGAGGAATAAATTATGTATAGTTTTCAAGCCATAATCAGAAGAAATGTCAGCAACGTAACCAGCCAGTTTGAGAAACTGGGTTTCGTTGGCAACAATCTTGCGAACTACAACACAAAAGGCTACAAGACCGTTAACTTTGAACAAATGCTTACAGAAGACGGCTATCTTACAGGCGCAATCCGTTCTGATTACGCACAAGGTGCAGTTATGATTACAAGTAACCCGTATGACGTTGCAATAAACGGAACAGGTTTTATCCCCGTTGTTTCAGAAGATGGAGAAGTCGCCTACACCCGCGACGGCGCGTTCAAACAAGGTAAAAACGGTTACTTAGTAACAGAAGACGACTGGATTGTCGGCGAGGGAATTAAAATTCCTGCCAACTGTTTCAAGTTTGAAATCCGCAAAAACGGTGAAGTTTTCGCCTACGACACCAACGAAAGCATTTCTGGCAAAAAAATCGGAACAATTCCGCTTGTACGATTTGCCAGTCAGGAAAACCTTAAATCAATCGGGATGAATAAGTTCACTACCACGGAAGATTCAGGCGAAGCAATGCTTGTAAAAGACCACGACTGCATCGCACAAAATAACCTTGAAAACTCCAACACTAACATCTACACAGGAGTCAGTGATATGTTAAGACTTAACGCCTCAATGATCGCCGGAATGCGTATGATGAAAGTAGTTGACGATATGTACAACAAATCAATTAACATAAGGGAGTAATTTAGATGTACACACCTATTGAAAGCACCGGAAAAATTAATCTTATGCTTGACCTGATTGCGCAGCGCCAACGTGCAATCGGTTCAAACCTTGCGAACATCGATACCCCGAATTATGTGAGAAAAGATATTGATTTCCAAACCTATCTTGGCACAATGAACAGCCCGCTAGAAACAAAATTATCCGCAATGCTCGGGCCGTCAGGCGTAATCGAAGACCGCGAAAACGAAAAAATTGATGTTGCAAACGAATTAAACGCAATGCAGCAGAACTCACTTTTATACACAATGGCAACAAGAAGAATGTCATCCCTGATAACAGAAATGAAAACCGTCATCAACGTCGGTAAATAGAGGTAAATTATGGGCATATTAGAATCAATGAATATCGGCGCAAAGGCGCTTCAAGTCCACGGAACCCGTTTGGATATCCACGCGAAAAATATCGCAAACGTTGATACCCCGAACTATGTTCGTAAAATTCCGGTGTTAAACGCAACGGAAGATATGTCCTTTCACGGCCTTATGAACACAATGAAAGAAGATGTTTTCGGCGTTGGAACGCTTCCATATCTTCAAGGCGGCGTAACATATTCCGGCGTAATGGAAGATCCGACTTTAGGTGATAAAATTTACCGCCCTGGCCACCCTGACGCAGACCCAGATGGCTATATCAGAGCCTCAAACGTTAACCCGATGGTTGACATGGCAGACGCAGTAATTGCACAACGGGCTTACGAGGCAAACCTTGCGGTCGTAAATATTTCCAAAGCAATGGCAATGCGCGCCGTTGAAATCGGTAAGTAAAAAAAGCTCCCATCAGGGAGCTTTTTTATTAGCGTTTAACGCAACGAACATATAACGGATCTGTTAAAGAATGAATATTTGCGCCGCCTGTTGGCATACTCAAATACCAACCATATTGCGAATCTCGCAAACTTGAAGACCAATAAGCACCGGAACCGCCGGCAATATTTCCGCCAATTAAACGCTGGTTAATATATATAGCATATAATTCCTCTAAATTCGGCATTCTATATTCACTATCCTGTTCCGTACATTTTTTACTTGCCGACAAAGTTCCCTCACTCGTAGTTTTAATCGGAGCCTGCCCAGCATCCTGAGGTACAACAAAAGGCGCAACAATTACACTGTCAGACGGATAAAATATTGATATAAAACCAATATCTTTACCATAAGAATTCGGCCCTTTGCTACCGTTTAAGTCATAAATCATATTCACACACATTTTATCCTGAACATAGTGCCAATCATTTTCATTCATGCTTGCAGTACAATCCGGCTTGTAATAAACAGCAATGCTTTCACCATTAGCAGTTTCAAACGCAGCGGCATAAGTGTCTAGCTGAGTATAACTGCGTGATACACCACTATTAGAAAAATCCATACTTGTCATTGCAGAATGCAGACCACTTAATCTATCAGGAAACGGCGAAATAGTACTTCCTGAATACGGAACAATTTTATCTGGCAACCCGCAATCGCCAAGCTTATCATACGAACAAATATTATTCATTTTTAAAACTTTCGAAAGTCCAGCCGTCACAAAAGTTTCAGCCATATTTTCAGCAGTAGAGCCATATCCGTTTAAAGCGGGCATCAACGAAATTGCCTGCGACATACGTGCATATAGAGCTTTTCGTTGCGTGTTCCAAGTTCGTTCGTTAATATTTCCAGTGAGCGACGGAAGCGTTATCGCTGCGACAACGCCAATAATTGTTAATGACAGGAGTATCTCCGCCATAGTAAACGCACCTAAGA
>JAMPIJ010000053.1 GCA_023662905.1 Fusobacterium sp.
ATGCAGATGGCAAAGACTTCATGCGCTATCGGAAAGCTTGATGAAGCAGGCTTGTTATATATTAACCTTCTGACAGAACCGACTTTTGGCGGTATCACAGCAAGTTTCGGAACCTTAGGTGATATTATTATTGCAGAACAAGGTGCAAGAATCGGTTTTGCAGGCAGAAGAGTTATTGAACAGACAATCCGCCAAAAATTACCTGAAGATTTCCAAACAGCAGAATACCTGCTTAAATATGGACAGGTTGATATCGTTTCTAAACGTAAAAACCTTAGAAAAACACTGGCGAATATTTTGGATATGCATGGGGTATAAGGCATGGCAGTAGTACTAGATTTTGAAAAACCTATTGTAGAAATACAAAAGAAAATAGATGAATTGAAACAATTGAGTGAAACATCAGGTCTTGATATGGAACAACAAATCAGAGATTTTGAAGCACAAGCTCAAGAACGCAAAAAGGAGTTGTATTCAAACTTGAAACCTTCAGAAAAATTACAAATCGCAAGACATCAGGAACGTCCAAAGTTTCTTGACTATGTTGAACTTATCTGCGAAGACTTTATGGAATTCCATGGTGACAGAGAAGGAATGGATGACAGAGCAATCATCGGCGGTATCGCTAAGATTGACGGCAAACCTGTTATGATTATCGGGATTCAAAAAGGTAAAACTACAAAAGAAAACCTTGAATACAATTTCGGTATGCCGCAGCCTCAAGGTTACAGAAAAGCGCTTCGATTAATGAAGCACGCTAACAAATTCAACCTTCCAATCATAACATTGATTGATACTCCGGGGGCATATCCGGGTATTAAAGCGGAAGAAACAGGACAAGGTGCTGCAATTGCGGTTAACCTGAGAGAAATGTCAAAGCTTTGTGTACCAATCGTAGCTATTATTACAGGCGAAGGATGCAGCGGCGGGGCTTTAGGTTTAGGTGTTGCAGATAGAGTAATGATGCTTGAGCACGCTTATTATACAGTAATTTCTCCGGAAGGCTGTGCTTCAATACTTTGGCGCGATGCAGCAATGTTTGCAGAGGCAGCGGAAGCATTAAAAATAACTTCAAAAGATTTGTTGGAACTTGGTATTATTGATGAAGAAATCAAAGAACCTTTAGGCGGCGCACACGCTGATTACAAAGCTACAGCAGATAATATGAAATCTTCAATCAAAAATGCTATTGATGAATTATCAAAACTATCCGTTGAACAATTGCGAGAAGAAAGATATAACAAATTCCGTGCAATGGGTAGATTTATCGAAGGATAAACAATATTTGTTATTCATCCAAAAGCCGAAAAACTTTGCTTAGATATTTTTTAATTATTCTAAGTGTTAGGAATTGTGTTGTGTACATATTATGCTCGCAGGAATCGCATGCTGCGATAACCAAAGCTTCAATATCATATAGATAATCTTGCAATTGTTCAATTTTATCATAGAAATATATTGTTTGGATATCTGCTTTAAGCCCCACTAAGGACTCAATATCATAATTTAAACCTTCCTCCATTGACTCTAATTTTCTAAATATTTTCTTTCTAATTTCTTTTTCAAGCATAATTTTTGCCTTTTACTTAAGTTTACTTGCGATTTTCTTAAGCATACTCTATTGAAACTAATATGTCAATACTATAGTATACTTACTATAATGACAAGCAAACATAGTAACATAACAAGTAAAATTGGTCTTAAAATCAAATTATTGCGGAATAAACAAGGTTTGAGTCAAGAAGACCTTGCCAGTAAATCTGAACTAAGCGCCACCTCTCTTGGTACAATAGAGCGTGGTACGAGTGTGCCAGGGATTGATACATTAGAACGCATAGCCAACGCTCTTGGCATTGAGCTTAAAGAACTGGTTGATGTTTCTAAAATTGATTTAGATTAGTTTATCTTGACAAAATCAGTAAAATCGTAAATAATAATGACATAGGGAAAAGGCTCTAAGAGCCGCTAACTCTCAGAACCTTTCTTAACTCCCTATATTTTGGTTTTTAGCACTATGATTATCATCAAGATAAGCCATAGTGCTTTTTCAGTAATACTGAATTCCAACATTCTCACCACCTTTCGCCTTATGTCCACTTAACTCGAATGTGTGCGCGGTGGCAAACAGGAGCTTACCCGTACGTAAATTATACAATAAATTTGCCAATCTGTCCACAAACCCACCAACTCGAACCAACTGGTAACAGACACAGCAGAGGACGACCTGTAGCCCAACGCTACACCTGTAGTATTACAATTGTCGTCCGACCCTTGTTGAAAAAAGAGGAAGACCCTTGTTAAAAAAATTAGTTTTCGAAGAAGAGGTTCATGAATTCGATATCATCGTAGTCGATGTAGGCGGTCTGCATTAGGTTTCTGCCTGTTCTTATTGTAACTTCGTTTACTTGATTTTTGCGAATCAGACTTGATGGCACACGGATTCGCTGACCGTCACCGTTGATTTGGATTTCAGAAATCTTGTTGCCGTTAAAATAGACTTCGGGAGCAGAAGCAAACGCATTAGTAATTTTATTTTGCCCCATTGAACGAGCCATTTCGGTATCTATTCCTATTATTGAGCCGATTACTAAAAATATCGGTTTATTAAGTTTGAGATTCTTTAGGGTAAATCTTTTGGTATAAAAAGGCCCGATTGTTTCCATTCTAAACTCACCCGCATTAGCAGATAAGTCGGAATAATTATTATCACCCAAATGATACATATTGGAATCAATCACCATTCCGTCGGAATTTGATTTTTCAATCCCGACAACAATCGGCGCAGAGAGCGTTTTCTCCGAAACTGTCATTGAATAAGGTTTATAGTTTTCTTTTTGAACAGACATAATACTTGTGCCGTCGATATAGGTATCAAGTTCAAAAAATCCGTCTGCATCTGTTTTGGTTGAGTATCTTTCTTTTGGCAAAGTAATTTGTGCTCCGCCAACACCTGTACCTGTATTTTTATCAATAATTCGGCTTGAAGTTCCGCGACCTTGAGCGCTTACCCCGCCTTCAAAAGTTGATGCAGCATTGGCGCTCAATGAAAATAATATTAACATTGTTAGAAGTAAGATTTTTTTCATACAAGTATTATTCAACTTTCTTTTATTCTAAAAAATTCGTCTTACTAATATCTATAAGGCTATTTTAAAAAAAGTAAAAATAATAATTGCTAAAAAATTATTTTTCTGTTTTAATATATTTAACGGCTTGCCGATGTGATGGAATTGGTAGACGTGCCAGACTCAAAATCTGGT
>JAMPIJ010000054.1 GCA_023662905.1 Fusobacterium sp.
TAAGCCGTGGCTTCACGATGGCCGAAATACTTTTATCCCTCACAATTATTGGCGTTGTTGCGGCGATTACATTACCGTCACTCACCGGCAATATCAACGAACGTACTTGGAACACTCAGCGTAAAGCGCTTTATTCTAGAATTTCACAGGCTGTAGCGCTTATGCCTGCGCTTAATGGATATGGAACCCTTACCGGTACAATTGGTGAAGATGGCACGCAGACTATTACTCAGGATAATGCTACTGAAACTTTTATCACTAATGGGCTGGCTAAGGTTTTAAAGATTAACAATATCTGCGATTCGGAGAATTTAACTGATTGTGGACTTCCGGATAAAATTGTACCTATGCAGGGGCGTGTTTCTGGTTCCGCAAATATTCAACTTTCGAGTATAAAAACTTTATCAGGTTTCAACTCGATGTTTAATTTCTCGGATCCTGATGGGCTGAGTTATTCTTATCGCGGACAACTTATAACGAAAGCTGCGGCGTTTGAAACCGCTAATGGTGAAAGCATTTTGACCTATTATTCTCCAACCTGTAGGAGTGATGATGATTCTTCGTTTGGTGGCAAATACGTTCAACCTTTTATGTGCGTAAATTTTGTATATGATTTGAACGGTAAAAAAGGCCCGAATACTGTGGGTAAAGATATTGGATTTATTTCTGTGTTGTATCCATCAGATCCGGTTGTTGTTGCTCCGCTTCCTGTTGTAGGGGCGTCAATTAGTTCTACTTTTGACGAAGCGAGTAGAAAATGCCGTGAAAAGGATGAAAATTATCGTGTGCCTAATTTTGAAGAATTAGCTTCAATTTTCTATAACAAGCTTCTTGTTGGCGAGGAAACCGGAGCTGGAACGGATTACTGGTCTAGTAAACGTCATACAGACGGCAAGGGATGGTTATTAAAGTTGCGAAGCGGCACTTATTATACGTGGAGTCAAGCAGCATCACTTAAATGTGTTCAGCGCTAGATTTGAATGGAAACGGAAAGAGTTATTTCTCTTTCCGTTACTTCTATGATAGCCCAGCGAATGACGTTGTAATCTGCGAGTTGGCTTTCAATCCACAGGTTATCAAATTCGTCGGGCTTTTTTAATATTATTGTGCGCGTCGTAATCATTACTCTACCGTCACTGATTTAGCTAAGTTACGAGGCTGGTCGACGTCTTTACCTAAGAATTCCGCAATGTAATATGCAAGGAGTTGCAACGGAACGATTGCCAAAAGCGGTGATAAGTATTCTTGAATTTCAGGTACGCGAATTACGAAATCAAAGAGCGAGTTTAATTTTTCGTCTGTTGAGTTTGTAAGTGCAATCATACGTGCATTACGGGCTTTTGATTCCTCGCTGTTTGAAAGAATTTTATCGTAAACGGTTCCTTTCATCAGGATTGAAAGAACTGGCATGCTCTCATCTAACATTGCGATAGGGCCGTGTTTGAGTTCGCCTGCAGGGTAGCCTGTTGCGTTGATGTAGCTGATTTCTTTAAGTTTTAATGCGCCCTCGAGTGCAGTCGGATAGTTTACGCCGCGCGCGATGAAGATAAAATCTTTTGTGTTTGCGTAATGTTTTGCGCATTGTTGGATTTCTTCTTTGTGAACAAGAATTTGTTCGAGCTTTTGTGGAAGAACCATAAGTTCACTTTTTAGCGTTGTTAAAAGTGATTTATCAAGCGAGCCTTTGACTTCTGCCATTTTGAGTGCAAGCAGGTAGAATGAAAGAAGTTGAGCCATATAGGATTTTGTTGCGGCAACGGAAACTTCTATGCCTGCGTTGACGGAGATTAAGCTGTCGGCTTCGCGCGCCATTGCGGAATCCGGACGATTTGTGATAATCAGGATGTGTGATCCTTTAGCTTTTGATTGTTTGATAGCGGTTAGCGTGTCGGCGGTTTCGCCAGATTGTGATACCCCGATTACAAGCGTGTTTTCGTTTGTAACGGTTTTTCTGTATATGTATTCGCTAGAGGCTTCGACGTCAACCGCGATGTCGCAGAAGCTTTCGATAATATATTTGCCGACCATTGCCGCATGAAGCGAGGTTCCGCAGGCAATAATTTGGATTCTGTTGAGTTTTTTGAGTGTATCTTTATCGAGTTTAACTTCATCAAGTTCGATTTCGCTGTCGATTGAGTGAAGTTTGCCGGAAAGAATATTTCTTATTACCCCTGGTTGTTCGTGAATTTCTTTGAGCATAAAGTGTTTGTAGCCCATTTTGCTAAGCGCAACGGGTTCCCACGGAAGAATTTCAGGTGTGAAGAAAATCGTGTTGTTGTCAGCATCGATTAGTTGCATATCTTCGCGTGTAAGTGTTGCAATCTGGTTGTCTTTCAGGTAAACGGCTTTTTTCGTGTATTTGATTATTGCCGGAACGTCAGACGCAGCAAAGAATTCACCCTCGCCGATTCCGACAAGAAGCGGAGCGTTGCGTTTTGTGATAACCATTTTGTTCGGGTGGTCTTTGTGCATAACACAGAGCGCAAACGCGCCATCAATCTCTTTTGAAGCAAGTCTTACGGCTTCTGTAAGGTCTTTGCAGAGAGAATATTTTTTTGCAATAAGGTGTGCGACGGTTTCGGTATCGGTTTGAGAGCGGAAAACGCAGCCTTGCGCTTCGAGGCGTTCGCGCAGTTCTTTGAAGTTTTCAATAATTCCGTTGTGAACGATAGCCACTCCACCGCAGTTGCATGTGTGCGGGTGTGCATTGATTACCGTCGGCGCACCGTGGGTTGCCCAGCGAATGTGACCTATTCCGAGCGTTGAACCTATTATTTTATCGCGGTTCATGAACAAAATGTCGTTGAGATTTTGGAGTTTACCCTCAGCCTTGTAGATGTCTATTTTGTCAGTTTCCATCAACGCAACGCCTGAGGAGTCGTAGCCTCTGTATTCAAGCTGTTTCAAACCGTCCATCAATATGTCTGCTGCTGATTTATCCCCAATATATCCGACTATTCCGCACATGAAATTTCTCTCCTTTTACTGTCTATATTTTTGATTATAACATTCATAAAGAGTTTTTTTGAAATCCTTATAAAATTTTTATACGCTTGACATGTTCTAAAACATGTTACATAATGCAAATAGAAAGGATGGAAAAATGAAAAACAAATTTATGTACATTTTGACAGGGGGGGGGGGGCCGGCTGAACAGGCCTTCACTATGG
>JAMPIJ010000005.1:0-48754 GCA_023662905.1 Fusobacterium sp.
TAGGTGCGTTTACTATGGCGGAGATACTCCTGTCATTAACAATTATTGGCGTAGTCGCTGCGATAACGCTTCCCAGCCTCACAGGTAACATTAACGAGCGAACTTGGAACACGCAACGAAAAGCGCTTTATGCAAGATTGTCACAGGCGATTATGCTCATGCCGGCAATTAACGGGTACGGAACTTTGACAGAGGATAGTTCTTCCGGCGCTAGCGATGCTGTAGATACCGCGGCAGAAACTTTTGTCACAAGCGGATTATCAAAAGTTTTGAAGATTAACAATATTTGTGACAATGAACACCTTGAGGATTGTGGAATTCCTGTTAAAGTTACAAATCTTGCAGGTTCAGTTATTACAATGCCAACTACACTCGCCGGATTAAACCCCAAAAATATTAGTTATAATTATTCGGATGCAACCATAAGCCAGAGCGTTTCGCTTATCGACACAAAAGCTGCTGCGTTTGAAACCCAGAATGGTGAGTCTATTTTAATCTTTTATAACCCTGTATGCCGTGGAAGTTTGAATGAATCTTCACAAATGAATCCGCAGTTAACTATGTGCGCTAATTTTGTGTATGATTTGAACGGTTCAAAAGGGCCGAATACTCTTGGCAAGGATATCGGGTTTATGAGTGCATATTATCCGTCCGATGTTCAACTGGTTGCGCCATATCCTTATGTGCGCGATGTCAGCGGAAGTAAAGCGCAAACGGCAGCGGGAAAAGCTTGTACAGAACTTGATCCCGAGTATCGTTTGCCTAATATTACAGAACTTTCTTCCATGTTTGCAAATACGAAGTTATTGTCAAATGGAGAAAGTTTTGGTGAGGGTTCATATTACTGGAGTTCTGACAAGGTAAGTGCTGACCGAGCGTGGTATTTCTGGATTGGCGGTTGGGCAAACTCTTGGGGCAATCTTGGGCCTGCCGGCGGTACGAATATTCATCGTGAATTTTCTGTCCGCTGTGTAAAAAGATAAGTTTTGGAGGCGTTTAACCGCCTCCTTTTTTATGTACTTTTGTAAATTTTTCTGCTTCTTTGTAACAATATTTTACATTAATAAAACTTTATATATGTAAGGGAACTAAAACATAGGGGCTTGGGAAAAATGAGTTTCGACGTAAATGTTTTATCTTCAAAACCGGTGATTAAGCCTGCAGCTAGTATGCAAAACGATGGCGGTGGCGGGAACCTTGGATATATGTATCAAGGAAGACGGCAGCAAGAAGAATCACAAAATATTTTTGCAAAGAACAACGAAATTGATTCTTTTGTTAACGCGCCAACATTTGAGGCCGAAGACTTTAATTTTTCTTTTATTGATTTTATCTTAGAAGTTTGGGATGCGATAAAATCTTTCTTCCGTCGTAAATAAACTTAATAATTTTGACTATACCCGCACAATGACGTATTATTTTAGTGTGTATTTTAGTATTGGCAGGTATTAGATGAAAAAGATTCTTATTGTAGACGATGAACAGGATATTGTTGAAAGTTTGAAGTTTGTGCTGGAGATAGCAAACTATACCTGTTATTGTGCTTATAACGGCGAGGACGGGCTTCGTATGGCCAAAGAAATCGTGCCTGATTTGATTATCCTTGACGTTATGATGCCGAAAATTAACGGGTTTAAAATAAGCCGTTTACTCAAGTTTGATAATAAATATAAAGATATTCCGATTTTAATGTTGACGGCGCGTTCGCAGATGGAGGATAAGCTTATCGGTGAAGAAACAGGCGTTAACGAATATATTACCAAACCGTTTGATTTAGACGAAGTAGTCGCAAAAGTAGAACAGTATCTAGGTGTTAATAGTGCAAGCTGTAACAAATAAAACTCTTGAAAAATTGAAATATGACCTTGTGAGAGAAGGATTGGTTCCGTTTGATGTTGTGAATCAGGCGACCCAGCTTGCGCAGTCACAAAATACTAATATCGGACAGGTTTTGATTAATTCGGGCGTTATCACTGAGGACGCTATTTTGAAGTTTTTGGAAGAAAAGCTTCATATTCCTTTCGTGAACCTCAATGATTATTCGCTAGATAAAAATACTTTGAAATATATTTCTTACAACGACGCAAAAAAATATAAGATTTTGCCGCTGTTTAAGATTGAGAATGTTTTGACGGTTGCGATGGCAGATCCTATGGATTTGTTCGCGATAGACAAGATTGTAGAAACCGCGGAATGCTCTATTGAAGCAGTTATTGCCTCTGAAAAAGTCGTTCTGGAAAAAATTGACGAATATTATAACGAGGCTTCCGGCACTGATAAAATTATGACAACATTTGCAAATGTCGATTATGACTGGCGCGAAGAGCTTCATAACGACGATTTGAGTGATGCGCATATTCATAAAATTATTAGTTCAATTTTGCGTCAGGCTGTCATTGAAAGCGTACATGAAATCGTTTTCAGACTTGAAAACGACGGCTTTGAGGTCACTTTTAAGACAATGAACGAAGTGTTGAATAAAGGCACAATTCCGACAGTTTTGATGGAATCCTTTATCGCGAAGCTTAAACATCTGGCACAATTGGATTCAACGGTGAGCGAGGTTCCGCAATTAGGTAAAATTGACTTTTCAATGGGAGATTTAACCCTTGTTGCAAGCGTTTCGACTTTCCCGACGATTATGGGCGAGAGAATTTATATAAAACTCTACAAACCGCCAACCTGTCTGCGTTCACTTGTTAACTCTGCGCAGAATTATAACCTTTTGATTAATTCTGTTAAAGAACCGGGGGTGATTTTTGTTTGCGGTTCACAGTTGAGCGGCAAAACCCACCTTATTTACTCGCTTTTGAACGAAATTTCTTCACCTGATAAAAACATTATGACGCTCGAAAGTATCACAAAATACAATCTTCCAAACGTTAATCAGTGCGAACTTAATGAAAACGTAGGCTTTAATATGGATAAAGCTTCAAGATTTATTGAGTTCCAATCGCCTGATATTATTTATCTTGAGGGAATGAAAAACAAAGAAACTTTTGATTATTTTTCAGAACTTGTTTTTAACGATAAAGTGATAATAATGGAGTTCCTTGCAAATAATATGGAAGATTTACGCAATAAGATCTCTTATTCTGATTTTGAAACGCTAAAATCTTTAATTTCCTGCCTTGTATTTATTCATTCTGAGGATAGTATCGAAGTTTTTGATAAAGTAACCGCTCAAAAATACTTAGCATAATTGGAACTTTTGTTTTTGTTGTGCGTTAAGCTGTTTGAGTTCACGTCTTGCGTTGCCGCATGCGTCAGCTGTTGCGTTTGTTGTCAGAACTTTTCTAAAACATCTTGAAGCATAAGTTGTTTTGCCGAGTTTTTTGTAGCATTTGCCGAGTTTCTCATAAGCCTGCGTGTGGTTAGGGTTTCTTTTAACCATCTGATTTAAAAGAGGTATTGCGTCACTATAATGTGACAGTTTTATAAATAATTCTGCTTTTTTCTCATACGCCGGAAGAAAATCAGGTGTGGTTTCTATTAGGCGCTGATAAATCATAAATGACATGTCTGGTTCTTCGCAGTATTCGTGCGCTATACCGAGGTTTAAAACGGCGTAAGGGTTCGTCGGGTTTGACTGAATAGCTTTAATAAAGCTGTTTACAGCAACACAGGTTTTGTTGATTTTCAAACCGCAAAGCCCCATCTGATAAAAAGCGCTGAACGCTTCTTGATTAAGCATGACAGCTTTTTCAAAATAAGAAATTGCTTTGTTAATTTTGTTTGTTTTTTTATAGCAAAAGCCCAGAAGTGTATAAATTCTGTCATTATTTCTTTCTGTAACGAGTTTATTTAATAATTGTTTGATAACCTTTTTATAAATCGCATTGAATACAGTCTGATTCTCTTTCTGCGCTATTAATAAATCTTTTTTCACATTAACCTCTTTATATTGTAATTTTATGAGATTTTCGATATTGGGGGAACAATCATTTGGTGTAGAAAAAATCAATCTATGGATTTATAAAAAAGCAGTTCTCCGTCGTCTGCTTGCCTCGCTCCCGCGAGTCAACCCGCGACTGCGCTGTCTCATACGCCACTCGCAAATCTTGCTCACATTTTTATTGCAAGATTTGCTCGGGCAAACTTTCTGTGGTATAACATTGTTATGAGAAGAGCTGTTTTATTATTGGGATTAATGTTAGCAGGTGTATCAGCCAACGGTGGTGAACTTTCGCTTCCCGACGGCACGACGAACATGCAAGGACTCGAAATTCCTAAAGTTAATGTGAATACAAAACAATCGCTTTTGACCTCTGATGAAGAGTATATGAAAGAGATTATCGGGCTTCAGCGTGAAAAGGATATGGAGGATATTGAAAGTCTCTGGGAGGGAACTGTTAATAACAATCAGGTTATTTCGTTTGCGCTGAAAAAGCTTGCAACGCCTGAAAGTCAGCGTCGAATCCACTCATCTTTGATGTCAAAAACGCTTTCTGCGATGGTTGCGGGTGCATCTTTTGCACCGATGTTTTTAGGCCAGAATTATATGCTGCAATCCGGTTCTTTTGCGGCTGGACGTCTGGCTCAGAATTTAATCAACAAGAAAAATGTGCCGCAGGAAATTCCGCTAACAGATACAGAGATGATTGAACTCGCGGGTTTAATTGAGAACTTGCAGGATACAATTATCAGTACATATTACAATTATAAAAACTCGCTTACCCAGTTGAAAGAAACAAGAACAAAGCTTCTTTTGTATAGCAAAAATTACTCTAATGCCTTGGAACGCGAGGATTTGTTGGAAATTACAATTTCATCATCACTATATGAAAGTTTACAGATTGATGAATTTTATCACCTTGAAAACGCAAAAAAATATCATCTTGCGCTTCAAAGGCTTGCCGGCAAAAAAATTGTTGAAAATTTAAACCTTATTCAGTTCAATAATAGCGTTCTTTTAGACAAGTCAGGGGGGAAAAGATGAAGAAAATATCTTTAATTTTAGCATTGCTTTTGTCTACATGCCCGCTATTTGCCGCTGATTTGTCACAGCTTAATTCTCCTAAACCCCTTTTATATCGTATGGGGTTAACTGATGACCCTGAGGTTAAGTATTCGCCGTTGGATAATAAAATTCACGCTAATGTTTCTGTGACGGAAAAGAAAATTGATTATTCCCTTGATAAAATTTCTGCTGATAACCTTGATACGTGTGATTTGAGTAAAATTACATACGCAGATTTGAGTATAAAAAGGCTTTCAAAAGAGATTGAAAAAGAACTTTCAGCCGATGAGCGTGAAATGATGGCTGATTTGTCCTTGTTGTGGCATGGTGCTGCCACTCAAAGTGACACTATTAACTTCGCACTTTATAAACTTTCAAACCCAGAAGAGGATAAACCTGACAGCAAATCAATAAAGAGTGTTCTAGGTAATATCGCAAGTATGTCAACGCTTGCGGGTGCAACGATGGGAAGCCCGATGCTTGCGGCGGGTTCACTTCTGGGCGGCAATTTGATGAGTATTTTTGCACAGGATACTAAAGCGCTTAACTATAAATATACCAAAGTTAATGACGCGGATATGATTATCCTTGTGCGCAAAGTTGAGGAATTGCAGCAAAAAACGGTTGATTTGTATTATGATTACATGACTTCTCGTAAGAAGATGAATATGTTACAAAAAATGGCGGTTGAGCGCAAAAAGAATTACGATCTTTCACAGACTGCGTCACGTGAAATTCTTCTAATTTCTGACGCTTACTATCGTAATGCCGTTGATTCACTGGCCAAGGCAACATCAGAATTTTATACTACCCGCGCTACACTGGAACAGTTTGTAGGTCATGATATCTTTGTTCAGTTTGAGGACGAAATTAATTCCCGCGAGAAGAAATAATGTCACTTATATGTGACGATTTGTTGTTTCATATAGCATATTGGCAAGCTTTTCAGAACCATCAAAACCGTGAGAGCGTATGATTTCTGCCGGAATTTCTCTGTCATAATCGACAAAGTGATGTTCAATTGTATATTCACCGTTTTCGATATCTAGGATTGCGTAGCAAGGCATCGCATCAGGTGTCATTGAACGTCCAACGCTGCCAACATTTACAACTGTTTTTCTGCTGTTTAACTGATAACCGCAAGGCATGTGCGTGTGGCCACAAAGAATTAAGTCAGCGTCACTATCTCGTGTCATTTCTTCTACTGTTTCCGGCATAAGGTCAGGGTAGATGTTTTCGTTGTTTCTACGTGGAGAACCGTGAACAAGATGAATTTTTATGCCATCAATTTCAAGTTTTTTTTCGGCCGGTAATGAGGCTAGAAAATCGATATATTTTTGTGGCAGGACGCTCATATCATATTTTAGCGCTTCTGCCATCACAGGAAAAGATGCTTTGGCGTCTTCGTATGTTTTTTCGCTGTATGTCGCAATCATTTTGTCTGTGTTGCCTTGAATCATTTCCCACGGCTGAGTGAGAATAAATTGCATGGTTTCAACAGGCTGTGGGCCTGCCATTGCATAGTCGCCCAGTGCAAAAACTTTATTTACTCCGCGTTTTTCAAAGTCATTTATAACAGCCGTAAGGGCATGTAAATTTGCGTGAATGTCAGATATAACAGCGATTTTCATAATTCTTGTTTTTCTCCTTTTACATGTTACGATGATATTATGATTATAAGAAGAAAGTCAATAGGATTTAAAATCGGAGATGTTGCGATAGGTGCTGGAGCGCCGGTTTCAGTACAGTCTATGTGCAACACAGATACGCGTGATGTTAATGCAACATTGCGTCAGATAGATGAATTAGCAGAGGCGGGCTGTGAGATTATCAGGCTTGCGGTTCTTGATATGGATGCGGCAGAGGCTTTGAAGCCGATTGTTAAAAACTCGCTGATTCCTGTTATTGCGGATATTCATTTTGATTATAAGCTCGCTATTCAGTCAATAAATTCGGGTGTTAGTGCCTTGCGCCTGAACCCTGGAAATATTGGCAAACGTGAAAACGTTGAGGCTGTCGTTAAGCTTGCTAAACAGCAACAAATTCCTATAAGAATCGGGGTTAACGCGGGTTCACTTGAACGTTATTTAATAGAAAATAAGGAAATGTCGCTGGCAGAAAAGCTTGTTGAAAGTGCAATGGGACATATAAAAATTCTTGAGGATTTAGACTTCGGACTTATTAAAGTTTCTCTAAAATCTTCTGATGTCCTGACAACAATTGACGCTTACAGGCTTATCGCGGAAAAAATTCCTTATCCGCTTCACTTAGGAGTGACAGAAGCCGGAACTTTAAAGGCAGGACTTGTCAAATCTTCTGTTGGAATTGGAACACTTCTTGCGGAGGGAATAGGCGATACAATAAGGGTTTCGCTGACTGAAAAGCCTATTGAAGAGGTTTATGCCGGATTTGAAATCCTAAAATCTCTCGGTTTAAGACAAAAAGGCGTTAATTTTGTTTCCTGTCCGACTTGTGGAAGAACACAAATTGATTTGATTTCACTTGCAAAGCAGGTAGAAGATCGTTTTAAAAACCTTGATTTGCCGATAACCATTGCGGTCATGGGGTGTGCAGTTAACGGCCCTGGTGAAGCGCGCGGTGCAGATTTTGGAATCGCCGGTGGTGTCGGCGAAGGACTTGTCTTCAAAAAAGGCGAAATTATCGCTAAAGTTCCTGAAGACCAACTGCTTGATAAACTCGAAGAGGTTATAAAAATCTCATCTGTTTAGTTCATGACAGTTTTGTATTAAGTTTTTATAATAAACTTGTACAATTCTAAGCTTGAGAATATAATTTTAAATAAGATGTAGGAGCATTTAACATGAAAAACAAAATTTTATTTACAGTATTGGCTTTATCAGTTGCCGTTCCGTCATTTGCTTATATTACACGCAGTGACACCTATTCAAGTGACTTCTTGAAAATGAACGGATATTCTGATACTTCTATTCAGATGGTAAACTATGAGCGTAATAAAGCCGCAGGAATTCCAAATGATATGCCAAAAAAGATTATTAAAAATAAATTTTTGAGAGTTCTATACAACGCTTATAATTACACAGATCCTGCAGCAGAAGGTAACACTTTCCTTAGACATAATATTGAGATTGAACCTAGTGTAAACGACTTGTAGTATGTATTTTTCAAAAATATTTTTATTAATTATATTTTTATTCACAGCATCACCGGCTTTCAGTGCAAAGTCCGGTGGTGTTGAGTATCATGATTATCTTTTTGATTACTCTAATTTTGATAGAGAACCGATTGAGATGGAAGCTGATTCTCTGCTTTCACAAGCATTAGCCGAATCCGATAAGAATTTAAAAGACGATTTGCTCCATCGGGCAATGAAAAATTATTATATTCTGTTGAAAATTAGTCCGGATAATGTCAGCTTTCTTAACAAAAGAGCCTTAATCTACGACATTCAAGACAGAAATTTACTTGCGAGATCATATTTTTCGCGTTCATTGAATATAGAAAAAGATAATCCGGAAACAAATTTTCTTGTAGGTGATTATTTCTACAAAAGATGTGATTATAAAAGAGCATTAAGATATTTTTCCGCGGCTTACGAAAATGGTTATAAAGACTACGATATTAACTTTAAGCTTGCGGTTATATATGAAAAACTTGGCGATTTGTGTAACGCTAAACGGTTTTATCAAGAGGCTTATGTGATGGATGAGACACAAAATTTTCTTCTTGATAAAATAGAAAGTATTCCAGAGGAAAACGAGGAGTATCACGGTACGATTAGGAGTTAGGATGAAACGTGTATTAATAATTTTTATATGTTTGATTTTAGGGATAGGTCAGCAGGTTTTTGCGGAGGAAACTCCTCAAGAAACCGCAGGCGGTAAAGTTATAGAGGGATATTTACCTTATGTCGCGAAAAAAGATGAGGTGATTTATTCCAGCTCGCACTATAAAATTAATAAATTTGACCCGACAGTAAAAACTAACGTCGAGGGGGTTAACGCTCCTGGTGCGCGCGGGCCTAACCAGCTTGTAATTTATACCCCGAATTGCGGCGATTCAACCGGTACTAACGAGTATGGCTATGAAGCTATTGTTGTTGGAAATACTGTTGTTGATTTGTCTGGCGCGAATTCACCTATTCCACCGGATGGATTTGTTATAAGCGGTCATGGCAAAGCTAAAACGTGGATTACGAATGCTGTAAAAATTGGAACCAAGGTTTATCTTGATCTGGAAAATATGACGATTTATACATACGTCACCAGCGAAAGCTATATTTTCCTTGCGAACAAAAAGCTTGAAGAAACAGAACAGATGATTCAGTATTATTCGCAGAATAATCCGTCTTTCAACCCGCGTTTCTCTAATATGTACCTTGAAGATGCAAGAAAATTCATCAAAAAGGCAAAGAAAAACCCTCAGGCTGTGAAAAAGAACGTTACGCTTTCAATTGAAGCTTCTAACGACGCGTTGAAAAACATTATTCCATATAAATCAAAAGAGATGAAAGGCGTTTGGATTCGACCTGTTGAGCGTAGTGCCTATGAAATTCGCAATACCGTTCGTAAACTAAAAAAACTCGGCGTGAATACCGTTTTTCTAGAAACTTTCTATCACGGGAAAACAATTTATCCTAGTAAGTTAATGTCAACTTACGGTTTTATTCCGCAAAACGAAATATTTGTAGGCTTTGACCCGCTTGCTGTCTGGCGTGAAGAGTGTAAAAAAGAGAAAATCAAGCTTCATATCTGGTTCGAAACTTTCTATGTCGGTAATGACAATCCGAATATCAATCCGCAGAGTATTTTGTTCTTGAACCCATCGTGGAGTAATAAAAATAAAAAAGAATACGCATCAATCAATCCTGTCAAGGTTTCAACCGAACATAACGGATATTTTCTTGACCCTGTTAACCCAGAGGTGCGTAAATTCCTCGTTGATTTGATAGAAGAGATTATTGTGACATACTGTCCGGATGGTATAAATTTGGATTATATCCGTTATCCTCAGGCTGTTTCTGAGATGAACGCATGGGGCTATACAGAACAGGCACGAAAACTTTTTCAAGAGCAGTATGGCGTTGATCCTGTGGATTTAGGGCCAAGCGAGTACGCGGTTGCCTGGGGAAATTTCAGAAGAAGCTATGTAACTGCTATGGTTAAATCTGTCAATGCGCTTTGCAGAAAGCATAAGGTTTATCTTTCTGCGGTAATTTTCCCTGACAGATTGGCGGCGTTTACCTCAAAACTTCAAGACTGGAAAGAATGGTCGCAAAACGGCTATATTGATGGCGTAACGCCTTTATTCCTGACGTGTGATGCGAGAACTGCAAGCAAAGCTATTCAAAGAGTCGCAAGTACTCTGCAGCCGCGAACAGATCTTTATGCAGGTTTATTTGTAACCTTTATCGGTGGAAGCCCTGATGATTTAATCAGACAGATTCACGAGTCCAGAAAGCTGAACGTAGGCGGGGTAATTCTCTTTGACTACGCACATATTTCAAACCGCTATACGGATGCGCTTACGATGTTTTTCCGTCCAAAAGACGCTGCTGTTTTAGCACAAGCGGCATCTCCTGAGCCACAGCAGGAGGAAAAATCTAAAAAAGAAAAGAAAAAGAAACTTAATTGGATTTTTAGTTTTGATTAGTTAGGAGAAAGGCGCGCTTCGAAGAAGCGCGCCTTACATTTAAACTCCAGTGTTTGAACTTGCAAGTTTCAAGAAGTTAAGAATGTTAGAATTAAGATTTTGGTTGACAGAAGTTAATTGGTTCAGGTAGTTATATCTGTTGTTCATCTCTGCTTCATAGAGTTCTGATTGTTTGGCGAGAATATTTTCAGTCAATGTCGCAAGTGCGTTTGTTCTGTTTTTCTCTATTTCGTTAAGGTTATCCATAAATACTGAGTTATCAAGGTTACCAAATCGTGATGCGATATCGTTTCTCAAGTTTCTAAACATAGGGGTATAAGTATCGTTTAGAGTGTTGATCCCTTGACTTGTATATGCTTTCACCTGATTATCGATACTTTTTTGAACCTCAGGAGAAAAAACGTTGATGTTCTCAAGACCGCTAAGAAGATTTTTGTTTGTGTATTCTTGAAGCTCTTTTTCGTAATCTGACATATTATAGTTTGTTGAGATTTTCCCATTGTTAACGTTTGCACTTGCGACTTCCTGACCGTTGATAGAATAGCCGGTATTGTACGTTTTAGGTTTAGAGCCGCCCAAAAGTGAACCAAGTAAAGAACCGCCTGCAGATGCAAGGCTTGTTGTTGCTGATGCTTTTCCCATAATAATTAATCCTCATTGTTCAACAACAAGGACAAAATAACAAAACAAGTGACTTAAGTATAGCATATAGCGCTGTTTTTGTCTAGTCTTAAAATTTTTAATTCATATATTGTAAACTCTACTTTACAGAATGCACTTCTTTGTATAGAATGTTATTATTGAGGGCAATAGTCTATGAACAATTATGAAAATTTTGATAATATGGAAACTAATTCCAGAAAATCCGCGTTAATTCAGGAACGTGTGAACTTAGTGTCCTCACATATGTATAAACAATTTCTTGATTATAGTCACGCTACGGTGAACACTAACAAGATTTTTGCAAGTATGAGCGATAATCTTGTCGCTATCGTTGAAACCTTGAAAGAGGGATTTTCTTCTCGTGGCGTTACTACTCAGAACATTTATGTCGATACTGACCCGCAAAAATCAGTTATTATCGTGAATATTCTTTGGCATAAAATGAGCTTTACCACACGTTGTAACTTTCAGCCGCAGGCTTTGTACCGCGAAGTCGGCCCGCATATTTTCTCTGGTCGTATTATGGCGATTAAGGGTAATTATAACGATATTATGAAAGGCGTTACCGATCATGATGAAGAAATGGCAAGACTTTTAGAAAACGAAATCGCGTCTTTGTTTATACCTGCTGAAATTAATCAGAACGCAATAATGAAAATCCGACATTTATCCAGCAGAGATTTCTTGCTGAACATGGTTGACGCTCCGCGTGAATTCGCGCTTAAAGTTGTTGAAACCATTTGCGGTGGCGGCTTATACCACGAAGAGGGTGCTAGAAAAAGCTTCAATCTTTGATCTTTGACTTTTTAGCGTTTATCACTAAAATATTATTAGAAGGTTGTTTTATATTATGAAATTATTAGAAAAACTAAGGGAATTTGAAAACCAGTATGTGTTTGTAAAATGGGCATTGGGAGCGGAATACGGAAAGCTCCTGACCGTTGGTGATGACTTTATAGAGCTTGCGATTATTGATGTCGATACAATGGAATACCGCGAAACCTTGATGATAGTGTCATCTTTGCTTCTTGAAATTTCTATCGGCGGCGCTGATGTGGCAAGAATTATTGCCGAAGTATCTTCGCGCATGAGTTTGCACGAATAATGTTAATATTTATTGTAATTTCGCCACTTTTCTCTTGTGTTTAATTTTTGAGTACATATAATTTATATGTAACGTATTAATTAAGAAAAGAGAAAGGGTATCTGAAATATGATTACATTAAATTACAAAAATGCAGATGCAATGGTTATTGGAAACGAAAATGGTTTGAATATTGAACAAGAATTTTCAAACTATAAAGATTCTATTGCAAACATTATCACTAATTTAAACCAGAGAAAAGATAAACCGGGTCAATGGCTTCAATGGATGAACCTTGGTTATAACGAAGAAACTATTTGGTACGTGAAAGAATTTGCTTCACAAGTAAAAGGCAAATTTGAAAACATTTTAGTTTTAGGTATTGGCGGCTCAGCTCTTGGCGGTATCGCTGTTACAGAAGCTTTGTTGAAACCTTTCTGGAACCTTTTAACTCCGGAACAAAGAGATAATTACCCTAGAATTTTCTTCCTTGATAATATTGATCCTGATACTATCAACGGCTTGTTACAAGTTTTGGATTTGAAAAAAACTTTAGTTAACGTTATTACTAAATCAGGCTCTACAGCTGAAACAATGTCTCAATTCATGATTGTTAAAAACATTCTTGAAAAAGAATTGGGCGCTGATTACAGAAACAATATCGTTGCTACAACTGATAAGAAAACAGGTATTTTAAGACAAATCTCTGAACAAGAAGGTTACAAAACTTTCGTTGTTCCTGATGATGTTGGCGGACGTTTCTCAGTATTCTCTGCAGTAGGTTTGTTGCCATTCGCTATGTTAGGTCTTGATATCGACGCTATGGTTAACGGTATCAAAGATATGGATTTGGCTCTTAAAAACACTAACATTCACGAAAACATTGCGGCTCAAAACGCTTTGATTCACTTCTTGATGGATACTCAAAAAGGTAAAAACCTTTCAGTTATGATGCCATATTCAAGCAGATTGAAATATGTTTCTGACTGGTATGTTCAATTGTGGGCTGAATCTTTGGGCAAAAACAAAGACAACAACGGAAACGATGTTCACGTTGGTCCTACACCAATTAAAGCTCTTGGTGCAACTGACCAGCACTCTCAAATCCAACTTTACAACGAAGGCCCTAACGATAAAGTTATCAACTTCGTACGTGTTAAAGAATTTGATACAACTCTTGAAATCCCTAGTATTTTTGAATACACCGGAATCGGTTACCTTGGCGGAAAAACTATTAACCAGTTGATTAACGCAGAGGCTGATTCAACAAGAGTTGCGCTTTCAGACTACTCAAGACCAACCATCACAATCACTCTTGATAAAGTTGATGCTTACAACGTAGCTCAATTGCTTTATATGTTGGAAGTTCAAACAGCAATCGCCGGCGAACTTTACAACATCAACACTTTCAACCAACCTGGTGTTGAACAAGCGAAAAACTACACTTACGCTCTTATGGGCCGTGCAGGTTACGAAGATTCTGCAAAAGCTCTTCAAGAAAAAATGGCTACAGTGTAACGCAATAGCATATATGTTTAAAGGCAATAAGATGATTATCTTATTGCCTTTTTGTATTTTATTCATTAAAATGTTTTTATGAGATTGCTTTTAATATTTCTATTGTCTTTTATTTTGTTTGCACCTGTTGTTCAGGCAGGTGAGGGGCTTGTTTTGAAAAGTGGAATTTCTCTGGATGAAATGGTTCCTGACGCACTGTTTGGAACATGGAGAATCAATTCCCATTTACAAGAAACGAATGCCAAGGGCTTTTTTAAAGACAGCAACATAGATTTGTGGAACATTTCGAAAAGCAATTCCGTCATAACTTTAGACAATCCTTTTTCGGGCGCAAAAGCTTCCATATCCGTTAAAGAAGTTGAGGGTAATAAGGTTGTTTTTGAAAAAGAGGGGCGTTATGACAATAAAATATTGAGTGACAAGGTTGAATTATATCTTGATGGGGATAAGTTTAAGGGTGTTAATTATCTGACTTTAACCACGGTTTCAGAGATTGACGGACGAATTATGGAAACCCAAACTGCGAGATATTCACTTTATGGTGACAGAGTTGCAGGATATAATGCACTAGAGTGAGGAGTAAATATGAATAAATCTTTTGATACAGTGATTTTGGGTGGCGGGCCTGCCGGCCTATCAGCGGCAATTTATGCTTGCCGTGGTGCTTGTAGTACGGCTGTTATTGATACCTGTGTTATGGGCGGTCAGCCTACCAACTACTTAGAATTAGAAAATTATCCTGGGTTTGCCAAGATTGGCGGCTTTGATTTGATGGAGAAATTTGAAGAACATGCAAGCATGTTTGGAGTTCAGAAGTTGCCAATGCAGGAAATCGAGTTTATTGATTTGAAATCTACCCCGAAAATTATTAAGACTAAAGAGCATACAATTGAGGCAAAGACTGTTATTATTGCGACAGGAGCCAAGCCAATGAAACTGAATATCCCTGGAGAAAACGAGTTTGTTGGTCGCGGCGTAAGCTATTGTGCAGTATGCGACGCTGCTTTTTATAAGGATAAGGTCGTGTCAGTTGTCGGCGGCGGAAATTCTGCGCTTGAAGAGGCGAATTATCTTACTAAATTTGCGAAGAAAGTTTACCTGATTCACCGTCGTGACAGTTTTAGGGCTGATAAAATTGTTCAGGATAGAGTGCTTGCAAATCCAAAAATTGAACTTATATGTGACACTGTTGTTGAAAAGATTATGGGCCAAGAACTTGTTAACGGGCTTATGCTCAAAAATGTTAAAACCGAAGCAATTTCCGTTCTTCCTGTTGATGGCATCTTCCCGTATATTGGCATAACTCCCAATGTTGAACACATCTCAGGCCAGTTAAATCAGGATGCAGGCGGATTTATTTTGACTGATGAAACAATGCAAACGTCACTGATGGGTGTCTTTGCGGTGGGTGATGTTCGCAAAACTCCGCTAAGACAAGTCATTACGGCTGCGGCAGATGGCGCAGTTGGTGCGGTTTACGCTGCAAAATACCTCGAAAGTTTGGCTCAGGTGCCGCAAGAGGTCTAATTTTTCTTTCTTAAAACAATTTCATAGTTCAAAACCTCTGCGATTTCTTCAAGTTCGCTAACGCGAATTGTTTTGCGATTGAATTTATTGTAGAGGTTTCTGACACCATCGGCTTTGTTAAAAATTGCGTTAATCGTGTATTTTAACAAAGTCATATTTATGCCTTCTTTTTTAGCGATGGCCTTAATTTGTTTTAACAAGTCTTTTGAATTTAGTAAAATTTCATCTTCCATACGGTTTAATTTAGCACAACGGCATAGAATTGTCAATAAAACGACATTATATGGTGAATTGTAAAATGTTCGTAATGAATTTGATAAACTATAAATCTGTTATATTATTAGTACATAGTAGCTGGATAGAGGAAAAAGATGAAAATTGCACTTGTAAATCATGGTTGTCCTAAAAATCTTGTGGATTCAGAGTTAATGCTTGGTGTGCTTGTGAAAAGCGGCTTTGAGGTTACTCTGGATGATAGAGAAGCTGATTTTGTTATTGTTAATACTTGTTCTTTTATCCATGACGCTGAAAAAGAATCTGTTCAGTCTATTTTGCAATTGGTTGATGCCGGCAAAAAGGTTATTGTTACCGGTTGTCTTGCGCAAAAACATAAAGAAGAATTAAAAGAAGCTATTCCTGAAATCGTCGGTGTTCTTGGAATTTCAGAGGTTGGTGAGATTGATAAACTTATTAAAGATATTATTGAAAAAGATGATTACGCTCAAAGAGTTTCACAAGAACCTAAATATTGCTTCCCGAAAAATGTCGAACGTCAGCAGATTACAATGGGAGCAAGTTCTTATTTGAAAATTTCTGAGGGCTGTAACTGTTCGTGCGGCTATTGCATTATTCCTAAATTACGCGGAAAACAGGTGTCTAGACCTGTTGAAGATATTATTGATGAAGCAAAAAAACTTGTGGCCAAAGGTGTTACAGAAATTATTTTAATCGCTCAAGATACAACTTCTTACGGTATTGATTTGTATGGTGAATATAAACTTGCATATTTACTCCGTGAACTCAATAAAATAGAGGGTTTGGGGTGGATTAGGATAATGTATGCTTACCCATCTTTTGTCACTGATGAGTTACTTTTCGCAATGAGAGATTGCGAAAAAGTTGTTAAATATTTAGATTTGCCGCTTCAGCATTTTGATAAAGATGTTTTGATTTCAATGAAACGCCCTGCAATGGATTATGATGAATTAATCGCGAAAATTCGTTCTATTGTTCCGAATATTGCGATAAGAACTACTTTTATTGTCGGCTATCCAATGGAAACAGATGAGCAGTTCAATGCGTTGCATGAATTTGTAAAACGCGCAAAATTTGAACGTCTTGGCGTTTTTGAATATTGTCGCGAAAAAGGCACATATTCTTATTCATTGAAGCCGCAAATCGCGAAAAAAGTTAAGCATGAGCGTTTTAAGAAGATTATGCAGACCCAAAAAGAAATTTCTTTGGAGAAGAATATGTCACGTATTGGTGACGTTATGCCTTGTATTATTGAAGCAATAACTGATGATAATGTCCTTGTTATGCGCTCTGAGTACGATGCCCCCGAAATCGACGGGCTAGTATATGCAAATTCTGAATCCGATTTTTGTCCTGGTGACATTGTTATGGTTAAGATTACAAAAACAGATGAATATGATCTCTTTGGTGAGGTTTTAGAAAGTGAAGAATGATGGAAGAAGTTAAACCGATAAGCTCTGATATAGAGCAGGCTCAAGTAACAGAAATATTTAAGGATGTGTTCAAGTATGCACCGTCAAAATTATGCGGAATGCTAGGTAACGCAATTATCGTTCCTATTTATACAAGTATGCTGTCACCTGAGGAATACGGGCTTTATTCATTATCTATTGCGGTTCTTTCGTTTCTTTGTATTTTGTTTTCTGATTGGGTTGGGTTGTCAGGTTTAAGATTTTTTAGACAGAATCAGTTGACGGATAATATTCCGAAATACTTAACAACTCTGGTTATTATGCTTGCGTGTAACCTATTTATAATGTTCTGTATTGCGACAATTTTCAGGGAACAGTTTTATAACTTTTTCCATATTCCTTTTAAGTATTTTGTTTCGATATTGCTTTTGATAATTCCTGTTGCAATAAGAGCCTTGTTATTCCAGCTTTTGCGCGCACAGTTGAAGTCAATTGCGTTCACTTTTTCGACAATTTTGAACCAGATTATGACCATCGGTTTGTCTGTATTTTTTGTGAAAGTATATCATTTTGGCGCTTTGTCACTACTACTTGGTATGGCTATCGCGATTACTATTACCGATATAATTTTGATATTCCAGAGTGACATTGTTAAACACTTTAAGCTTCAAAAAATTGAGTGGGTGTCAGTATTGCCGATTGTGAAATACGGTGTTCCGATTGCGGCGACATCACTAAGTGCATGGATTATCAATCAAAGTAATAAGTTTATTATGAACAGTATAAGCGGGTTTAGCGATGTCGGAATCGTAGGTGTGGCGTACGGTTTGACTCTTCCGCTTCTCATGACTATATTTTCAACGATTACGGTTGCGGCTATTCCTCGAATTATTAACCTTTATGAGGATAAATTTGACGTTACGCCTATTATTTCAAGGTTCGTGGGGTATTTTGTACTTATTGCCCTACCGCTTGTCATGACTATGTCTATTTATTCGTTGGATTATGTCCATGTGTTTTCAGCAAATCAGCATTTTTATTCTGCGTATAAAATTATTCCATATTTTGCGTTTGGAACATTTTTCCTTGCATTAACAGATTATACTACTTTGCAGTATCATTTGGCTAAAAAAACACAGATAGACTTTGTTTTAAAGCTTTTATCAGGTATTTTAGGCATTGTTTTAAATATTGTTTTGATTCCAAAATATTCACTAATCGGTGTCGGAATTGCGACTTTTTCTGCAAATTTATTCTACTTGATTTTGAGTTTATTGATTATTATTCCAGGGTTGCGTGTGAAATATCCGACTGATATAATGAATAAAATTTTGTTGGCTTTTGTTCCATACTTTTTATTCGCATTTTTTGTTGTTGATAAACTTCCGATGACGCCTGTAATAAAAATGGTATTTTTGTTATTTATATTTCACTCTTCTTACTGGTTTATCAACCGTTTCGACAAAAATCATAAACTATTGTAAAGCAAAGAATTGTTAAGAATTAAAGTTTTATTAGCAATTTCCGATATTGTCATTACTTTATAGTTGTTAGGTACAAAAATCCATGCTAATTTTGTGTGAAATTTTTTGTTAAATTTCGTTACAAATGGTGGAAAAGAGTATAAAGAAGTGATATTATTGCAATACTTATATAAGATAGATATATGTCGAAAGGAAGTCCTGTATGAACATTACTAAGAAGTGCAGACAAGCAAGAAAATTATTTTCAGCAGTTGTTATAGCTTCATTTCTTACGCAGCAGATGTTGATATTACCCGCTTTGGCAACGAATATTACCGGTGTCGAAGGCAACAATGGTGTGTATAACATTGACCCTACTGGAATTAACAGCGATGTGGGCTTTAGAAAATATCAAGATTTTAACTTGTCAAGGGATGATATTGCTAACTTCATAATGAATTATGACGGCAAAGACATTTCAAAATTTGTCAACCTTGTCAATAATCAAATTAATATTAACGGTATCATTAATACCTTGCGTGCCGATGGTAATTTTTCTAACGGTGGTTTGGTATTTATTTCACCTGAGGGTATGGTCGTTGGCGCTAGCGGTGTTTTAAACGTTGGCTCTTTGTCAGTATTGACTCCTACTCAAAAGGATTATAACAATTTTAAGGGCGCTATAGACAGGACAGCGAACATATATGATGATTTAAGAAATTTATCTAATTCACAAGGAACCGGCACTGTATCAATTGCCGGTAAAGTTCTTGCTAGAGATTCTGTTGATATCTACGCTGCAGGTACAGAGGTTTTAGCAAATGGCGGTATTATTGCAGGATTTAACCACGATGGTAAGATTGACTCTCTTTCAATGGCGGATTCATTGTTCAGTCAATTGGTTAACATTGATGGACTTTCAGTCGGAAGTGCTAATGCTTTAAGAAACAATAATGGTGTTGTTACTATTACTGCATACGGTGCTAATGAAGGATTGGCTGTTGACGGTTTAGTTAAAAACGTTGGCCGTGACGGTTCAATTTCGTTATTGAACGCTGGTTCTCAAGGTTTGTCAGTTGCAGGTAATGTTGAAAACCACGCAGGCAATGTCGTTCTAGTAAGTAACGCAGGTGATCTTGACATTACAGGAAATATCGTTAACGATGGTGCATCTACAAACATTTCAAGCCGCGGTAGAGATTTAAACATCGCGGGTACTGTTCGTAACGCTGAAAAATTACAGGTTACAAATGCTGGTACAGGCGCGCTTCTTGTTTCTGGAAATATCTACAACGGCGGTGATGCAACACTTATGAATCAGGGCAATGGCAGACTTGAGGTAAGTGGTCATATTGAAAACGGAAATGATTTAAGATTAACGAATAACAGCGCAGCTGGAATGAATCTTACATCAACTTCTACGCTTGAAAACTCTAACGGTCAGTTGAGAATTAATAACAGAGCAGGCGTTTTGAATATGTCTGGTAATGCTACCAATACTGGTTCATTAACACAAATTCAAAATGCAGGTACAGTTGCTAATATTGGCGGTAAAATTACCAACTCTAATAAATTAGTAGTTGATAATACAAATGGTGATTTGAATTTAACTGGAACAATTAATAACGGTGGTGACGCGACAATTGGCAACACTGCTAACAGCAAAAATCTTAACGTTGATGGTACTATCACAAATGGCAACGATTTGAGAATCTCAAATGACGGTTCTGGTGCGTTGTCAATTTCAGGTACTATCAATAATACAAACAATGCAGATATTACAAATGATGGTTCTGGTTTCACTGTCAGCGGTAACATTACTAACGGTAAAAATCTTAACGTTATTAATAACACCGGTGTAAACGGTTTGAACATTACCAATACTGCTGTTATCACTAACGGTAAAAATAATGTTGGAAATCTTGGTATTAACAACAAAGCAGGCGCGTTAAATGTTGCAGGTAACGTAACTAATAACGGTGCTTATACTGAAATTGTGAATAGCGGTACAGCAGCAACTATTTCTGGTGTTGTTGATAATGCTAAAAATATGTTGATTCAAAATGATGGTACCGGTGCATTATTGATTTCCGGAACTGTTAAAAACGGTCAAGATTTAGGCGTTGTAAACAATGGTTCTAAACTTACACAAACAGGTACCATTACTAACGGCCGTGATTTGTCAATTACTAATAACGGCGCTAATGGACTTGCTTTAGAAAATACAAGCCGTATTAACAATCAGGGTAATCTTTATGTGACAAATAACACCGGAATTTTGAATATGGCAGGCAATGTGACTAACCACGGTGCTAACGCTATTATTACAAATGCCGGAACTTCTGCTAAAGTTGGCGGAACTATTAATAATGATAACTATTTAGAAATTAACAATACCGGTTCTGCTGGTATGGACGTAACAGCAACAATTAATAACGGTGTTGATACGTTAATTTCTAACGCAAAATCAGCATTGAATGTAAACGCTGATATCACAAACGGCAACGATTTAACAATCAGAAACAATGGTACTAACTTGAGCGTTGGTGGTTCAATCGATAACGGTCGTAACTTAATTGTTAAAAATGAAGGTACAGGCGCGTTGAATGTTAATAGTACTATTGAAAACGATGGAATCGCCAATATTCTTAACGGAACTAAAGGTACTGATTTAACTGTTGGCGGAACTATTGACAACGGTAAAGATTTAGTCGTTCGAAATAACGGTACAGGCGTAATGACTGTTGGTGGAAAAATTACTAACGGTAACGACGCTGAATTAACCAACAATGGTTCAAAATTAGTCTTAAACGGAACATTAACAAATACTGATCACTTATCAGTGACAAATAATGGCGCTAATGGTTTAGAAACTACTGCTAATAGTGCTATTAATAACGGTGGTTTGTTGACTATTGCTAACAACGCAGGTTCATTAAATATGGCCGGTAGCGTAACAAATACAGGTAATAAGACCCAAATCCATAATACATCTACAGCACAGGGTGCGACTTTAAGCGGCGCGATCAAGAATGCAGAAGATTTGTTAATCGTGAACGATGGTCACGGCGCGTTGACAGTATCTTCAGATATAACGAATGGTAATGATACAACTATAACGAATGCCGGTACAGATTTATCTGTGACCGGAACAGTAAGAAACGACGGCGACTTAGTAGTAACGAATAACGGAACCGGAGACTTGACAGTAAACGGTGACGTAGATAATAAAGGAGTTGCGAACGTAATTAATAATGCTAAGGGCAAGAACTTGATGTTGGCGGGTATCTTCAAGAACGGCAAGGACTTGGTAGTACGTAACAATGGCACTGGCGACTTGACAGTGAGCGCAGATGTAACGAATAAAGGCGATGCAGAATTTACGAATGCTGGCAGAGATTTGACAGTATCTGGCAGTGTAGATAACGCAAAAGACTTGTTGGTAACGAATACTGGCAGTGGTGATTTAACAGTTAGCGGTGCAGTAACCAACGGCAATAATGCAGCATTCTTGAATAATGGCAATGCGTTAAGCGTAAGCGGTACAATAGCAAATGGTAATGAATTGTCATTAACAAATAATGGCCGTGGCGGCTTAACAACAACCGCAGATAGCACTATTACAAATGATGGCTTGTTATACGTAACAAATAATCGTGGTGACTTGACAATGTCAGGTACCGTAACGAATACGAAAGGCGTAAACGCATTAAACAAAAAAGAAGTCCAAACTTCAATCTTGAATAAAGGCGGTAACACAACAGTAAACGGTACAATCACGAATGCTGGCAACTTGCAAATTGCGAATGACGGCACTGGCGCGTTGTCAGTCGGCGCAGCAATAAATAATGGCAATAATGCAATAATAACCAACGCAGGTACAACGCTCGACGTAACCGGAGATATTGAAAACGGCAATGACCTTTCAATAATGAATAGTGGCAGCGGCGCGTTGACAGTAGCAAATAATAAGATAGTAAACGGCAATGATATCTTGTTGACTAACGAACATTCCGCATTGAAACTAGATAGTGAAATCGAGAATGTGGGCAACTTGACATTGTCAAATAATGGCACAGACTTGTCAGTATCAGGTGTAATTAATAATGGTAAAGACTTCAAAGCAATAAATAACGGCACTGGTGCATTGACAGTAAATGGTGACATAACCAACCAAGGATTGACGAATATTATAAATAGCGCAAAAGGTACAGATGTAACCTTGAGCGGTAAATTGGATAACGGCAAAGACTTAGTAGTAAGAAATAACGGAACCGGCAACTTGCTAGTTGATGGTGAAGTAATCAATAAAGGTAACGCAGAAATTACGAATGCTGGTAAAGCGTTGACAATCTCTGGCAGCGTAGATAATGCTAAAGACCTTTCAGTGACAAATACTGGTACTGGCGATTTAACAATCAGCGGAACCGTAGCGAATGGCAATAAAGCCGTAATCTTGAACGACGGCAATGCTTTGACAGTAAGCGGTTCAATAGCGAACGTTTCCGATATGTCAATAACGAATAATGGTGTTGGCGGCTTAACAACAACAGGCGATAGCAGCATAACCAATGGCGGTAAATTGTATGTAACGAATAACGCCGGCGATTTGGAAATGTCAGGTACCGTAACAAATACTGGCTTGTTGTCAAAAATCTTTAACAAAGGCGGCAACGCAACTGTAAACGGTACAATAGATAATGCAAAAGATTTAATCATAACCAATGATGGAACTGGCGCATTAGCAGTTGGTGCAGACATTACGAACGGTAATGATACAACTATAACGAATGCAGGAACAGATTTATCTGTGACTGGTACCGTAGCAAACGAAAGAAACTTAGTAGTAACGAATAACGGCACTGGCGATTTGACAGTGAATGGTGACATAACTAATAAAGGCATTGCGAATATTATTAATAATGTAGCCGGCAAAGATTTAAGCTTAGCAGGCAAATTAGATAATGGCGGCAACCTTGTAGTAAGAAACCACGGTACTGGTGCGATGAGCGTAGCCGGTGAAGTAACCAACGGCGGCAATGCAGAGTTGTTGAACAATGGCAGTGGTTTGACGTTGTCTGGCACATTGAATAATGGTAAAGACTTAACAATAACCAATACAGGCAAAGATGGTTTGACATCTACAGCGGATAGTTCAATAACCAATGGCGGTTTGTTATATGTAACAAATAACGCTGGTGATATGGACTTAGCAGGTTCAATCGACAACCGTGGTGCGAAAGCACAACTCCACAATAAAGGTGAGAACGCGACTTTAAGCGGCGCGATCAAGAATGCAGAAGATTTGTTAATCGTGAACGATGGTCACGGCGCGTTGACAGTATCTTCAGATATAACGAATGGTAATGATACAACTATAACGAATGCCGGTACAGATTTATCTGTGACCGGAACWGTAAGAAACGACGGYGACTTAGTAGTAACGAATAAYGGAACCGGAGACTTGACAGTAAACGGTGACGTAGATAATAAAGGWGTTGCGAACGTAATYAATAATGCYAAGGGCAAGAACTTGAYGTTGGCKGGTATCTTCAAGAACGGCAAGGACTTGGTAGTACGTAACAATGGCACTGGCGACTTGACAGTGAGCGCAGATGTAACGAATAAAGGCGATGCAGAATTTACGAATGCTGGCAGAGATTTGACAGTATCTGGCAGTGTAGATAACGCAAAAGACTTGTTGGTAACGAACACTGGCAGCGGTGATTTAACAGTTAGCGGTGCAGTAACCAACGGCAATAACGCCGCATTCTTGAATAATGGCAATGCGTTAAACGTAAGCGGTACAATAGCAAATGGCAATGAATTGTCATTAACAAATAATGGCCGCGGCGGCTTAACAACAACCGCAGATAGCACTATTACAAATGATGGCTTGTTATACGTAACAAATAATCGTGGCGACTTGACAATGTCAGGTACCGTAACGAATACGAAAGGCGTAAACGCATTAAACAAAAAAGAAGTCCAAACTTCAATCTTGAATAAAGGCGGTAACGCAACAATTAATGGTGCAATTCATAACGCAAACTTATTGAATGTATCAAATTCAGGCACAGGCTTCTTAGCTGTTGGTGCAGACATCGAAAACGGTGGCGATGCAACAATTACTAACGAAGGTACTGACCTCAGCGTAACCGGCACAGTAAATAACGAACGTCATTTAATCATAACAAACAATGGCTCTGGCGCATTGACAGTTGATGGTGACATTACAAATAAAGGTATTACTAATGTAATTAACAACTCAAAAGGTACTGATTTAACTTTGGGTGGTAAATTAAACAATGGTAACAACCTCTTAGTTAGAAACCACGGTACTGGCGATATGACAGTAAGCGCTGAAATTACAAACGGCGGCGATGCAGAATTCACAAATGCTGGTAAAGATTTAACAATCTCTGGCTCTTTGGATAATGCAAACGACCTATTAGTAACTAATAACGGCAGTGGCGACTTAACAGTGAGCGGCAAAGTTGCTAGCGGTAACGATGCTGAAATCACAAATAATGGCTCAGGATTGAGCATCAGCGGCATTATTAACAATGTTCGCAATATGAAAATAACAAATAACGGCGAAAAAGGTTTAGCAACTACAGCTGACAGTGAAATCACAAACGGCGGCTTGTTGTTCGTAACTAATAACGCTGGTGATTTGGATATGGCCGGCAACGTAAGAGTTGAAGGCGATCAGCTTCAAATTCTGAACAAAGGCGATAATGCAACTGTAAACGGTACTATTAATAATGCAAAATCATTGGTTGTAACAAACAATGGTACAGGATCATTAACAATTGGTGCTGATATTACAAACGGTGAAAACACCGCAATTAACAACAGAGGTACAGACCTTACTGTTGGCGGTTCAATTGATAACAAAGGCAACTTGATTGTTGTTAACAATGGAACCGGTGCATTAACAATGGATGGAACTGTTGATAATGCAGGCATTACAAACATTATTAATAAAGCAACCGGTACGGATATGAACTTAACCGGTGTAATTAATAACGCACAAGAACTTGTAATCAGAAACGAAGGCAAGGGCGCAACTCTTATCGGCGGTGAGATTACAAACGGCGCAGATGCTTCAATCGAAGCGAACGGTACTGGCTTGACAATGGATGGCGTTGTAAATAACGCTGGAAATCTTAAAGTCACTAATAATGGTGAAAACGGCTTAATATTCACTGAAAACAGTAATATTACAAACGAAAAAGGTTTGGAAATTACAAACAATGCCGGCGATCTTTCAATGGCAGGTTCAATTGACAATAAAGATTGGACAAATATTATCAACAATTCTGGTAATGCAATCATCAACGGCGTAATCAAAAACGCTGATGCATTACAAATTACAAATAACGGTTCAGGCGAACTTGCAATCGGCGCAGATATCACAAACGGTGGTAACTCTGTAATTACAAACGCAGGTACTGACTTAACATTAAGTGGTACAATCGATAATGCAGGCAACCTGATCGCTACAAACAACGGAACCGGCGCTGTTAACGTAAACGGTACTATTAAAAACGGTGAAAAACTCAATATCATCAACAGCGAAAATGGTACAGACCTTACAATGAGCGGCGTAATTGACAGCACTAATAACTTTGTAATCAGAAACCACGGTACAGGTTCAACACTTGTTTCAGGTGATATTACAGGCGGTGCTAAAGGCGAAGTAAGAAACGATGGTGTTGGCGGTTTAACAATCGCTGATACATCAACCATCACTAATGAAGATATGTTATATATCAACAACAGAGATGGCAATATTCAAATTGACGGACAAGTAACTTCTGGTGAAGTAAGTGTTCAAAACGTTGGCAAAGGCATTATCGTAAGCGATGAAGCTAACGTAACTTCTACAAAAGGTAACGTTGAAGTTTACAGCCACGGTTCTGAAGATGTTCAAGTTAAAGGCCACATCACTTCAGCAAAAGACTTGAAAGTTAATGCTCAAAATAACAACATAGTAATTGGTACAACAACTGCTGATAATTCAAACAACTTGATGGCAGCAGAAAATGTAGACCTTTACTCATACAAAGGCAGCATCTTGAATGCAGGTACAACAAATACAATCGTAAAAGCTGGCGGTGACTTAACTGCTAAGGCAATCGATGGAACAATCGGTCTTGGCGTTAGAGAATGTCCGGATGGCGTATGTATCGGCGTTGATCCTGGTTCAAGAGATCTAACAAAATCAATCAATGTTGAAATTGATGGTCTTGTAACTGCTAATACATTAAGAACAGAAGGCAATAAAGATAACTTACTTATCAATATTGCAAGCAAAGACGCAGACTTAAATGTCGATCAAATTCACGCAAGAGGTGACATCTTACTTCTCGCAGGTGAAACAGATAAAACAAGCGCTTCAATCTTGAATGCTGCAAAAGATGATACAGTTGCTAATATTCAAGGTGAAGGTATTTCAATCATCGCAAGCAACAATATCGGCGGTGCTGATAAACCATTAACATTCAATCAAACAAATACCGATAAAGGTTTTGACCTCTTGGCTATTAAAGACATTAATGTTAAAGGTCTTGACGATAAATATGATACAAACGCTTGCACAATCCTTTCAAGAGAAGGCAACGTAAACGCTGAATTCTCTGGAAACACAATCATCAAAGAAATCACAGCGGCTAAAGACATCAATGTTGTAACCCGCGGTGCAGCAATTCAAATCAAAAAATTAGGTTCAGTACCGAACACACCTGTTGACTACTATGGACCTAATGCAGATATCACTCCTGAAAATGCAACAGTTAAAGCTCTTGATATCAACACAAGAACAAGACTTGATAACACAATGATTGATGGAGTAAACCACTGGGCAGATTCACGAGTTGTAATCAACGAAGGTCGTTTACAAAAAGGCGGAACGTTGAATGTTGTAGCTGATAGAGCATACGCAAACGGTGTTCAATCAAAAATCAACAAAGATGGTTTCTCAAAATATGAAAACGATGCAACAAAACCATTTGAGGGTGAAGACCTTACATTGACTCATAAAGCTGTAAGACCTGATGATGTTACAGAAATCGGTCACGATAAAGATGAAAGAAACTACTATTACCCAGAAGGTGATGGTGACTTCTCAGACGGTTCAACAAATGTCGATCCTGATGATGGCGTAGTTGATGCAACTCCGTTAGAAATCGAAGATGGCGGTGACAAGCCAAATCCTCCAGGTCCGGATCAGCCAGACCCACCGGGACCAGATCAACCAGATCCTCCAGGCCCTGTTGACCCAGATCAACCGGATCCACCTGGACCAGTAGATCCAGATGATCCTGATAAACCAAAACCACCGGTTGATCCTGATGAGCCAACTCCTCCAGGACCGGTAGATCCAGATGACCCAAGTCCGCTTCCGGAATTAAGTTATCAGTATCTATACAAACAAAGAACAATGGAACATAGCTTAAGTGCAATTGATAAACGTCAAACAATGCGTTTTGATGTGAACAGCAACAACATTCCGTTGACTTTGGCTCCAAATGATCAGGTAGCATCAGTCGTTGATATTTCAAGAGGCGGCGTTGCAGTAACCCACAACAATACTTTGAGTGTTGGCGATGTGGTACCGGTTCAAATTACATACGGTGATGTTGAAATCAATGCAGACATCAAAGTTGTTTCAGCTAACAAGCACCGTGCCGGAGCAGAATTCGTTAATCTGGATGAAGCAACTGCAAACAATATTCTTTATATGAATATTCTGATTGAAGATTCAATCGCACAAAGCAAAATGCAGCAACATCAAGTTCAAGTGGAACAGCCTGCACAAGAGTTTGACCAACTTAAAGATACAGTCGCAAGACCATTTGATATTCCAGAAGATAACTTATCAATCAACAGATAATAAGAAAAGAACCAACCTGATGGTTGGTTCTTTTTTATCTTTTTAAAATCCAGTAGGCAGCATTTGTTTCGTGCCTTGCACCTGTTTCTTCGTCTAGCAGCAAGCCTGATTTATATATTGTGAAATCAGCACAACACTCTTGAATAAGCTTTTTGTATTCATCAGGCTGTCTGTAAATTGCACTATAATTTTGGTGTAAGTCTTCTGAATAAAATTTATCAAGTGTTAGGCGTTCATCCGTTAGGCTAACGGATTCCTGAATATAAACTGTACCAGAGGTAAGCTTTCCTAAATTTGTGAACAGTTCTGGCAATGTTGTATCATTTAAGTACATGCAAACGCCTGTGATTATAGATAAATCGTAATTTTTTAATAGTAAAGATTTATCTAAATTTGTAATGGATTGATTATGAAAACGAATATTTTCTTGTGGGTATTTATCTTTAGCGAGTTTAATAAATCCCTCTGTGTAATCAATCCCATCATATTCTTTTATGTAATCGTACAAATTATCTACCCATCTTCCAATTCCGCATCCGATATCCAGAATTGTGATTTTGGCATCAGATGGCAGTATAGATTTTAGGATATTTGTTTCTCTGGTATTTCTATATTGAATAAGTTCGTCATCGGCATCTACATTGAGTAGAACTGTTTTGAGATTATCACCATTATTAACTCTGGACTGCCAGAAGTCGAAAGTTGAATTTAGATTAATATCAATAACTTTATTTTTTATGCGTGTTTCCATTCCATAACCTCTGCAAAGATAATAGCATATTTCCCAAAAATAAAAAAGCCCTAAGATAGATCTTAAGGCTTTTTTATGGAGCGGGAGACGAGGCTCGAACTCGCGACATCCTCCTTGGCAAGGAGGCATTCTACCACTGAATTACCCCCGCATCGGGTACTCTTTTATTGTACATGCTAAAAAATAAAATGCAAGCACTTTTTTTAAATTTCCCCAAAAAATTATTTGATTTTATCTTCAACCATTATTAAGTGCCAGCCGAACTGTGTTTTAACCGGTTCGCTAACTTTTCCGATTTCGCCATTGAACGCTGCATCTTCAAAAGGTTTTACCATTTGACCGCGGCCAAAGTAGCCCAAACTTCCGCCGTTTCTACCTGATGGACATTTAGAATACATGCGTGCATAGTAATCAAAGCTTGCGCCGTCGTCAATTTCTGTTTTAATCTTTGTTGCTTCGGCTTTTGTGTCTACTAAAATGTGTTTTGCTTTTACTCTGCTAAAATCTTCAGCCAAAGTTGAGCATGCGAGCATGAGTAATGCCGCAAAAAGTGTAAATAATTTCTTCATGCTTACTCCTTATAATTTCTAATCTGGTTTCTACCATTTTCTTTTGCGCGGTAGAGCGCCGCATCAGCAAAAGAGAGAAGTTCAGGCGCATCTTCTGCGTCTTCAACGTCGGATGAATATCCGAGGCTTATCGTGACTTTTAAGTCTTGTGTTTTAAATTTAAAGGTATTTCCCTCAATTTTTTCTCTAAGACGCTCCAGAGGGATTCTAGCGGCCTCTGCGTTTGTTTCTGTCAGGATTACAACAAATTCTTCGCCGCCGTATCTGAATACTATATCAGTTTTCCTAAAACTTTCATTCAACAGGAAGGCTACTTCTTTTAGAATTTTATCGCCGCATAGGTGGCCGTATGTGTCATTAATCTTTTTGAAAAAGTCTATATCTACTATTGCGAAAGTCAAATCGCTTTTGTAGCGTGCGGCACGTAAAAATTCACGGTCAGCGCATTGCTCAAAGTACCTGCGGTTATACAGACCAGTGAGTGCGTCTGTAATACTTAATTCTTTAGTTTTTGTGTACATGAAGTTTATTTTTCTTATGACGTCAAGCTTGTTATCTTCGGGAACATCAAAGTTCTCGATAATGCTTTGAATATTTTGTTGAATTTCGTCTAAAATCTCGTCAGAAAAATTAAAATCGATGTCTTCGTTCATAACCATGTAACTCCTGTGAAATAATTATATCATAAATTGACTTCGAGGTTCAAATCATTAATCTATTTGGAGGATAACAAATTTATTCATTATGCTAGAATAAAATGTGTAGAATTAAGACTTGGCGGTGGATATGTTTTCAGGCTTTATTCAAAATTTATTAAATACTGGCGGGCAGAGTGCGGCGATGCAAAGAGCGGCACAGATGAACGCGCACTTGAACAGGCTTTATCCGACTGCAGGTGCGCAGGTTCAGGCTCCGTTAACTAATAATGACTTACCTGTTAACATGCCAAAATCTTTTAATGAAGCATTGCAAAGCGCCATGCCTCAGTCTGTTGGGTTTGGACAACTTTTGATTAATCCTAAGGTTAAAAAGGTTAATGCAACCCTTGCTTCTCCTCAGAATGCAACGAGTATTGACGAGGCGAACGCTGAAATTGAGGCGTTACAACGTTCTAACCTTAATAAAAGTATTCAGGAGATGAATTCTGTAAGTGCCATGCCTGCTTCAAAACATCAGCTTACCGGATTGATTTCGCAAATTTGTAATAAGCATGGTGTTGATGAAAAACTTGTAAACGCGTTGATTAAACAGGAGTCAAATTTTAATCCTAACGCTAAATCAAAGGCCGGTGCGATGGGCTTAATGCAGTTAATGCCAGCTACTGCAAAGAGTTTAGGTGTTAAGGATCCTTACAATACTGTTCAGAATATTGACGGTGGTGTGAGATATTTAAAATCCATGCTTAAAAAATATAATGGTAACGTAATTCTTGCGCTTGCGGCGTATAATGCAGGCCCTGGAAATGTTGATAAATACGCAGGGGTTCCGCCATACAAAGAAACTCAGCAGTATGTAAGAAGTATTCTTGCAAATTATTTGTAGATTTTTAGTTTTTTTGATACAATGACCTTATCAATATATTATAAGGGGATATTGTAATGAAATTTTCATCATCTTTCAAGGTAGGTTTATTGGCTTTTATCTCGCTGGTATTACTTCTTGGTGTTGTGATAAGAGTTAAGGGACGTACGTTTTCTAACGCAGAACGTGTTGAAATCCGTTTCAAAGATGTAAACGGCATGCGCCCTGGGGCTGCGGTTCAGATGATGGGGATGAGGGTTGGACAGGTTGAAGAAATTGAACCTGTAATCTCTGAAGATGAAAATTATGTTAAAGTGAAGTTTGTTATTACGGATCATGATATAAAAATCCCGCCGGCTTCTGCTTTTTCAATTCAGCAGTCAGGCTTGATTGGCGAGTTGTTCCTTGAAGTTACTCCGCCGAAAAACAGAACCGTTTATCTCCCAATGGTGACAAAAGATATTCTTTATAAAGATGATCTTGTTAAGATGAAACTTGATGATAAAGTTTACGACGTTGGTAAAATCAAAGATATCAAGGTTGTATCAAGTGATTTGGTTCCATATTACTTACGTGAGGTCGTAAATACTAATTACGCGTATAAAATTGAGTATGTTGTTGATTTACCGGGGCTTATTCTGCCAGAATTTATGAAAGGTAAACTTCTTACAAATAAAAAAGACGGAAATGCAATGTTGATTTCGACACTGGATGATGTCGTTTTGCCGTATCCGGTTCAGGATTCACCATATACAATAATTGAGCCTATGAGAATCGCGGACTTTATGGAATGGCAGTACCGTGCGGCTGAGGGGCTTACAGAAACCAATAAAAAGATTAACGAACTCTTGTCAAATGAACTTATTACGGAGCTTCAAAAATCTGTTGGAAATATTAATTCGCTGACCTCTGACGCTAGTCAGGTTCTGGCTAAAATTAACGTGTTTATGGAAGAGGATTTGGATAATCTTATTAGAATCGCTGACAGTGCGACAAAAGATTTCCATGAACTTTCCGGCGGCTTGAATAAACTGCTTGATGATAAAGATGTTAAAAGGGCGGTATTGCAGACAGCTGATTCGTTTAATAGTCTTTCTAAAAATATTGATACACTATTTGGTGACGATGCTTCTTCTAAACAGCTTGCCGAAGATTTCAGAGCGATTATTGCTAATATGAACGAAATCAGCAAGTTTGTTGGCACAATGACTAAAGACGATAAGCTTAAAGGCAGTATTAACGCTTCAATCAAGAATTTGAACAACGCAATGCTTGATATTTCAACTGCGCTTGCGCCACTTAATAGTGTCAACTGTGAAAATAAAACAGAAATTCAAGCAATGATTGATGATGCAACGGCAACTACAGCTAATTTAAGAAAATTCTCAGAAAAGCTTAACAAAAGATTCTTGCTTTTCCGGTTGATGTTTTAAGGTGGTAAATGAGTTTAAATAATTTTAAAACTGAAATAACTAAATTTCATTATAATAGAGGCGGCAATATTCCTGAATTTATTAAGCCGCTCTTGAAATTCGCTTCATATTTTTATGATGGCGCGACTATTGTGAGGAATTTTCTTTACGACAGATACATTTTACCGGTAAATTGTGTGAATGCAAAAGTGATTTCTGTTGGAAATCTTACGACCGGCGGAGTTGGTAAAACGCCTGTTGTCGCGCAGATAGCGAATTATTATGCAGAAGATAGTGAGGAAAAAGTCTGCATAATCTCACGCGGATATGGCGGCCATTTAGATAATAAAAACGTTAATATCATAAAAATAGATGGCGATATAAAATGCGACGCCTATTACGCCGGAGATGAGCCGTTTTGGTTAGCGGAGAATACTTTACCCTCTGTTGCAGTTTTAACGTGTTCTGACCGCTCCAGGGCAGCGGATTTTGCTGTTAATAAATTGCAGGCGACAAAGATTATCTTGGACGATGCTTTTCAGCATAGAAAGATTAATCGCGATACTGATATCGTTTTGATTGACAGCGAAATGAAATTCGGTAATGAATCAGTTTTACCTTACGGCCCACTCAGAGAAAATTTGGCAGGGCTTCAGCGCGCGGACTTGATTTATATCGTAAGTAAAAATATTGAACATAAAAAAGCGGAACAATTCGCACGCATTATGGCAAAAAAACTTCAAAAAGATGTTCGTGTTTGCAAGGTTGAGCCTGATGTTATTTACAATATCAAGACAAACGAGCTTTTAGATAAGTCTGAACCTGTAACAGCACTTTGTGCAATCGGGCAGCCGGAACAGTTTATTGCGTTTTTGAAAGACTGTAATGTTACGAATATTGTGATTTACGAAGACCATTATTCTTATACACGTGAAGATATCGCGCAAATTAAGGGCAAAATCGTTACAACTGAAAAAGACGCTGTCAAAATCCTTAGATATGGATTTAACAACGTCTATGCTTTAAAGTTAAAAACCGAATTTGATATGCGCGGTTTGTTAAATTAGACCTCAATAAAAAGTCTTTGGCCAACGATATTTTGTTTGCCGTTATGATAGCCGGCAAAATATCCGCCGCGAACCGGTTGGTTTTTACCGTATTTATTTGAAATTGTGTTGCCGTTGTAAGTTACAAACGGGTTGTTATCATAAGATGATGTTGATGTTCTAACCGGTGTCACTACCGCCGGTTGCGCATTCGGAACGAACGCACGCGCTAACAAATTCACAAGACCTGCCATATAACCTCTCTTCTGATATTATTTTAATGAACTTTTCTTGTTTGTCATTATTGTAGCATAGAATAACGGAAAAATTAATATAACTTTACGAAAATCCACCTTTTTATGTAGTATAATATTGTTTATGGAAAGAAAAAAGAATATTTTAATCGTTGGAAATTCTGTTTCAGCGATAGCATTGGCAAAAAAGTTAAAATCTTATGAGGAAACCGGCGAAATTTTTGCGACTGGAATGGCTTGTGGCATGCCGGATTATGTGAAGATGGTTGATATTAGAGAAGAGAAAGTTGAAGAAATGCTTTCTTTTGTCTTGCAAAATGATATTAATCTTACGGTTGTTCTTTCCAAAAAGGCGATAAAAGCTGATATTGCTGGATTTTTCAGCGCAAACGGGCAGATGATTTTTTCGCCTGACACTGAAAGCGCAAAACAAATTATTGATGAAGCGCTTACGAAGAAATTTTTGTATAAATTACGGATTCCGACGTCAAAATTCGGCGTATTTGAAAAGCCACAGCTTGCGGCGGATTACCTGAAAACAGCGAACTTTCCGCTTGTAATAAAAACCTCAGAACCAGAAACCGAGCGTGATCTCTTTGCATGCCCGACTGTTTCTGTGGCTAATATTGCGATAAACGATTTGTTCTTCAAGTCCGAGCCGAAAATTGTTATTGAAGAGTTTATTTCCGGTCATAATTTTACGTATTATATTGTGACAGACGGTTACAAGGCGTTGCCGCTTGGAACAGTAACTTCTTATAAATTTTCGGATGAAGTCAACGGCGGCTATTTGACAAAGGGTTCCGGTGCAAGCATGCCGGATTTCAAGGTTACGCAGGAGATGGAAAGCCGCTTGATGAGAGATGTTGTCGCCAGAGTGCTTAATTCTCTCGAAAACAACGGAAATCCATATCTTGGAATTTTGGGCTTCAATTGCGTACTAAAAGAAGATAAAATTTTTGTTGAAAGCATCGCGCCTTTTGTAGAAGATGCGCATGCGCAAATGTTATATAATTCACTTGATGAAAATCTTCTTGCACTGTTTGAAGCCTGTGCAATGGGCGTTTTCGCGGATGATTATGAAGAAATTAAAACGAATAATCTCGCTTCTGTGTCTGTAACCCTGTTTTCACGCTATGATGGCAAGGAAATTCAAGGCGTTGAGAACTTAGACGAACCTGAAAACCTGAATTTATGCGGTTTTAAAACTCGTAAAGGTGCCGTTGGAACGCTTACGGCCTCAGCCAGCACTCTTACCCGCGCTAAAGAAAAACTCGCAGGTGAGGTGCAAAATATTAAGTTTGAAGGCCTAAAATATAGAAAAGACCTTATTTATTAAAGAATTTCATTATTTTGTCAAGCCAACCGTCTGAGCTTTCCTGGCTTTCAAGGCCGTTGATTTTGTCAAGTTTCGTTTTGATAACTTCGTTTTTCGCTAAGTCGTTGCTGTATTTGAGAAATTCATTGTAATACTCAACCGCTGACGGGTAGTTTTTCATCTTCTGGTAAGCGTTTGCAAGCTTTTCAAGGCATTCTGTATTTTTGCCATCAATAGCCAGAACTTTTTCTAAGTAATCTGTTTGCGCTCTGTAATCCCCGATTGCTTCTCTGAAATCTGCAAGTTTAATAAGTGCCGCTTTATCTTTCGGATCAAGTTGTGCGGCTTTTTCATAGAATTCCATCGCGTGATTTCTGTCATTGTTAGCCTCAAGAAGCGTAGCAAGCGCGTTTACGACTTCTAAATTTTCAGGGTTAACTTTGTGCGCCTGTAAATATTCGTTGATTGCAATGTCGCCCTCGCCCTTTAACAGGTGATATTTTGCCCAGCATAGTAGTTCGTTGAACTCATCTTGTTTGTTTTCGTAAATAAGTGCTTTCATCTGGAAGTAAAGCGGTGAATTTTTCTCTAATTCGTTATATTTTTCAATAAATTCAAACGCTTTATCGTAATCCTCTTGCATAAAGGCAACTTGCGCTTTTAGAACGTATAATAGTGGTTCTTTTTCGTATTTTTTCTCAACTTCTTCAAGAAGCGCAATTGCGGTTTTGAGTTCGCCAAGTTCAAGGTGGCATTTGATTTTTAAAAGTTCGCTCTCTGTGATATCAAGCGCTTTCTGGTAATCGCCGTTTTTAAGATAAAGTTGCGCTAGAATCTCTTGTACGCCGCGGTTTTCGACGCCGTTTTTCATCGCCTGTTCAAGCGTTGAAATTCCAGCTGTGATGATATTTTGGCGAAGATAAATGTTCGCAAGTTTTACATAAGCCGCTTCGTTTTTGCGGTCGTGGTCAAGGATTTTTAAGTATTCATCAATCGCTTTGTTATCGTTTTTAGTAAGTTCGTATAAAGCCGCGATTGCAAAGCGTGTAAGAACGATTTCTTCCTCTTTATCAGTGTGGTTAATAGCCTTTTTATAGTCGTTAATAGCGTAATCAAACTGTTGTTCAAGGTTTTTCATGTTACCACGGTATGTGTAATACTTAAATTTATCAGTTGTATAATAAATATCGCAGAGTTGTTCGTACGCCATTGTGTTTGTAGCGTCAAACTCCAGTATTTTAGAATAGAACTCGGCGGCTTCGTTTTTATGTCCCATCATTGAATATAAATGGCCCAGACGTTCCATAATACCTAAATCTTTTGGCATTTGTTCATGAAGTTTTTTGTATTCTTCAAGCGCCAATTCGTATTGTTCGTTCTCTTCGTATTGCTCTGCAAGTTGTAAACTCATAAAATATCCCCTTTACCAAGTCTTATATTGGCTTATTATATCCTAAAAGTTAAAAATTGTAAATTAAATTAAAGCATAATTCATATTTTGCCGATAAAAATAATAAGATAAGGACTAACTATGGGATTATCGGCTTCACAGGCAAGATTATTGAGTGTTACACAACGGATTAACAACAACGAGTTGAAATCCGAGATTTTGGCGAACAATAAAATCAGGCTCGCCGAGGATGGTTCGCGTGCCAGCGAAAAATACGTTAATGCTCTTAATGCCAAAAAGCTTGATTATAAGGTTTATAAGCAGTCTGGGGATATGGAAACCGTTGCCCTCACGTTTAATGCTCTGACGAATTATAGCGATTTGAAAACGCAATACGCTCTGATGAGCGCAAACGGTCAGGTTTATGCGGCCTCCGATGATGCGAAAAATTATGAAAATGCAAATAATCTTTATGAGTTTTTGAATAGCTACGGGCTGATTGAAGAAAATGACGACGGTGGTTATACCTTACTTGACGATAAAAAAGCCCAGTGGTACACAAACCTCTGGTATAAAATGGATGCACAGGATGATGTGGATATCCGTTTTAATAACTTTGGTGATGATGATCAAAGGACTTATCAAGATTTTAAAACGATTGAAAAACAGGCAGGTTCCGGTAACTATTTATTGCTAGATGATGTTTTTGTTGGAAGTTCAAACTGGCTTCAATTTGCGTTAGAAAACGGGCTTGCAGTTTTGACGCGAATTCAGACTGATACATCTAAAGAAGGGAAACTTTTCTGGCAAGATATTGAATATACTAGTGCTACGGATATTATTGAAAGTGATGACGATTCCGGACTCCAGCGTGCTGAGATGGAATACCAGCAGGAAAGTAAACGAATTAAGGCTGAAGATCAAAAACTTGATTTGGATATTAAAAAGCTTGATACAGAACATTCATCGCTAAAATCAGAATACGATTCGATAAAAAATGTTTTAGGCAAGAACGTTGAACGTTCATTCTCTGCATTTTCATAAAAAAGTACAACACAATGTGTATTGTGTTGTACAGATATAAAAACAAGTGTAGCAAGAAAATTGCGTTTTGAGTTTTAATTTGTTACGAATTGTTAAGCCCCAAACCCGTCATTATATTTACCCTCGCAACACAATACACAATTTGTTGTACTGGGAAATATCTAATAATGAAAGGGGATAAAGATATGGGAAATTTATTAGTAAATGCAGTGAATTTAGTTAAAAGAGCAAAATATGGTCAACAAATTGGGCAAGTTTCCAAAAGTGGTTTGGCTTGTTATGGTAAGTCTAATAAGGCAGGTAAACTATATACAACAGTAAACGCAAAAACCGGTGAAATAGTCAAAACGAAACAATTTGCAAATATTCAAAAACGTTACCACGATACATTTACCTATGATGCCAAAGGAGATTTAATCGCATCAACTACTGTGGCAAGACAGCCAAATGGCTTTGGACTTGCATCACATAACTCAAAAGCATACGAACAAAGGGTTATTTCTGAAAAATATAATTCTTTTGGACAAACTGTTGATCATAGAGATGTAACTTTTACTCCTAATTCTACTAAACCAAAAGCATTTATTCATTCGAATATAAATGGAAAAGAATATGGAACATATCTGAATACCGTAACAGGTGAAAAAAGAACATATCAATGCATAGGTTAATACAAAAAACGGCGGGTTATACGACCCGCCGTTTTAACACTTGTTTACACTATTAGCTCCTGACAAAATTAAAGCGGGTGTTATTAACACCCGCTCAATTTTGAAACGTCGCTGACGTAGTGTTTCGCGTCCTGCTCGTCACGCTCACGCGTGCCGACACCGACGCTACACCGGCTTACGCTATGCTTTAGCGCCAGCTTTAGCAATGATTTCTGCTTCGATGTTTGCAGGAACTTGTTCGTAGCATTGGAATTCCATAGAGAATGTTCCGCGGCCTTGAGTGTTTGATCTCAAGTCTGTTGCGTAACCGAACATGTTTGCCAAAGGTACAACAGCTCTAACAATTACGTTACCTGTGTTGCCTTGTGGTTCTTGACCTTCGATACGTCCACGTCTTCTTGAAATATCACCGATGATTGTACCTGTGAATTCTTCAGGAATTTCGATTTCAACTTTCATCATAGGTTCAAGGATGCAAGGTCTAGCCTTTTTAACACCTTCTTTCATCGCCATAGAACCAGCGATTTTGAACGCCATTTCTGAAGAGTCGACTTCGTGGTATGATCCATCGTAAAGTTCAACTTTAACGTCGATCATAGGGAATCCTGCTAAGATACCGCCTTCAAGCGCTTCTTCCATACCTTTTCTAGCAGGTTCGATGTATTCTTTCGGAATAGCACCACCGACGATTTTGTTTTCGAATACAAAACCTTCGTTTTCACCAGCTGGAGAAATTCTAACTTTAACGTGACCATATTGACCTTTACCACCTGATTGACGGGCGAATTTAGATTCTTGGTCAGCGTTTCCGCGGATTGTTTCACGGTAAGCAACTTGTGGTTTACCGATGTTAGCTTCAACTTTGAATTCTCTAAGCATACGGTCAACAATAATGTCTAAGTGAAGTTCACCCATACCAGAGATGATTGTTTGACCTGTTTCAGAATCTGATTTAACTCTGAATGATGGATCTTCTTCAGCCAATTTTTGAAGTGCAATACCCATTTTATCCTGGTCAGCTTTTGTTTTAGGTTCGATAGCAACAGAGATAACCGGTTCAGGGAAGCTCATTCTTTCTAAGATGATAGGAGCTTTTTCGTCACACAATGTATCACCAGTTGTTGTATCTTTCAAACCTACAGCTGCACAGATATCGCCTGCGCAAACTTCTTCTTCTTCTTGTCTTTGATCAGCATACATACGAACGATACGTGAAATACGTTCTTTTTTGCCGTTTGTAGCGTTAAGAACATAAGAACCAGAAGTTAATTTACCAGAGTAAACTCTTAAGAATGTTAAACGACCTACGAATGGGTCAGTCATAACTTTGAATGCAAGAGCTGAGAATGGTTCATCGTCTGATGAATGACGTTCTGTTTTTGTTCCATCTTCCAATTCACCTTCGATAGCTTTTACGTCGATAGGAGAAGGCATTAACTCAACGATAGAGTCTAACAACAACTGAACACCTTTGTTTTTGAACGCTGTACCGCAGGTAACAGGAACGATTTTGTTGTTACATACAGCTTTTCTCAAGCCTTTTTTCAATTCTTCAACAGTCAAAGAACTTGGATCTTCGAAGTATTTTTCCATCAATTCATCGTCTTCGCCTGCGATAGCTTCAACTAATTCATCTCTGTATTGTTGAGCTTTTTCTTGCAAGTCAGCCGGAATTTCTTCAACTTTAATATCAGTACCCAAATCGTTAGTGTAGATATAAGCTTTCATTTCGAATAAGTCGATAAGACCTTGGAATTTATCTTCAGCACCGATAGGAAGTCTGATAGGGTGAGCGTTTCCGCCTAAACGTGTTTTGATTTGGTCAACTACACGGTAGAAATCAGCACCAGTTCTGTCCATTTTGTTTACGAATACCATACGAGGAACTTCGTATCTGTTAGCTTGTCTCCAAACTGTTTCTGATTGTGATTGAACGCCGCCTACTGCGCAGAATACTGCAACAACGCCGTCTAATACACGGAGTGAACGTTCTACTTCGATTGTGAAGTCAACGTGGCCCGGTGTATCGATAATGTTTATTTGGTGTCCTTTCCAAGTAGAAGTTACTGCTGCGGATTGGATTGTGATACCACGTTCTTTTTCTTGTTCCATAAAGTCAGTTACTGCTGCACCATCGTGAGTTTCACCGATTTTGTGAGTTTTACCTGTGTAGAACAGGATACGCTCAGTTGTAGTGGTTTTACCAGCGTCGATGTGAGCGGCAATACCAATGTTTCTGATTTTCTCTAATGGAGTTTTTCTTGCCATTTTTGTTTTTTCCTTTTTCTTTTTCTATATAATTACTTATACGCTATTTTACTTTTAGCCTTATTATAATTATGGCACAAACAATATTTTTAGCAAGTAACGGTTTTTGTGTTAAAATGTGTATAAACGGAGGAGAATATGTCAAGAAAAGTTGAAGTTTTTGCAGGCGCATACGCGAGCGGGAAATCAGAAACCGCGCTGAATAGGGCTAGACAATACGCAAGAGCAGGCAAGCCGATTACGCTTGTTGATTTAGACACTGTTGAGCCTGCATATACTCTGCGTCCAATAGCCGGAAAGCTTGAGTCAGAGGGGATAAATGTTATCGCTCAGCTTGAATACTTTGGACTTGGCGAGGCTGGAAGTTATATTACACCTGCTCAACAGAACTGTCTTTCCGTTGAAAATGATGTCGTGATTGATGTTGGATATGGCGCTTCTGGCCTTGATATTCTTGATATTATAAATAATATTGAAAAAGAAACAAACTTAGAAATATACCTTGTGGTGAATACTTCTAAGTTTGAAACTTGTAATGTTGAAAATATTATTGAATATATAACTTTTTCTGAAGGGATAGAGCATCGGGAGTGGAAAAAGTTTTCCGGTTTGATTTCTAATACCCATTTCGGCGATGAAACAACTAAAGAAGATGTTATCAGAGGGTATGAAATCCTAAAACGTGCATCAGAAAAGGTTAATATTCCTATCCGCGCAATCGGAGTTGACTCAAAGATTGAATTTCCTGAACAATACGACGGCGTTGAAGTTTGGTTCTACGACCGACTTATGCCGACTGCACTGTGGTAAATCTTAGTGTCGCAAGTTTAATGAAATCATATCGACAGGCGCTTGGAAATGTGCTTGTCTTTCTTGGTAGCAAGATTTTTGAACTACAGGTGCTGTGTTGCATTCATATTTAACAGAAACTACATCTGCTGCTACTACTAATAAAAATAAAACGTTCATTAAAACTATAAATAAATTTTTCATGTTTCCCAATCCTCAATTAACTGCTGTATCCACTGATATAAAGTATTCGAAACTTTCAAAATTGCTATTAGCCTTGCACTATGGTTAACATATCTTAACAATATGCCCTAAACCCTTGCTATGGTATAATTGTAGCATTATGAAAGACTTCTATCCATATATAACCAATGACGGCTCAGTGGGGTTGTATAGCCCTGAGTTCGATGATATTTATCATTCTACGTTCGGGGCGTACGCTGAAAGCTGTGAGAAATTTGTTCTCCCTGCTGACATCAAATATTATATCACGAACTTCAATAAAATAAACATCTTAGATATTTGTTATGGAATTGGATATAACACAAAAAGTTTTCTAAATAAATTTTATAGTACCGATACGATATATTCCGATAATATTTCAATCTATATTAACGCCATAGACAATGATGAGGAACTCGTTTTTCTATCTCCATTTTTTACCGCGAATGCTAAAAAAATGCCAAAACGACAAAATTTACCTACGGAAAAGGTTAAACATCTTTCTAGCGGTAAGATTGAACGCCAGTTTGGTTATGATAACTTTATAAATTATATTTTAGTTGAACGTTTAGCGGCGCAGTTCCCTGAGTTTTTAAGTGACGAAGATTTGCAAAAATATCTGAAAAATCGTGAAAACAGGCCTTATTTGGAAAATAAAGCTGTGGAATTTTATAATTATAGGCGAAAAGCAGGCCTTACAAGGCTTTTTAAAGGCTTTTTACATAATATATATTATCACCATATATCAAGTAGCTATAAAAAGGCTCTGAAAGCCCGTAGAATAGCGGATATTGCTATTGACTATAATATTGATGATGCAAGAAGGGTTATATTGAACGATGATAAGAAGTATCATCTCGTATTTTTAGATGCTTTCACTCCTACAAAATGCCCGTGTCTGTGGACTTTAGACTTTTTTAAGCTTTTATCTGAACATCTAGACGATAACGGCAGAATCCTTACCTACTCTAATTCTGCGCTGGTTCGCAGTGCTTTATTGAGTGCAGGTTTTTGTGTCGGAAAGATTTATAATGAGCGCACGAAGACGTTTACAGGTACTATTGCAGTTAAAAACAAAGAGTTTATAAAACATGACCTCTCAGAATACGATTTAAGCCTTGTTAAAACTCGTGCAGGTATATTTTATCGTGACGAAAATTTAAACGGCCTTAATGAGGCAATTATCGAGCGGCATAAAAAAGAAGTTGAAGAAAGTCCTTTGATTTCGAGTTCAAAGTTTATAAAACAGTACAGAAAGGAACATAATAATGTATGATGTTGTGGTCGTCGGCGGCGGAACCGCAGGCATTGCAGCGGCTTATACCGCGGCGAAATCAGGGTTAAAAACTTTGCTTATTGAAAAGAAAATTCATCTGGGAGGTGCTATAACATCGGGGTTGGTTCTGCCTGTGATGAACGCCGGAAAATCTGAAATTAACCGTGATTTTTACGATGAACTCGTTAAAAAAATGTCTGAAAACGGCGCACAGATTGAGTTTCAAGGTAACAGCGGCTGGTTTAATCCTGAGGTTTTGAAGATAGTTCTAGATGAAATGTTAACTTCTGCCGGTGTAGAAATTCGTTTTCTTACATCTATTTCAAAAGTTGAAGTGGGATTCGATAACAACATCAAAAAGTTAGAATTGAAGTCTGAACTTTTATCAGAAAATATCAACAAGATATATTCTCATAATAATCACGACATGTTAAGAGGTGCAAACGCCAAACAATTATTGGAATGTATCAAGCAGATAGATAGCGATAATAGTTCTGGAGATTCAGAAAGATTATCAGAATATATCGAAGCGAGATATGTGATTGATGCAACAGGAAATTGTGATGTTGGAAAAATTTGCGGATGTAATTTTATTGAAAATGAAACTCAGCCTGTGACGCTCAGATTTATTATGAGCGGAATTGATATGGAAAAGTTTGCGGGCTGGCTTCGCAGTATTGATCGTGACAAAGAGGTTTCACCGATAGAGGAGATTGACGGCACAATACATCTTTCTACGGCTTATACATGGGATAAAAACAGCGTTTGGGCGTTACGGCCAATATTCGAAAACGCAATAGCGGCGGGTGATTTGACGATTGAGGATGGCAATTATTTTCAGGTTTTTACTGTTGCAGGGTGTGACGGGGCGCTTGCATTTAACTGCCCTCGAATACTCAAAAACCTTGATTTGAAAGACGTTAAGGCCGTTTCTGCAGCATTAATTGAAGCAAGAGCAAGCATTTTACGCCTTGCGGCCTTTTGCAAGAAGTATTTTGCAGGCTTTGAAAAGGCTTATATCTCCAATATCGCAGACGATTTGGGGATTCGGGTGTCACGCAGAATCGAAGGACGTTATTTGTACACAGAGCGTGACCTAAAAGAGGGTAAAAGGTTTGATAATCCTGTATTAGAGGCCAATTATCCGATAGATGTTCACAGTTCCGAGCAGGACGGTTCAGTGCTTAATAAAGTCGGGTATTATCAGCTTCCTATTGAAAGTTTAATGTCTGCAGATATAGACAATCTTTTTGTTGCAGGCCGTTGTTTGTCGGCTGATTTTAAGGCGCAAGCGGCTTTGCGGGTTCAGCAGTCCTGTTTTTCAATGGGTGAGGCTGTAGCCAAATATATCAAGAATTTAATTTCTTGAGTTTAGAACGTAGAATTTCAGCTGCGTTCAATAGTGGGTCAATCGTTGGCGAATACGGTGGCGCGTAGGTTAAATCGTTCTGGCAGAATTCTTCAACCGTCATTTTACTCAGAAGCGCGGAAGTTAAGGTGTTAATCCGTTTATCAGCGTCACCAGCGCCAATTGCCTGTCCGCCGATAAGCCTGCCTGTATTTTTATCAGCAATAAGTTTGAGTGTAATATTGTTTACATCCGGCATATAGCCAACTTTGTCATTCTTAGTGACTGTTACGGAAATAGGGTCAATTCCCTGGCTTCTGGCACCTGTTTCAGTAAGGCCTGTCATAGAAATGGTAAGTTCTAAACAGCGCGTCACGGCTGAAGCGAGAACCCCGTTAAATTCATCAAATTCACCGCATGCGTTCATAGCCGCACATCTTCCCTCTTTGTTTGCGTTAGAACCCAGCGGAATCCATGCCGGAGAATCATTGATAACAAGGTTTTCTTCTACGCAGTCACCACAGGCGTAAATATCTTTTATATTGGTTTCCATACGTTTGTTTACTTTGATTGCTTTGGTGACGCCAAGTTCAATTCCTGCGTCGTAAGCGATTTCAACGTTCGGGCGAACTCCGGTTGCAAGGATTACAAAATCTGTTTCAATCTTCTGCCCTGAAGACAGTGTAACGCAGGTAACACCGGTTTCATCGCCGCAAAATTCAACCACTGATTCGCCGCGGATAATTTCAAACCTGTTTTCGCAAACGGATGTTAACTGGTCATATATCATTTCGCTTATTTCAGGATCTAGCATTGGCATAATATGGCGTGAATTCTCGACTAATGTCACTTTTAATTTGCGTGTGACAAAGGATTCAAGAAGTTCCATACCAATATAACCGCCACCGACTATTAGAACTTTTTTAGAGTTAATCGCTTTTGCCTTGATATTTATGCCGTCTTCGATTTTTCTGACGGTGAAAATGTTGGGCAGTTCTGTATTCTTGATAGGCGGAATAAACGGCCTTGCACCTGTTGCGATAATAAGTTTATCGTAGTTAACAAGTTCCACGTTGTTTTCGTTCATATTATGAACAAGAATTTGCTTGGTATCAGGCACAATTTTGATAACTTTGTGCCTAAGTCTGATTTTTATCCCTTGTTCTTCAAATTCTTCGGGAGAGCGGACAAGAAGCATTCTGTAATCCTCAAAATTGCCCGCAATATAATACGGCAGACCGCAGGAGGAATACGAAACATGCGTATCGTCCGTGTAAACAATGATTTCTGCATCTTGTGCAAGTCTTCTTGCCTTAGCTGCGGCTTTTGCACCGGCCGCAACCGCTCCAATAATAACAATTTTCATACCCGTAGGGTAAATTATATTAGCGGCTTTTTCTATTGCCGGAATGGTTAGTTCAAGGTTGATTTTGACAAGAAAATTTGTTTCATCAATGCACAGTAGCAATCATCTGTACCGTTAAACTCATCGCGTTTTTCAATTAAATTTTGAATCTCTTTTGTTAAATCTAAATCGTTCATACCACACATCTCCTAATCACATTACTAATGTCGGAAGCATGGAAAAAGAACTTTAATCTTTTAAGGATTAATTCATAATTTTTAACATTTTATCGTCAACTTGTTTAACGATGGTGTCGAAATCAATGTGTTGGTTTTTGATTCCTTTAGGATTTGGTAGGAAATATCTTATCAAAAAAGAGGATAAAGCCGAATTATTATCCGGCGCCATATACGGAAAAACGTTACATCCTGAAAAAATTTTCTCGTTCTTGTATCCCTCATAACCGAAAATTTCTATACCTTTAGGATTACTAAAAAAATATCTGTCTAGCAGTAGTTCTCTTGCAGTTTTTGAGTATTTTTGTATGTTTTTATCAACCGTTAAAAGAGTGTCCAATTTTTCCCTTGAGGCTAATTCTATGTTTGCTTTAATATTATTAATTGCTGATTCGCAGGCTGTAATTGGTGCAAAAATAATATGTTGTTTTTTCTTCAAACGCCAAGATTCCAGATAATAATCGCACGCCTGTGTCAGGGTGTCACCGCTTCCTGAAAAGTCATCGAGTATAACAAAGACATTGTTTTCGGGATAATATTTTAAATCCGAAATACTATTTAACCTCATGATCTTTTTAGGTTCAATATTATAATTTTGGGCAAACATATATGTAATAAGCCCAAAGCTTTTATTAACCCCTAGTTCATCAGGAATGACATAGCGTACATTGTTTTCCGGAATTCTATGTTTATGAATGTATTTGTCAATTTTACTTTTTATTGTTTGTAAATCTTCTATAATCCTTTGTTTTGAAAAAATGTTGAGTTTGCAGTCGTAATAGTCTGCAAGCTTTATTTTAAGGTCGGAAATTTCTTGTGCATTACCGCCAAAATGTTTCGCGAGAGTTTCTATCGTTGAAGTGATTTCATTCCGTGATGGAGGTGCGTAAGGCTGCATTTGCGCTAAAATATTTTCTCTTGTTTCAGGTCTGTGGTTACAAATTGTTTTGACTGTATGCCCATAAGAACTCATTTCTTTACGGATTCTACCGTTTAAAACTGTAAATAGAGCCTGTTTGAATGTTTTATCAGGATGGTTATTGCGAAAGTTTTGAACTTTTCTCAGTGTCGCTATGGTTTTTTCTGCAAGCTTGTTATCGTTTGTAAACAGATTTACACCGTCTTCAAAACCCTCAAGATTAATAAAAGAAGTGTTTTTAGGATGTTTTTTCTCTACGCATAAAGGTAGTTCACTTTGTGTCGTTATATGGGCAAGTCTTTCGCCGTGACGGTTTAATTCAAATAGACCTTTATATTTTTGAAGATAGTAAAAAGATTCGTTAAGCTTTGAATTATTAGCCATTTCTTTTATATTTAAAGCAGAAAGTTTTTTGGCAAGTTGTGGTAAGCAGGTATAATTTGCCCACTGGGTCAGCCGTTGCATTACCGTTAAAACTTGTTGTTCACTGGCGTCCGGAACCTCTTTCATTACAGTTTTGATATCACTATCAAGCTTTTGAGGTGTATATGCGCAAAGCTGGTTTTTAATTTTTGCTTCAATAGAAGTAATAAGTGCTTCAAATCTTTTTGATGCTGAAGACACCTGAAATATATCGCTGGCCGGCGAAACTGGTGTGAGAATTTTGTGATTAATATTTCTCTTGAATTGTATATTCGATATACTTTTTTGATTTATTGGAGATATAGAAAGCAACATGTTAGATTTTATCTCCATTGAAAAGGTTTTTTACTCGTTCAAATATTGTTTTTTCAGGTTTTAGGCCATAAACTACTGCGCCATCAGTCAAAATTTTATCTTTTGAAGTTCCAAAAATATCGTAGTAATATGTTTCTTCCAAAATAGCCGGTAAAAGTTCGTTTCTATTTTTAATGCAATCCTTTTCCGGCACAAAAAATCTTGTCAAATAGCTTGCAAGTGTTGAGTTGTTGTCAGGCGCCATGTATGGAAGCACTGTACACATACTGAATTGTCCGTGACCGCAGTCACCTAAGATTTTTCTCGCAAGTTCACTGTCACCAGTGAATAAATCTTTAGTGTTAGTATAATCTTTTGTATTTTCAGCAATGTTTAGTATTGCGTCAGATTTTTGTCTGTTAGTAAGTTCAATAACTTCTTGCAGGTAATCTACTCCGTTTTGCGTTCCGGCTACAGGGCAGAATAGGACATGCTGCTTCGGATGTATAGAGCTTGAATTAAATAAATATTGGCCTACTTCTGACATCGATGCACCTGAGCCGATGATATCATCAAGAATTACGAATGCAGAGTTTTTAGGGTAATCATTCAGTTCCGTAACGGAATTTATTTTTATGTTTTTTGATTCCGGAATATTGAATAAATCAACGTACATTTTATTGATAAGATCGAAACTTTTTACTTTATCTATGAAAATAGGTCTTACCAAATAGATGTTTTCAGGTGAAATATTCTTATTTTTAGCAAAATTATTTATTTTTGAGTTCAAAACTTTTAAATCTTCAATGATACTTTGCTTTGAAAAAGCGTTCAAATTTTCATCATAGTATTTTGCAATACGGGAACTCAAGTCAACAAAAGTTTTTTTACTGTTAGTATAGTGCCGTGCTATAGACTCAATATTTGATTTTAAGAGGCTTTCAGTAGGCATATATGGCCGCATTTGGTCTAGTATTGTTGCTCTTGTTGCAGGCGCCTCTATACGTATGGTTTCTAATGCAATTCCGGCCTGTTTAAAGGCTTTTTCAAGCTTACCGTTTAAAGCAATACCAATCGCTTCTTCAATAGTTAAATCAGGGTTTTGACGGATAATCTCTTTGGATTTTATAAGAACAGATTTAGTTGCTTGCGTAAGTTTTTTGTCGTCCGACAATAAATTTACGCCCTGATTCCAGCCCTCAAGATTAATATATGTTAACCCGTGAGGCCCCCCCCCCCCCGCG
>JAMPIJ010000005.1:48854-78827 GCA_023662905.1 Fusobacterium sp.
CCCCCCTGTCAAGGTGTACATAAGTTCGTTTTTCATAATAATCCTTCCTTTCTTAAATTATTTTAAACCATGTTTTGGCAAAAGTAAAGCCCCGAAAGGGGCTTTTCTTTTTTAATCCATATATGATGCGAACAATGGCAAGTAAAGTGCTAATGCCAGTACGCAGACAATACCACCGATTACAAGCAACATTATCGGCTCAATCATTTTTGTCAAAGTTGAAATAATATCGTTCAATTTTTTATCAATATATATTGTACATTGACCGAGCATATCGCCCAAACGTCCTGATTGTTCACCGGTTGCAATCATAAACAAAATCATTTTAGGAACCGCGCCTGTCGCTCTCAGCGCAACTGAAAGGTGCTGACCTTTTGATACGTTAATAATAGAAGCGTCAAGCTGTTCTCTTAAAACGTCATTCGTAATAGTCAAAATCGCGAGGTGCAAACATTCGACAATCGGAATACCTGCGTCGTATGCAACCTGCATTACGGCAACAAAGTTTGAGAAATCACCAAATCTAAGCATTGTACCCATTACAGGAATTTTCAACCCGATACGGTGAACAATTTTTCTTGTAGGAGCATAACGCATAATAGCCGTAACACCTGCACCGAAAGCAATGAATCCTACAGGAATACAAATCCAGTTTGCTTTCAAGAACAAACCAGCCTGCATCAAAACTGCCGTAATCAAAGGCAATTCCTTACCCATATTGTCGAACATGTCTTTAAATACAGGGAATACGAACAATAACATAATCAAAATAATCAAAACAGACAAGATTACGACGAAGAACGGATACATCAAGGTACCAATAATTTGTCCTCTAATCGCAGCCTGTTTACTCAAAAGTTCCAACAAACGGTCAAGAGTTTTTTCAAGTTCCCCTGTATCTTCACCAGCTTTACAAAGACCGATGTAAATATGACCGAATTGAAGCGGATATCTCGCAATCGTTCCGGAGAACGTACCACCGCCGATAATCTGTTTTCTTAATTCCTTTGCAACTTTACGCAGTTTAGCCTTTGCCGCATCGTTTTCAATAAACATCAACGATTCGATAATAGGAATACCTGCCTGAACAAGGATTTGCATAGTTGAAGTAAATTCAATCTTATCTTGCAGCCCGAGTGTCGGCAACGGCGCTAAAGCCGCTTTCGCTTTGTTTTTGACGTTATTTTCGTTTTGTTTTTCGTCTACGATACTAATCGGCGTATAGCCAAGTTTTTTAATCTCGGCTCTGGCACTGGAAATATCATAAGCTTCGACTTTTCCGCTTATAACGTCTTTATTATTTTTTAAAGCTGTATAGTTAAATATTGGCATAATAATCCTTTTTATTCAGTTGCTAAACCTAAGACACGTACGAATTCATCAATAGAAGTTTTGCCCTCTTTGATATGACGTAAGCATGCAGATTGCAGAACCAGCATACCCTCTTTGACAGCTTGTTCTTCGATATCCAAATCGTGCGCGCCTTCAGCGATAAGCTTTTTAATTTCTTTTGTGATTGGCATAATCTCATAAACACCAAGACGGCCTTTATAACCGGAAAAATCACATTCTTCACAGCCAACAGGTCTATAAATAGGAGTTTTCATAAACTCTTCGATTTCAACTTCGTCTTTTAGAACCTGTCTTGCTTCTGCGTAAGTCGGGAAGTATTGCTCTTTACACTTATCACAAAGTTTTCTGACAAGACGTTGAGCGATTACACCGGTAAGAGTTGAGGCTACAAGGTAATCTTTTGCACCCATTTCAACTAAACGTGTGACTGTTGCGGCCGCTGAGTTTGTGTGGACGGTACTTAATACAAGGTGACCTGTAAGTGCGGCAGATACCGCGATTTCAAGTGTTTCGTAGTCACGAATTTCACCGATCAGGATGATGTCAGGGTCTTGTCTTAAGATTGATTTCATACAAGCCGCGAACGTAATTCCGGCTTTCGTGTTAACCTGTGATTGGTTAATACCGTCAAGACGAATTTCTATCGGGTCTTCAATCGTTGTGATGTTAACGGTTTCATCGTTCAAACTTTTCAATACAGAATAAAGAGTTGTTGTTTTACCGGAACCAGTAGGGCCGGAGGTAAGAATAATACCATTTGGCGCGCTGCACATGTCTTTAACTCTGCTGATTTCTTCTTTACTTGCACCGGCAAGATTAATGGTTCTGTCCATTGCGTTCAAGCTTACAGCAGGCGCAAGAACACGGATACATATCTTTTCTTTACCGGATACAGGCAATGTTGAAATACGGAAGTCGTAAGATCCGCCTTTATAATTCATTGAGAACGTACCGTCCTGCGGACGTCTGTGTTCTGCGATGTTCAAACGTGCGATAACCTTAAAACGAGAAATGATTGAGTTTTCAACCTTATTCGGGATATCAAAAACTTTTTGAAGCATACCGTCTTTACGGTAACGAACGATATAAGAATTCAAACGCGGCTCAATGTGAATATCGGAAACCTTATTATCAATCGCGTTGGTAACGATTTTGTTTACAAACATCGCAACAGAACCGGCTGAATCGTTCAAATCCTTATCAACCATCTCGGATAGAGATTGTTCTTGTTTGAACGAACTTGCTTCTTCTGATGCCATTTGCATCAATTTATCGGTTTCTTTTTTCTCTTCTGAGAAGTGTTTAGAAAGCGCATTTTCAAACTCAAATGCAGTAATCAGCAACTGTTTTGGCTGCAAACCGGTAATATATTGAATATTCTTCAAAATTGCCGGTTTCAGTAAAGAAACAGCACCGAGCAAGATTTCCTTTTCATCAGAATAAATCGGAATACATCTGTTTACCCTGATAAAATCTTCATTAAGCAGGTTAATATATTGCGCTTGCTTTTGAATTTGTTCTGCTGTAACAAAATCAATACCCGTTTGAACCTTGAGGTATCTTTTCAACTGTTCAAGCGAAACATAACCGAGTTTACACAGAACAGAACCAACAGGCATCTTTGTCTTTTTGCTTTCGGCCATAGCCTCAAGCAACTGTGCGTCTGTGATAATGCCGTCATCGATAAGCATCTCACCGATTTTATGTCGGCTTTCTTTCACCCTATCATTTGCGGCACTCAAGTCTATATTAACGTTAGAGGACTTAATCAATTCCAGTAAATCATCATTCGATAATTGAATGTATTTAATGGTATATGTAAAAGTTTCTCTTAAAATATCACTGACTTGTTCTTTGTCGGTTTGCGAATTTATTGCAACAAACAAATAATTATCACGCACGTTAATCGGGACAAACAGATGCTGCTCCATTGCGGCTACGCTAATCTGATTGTAGATTTTTTTGTTTATGCTGTTTTTTAATTTAATTAATAATTCGTTCATTGTTCAAAAAAGCATTTCCATACAAGTGGGGCTTGGGTTTACAGATCCTCATCATCATAAATGATTTTAGGTGTAATCATAACGAGCATTTCACTCTTAGTTTTTTCAGTGTTAGAAGATCTGAATAAAACGCCTAAGTAAGGAATATCACCTAAACCAGGGATTTTGTTAACGACTTTGGTATCAGTTTCCATAATCATACCGGCAATAGCGAGGGTTTCGCCATCTTTCAAACGAACGTTAGTAAGGTCGAAAGTTCTTGTTTGAGTTGTTGTTGCCGCGATGTATTGAACACCGTTTCCGTCAGTTTCCATCAACTGGTCAGAAATAACTGTGTATTCAGGTTTAATGTTCATAGTAACATAACCGTCAGGGCTTATGAACGGCGTTACAGACAATTGAACACCGGCGTCGTCAGCCATATTGTATTTTCTTGTTACGAATGAACCTGTACCACTTGCGGTCATTTCAGTATCAACACTTTCTACATAGCTTTGAGTGATATCGATAGTAGATTCTTCACCGTTAGTAACGAGAATTCTAGGGTTAGCAACTGTACGTGCTTTAGAGTTTCTCAACGCATAGTTAATTGAGTACTGTAGTGACGCTTTAGATGGTCTTGCAGCACCGCCTGGTTTTCTGTCAACCCATTCGATTTCGCCGGTAGAGGCATCATATGTTGATGGCAATTGATTACCAAAAATCCAGACCGGTAAACTTGTACCGACTGAGCCGTTTTCTGCGTTGAATGAGAATACGTCTGAGTAGAATCTCCAAGTGTTAGATAAGTTTTTAGAACCACTTTCGTTCAACTCGATTACAGAAACTTCTATGTAAGCTTGAGGAATTTTTCTGTCGAATTTTTGAATAAATTCAGAAACCATAGCGATCTGTTCTTCAGAACCGCCAATCATATTAATCAAGCCATTTTGTTCCTGATATGAAATTGAGAAGTTTTGCAAATCAAAAGAAGTTAAGTTTCCAGCGCTAGAAGTTGGAGTAACTTTACAAGCGACTTCGCCGGCGCCTAATTCAAGAGATGAAGCACCCCCTGTAATGTACCCGCCGTTAGCGATTTTCAAGCCGGTAGAGAGCGGAAGCAGGCTATCACCGATTGAATCATTTTTGATAGTTGTAGGTAACAACATATCGCAAATCATAGTTGCCATTTCTTTTGGAGTTGTATAGTTAACTTTGAATGTTGTGTATGTTGGTTTTTTGTCGAACTTTTCAACAACTCTTTTTGCGATAGAAACATCGTTATCGGTACCGAAAACGAGAAGTTCGTTAGTTACAGGGTTTGTAATAACGATATCAGAGCCTGCAAGCCCTGGTTTTTTCATACCGAAAATATTTTTGTTCAAGAAGTCAGCCATAGAAGCCGCATCAACATATTTAACAGGAATAAAAGTGATTCCCTGTTTCATCATACTGATATCAGAGTTACCGGCTTTAGCGATAACGAGGGTGTTTCCGTTAATAACGCTGTATGTCAACTGTGAAAGTTCCATAACCATATCGAACGCGCTGTTAACAGGTTCATCAACGATATCGAGTGTAATTTTTGAAGATACTTTATCGTAGAAAACAATGTTCAATCCTGCGATATCCGCGAACATTCTCAATACCTGTTCAACGTCTGAATCTCTTAAACTTAAAGAAACTTTTTCTTCTTTTTCAGTTAAAGAGATATCACCTTTCAATAAAATCGAGTCACTTTGACCCGCCAATGCGATTTTTGCATTGTCTGCCGTCTTGGCAAAAACGCAAGGCGCACTGCTCAATGCAAGCGTAGTTGCCAGCATTGTTCCTAACATTATTTTGCTTAAAACCGAATTCTTCATGTTCGCTCCCAATTATCTTTTTTAATTAACTTTTCTTCTACCTGCAAACTTAGATTCCAAAGCCGGAGTTCTAGTTTTGTTGACGTCATACAAGTCTTCACTTGAAATTATATCGCCGACGCCGGCTTTAAATGTGTTTGCGCCTAATTGAACGGTAATATCGTTTCTGTCGATTGCTGTAACGACGTAACCATTAATTTTATCGCCAATTCTTGTTAAATAATCCGAACCGCCGATATTAACAATTGCGGATGAATTAACGTTATTTTTGTCATAAATAATCCCTGCGACTCTAGCCTTAATGACATCAAGTGCATCGTTATCAAGACCCGGAACTTCAGGCGGTGCAGCCAAAAAGTAATCAGTATCTTCATCATACCCGCCAAAAACCGGCTCAAACGGGTTGCTTCTACCGACTTCGGTCACAACCATAGAAACCTGTTTTTTGTCGTTTTTAATCGGCTGAACCTGCACGCTCTGCGTGTCATTTGCTGCCAGCGCAGGAGATATTGCAAGGCCCATTGCCAATGTCCAGCCAAGGATTATTTTCATATTTGCTTGTTCAATACTCTCTCTATTCTTCATAAATTACTCTTTTTCCGGTTATACTATACTTATATTATAATCCACACTTTGATAATACCTCAATTTCATCAATTTAGATATCAATTATTTGGTGTATTTTTGTTCTTTATAACTATAATTCTCTATTGAAAACTATTTGTTATTGTGTAGAGATACTCAAGGATTTGGGAAAAATATCCTAAATCAGAGTTTCCGTTAAGAACAAAATCAGCACTGCTGCGATGTGGTCTAACGTAGTGACAGCCTGCGGTTTCCAGATAATTCCACTGCTGAATAGCATTTTCTCTTGTTTGGTTTCTCTCTTCGCACGCTCTTTTCATGAAGCGTTTTCTACGAATCTCATTATCGGACTCAACGTAAAGCTTAACGTCAAATATATCGCGGACAGCATCAAACATTGTTGCTGTTCCCTCAACTATTATAAACTTTTCTGACGAAATTGGCAAGGACTTTGGCATAGAAACTCCGGTTCCATTAGGAAGATATGTTGGAGCTTTAATATCAATACCGTCGCCGAGATCAATCAAGTCCTGCTTCAGAACATCTAATTGAAAACTGCTTGGTGCATCTATGTCGTACCCGCTTTCTATCAACTTATCAAAGCTTCCGTATTTTTCAATCAACTTAGAAATATCGTTGAAATAATTGTCGGTGCTTAAAATAGAAACAGGCATTGATAATTCCGTGATAACTGTTTTTATGGCCTTGCAAATCGTAGATTTGCCCGACGCGGATTCGCCCGTAATACCGATAAGAAAACGTTTTGTAGGGTTTGTAATTAAACGGCGTGAAAAACTGTTAGGAAAACTTGGATTCATCTCAACAATCATCGGCTCAGGCTGACGCTTGTCGTAGGCTATCAGCTGTTTGAACTTTGCGTGAAGATAGAACGCGAGAAATTCTCTGCCTGTTCTTGAGTTAAAGTCAGGCTTTAACAGCTTGTCGCTTGAATTCAATTCTTTATCTAATAATAATTGCATTATATTATCGTTTTCCATACCGATACCCAAATTAAGGTATGTATGATATAATAACCCAGAAATAAAAAAATTGCCAGTACATTTGCAAATTATAAGTTTTGTAAAGTTATAAAAACAGGAGAGAGTATGAACAAGAAAGCACAATTATTTTCAGCGATTTTAGGAATATTAATCCTAGCTATTATTATATTAAAAGTTCCGGCGCCTATGACGCAGGAACAGATTGAATTCGACGAAACCATACTGAGCGCGCAGCGCGAAAAAGCCAGAAACAATTGCGCAAAAGCTCTGGATATTTTAGACACACTAAAAGAAGAATACCCGTCGACTGCAATATATCTGGAATTAGAAGCGGACGGATGCTTTGAAAGATTGAAACAATTTGATAAAATGTACGATTCCTGCCTGAATTCCAAACTAACAGAATACATGCCGGCGCGCGCTGCAATGTGCAGTAAAAAGCTTGCGAACGCAGGGAAATTCGATGAAGCGGCTTCAATATGGGAAAAAGATATTCAGGACAGACCAGAAGAAATCTTCCCGTACAGCCAAATCAGCCGATATGAACAGGTTAGAATAAAAACCAATATGAAAATAAAAGAATTTTTTACAAATATGTTCAACCCGTCAGACCTGACAACAGAGCTGAAAAAGAGTTCTCTTGAATATATTAATAATAAAAAAACTAAACGTAAGTAGTACATTTTTTCAAAACCTACTGCTTTTTTCGCACTGCGAAAGTCGTAAATTCCGCGAAATCTAAACCGCGTGGCCGTGCAATAGTTTCAGATAATAACAACCTATATTCTTAGAATACGAGGTTGTTATTATGAAGAAAATCTTTTTAGCTTTAATATTAGTAAATTTACTTTTTGCACCATGCGTCTTTGCGGCATCAAACACAGAGATTCTGAATAAAATCGAAAACTCATTATTTGGCTTTGACTACAACGGTGAAGACGAAACAACACGCGTAACGAGAATTGAGGAAAACGTTTACGGCGAGGCTTCAAACCAGAGTTTGCCCCAAAGGATTTCCAGACTTAACAAAGACCTCGGCGCAGAACTCTACGGCCAAGAGATTGAACCGTGCGAAGACACTCTTGCACGCGAAGAAGAACAGCGCGAAGTTCTATCCTCACAAGAAGCGAACATCGATTATCCGGTTATCAACGAACTTGAAAAAAGTGTTTTCAATAAAGAGTTTAAAAACCTCGGCGTAAAAGATCGTCTTGCGCAACTGGAAACCAAAGTTTTCACCAAAAGTTACGCCAACGACGACTTATCAACCCGTGTTGATAGACTTCGCGAACAAGTTCGCCCGCAAGGCCTTGAACAATCACTTGCAAACGCTGTCGATACATACCACGTAAGCGGCTACTACCCGCCGGCAATTGATTACGACGGAATGTCAATCGGCGGAAGTTCGACTTCTTTCAACGACGATTCATTCACATTTTCGGGCAGAAAAGTTAACCTTTCGACCGTCGAAAACGCGCTTTACCACCAGAACTTCAAAAATGACACGATGTCAAACCGTCTTTCACGCGTAGAACAGAGTATGTTTGGCGAAAACTTCGCGGATGAAGACGAAAAAACACGTATCGGCAGAATTTCGAGCGCCTTCAACGCGTCAAAAAGCGCGAAGAAATACGATTCGAACAAATTCACGCAGAACATGTCAACCGCAATGCAAATCGGCACAATGATACTAATGATTCTTGCGTGTATTTTGTAATTATTCAATCCCCAAAAACTTATGTACCTGCGGGATTACGCGCACGCGGTCGTAATGTTTCAAGTATTTATCGTGAACCTCAGCGATAAAATCCGCGCCGACACTCATTTTATGCCCTATCATCATAGGCGAAAGCACGATTTCAAGCCCGTGCTTTTTCGCAAGCGCCGCGGTTTGGGCGATTTCATCATCCGTTATCGAACCGTCAAAAACGATTTTTGCATAAGTATCTTTACCCTTACAAGCGGCAAAAAACTCATCATGCCGGCAATTTCTAACCCCCGCCGCACTTTCAAGCTTTATGTCCGCAGAAACGATGTCCACAAGCCCCTTAATCTCCTCAAACTGAGCCGGCAACGTAGCGTTAGTTTCAAGATAAATTTTGCCCAATTGACGTGCCATAGGGAGAAATTCTTTTAAAAATTCCGTATCAAGAAGCGGTTCGCCGCCGGTGAGCGAAATCGAATGGACGCCGGTCAAGTCAAGCGCACTAACAGCATCAAAAAGTTCCTGCGCTGAATATTCTTTCGCGCCGGTTGAGGCTAGAAATTCTGTATCGCAATATTTGCAGGTCAGATTGCATTTACAAAAGCGTATAAACAACTGTTTGAAACCCACATAAGGCCCCTCACCCTGAATCGATACAAAAAATTCTTTAACATAAGTTTTATTCATTGATGAAATTTTCCCGCAAATTACCGTTTGACAATTTTCTAAGCTTTTCATAAAGCTTTATCTCATCATGCGATAAATACGCAGGAATTTCAATATGCACAGTGACAAAAATTTCAAAGATTTTACCCTGAACATTTTGCTGAACGCGGAATTTCTGGCCGGCTTTAGTGCGCGGTGGAATTTTCACGAGAATATTGCCCTCTAATGTTTTGAGCGAAACGGTTGTGCCGAGAACGGCCTCGTGGGGTTCAATCGGAACTTCATAGTGAACAGTTTTGTCCTCATAGCGGATATTCTGGGGACTTTCTATTTTGATAACGAGAAATAAATCCCCGTTTTTGCCGCCATTTTTGCCGGTGTTGCCCTCGCCTTTTATGCGAAGTTTAGTTTCGTGCTTAACGTTTGGAGGAATTGTCACAGTAAGCTTCCGGCGCAGAGTTATCTCACCAGTTCCGCCGCATTCAGTGCAGGATGAACCGTTGATAAACTTGCGGCCTTTGCATTTCGGGCATTGTTCTGTGTGAAGAATATTCACGACCTTGGAAGTTCCGTTTTTGGCTTCAGGAATAGTAATAACAATTTCCGCAGTCAAATCCGAACCGTCTTGCGGCGGAACCACTTTTTCTTTTTTGGGTTCTTTGCGTGGCGGTGGCGGCGTCGGGGCTGAACGATAAAACCCGAACAACATATTATATTGCATACGCTTACGCTCATTAGAAAGTGTTTCGTACGCCTCGTTAATCTCTTTGAATCTATTAATATTCCCCTCGGCCATATCAGGATGGAATTTACGCGCAAGGGTTCTGTATGCGGATTTAATTTCACGCAAATCACTGTCAGGAGTAACACCGAGAATTTCATAATAATTATTCTTCATACATAAATATATAATTATGTATTAGAAAAAATCAACCGCCATTAGCGCCCTTTTAAATATTCATGAACATCCAAAACTTCATCATAAGTAATCGGTTCTGCGCCCTGAATGACTTCAAGCGGAGCGTGCGGCTGCCCTACGCCCTCATGAACCTTTAAAATTCCAAGCCCGAAATCTTTCCCGCACTTAGGACAAACCATTCGAACAACATTCACACCCTTGTCTTTACGCACCACCTCAAACGCGTCACGGTCAATGTCGTTCCTGCAAAACGAACAGCATAATTTAGAAAATAACTTTTTATATTTCTTGCCCATAACAACATTCTACCTTAAAAATTTATAATAGCCTATTCCATTTTTGCTTGTTTTTGGCTATAATAAATACAAGTAAAAGGTAAGATGAGGGATAATAATGAATAAAAATCAATCAACTGGAATGTACATTATTCTGGCAATCCTTGTAATGGTGTTTGTTTCGTCAATATTGATGGCAGGCCCTGTCACAACGACAAAAGAACTTACGTACTCAACATTCCTTGAAAAACTTTCAAACAAAGAATTCAAAACAATCGAAAAAGCAAACGATTTTCTTATTGCGGTTCCTATTGAGCAGCCTCAGGTTCAAGAACCTGAAAAACAGCCGGAAGAAAATGATTTAACAAATCTTTTCCTCCCGACAGAAAAACGCAAACCTGTTTTGCGCTACAAAGTTTTAACCCCTAACGATCCGCAATTAACTCAAAAAATCGAGGATTCAGGCGTTGAATTTTCGGTTCTCAAGCCAAGCGAAGGCAGCCAGTTGATGAACCTTTTCGGCTCTCTTTTAATCCCGCTTTTATTCTTTATCTTCCTGATTATTATGATAAAAAGTATTCAATCAGGCGGCTCACAGGCTATGTCGTTCGGCAAAAGCAAAGCTAAAATGCTTCTCGACAGCAAAGTTAAAACAACATTTGCTAACGTCGCAGGTATTGACGAAGAGAAAAAAGAACTTGAAGAAATCGTTGACTTTTTGAAAAACGGTTCAAAATATATTAAACTCGGCGCAAAAATTCCGAAAGGCGTACTTCTCGTAGGCCCTCCGGGAACCGGTAAAACCTTAATGGCAAAGGCTGTTGCAGGTGAAGCGGGCGTTCCGTTCTTCTCAATCAGCGGCTCTGATTTCGTTGAAATGTTTGTCGGTGTTGGTGCAAGCCGTGTTCGTGACCTTTTTGAACAGGCGAAAAAACATCAGCCTTGTATTATCTTTATCGATGAAATCGACGCAGTCGGACGTCAACGTGGCGCAGGCCTTGGCGGCGGCCACGATGAACGTGAACAAACACTTAACCAGTTACTCGTTGAGATGGACGGTTTTGATGAAACTACAAACATCATCGTAATCGCGGCGACAAACAGACCTGACATTTTGGATAACGCGCTTCTACGCCCTGGCCGTTTTGACCGTCAAATCTACATCAACGCGCCTGACGTTAAAGGCCGCGAACAAATCCTTAACGTTCACGCTAAAAACAAACAAATTTCACCGGAAGTTGACTTAAAAATTCTTGCAAAACGCACCCCTGGGTTTACTGGAGCGGATTTGCAAAACCTCTTGAACGAAGCGGCACTTCTTGCGGCAAGATACGACAAATCTCAAATCGAAATGGAAGACATTGACCAATCAATCGACCGCGTAATCGCAGGTATCGAAAAGAAAAGCCGCGTTATGACTGACAAAGACAAAGAATTAACCTCTTACCACGAAGTCGGTCACGCATTAATCGCAAAACTCGTAAAAGACGCAAACGAACTTCATAAAGTTTCAATTATTCCACGCGGATACGCACTCGGTATTACATGGACTCGTCCGAAAGACGAAAAAGTTCACACAAGTAAATCACAATTACTTGCGCAACTCACCGTATCACTCGGCGGCCGCGCGGCTGAAGAAATCGTTTACGGCAAAGATAAAGTCAGCACCGGCGCTTCACAAGATTTAAGCACAGTAACAGACTTAGCGCGTAAAATGGTTACTGCGTGGGGTATGTCAGACAAACTCGGCAATATGACCTACGGCAAAAATCAAGAAAACGTGTTTATGGGACGCGACTTTGGCCACCAACGCGATTACTCAGAACAAATCGCCTACGAAATCGATAAGGAAATTAAAGAAATCATCGATGAACGTTACGAGTTCGCGAAAAAACTTCTAACCGAGAACCGCGATATGCTCGAAGAAATCTCAAAAGAACTTCTTGAAAAAGAAACCATCGACGAAAAAGAATTCGAAGAGATAATGAAACGGGTCGAAAACCAACGTTAAAAAAAGGAGCCAATCAAGGCTCCTTTTTTATTAATCAGATCTGAACGGATTCTTCATTTCGAAAGTTTCCCATTTATTTTCTATAGGTTCTTTACCAAAGAGTTTTCTTATACCGTTCAAAATACCTTTACCGGCATAACAGAATGTATTAACAAGGGCTTTACCGCCTTCCCATAAAGTTCTGCCTGTATATTTGAACCCTGTTCCAATACCTTTCAATATTGGGCCGCCGAGCGGGCTTGCAAGTAATCCGATTCCTGCGCCAACGCCTAAAGCAGTCAAAGCAGCTTTATCACTTATTTCGCCTCCACCGCCACAGCAGCCTCCGCCGTAGTAAGCACCGCCCATATAAGGTGCGCCGAAAATATTGTTACTACCGCAACAACCGCTATTGCCATAGTTATAATTTCTAATACTAATGTTAGTATTACCACCGCCTGACATAAACGAACGATATGTTCCGCAATGCGAACCTGACGGGATCGCACGCCCAAAGTTTACTGGCATTCCACCAAATGGAACTGGCATAGTTTTTACCTCTCTTATTATACTCTCGTTATATATAAAAAGTATATCAAGCGAGAAAAATTGCCTTTTGGGGAAGCAATCCATTTACATTTCGTTACAAAAGAGTTTTAAAAGCCAGAGGGATATGATTTATCTGGTCTGTTGGCATAACACAATATTCAGTAAGCTCTTTACTTGCAAAATCTCCAGCAAGCCCGTGGGTATATACTGCAAGCGTTGCAGCCTCACATGTTTCCATCCCTTGCGCAAGAAAAGAAGCTATCATTCCGGCCAAAACATCGCCGCTTCCAGCCTTTGCCATTCCGGAATTGCCCGTATTATTAATATAAACCTCACCGAACGGCGACGTCACGACTGTATTATGAGTTTTCAATACGGTTGTACAATTATAAATCTGCGAGATTTCGCCCGCATAATGAACAGTATCATTCAAGATTTTTTCGACTTCAACACCGCCGAGTAATCTTGAAGCCTCAAGCGGATGCGGAGTCAAAACAAGATTTTGCGGAAGCCATTCTAAATCATATTTTGATAACAGATTCAACCCATCAGCGTCAATAACCGTCGGGATTTCGGCCTGAGCCTCGAATGTTTTTTGAAAAATCTGAACGGATTTCAACTCGGTACCAAGTCCACAGCCAATCAAAAGCGCTTGAGAGGACTTTAAATGCTCTGCAATTGAGGCTGTTCGGGTAAAAACGATTCCCGAAGTTTGCCACGAACCACAATTCATAACGCTTTCATCTGTTGCAAGAAAAACATATCCGCAACCTGATTTCAACGCTGCCATAGAAGAAATAAACGCCGCGCCGGGCATAAATTTTGAGCCTGAAACATTCAGAACTTTTCCAAAAGTTCCTTTGTGCGAGTTTTCAGGTCTTGGCGGGAGTTTAAAGTCCATTCTGTCTAATAGCCTCGTACGCAACAATCGCCACAGAATTTGAGAGGTTCAAGCTTCTTTGTCCCTCAACCATCGGGATTGTGAGCGCGTTTTTATCGGTAACATATTCTGCCGGAAGCCCTCTGCTCTCAGGCCCGAAGACGATAAAATCCCCATCCTGAAATTTGACCTCCGTGTATTGGCGTTTAGTTTTAGTGGTCAGATAATAAAAATTAGCACCCTTGTTGGCCGCAAACAATTCCTCCATCGTATTAACCTTGTGGAGGTCAACGCTTTCCCAGTAATCCATGCCGGCACGTTTTGTGTACTTGTCAGTCAGTGCAAACCCGAGTTTGCCAACCAGATAAAGGCTAGAACCCGTACACGCACAAAGCCTAGCGATATTTCCGGTATTTTGCGGGATTTCAGGTTCGTATAGAACAATATTAATCTTTGTCATTTCCTAACACCGCTTTAGCTTCAATCAATACTGGAAGTCCACGAACTACACAGAATACAATTGCAATAACCGCGAGCCAGTAACCAACTTCAAACACAACATCTGCGTGTGGAAGCCCAGGAATTTTAGCCGCAACGATTACGATAAACGCAACGACTTTTGCAACCGCGTAAGAAATTCTCATAAATCTTGAGCCGGTAATAAATTTACAAATAGGGTTTTGCTGCATTCCAAACGGTGTGAAACCTTTTTCCATCGCCGCGCTTCTGATTGTATCGGTGATAAATCCACGGGTAATCGCAATCAGCGGGAACAGAATTGAAATCCAGCCTTGAACAGCAAATAAAATCCAGTAAGTATTTTCAACGATTCTGTCGCTCATAATATCCAAAAGCGCGCCGAGTTTAGATTCCTCGTGGAATTTTCTAGCGACCCATCCGTCAACGCCGTCAAGCGCAAACGCAAGAACTGTCAAAACAAGCGCCCAAACATAAGCCGTAACGCTTTGCGGCAGTGCAATAATCAAATACACCGCGATAAACATTAAAAATACTCTAAAAATTGTAATAAAATTTGCCATAATTATTTACCTTTAGTTCTAGATAATGCAAAATCAACTTTATCAAGCTGTTCCACTTTATCACCCATCATCATTCTTTCTGCCTCTTCCAAAATTGAAACGACATCGTAGCCGTTTTGTCCGTCAGAACGAGCTTTTCTGCCTTCTTCGCAACAGCTAATGAAGTGCTGGCATTCAAGTTTCAACGGTTCGATTTCAAGATAATCTGAGTGGATAATCTGTGAACTTGCAACAAAATTATCGTAAATAGTCAATTTATCTTCTGCGAGCGTATCGTCAAGGATTGCAGTAGCTTTTGTACCGCGAACGAGAAGAACGACGTGTTTTTTCGGTGTAATCCAGCTATCTGAAATCTGGCCAATCATTCCGCCCTCAAACTCGATTCCGATATGCGTAATATCCATAATATTATTTCTATCAGAAGAGCATCCAAGCGCAGAAATCACACGGACAGGCGCTTTTCCTGTAACGTAGCTGATCATAGACACATCGTGCGGTGCCAAGTCCCACATTACGCTTCTGTCATTTTTGAAGTAGTTAACATTTAATCTATCGCTTTGTGCATAAACGATATCACCCAAAACGCCCTCTTCAACGAGCATTTTCAAGCGGTTAACCGCAGGATGGTAAAGCAATAAGTGACCGACCATCAGAACAAGTTTCTTCGCGTCAGCGAGTTCCATCAAGTCTTTTGCTTCCTGCGCAACTGTTGAAATAGGTTTTTCAACATAAACGTGTTTGCCAGCTTCAAGAAGCGATTTTACTATATTATAGTGAGTGTGGCTCGGAGTTACAACAACAACGCCGGTTACAACATCACTGTTCAAAATTTCTTTAAAATCTTTTGTTACTTTAACCCCAGGGTACTGCTCCTGAACTTTTTTCAAATTTTCATCGTCCAAATCGCAAACGATTTCAAGCGCGTTAAGGTTATAAAAATTACGGACGATATTTCTCCCCCAGCATCCGCAGCCGATTACAGCTATTCTTTGATTACACATACTACTTCCTCTTTTAATACTTTCCTTGCCTATATTATATTATAAAAAACTAAAAATGAAACCCACTATTATCACCGAATCCGAAACCATTATTTTCCGGTTCCGCGGGAGCTTCAACTTTTTCCTGCTCAGCTTTCGCTGCCTCTGCCATTTTCATCGCTTCGGTTCTGATTAATTCTATACGCTCAGCATAATCCAAGAAATATTGCTTATCCTGCGGCGGATAATATGCGGCAAGCTTTTCCAACAAAGGTTTCGGGAAACGCGAATAATTAATCATCTCTTCTATAACATCATCTGTCATATTATATAATGTTCTGTAATTCTTGAAGAAAACACGCGCGATTTCTTCGTTAGTTTTTTCAGTAAGCGCATAAGTTTTCTCGCCAAACTTACAGGTAACAATATTTTTCTCAAAAATCACCGGCTTGCAACGCGCCATTGTCAAACGGATTATCAAATCGTAATCCGCCATAATCTTGAATTTTTCATCGAAATAATCAATTTTAGCAATCGCCGATTTTTTGAACATCATGCCCTGACGTACACACGGCAAAACCTCAAATATATTATAAGGCGCGGGCGGAAATTCAAACACGAACCCGTCAGGATGCCTGCAATAAGCCGTAGACATCAAGAAATCAGCCTGCTCTGCTTCCATAAGTTCGACACCTGTTTTGAGCGCCGTAATATCATGGATAAAATCATCACAGCTCAAAAACATTACATATTTGCCCTTCGCGCGCAAAACACCTTTATTAAAGCCCTCAAACTTTGAGGTATCCTTTTCAGAATAAAAAGTAAAATAACCTTTATTTTTGTATTCTTTCAAAAGCTCAATAGTACCGTCATTAGACTGGTTATCAATAACAATAGTTTCCATCTCGTCAAGCGTCTGCAAATCCAGAAGCTGTAACAAGAGATTAAAATCATCAACCTGATTTTTTTCTAAAAGGTTATGAGTAGTAATAATAACGGTCAATAAAATTTCGGGCATGCGCTAATTCTCCCTATTTTTGCGTAATATAAATTAATATTACCCTAAAAAGCCTTTATAAACAAGTTTGAAGTGTTACAATAATAAAATCTATAAGAAAGCCTTGTATCAAGGGGCATGGGATATGTAAAAAAGCCACATGTTAAGAATTGTAAAAACAATTTTGAAAAAGGCGCAATTTTTCATATTCAGGAATTTTAATATACTTGTAGTAGAATAACGTAAAAGGTTATTATCTTTTATAGGTAGAAAACTAACAAAAAAGTGTAGATAAAGGAGAATTACTTATGTCAGAACAAAATCAAATGGCCATTAGCCCTGTTACCGCAGGTTTAGTGGGTGCCGGTGTCGGTGCGACAAACTACTTCGTTGGCATTGGTGCTAAACCAAAAGAAGGTTACAGAAACACAACAGAATTATTAAACTTAAAAGATGATGAATTCAAAAAACTCGCTGACAAAATCGAAAAAGACGGCGACGACGCAGCTAAAACAGAATTCAAAAAATTGCAAGACGGCAGAACAACAGTTTCATCAGCAGGTGACGCTTTAATTACTGAACAAGCTAACACTAGATATAAATTAGCTGACAATGTTCAAAAAGCTGGTATTACCGTTGATGTTGCAACTGAAAAAGCTGAACTCGATAAAACCAGACAAGCAATCGACAAAATCGTTGAAGAATCTGGCTTAAACAAAACTGAAGATGGTTCATTAGGCGACTTGAAAGCTAAAGCAAAGGCTGAAGTTGATGCAAAAGTTACAGCAGCAAAAGCTGAACCAGAAGACAAATGGAGTGCAGCAAGAAAAGAAATCGAACAAAAAATTAAAGATGAAAAAGACGCTGCTAAAAAGAAAACATTAGAATCTCAACGTGACAACTTGATTAAAAAAGAAGTACGTGAAGAATTAGCTAAAGACGAAAAAACAGCTTACGGCGCATTCAAGAAAAAAGCAACTGAAGTAATTAAAGACAAAAAGACTGCATACGCAGAAGCAACAAAAAATAACGCTGAAGCTTCAGCAAAACATAACGAAGCTATCATCAAAAAATTAGGCGAAAATGACACGTACAAAGGTGCTACAGCAAAAGCTGACGGAACAGCTGTTGAAAAATTAAAACACCAAATTGGTAAACTTTCTGAAAAAGCTGAAGATTTAAGAAAAGCTAAAGCTGAAGAATTAGTCGGTGAAAAGGGCGCATTAAAAGACCTTGATATAAGCAAATTCGGCAAATTTTTAGAAAAAAATAAATTAGCTGCTGGCGCTGTCGCAGCAGCAGTATTAGGCGCAGCAGGTGTAGCACTTGCTTACATCGTTGGCCCTAAAAATGAAGTTCCGACTGACGTCGCGTAACAAAAAGAAAAATATACAAATACCCTAAAACATAAGTAATTTTAAAAAAGCCATTCCTTTTGGAATGGCTTTTATTCTATTATTTTAGATTGATAAATGGAACCGAATTACCCATCATATATGTCGGCAAAATACCATTCCATTTTTGAACCGCTTCATATTCCACAAGTGCTTTGTTTTGAGTAAGTGCGTTCGCTCTTATACTCATTGATTTTGCTTCCGCTTCCGCTGAAATAACCTTTTGTCTTGCTTCTTCCTGAATTTGAACGGTTTTATTTTTCGCTTTCAATGCGTCTTGTTCCGCTGTAACTTTGCTTTCAATTGCACGTTCAAAAACTTCTGAGTAGTTAATATCTACGATTTGAAAACCGGTTACATTTACGTATCTTTCAGAAAGCTGCTCTCTTAATTTAAGAAGAATATCATTTGTAGCTTCTTCACGGTTAGCGACTAAATCCTGCGCATTCCATTTACCAATAACGTCTTTGATTGAACCCTCAAGAACCGGATTAATCACTTTAGAAACATAATCCATACCAACTTCCTGATACATTCTGTAAGCGCTGTCCGCAAGTAGGTTGTAGTTTACGACGTAAGAAATTCTAGCTTGCTGAATATCTTTTGTATAAACGTGAGTTTGAGTGTTGTATTTTTGAGTTTTAACATCCATTTTTGCAATTTTTTGGACATAAGGCATAATAAAATGCATACCCTCGCCCAAACTTTCTGGCGAAACCTTACCTAAAGTAACTTTCACACCGCGTTCACCAACACCAACAACCACAATCGGATTGCACATCAAAATAGCGATTACAAATAATACAATGACTGTAACCACTCCTGCCAATTTGTCTTTTTCCATAAATGTCCTTTCTTATTTATGCTAAACCTAAAATTGCCATAACAATAAATGTAAACATTACGACAAGCCCAAACCCAGCATAACCAATCAAAATTTGTTTGCCGAATTTTTTATACATATTAACTCCGAAAATCAAACCTACAAGGGAAATAATCAAATTTGTTATAACAACAAATGCTAATAAAAAAATCAAAATTCTAACAGCCATAATGCCTCTCTATTTGTACATAGGGGTATTATAGTTTATTTCACCCGAATTTAAACCATCTGTTTAAAGGATAACGGTTTGAGAATAAATTTCATCAATAAAGGTTTGAGCCTCACCAAGCGCAAACACACCGACAGAAAATTCTGCGCTATTGCGACCTATTTGCTGCGCTGCCGGAACTTCAATCGGCGGGCCGGCAGGTGTTGTACGACAAGGGTTCGCAGGGTTAGAAATCACACCGACACTTCTGAGTAACGTGACTTTCAGCGAATTTTCTTCAACTTCATACTCGGTTAAGCCTTTAGTAATAACCCCAAGCCCCTGCGCCCAGACAAAACGCTGCATTGGCGCGAAATTAGTCTTAACCTCATGTCCGCGCTCTTTAGGCAAATGTTGGCGCGGATTCCAATTTGGATCGAATTCGCGGCGAATAATTTCGTTCATATCTTCTGAAAATGTTTCCACAACCGGTTGCGGGAGATTAAATTTCGCCTGCCATAGGGTGTTTTTGAACCTGTTATCCCATTCAATTTTGAAATTTAAAAGACGGGAATTTTTATTCAAAGTTATAAGTATATCGAAGAATGTTGTCTTAACTTTCAGTCCGACGCGCAAATCACCCTCAAAAAGAATATCATAAGAAATTATAAAGGCGCGCTCCGGCCTGTCGCCCTCGACAAGTCCGTGATTGTAAGTATCGCCCATATCGCGAACCCGCGTAAACTCAATGAAATTCTCCCATTTTTGCCCGTCAATATAAAGGTTAAATTCGCCCTGCTCAATTTTCATCACAAGATGTGAATTTCCGATTTCTGTATCAAGGATTTGTAAAACGTCACTACTAGGCACGATTTCACGCAAATTGGTATAAATCGTCGTATAATCTTCCGTCACAGGAATGCGCTGTGTATCGTGAAGGAGTTTAGTCTCAAACCCGCGTCGTTCCGCCACAACCTGACTTTCAACATCTGTACTCTCGTATTCAATAACGCCTTTATAATCAGTAAAACTCACCAACCCGCTTCGGGTAAGGCGTAATTCTTCAATGATGGTATTTGCAATTTGCAAAACTTTTTTATACCGGATAATATTTTCCTCGTGAACATCGTCTGTAGAACATCCGCAAATTCCGTCGTGTGCTTGATTTTGCAACAAAAGTTTGTATGCGTATTCAACTTGTGAAGCATATTTGCCTGCACTCAATTTGTCCGCAAAATGCAATTTATTTGCTGCCTCAACATTCCACTGCTTAATTTTCGTTCTCGCAGAATAACTACCGTTCAAAATAAAGGTTTTGGAATTGTCACGGAGTTCATCGTTCCATTCTTTTTGCGCAAATCTACCCCGCACCGCCTCAAAATAATCAAAAATTGAGCCAAGTTGGATTTCGTAATCCTCTAATTGCGCGTTTGCAGCGGCAATCTTTTCAACAATATCCTCATCAATTCCTCGATGATCCGCGCCAATCGGTAAAAGCAATACATCTCCTGACTTTTCGGCAATCAAATCAAGATTGTTTTTTAAAAATTCCGGTTCTAAACAATCCATAAAATAGCCGCGAACAAGATTCACTGTATCAACACCGTTAAACTTAAACTCAGCCTGAATTTCATCCGGACACCCGCGCCAAACCACACATTTATCAACACCGTATTTTGCCAGAATTTTCGGAACATTCTGACTGTGTCCAAAAGTATCAGCAAGATAACCAATAAAACCTTCACACCCAAAGTCACGTGCGATTTTCATTCCGATCTCGAGGTTTTTCTCAAAACAAATTCTGTCGGTTAAAAACTCATCTACAAGCGTATAAAAAGGCCCGATAAAAAGTTTCTTCTCCTGAATAAGTCGTCTAATAAGCGATTCTTTTTCAGGGCGAATTTCAAGATAATCCAACAACGCCGCGACCTGCCCGTCAAAATAAAAAGCAGGAATTTTACCGGATTCAAGCATATCCAAAACGCGGTCAAAAACCCGAACAAGCCTCATTCTAAAGACTTCAAACTCTCTATACCACTCCCTGTCCCAGTGAGTGTGCAAATACGCAATAACCTTTTTCTTCATATTCCATTTTTACCACAAAAACTTAAAATCTAAAATATATAAAAGGATTATACGTTGAAGCTGCGATTGTTGCCGTTGAAAAAATCAAAAGCACTATCAACCACAGATCAACAAAAGTCTTAGCGATTTTGTTCTCCTGCTGAAGCATTCTGCCACAAAGCGGTGTACAACAAATAAATGCCGCAACAAAAATTATAATCTCAAAGTTATCCACGTAATACGGCATCGCATAAACAACATCGTGAACCTTCACAAGTCCAAACATATTCTTGATATATTCCCAAGCATACACCATATTGTCAGCCCTGAACATTACCCAGCCAATGATGAAAACCAAAATCGTATAAATATGTTGCAAAACTTTTTGCCAAACGTGTTGTTTTTCCTCATGCCAGCCGGTAAGTTTTTCCAAGATTATGAAAAACCCGTTCCAAAGTCCCCAAACTACGAAATTCCACGCAGCCCCATGCCAGATACCTGTCAAAAGGAAAACAATTCCGAGGTTTCTGAGAGTTGTCAATTTTCCAGAACGATTTCCGCCCAAAGTTATGTAAACATACTGTTTGAACCAAGTAGATAGCGAGATGTGCCATCTGCGCCAAAATTCTGTAATTGATTTTGAAATATATGGATAATTAAAGTTTTCAAGGAATTTGAAGCCAAAAATCAAGCCTAATCCTATTGCCATATCTGAATATCCAGAGAAATCAAAGAACAATTGAAGTGAATATGCAACACCGCCAACCCACGCAACAAGCGGAGAAAATGTATCGGGAGCTTGCGCAAAAATCTTATCTGCAATCGCGCCAATTGTGTTTGCAAGCAACATTTTCTTTGACAACCCGACAATAAATCTTTTAGTCCCCAAAACTACTTTTTCAAAATTAACATCACGGTTATCGATCTGATCCGCGACATCGTGATATTTAACAATCGGCCCCGCAATCAACTGCGGGAAAAGACAAATATAAAGCGCAAGTTTGTAAATATCTTGCTGCGCCTTGCATTCACCCCTATAAACATCCACGACATAAGACAACGCCTGAAAAGTATAGAAAGAAATTCCAATCGGCATAATGATATGAAGTAAATGAATGTGTGAATGGAACAAACCATTAATATTTTCGATTAAGAAATTAAAGTATTTAAAATAAATAAGGAATCCCAAGTTTGCACAAATAGTAATAACTAGCGGGATTTTAGCGTTTTTGCCGCATTCTTTGAACTTTTCGACGATTTTCGCACCGAAGAAGTTAACGAGAATTGTCAAAAGCATAATCGCGAGGTATTTCGGTTCTCCCCACGCGTAAAAAATTATACTTGCGATGAGCAAAATCGGATTGTGCAGTTCTTTTTTCGCAATCAAATAAAGCGTACACACAATCGGCAAAAACATATATACAAATGTCATTGATGAAAATAGCATTATTCTACTCCATTAAACATCGTTCTAAAAAATCTTGTATATGGTGAATGTACAATCAATAAAACCATATCCGCGTCAGAATCCGAGATTATTTTGTCGTACGCATTAATATGCAAAGGATGCGTAGCATTCGGATCTAAACGATATTTATCGATTTCCTTAAAACTAGTATTCAAAAAATAACTCAGATTTTCCTGATAAGAATCACCTATTATCAAGGTTTTATATTTACCGAACTTATTATAATGCTTGTAATGCGGATGCTTACCAGAAATATCAATACGCTCAGGATATTTATAATCGTAATACACATACAGAGTTTCCAAAAAGCTCTTATCATGCATTTTAGAACGAAGATATTCCCAGCCCTCATCAAACAATCTATCGCCTTTCCAGCGTACTAAATTTCTAACAGTTCTATGATAATCTGATAAAGAAGTTATTTTTAACAATGGAAAATCTTTTTTAAGAGTTGTAATAACATCGTTGTATAATAAATAAGCACCGGTATCTGTCAGGTGATGATCAGTTTTATAAAACAAAATTTCATTATCTGTTTTACGATTTTTCAAAAGTGTATCCTGAGGGAAAATAACATTAACATTAGAATTCGACCTGATATAATCAACCAACTCAGTAGTACCGACTTCAACGGAGTCATCTGAAACTCTAATCTTGTCAAAATCACGGTATACAGACTCTCTAATTGGAGAAATTATAACATATAATTTCTTCCCGCTTTTATTACAAAATTCTTCAAAGCGTTCTAAATTAGATGTAATCAACACCTTTTGTTTCTCTGGATAAACAGGAGGTGCGCCGTTTCCAAACACAAATTTATTTGATTTATATGCATGCCAGCGTCCTAAATCAACATAATCTATTGCGATACTATATTTTATATCTTTGTACAAGGTTACTAAGGAATCTCTAAAATTAAACCTATCGCTGAACCATCTATCATAATCACGCCCAAAGTTGAAACTTATACTGCCATCATTCTTTATTAAAGGTTTCCAGACGGCAAGATTACGATTTTCGAGATCGGATTTTTGAGCGTTAGAAATGTGGCTCATCGGAAGATACATTATCAATGCGCATACAGCTAAAAACGCTATATCTATTCTCGAATAATGCTTTTCCACCTTAAAATCCGCGAGATAAGAGGTCAGACGATATGATAATAAATACCCCAAAATAGCGATAATTATAAACATCATCGCGTCAAATTTTATACTCGGACGAGAATGTCTTTTAGGAAGCTGCTGAACCGCCCCCCCCCCCCGCAGGGCTTTCTATGGCAACAGGAGACTTGGATTTTATTGTCAACCAAGCATTATGACTAACTCCCAATAGGCATAATACCAGCAAAAGACTTATTATAGCTCTCTTTTTCATAAAAAAGTTGTAACATAAACGATGTATATTTGCAAATAGCCACATGGAGAATAAAAAATCCCCAGCCCTCTCTTAAAATACCCATAAAGGAGTTGAGCGATGAAAAAAATATTAATTATAGGGATATTATTGCTTAGTACATTACAAGCGCACGCAGGTATAATCTCAAAAGTTCGAAACTGGGCTAACACAGGCTGGGACAATTACGGATGGGGTAACAGCGGTTACACAAACTGCCCGTGTTACAATAATGGATTCAACAACGGATTACACAATGGGCATAGACACCATCATCATGGGAACAAATTCTTCAACAATGGTGCCATTACTGGATTTACACCGCCTATAAATGGAACCGTTTACCCTACTTTCGGAAACTATCATAGCCCGATGTATGGCCGTTTTGACCATTTACCTAATGGACGGATTAATAGCCTTAACTCCGCGCCAGCCCAAATGTTTACGGATTTCAACTCTAATTTTGGCACAAACACAGGCGTAACGATTATTGACTAATAACTGTTGACTTTACCCTCCAAAATATGTTAAATATATTGTATAAGAAGATTGGAGGTCTATATGTTAAGATTAATCATTGTCGTGTTACTGGCAGTCGGCGCATATTTCATTTATGACAATCAAGACGAGCTTTTAACAAGTGCAAAAGAAATGTTCTTAAAAGAAAAAACAGTTATGAAAGTTAATAATGCAAGCGCAGTTAAGCAACAAGCGATTGAAGATGCTGAACGCCGCGCACTGGAGTACTAATGACAACAGAAGTTTTTCAATATAAACCACAGGGCGTTTGCTGTCAGTTAATGCAAATTGCCGTAAACGACGGGCTTGTAGAAGAAGTTCAATTTATGGGCGGTTGCCACGGAAACCTTCAAGGTATAGGTAAACTTGTAAAAGGGATGTCGATTGACGAAGTTATTACAAGACTTGAGGGAATAAAATGCGGAAACAAACCGACAAGTTGTCCTGATCAGTTAACACAAGCACTCGTTGCATATAAAAATCACAAAAACGCTCCTGTTTAAGGAGCGTTTTTTATTTAGTAATCTCTTTTGTGTTTGTGACCATTTTCCACGCTGCTTTTGGACAGAGGGCTGCACAAATTCCGCACCCGATACACTTTTCGCTATCTGATACGTAAGTTTCAGAAATCGCTTTTTGCGGACAGTTTTTAACGCAAATATTACATCCGACACAAAGTTCTTTATTCCATTCCGGAATGCGGCAACGGGAATCGCCAGTTCCTGCAAGTTCATTCACTGAAAAATCGTCATTGATAAATTCGCCGAAAATTCCGCCCTCAATCCATTCTGTTTCACGAAATTCTTTGATTGACATTCTTGTCGGTTTAGTTTTCACAGCAACCGGTTGAATTTTATGCCATTCTGACCAGTTTGTAAGTTCTTTTTTGAGTTCAGTACGCCCAATTTTAGATAAAAATCTTTCCATGCCGGAAGTTAAGAACTCAATATCACTTTGCGCAAGCGGTAGAAGTTCAACGCACGACGCCACGTTATCAACTGCGCCGCGAACATAAACAGTTCCGCCAACCATTCCGACACAGGAACGTTCGCCAAGAACGGAGTTTAAGTTTTTGCAGTCGTAGCCACAAATCACAGCAACACCGCCGCCCATAAACTCAAAACTGAAAGAACCTGTATTTTTCAAAACCCAGAATTCAGGGAGTTTGAATTTCGGATCGTGCTTCATCAACGCACCGGAACGCGCACCTACGCGGCCGCCAACGTAGATTTCACCAGACGCCGCACAGTGTGCCGCCGTATCACCGCAATCACCTTTTACAACGATTTCAGCGCCTGAATTCAACCAGCCTGTATCCGCAGGAACAGAACCCTCAACGACAATAGATGTGCCTTTCATTCCCATTGCGCCGACACGTTGCCCAGGGTTTCTGAGGACAAAATTAAGTGTTTTGCTTTTATCTTTTGCCCAGCTTGAACCGCCGATATTATGCTGACCGCAAGCGTTAATTTCAAACTCAGTACAACCCGCGTCGATTTTTGACTGGATTAACTGCAAGAGTTCTTGCGTGGACATTCTGTTTCCGTTGTTTAAAGTTTCAATTCTTTCCATACTAAACCTATATTGAATACTGGATATCTAATCTTTGAGCGATGTGACGGTCAACCGTAATCAGTGCGTCAGAACGTCCTACAGGAAGCGTTGAACAACCGACAGGTGCCATTAATTTTCTAAGTTCTATATCCGTTGCAATCATATAATTAACAATATTTTCAGCCACTTTGTCAACATCAAGACGTTTTGTGAGGCACGCTTTTTGTGACGCGATTCCGGCAGGGCAGTTGCCTGTTGAACAAGCGTTACATTTTTCGGTGTCGTTGCCGCAACATCCTGCAATTTGGAGTAAGTGACGTCCAGTAAACACACCGTTTGCGCCAAGACAAATAAGTTTGAATGCATCAGCTGCAAAGCTTCCGGTCTGTCCTAAGCCGCCACCAGCAAACAATGGGATTTCGCCCTGACGCCCTTGGTGAACTGCCGCTAGATAACAATCACGAACTTTTGACGTAATCGGGTGGCCTGTGTGGTTAAGCGAAATTTCGTGCGCTGCGCCGGTGCCGCCTGCAAAACCGTCGATAAAGAAGCCGCCGACAATATTATAAGGGTCACGAAGCAAGTTGTTATAAACAGAAACGCTCGTAACAGACGCCGCAACCTTAATCGCGACAGGAACACGAAAATTAAACGCCGCGTTCATTGATAAGAACATTTTCTGAACGCTTTCCTCAATCGAATACAAGCCCTGATGGGTCGGAGGACTCATCAAGTCAGCTTTCGGAACCCCTCTGATTTCCTGAACGTACTGAGAAACCTTATTCGCCATCAAAAGTCCACCATCACCCGGTTTTGCGCCCTGACCAATTTTAATCAAAATTCCGGCAGGATCTTCAACCATTTCCGGCATTGTTTCGATAATTCTGTTCCAGCCAAAGTGACCAGAAGCGATTTGCAAAATCATATATTTCAAATAGCGTGATTTCAAAAGGCTGACAGGGATTCCGCCCTCACCGGTACACATTCTGATAGGAAGCCCTACTTTTTCGTTCAGGTAAGCGGTTGCAATAGCGATTGCTTCCCACATTCTTGATGAAATCGCACCGATTGACATATCGCCGAAAATCACAGGATAAATCCAACGGTTTGGCGGCAATGGACGTGATTGGATAATATTGTTTCCCTCAACGTCAAAACCGAGTTTATCAGCAGACAAAACACGACCAAACGGTGTTTTAATCTCAAAAGTATGACGGATTGCATCCAAAGACGGGTCTGTCATCTGTGAAATTCTACCGATTTTAATCTTATCAAGTGTGCGGCCCTCAGTGTTAAGGTTAGAACGTCCGCCACGTTTTAAGGATTCGCCTTTTTCCGCGCGGTATCTAATTGCATAACGGTCGTCGAGGTTTCTGACAGCCTTTATCGCGCCGTTTGGACAAACCGCGGTACACATTCCACAGCCCACACAATGGTTTTCAAACCCAACGTTCTGTTTTACAACAAGAACTTTTTCTAAACTCTGATTTTCTGTAATATTTCCTGATTTTTTACGCGTTTCAACGCAAGGACTGATTGCGCCGAAAGAACACACAGCCGTACATTTTCCGCACTGAATACATTTGGATTCATCGTACTCAATAATCCACGGCAAATCTTCTCTATGTAATTCATTAACTTTTACTGCTGCCATCTTTCCACCGTCAAATCTTCTTTAATAACAATAGTTTCATTTTCTGTCGGATAAATATCCTTGCTCAAATCTCTATCCGGCAATAATTCGTTAATCCCTGCGACTTCTGAAGTCATAACGACCATATCATCGTTTCTTCCGATTACAACAGGACGAAGTTTCTTTGAATCACAAACGCAAACCATATTATAATCAGGCAAAACGCCTAAAACTGTGTTCGGGCCGTTGATTTCAAGGTGTGACAAAGAAGCTTTTATTCTGAGTAAAATGTCTTTATCGGCGCGCTTTTCGATTTGTTCAATCGGAAGCGGGGTAATAACGTGTTTGTAATACTGAATCGGCCACTTGAGGATTTTGTGCAAATAGTGAAGCGTATATAAAAAGCACTGCGAATCAGATTCAAACCCAATATAAGCGCGGTTTAGTTTTTGTTGATAAAGCCTGTTTTTTTCGTAGAATGTGTTTTCGCCGTTTGCAAGAACAGTGTACCCCTCAAGGAAAAACGGATGCGCCGCGTAGCGTACGATGTCGTAATTTGTATTTTGACGGCACTGCGCAGTTATAACCTTAGAACAAAGCTCCGTATTTTCTTCCCAAAGGCTGAAATAAGTTCCGATGTCTTTCGGGCTTCCGATTTCTTTCAAAACAAGCGTATCAGGCCAGAACGCATAAATATAACCAGAATTATCTTCTTCAAGCGCTTTTCTGATTTTCAAAGCTGTATCAATGAGTAATTCTTCTTTTTCTTCCTGAGTAGCATATTTGTGGCTTTTAGGATATTGAACGACTTCAAACATATAGTTCGGCATCGGTTCAATCTTCAAGCCTTTTTGATGGTTAATATTCGGAGTCCATTGCAACACGCGTTTGAACCCTAAGTTAATCAGGATATCTTCCGCCTTACGAGTTCCCTCAACGGTTCCGGCCATCGAAAGTATCGGCAAATCCTTGTGGTGTTCAAAGATTCCGCCTAAATCCTGCATTATGAAAGCAAACCCAGAATCATCATGCCCCTCTTGCTGAGAACGCATTAATTTTAGGGCAATGGATGGGTGTAAATATTTTTTAGATTTTATAGCGCCAATTCTACACATAACAATTATTGTATGGTTGAAACACTCTATTGTCAAGTTGCGGGGGCTAAAGCCCCGCAACAAAACTTATTATCGTTTGACACAGCGCACATTTAATGAATTATAAGCTTTATCCTTATCGTCAATCTGGCCCATAAATTTGCTACCATCGTTATATGTAAACCACGCTCTATCTTTATCCACAACTGTAGACGACCAGTATAAGGCATTAGCAAGTCCGTAAAGTTCTTTATTTGCAAAAATTGCGAACAATTCGTCTATATTTGGAACTCTGGACTCAGAGTCAAAATTATGACAGGCTTTAATTGCGTCATTATATTTATAAGTTTGCGGTAAATCCGACACCAACGGAATAGGAGCAACTATCGTCGGGTCACTAGGATAAATTAACGTCATAGCCCCAATGTCTTTACCAACAGTATTTGGCCCTTTACTTCCATTCAAATCATAGATAAAATTAGCGCAAACCTTTTTCGCTATATAATACCCACCATCTCCCCTGAGTGGTAATTCTTTTAAACTTCCAATACAATAAGGATTATAAAAAGTCAAAATACTCTCACCGTTTTGAGTTTCAAACGCTGCAACTTTTGTGTCTATCAAATTCATATTATCCGTACCGGTGGAGTGAGAACCTATCATATATGAATTAAGCGCACCCATCGTAAGCGGAGTGCTAATAGTAGATCCGCGAAGCGTAGTCATCTTAGACGAAATACCACAATCCGTAATAGAATCAGCGTTACAGATATTGTTAATTTTAATAACCTTAGAAAGCCCTGCTGTAATAAATGTTTCCGCGACATTATTAGAATCTCCCTCGACAAGCGTTCCATAACCGTTTACAGCCGGCATTAAGGCAATTGCCTGCGACATCCGCGCAAATAAAGCTTTTCTCTGCGTGTTCCAAGTTCGCTCGTTAATATTGCCAGTTAGCGATGGCAATGTTATCGCAGCAACTACGCCAATAATTGTTAATGACAGGAGTATCTCCGCCATAGTAAACGCACCTA
>JAMPIJ010000006.1 GCA_023662905.1 Fusobacterium sp.
ACGCGGGACCCTCTGCTTAGAAGGCAGATGCTCTATCCAGCTGAGCTACAGACGCATATCTTGTGTTCTATTTAATTGTCAAATTTTGTTTTCTATCGCCCGTTGACCTACCGCTTAGAAGTCTATAGATATCATAAATCATCATAACTTATAAAATTATATAACACCTCAAATCTGCTTATAGCTTGATTTTTAATTTTCAATATGTTATAATCTATTATATAATTTTAACATTTTCTAGCATTCATTACGACAATTTTACGACATTTTTAACCCTCGAAAGGCGCACCAAATGGCAGAAATCAAAGAACGTATAAGAAAAAACGGCAAGAAAAGTTACACCGCATCTGTGAGAATTAAAGGACATCCGGCAGTAAATAAAACATTCGCCAAGAAAACAGACGCCGAAATATGGGCTAATGCTATGGAAATCGAAATAAAGGAAAACATGAATTTCCCAAATCGCGCTGCACAAAAAATGACCGTAGGTGATTTAATCGACAGATTTTTAAAATATGAACTTCCCAAAAAGAAACCCAAAATTCAAAAAGATTTTATCAAAGCCCTTAACTGGTACAAAAATGAAATCGGTTGCTTGTATCTTTTAAACATACAAACCGCAAAACTTGTTGAATGCCGCGACAAACTATCACAAAAGCTTAAAGAAGTTCCAATGAAAAATGGAGCAATAAAAATAACACAAGAAAAAATTTCACCGGCAACAGTTAACCGTTATATGACATATATGCGCGTTGTATTTTCCTATGCTGTAAATGATTTGGATATTTTAGCTATAAACCCTATGGCAAAAGTAAAAAAACTTTCTGAAAATAACGAACGAACAAGATGTCTTGAACTAAGCGAAATACAAAAACTTCTCGACGGGTGCAACAAACATTCACAAGAATTGTTTCTATGTGTCCTAATTGCCTTACTTGCAGATGCACGCAAAAGCGAAATATTAAATCTTACTTGGCAGAATGTAGATTTAACTCATAAAATGTTCTATTTCCTCAACCGCAAAAATAAACAAAATATTGGCGTTCCAATTCATGATTATTTATACAAACAACTTTTAGCCTACAAACAACAATGCAAATTACGTAACCTTAAAAATGATTACCTTTTTATGACTGAAGATGGCAAACCCAAAGAAACACTTATTGGAAAAATATTTCCCAAAGTAGCTCAATCTTGTGGAATAGAAAATTTCCGTTTTCACGATTTACGCCATACTGGCGCAAGCTGGCAAGCTATGAGTGGTATATCACAACCAATAACACAACGAATCCTAGGGCATAAAAGCCCGTCAATGACAAACAGATATTCTCACCTAAGAGACGACGGTCTTCGACCAGCAGTCAACCAAGTCGGTGACATCCTGTTATCTGAATGGCTGAAAGAAGAAAATATTAAGAATTAAAAACAATTTCTTAAATTTAATAGCAAATATAGAAAATTTATCTTAACATTTCACCAAAAATTTTATTAAGATTGTAAATTTGGGCTGCAAAAAATTGTTACTTAATAAACTTTAACAAAGTCTCCAAATAACGATGAAAAGATAAAAACAGATGATATTATATTTATAGAAGACAAATTCTTCTTTAAATCGCAAAGGAAATACCTTTTAAGATTTTGAAGAATTTTATAATAAGGAAATGAAAAATGGTAAAATTTTCTATTTATTTTTCTGCATACTTGTGAACCCGTAAAAAGACATCAATTTATAAATATATATTTACACTAGGAGTTTTTCGCTCCGTGACGATTGAGGTAAAACTATGTCAATAAACAACAACTTGCTAACTGTTCGGCAATTTAATGAACAGTATCCAAATTTTAAAGAGAGCGCATTGAGAGCTTTAATTTTTAATTCACACACTAATGGCTTTGAAAAAGTTATCATCCGTTTCAGCCCAACCGGCAAACGCGGCAAAATTTTGCTTGACGTAACGGCATTCTTTGAATGGCTAAAAGAACAAAACAAGGGGGTGGCATAATGAACTACGTTGTACATTTTTGTAAGAATCATCAGTGTGATAATGCTTGGATAGATAAAGACCTAACCAACGCAAAAACACGACCACCGCAATGGAAGTATTGTCGCGAATGTTGTGAACGAATGGGGATTGATTTTGATACCCAAACGCCTCCGAGTAGAGAACTCAAAAACACGCTACAAGGTGGAGTTAATGCCCCTAAAATCGACGATAAGGGTTATTTAGATATCATTAGTAGTATAATAGTAAATTCGTTAAAATACGAAGAAAGGAAGATTATATAATGACAGACATTTTTGTACATATTGATTCGTACATCTTAAACATGCAGGAGCTAAAAGCCTGCGACAAAATTGTATATGCTAGAATTGTAAATATGGGCAACAAATATTATGATACTAATATGGACGAACTAACTTGTCTTACCGGTTATACACCCCAAACAATTTACAAACGACTAAATGAAATGGTAGATATGGGACTTTTGGCAAAGAGAGAACTTATCGTAAAAGGTAATGTTCCAAGAACAATCTATGTTGCACTCATTGACGAAAATGGTCCGCGCGATTTAAGAGAGGTTGAAATGTATCTTGATGAAGGCGAGGAGAGAATGCGTCAACATTACAATAAAGATAATTAAACCATAATACAAATTAATACGGTACCACATAAAAAAATAACATGGTACCATACGAAAAAATATTATATATAGTAAGTACTTAATAAGTATGTAATTACTAATGCGTATAAAAGTCGAAAAATTTCATTTTTCTTGAGCAGGATTTGTGATATTTCAATAATCCTGCTTTTGTTTTACAAAGGACGATGTCCTTTCTTTTACACGTTTTCTTAGACTATAAAGGATAAGGGAACGTGTATTCTATAATACACACAAGCAATGCCTTATGGCATAGCGAATACCCCACCCCCTATTGCGCGCACCCCCTCCCCGCCCCAGGGCAAAAGGCGCTATTTTTAATATTCGAAACATACATATTTTGGCTATATGTAATCTACCATATTATAGCTATAAATGCTCATATATCGGGGTATTGTATGTGGGGATATTAAAACAGGGAGCTGACTAGTTTATATAAAATTTGTAATCGTTCTTTATCAAATTTTAAAAACTCAACTTTTTGGATAATATAATTGTACATATCATCTTCTTTATTATCGCTAAATGTAAAAAGTTCATTTGGTGTAATTTCTAAAAGCTCAATAATTTTTTCAAGGGTTTGAGCTGTCATAAACGCATTACCCGTTTCAATACTACTTAGAGTGTTAGTTGCTATGCCTATTTTTTCGGCAAATGATTCTTGGCTAAAGCCTTTGATTTTTCTAAGGTTTTGGATTCGTTTACCTAATTGTAGCTGGATGTTATTTTTCATTAAACTAACCTCAAATATAATTATAAAGGGGAAGTAAAACCAATCTAACAATGTTTAACATGTTGACGATACATCTAAAACATGTTATAATTGATTTGTATAGAAAGGATTCTTAAAAATGAACAACGAATTAATCATTACGTTTAAAATATTGTTGGAACAATTCTCACGTGAACACGCTGTAAAGCTTTCAAGCTTATATCCATTTAGTGCAAACAATGAAACAATTGCCGTTATGGGGTTGCAATCTGAACTTCAAGAACTGGAACAGGAGCTAAGAGATTATATTACAAAAGAAATCCAGAATTTAACCTACGGCTGTACAATCTCTGAGTTCCATATAAATGATGAACCGACTAAAATGGTTATAGCTTTTGATATTAATTAGTAAAATAAAAAGTGAGGAATAATATGAAAAAATTTTTAGTTATGCTTTTCTTAATGTTTGCATTTATGCCAAATTGCACATTTGCTTACTACAATTATCCAAGTGGTAATCCTATAATAAATGAACAAAGACAAGTAGCAAACCAGCAACGAATGATGGAAATGCAACGGCAACAACTTAAACAACAAGAAGAAATGTTACGTATTCAAAGACAAAGAGAAAATGCAAGACTTGACGCACAAATACGTAAAAATGGTTTTAATTCTGTTCCGATGAGCAGATATTAATATTATTTGAGGATATTCATGAAAAAATTATTTACATTCTTTTGTTGTATATTAATGCTTTCATTGTCTGCTAATGCCACTAACTGGGTTGAAGTTTCTAAAGGAACTTATATAGACACTGATAGTATCATTCAGGGTAAACAGATAACTATTTATTGGGATAAAGAACTCAGGGTTGGAACATTCGAGGGTCTACTAAATAAAAAAATCAGTAAAATAATATCGAAAAATATGGTTTATTGTGGTAGCAGGCTAGTTAAAATGTTGGAATCCTATGTGTACGATGAGCAAGAAAACCTTATCCGCTCATACACATTCTATGATATCCCCAATAAGCACAGTATTGTTCCTGATAGTGTTGGAGAAACAGCATTTAACTTTGTTTGCCAATATGGTAACACTAACTTCAATTTAAAATGAAAGGATAACTTATGAATGATTCATTTGATGTAATTCAGGATACGAATATAACGTTTGACGATGTTGGCGGAATGGAAGAATTAAAAGAAGAAATTCAGCTAAATATTATTTATCCTTTTAAAAATCCCGATTTATATATTCAGTATGGCAAAAAAGCCGGCGGTGGAATTTTAATGTACGGTCCACCGGGGTGCGGCAAGACGTATATCGCAAAAGCTACCGCGAATGAATGCGAGGCAACATTTATCAACATTTCGCTTGTGGATGTCTTGGACATGTATGTCGGGGAGTCTGAAAGAAAACTTCACGAGATATTTAATCTTGCACGTCGAAAAGCTCCCGCCGTTATTTTTATAGATGAAATAGACGCACTTGGCAACGACCGAATGAAAACAGGCACAAATGTTCAGGCTAGAACTTTAGTCAACCAGTTTTTAACAGAACTTGACGGAGTTGCTAGTAATAATCATCAAATAATGATACTTGGTTCTACAAATGTTCCTTGGTTCGTAGATACAGCACTTAAGCGACCTGGACGTTTCGACAAAACTTTATTTGTTCCGCCACCTGAAATTAAAGCAAGAGAAGAAATTTTTAAATTAAATCTTGTCGGGAAACCTATTGCACAAATAGATTATGAAAGATTAGCACGTGAAACCGAAGAGTTTTCACCGGCGGACATTGTCGGTGTTTGCAGTGTTGCTATTGATAATATTATTCGCAAAGCGATAAAGACAGGGCAAAAAGATTTGATTACAACAGAGGCTCTATTACAAGCGATAAGTGAGGTTAAGCCGTCTACTATTGAATGGTTTGAAACCGCCAAGAATTATGTCAAATACAGCAACCAAAGTGGTCACTATGACGATGTTATGCACTATCTAAACAGAAAGTAGTTTATGGTTGATATTCAAAAAACATATAAAAGAGCTTTAACAGCTTTAAAGTTACGCAAATATGAGTTTGCAATTTCGCAGGCGAAAGAAATTCTTAGCCAAAACCCTAATATTAGTGGGGCGTATGCAATATTAGCCCAAGCTTATTATGGTTTGAACAATTATGTTGAGGCTGAATCCTGTATAAAGCAAGCTTTAAAAGGCAACCCGACGAATGTAGATTATTTGTGCTGGTATTGTGCGATTTTAAATGCAGAAGAACAGTATGAAAAAGCCTTAAGTGTTTCCGATGAGGCACTTACAATAGAGCCTACAGACACAACTGTAATGTATTGGCGAGGCTTGGCATTGCATAGATTGGGTAAATTAGAACGAGCAGAAGATGTAACTAAATATTTGTTAAACAAAGAGCCTAATGATGATAGCAATCACCAGCTTTTGGCTAAAATTTACGCTGAGAAACAACAAATAAATGAAGCGTCATTAGAATATGAAAAAGCATTAGAGTTAAATCCCAATAATGCCGTTACATACAATAATTATGCTCTTATGAAAATTGATAATGAAGGAGTCTATGAAGATGAATCCATTCAATTATTAAAAGAATCTTTACGCTTAAATCCCGAAGATAAAATTGTCCAAAATAATTTGAAATTTGCTTTAAAAAAGAAAAAAATACGAAAGATAACTTTAAAAATAATATGCCTAATCATTATTCCAACATTTTTAATAGGAATTGTGGCAATTATAGCGTTGGGTATTCACTGTTTTAAGCATTACCCTGAGATATTTAATCTCTTTATATCTCTCTGTTGCGCTATAGGTATTTTGTATAACTATAAGAATGATAAAGCAAAAAGTAATAAGTAATCTACGATAAAAAATCTATAATAAATTATTAATTTTTTGTTTATTTTTTGTAAGTTTGAACAAAAATACTCTATTCTATAAATAGGGAGAATTGCAATGGAAGAAAAAATGATTCAAATTTTAAAAAAGCAAGTAGAGTTATTGGATGAGATACAAACCGTATCAGAGTTAAGCGACTGGAAAGAAAAAACAAAAATTTTTGTTTGTCGTATATATCAAGAAAATTCTCCTCAGTATAAACAATTTTTAAACATCAGAGCCTATCCAAATATATACACAATAGATACAAAACCAAATGTGCCCAAAGCTGTATTTAATGCAAAAAACATTTTAAATGGTTTTATTGAAGATATTGAAAATTTTGGATTGCCTAATAATCAAGCCCAAAAAGAAATTGTTTCTGTAAGAACTCCACACATAAATATTGAAAATAAACCTGTATTCACTCAATCTCAAACACAACAACAAACTCAAAATACTGAAGATATTATCAAAGACGAACTTCCACCTGCAAGAATGAGAGAAATCGAAAAAGTTCTTAAAGCTAATGAACCTCACGAAACGAAACTACAAAAGGTTGGTGATATACTACAAAAGGTTGGGATTGGCGTTGTTTCTTCCACTTTAGCTAAAATCATTACTTCATCAATGGGTGTTTTATAGACATGTATCAAAATTATAATTACAATCAAGCATTCTTATATCCTAAGCAGCCAACTTCTGCTCGTGAAGTTAGAGAAATGGCTAAACAAAGGAATCCAATTATTGAAACAGACAAAAATATTGAAAAATGCCTTGTTGAAGGCAAATATCAAACCCAATTATTGAACGACACACAAAAAATTATTAATGAAAACGCTGAAATAGTAAAACAATTATCGCTTCAAATAAAATCAATAGAAGATTCCTCTAATAAGCAATATAAAACAGCTTTAATAATATCAATAATTACAGGATTATTTGCCGCAGGTTCTTTTGTATTAGCTCTAATACAAGTTTATATGTAAAAGTTAAGAATTATTTTGTTAAAAATTTTAAGAAAACATATAATCTTTCTTGCCGTTTTATATTAAATTTGTAATAATAGACTTATGAATTTAATCTTAAAAAGAGGAAAGAAATATTGGTTCCTAAGTATGATGAAAAAAAAGTTTTACGTAGATTAGAAGAAATACAAGAAGTCCATGAAACTATTATAAATTCTGAACCTACTGATAAATTTAATATTTTATCATTACTTGCCTATATGTTATGGCAATATCCTAATACTAGAAATAGCGATATTACTCTAGCTCTTGAATTTTATAAAAAATTTTACCCTGAAATAGTTAAAGAGTCTTTAATAAAATTTGAAGACTTTTTCAAAATACCTAAAATGTATGATATTCAACGAGCGAGAGCAAAAATCCAAAATACGGAAGGACTATTCCCTGCCAAAGAAAGTGTTATTCAAAAAAGGATTAAGAAAGAACAAGAATATAGATTATATTTTAAAAATGAAAATACAGAGCCATTAACGAATCCCTCTGATTATTATATATATTTTGATGAGAGTGGAAAGACCGACAAGTATTTTATACTTGCAGGAATCTTGATTAATAGTGAAATTAGCAATAAATATTTTAGTGACAAACTTAATATAATAAAAACAAGACTGAATAAAAAATATAATCAAAATATCAAAGAATTAAAATTTACTTCAATTGATAAGAAAAATATAAATTTCCATAAAGAGTTTATTACTAATCTATTTGAGGAAGATGTATTACCAACATTTGTTTCTATTATTATAGAAAATAAAGGTTTGAAACAATCTTCACAAAAAAAGAAAACAGAAAATTTATTAAGAATAATTTTACTAGATAGCATAACATCTGTTATAGTACGGACAACTTGCTGTTCTTCATTTGGCAATACAAAAGCAAGTTTAAATATCATACTAGATAAAGATGGAGCCGGCTACGATACATTAGAACTTGAAAACTTCAAACAGGATTTAATTTCATCAATAAACAAACAATTCAAATATTTTGTTAGCCTAGATAGTTTTGGTTATAATGATTCAAAAGAAAATATATTAATTCAGCTGGCAGATTTGTATGCAAGTTCCTTAAATAATATTTTCTCAGATATACCCGAAACCTCTGAAAATGCAAAATGTAAAAAACAATTTGCCCAATTATTAATTGAACTAATTGGTTTAAAGTCATTAGAAGATAAAAAGGCGCCAAAGAAAAATAAAGTTAGATTCCTTAATAAATTTGTTTCACACAACATGTATTAAATATACTTTACAAACTTACCTATATGTTGAATTGTAAAAATAATATTTACAAAACAGAATATTTATATAGCATTTTTGTACATTTTTCACGAATTCGTGATATAATTTTATAGAAAGGGTAATAAAATGTTAATAGAATTTAGCGTAGAAAATTATAAATCGATAAAAGAAAGAATTACTTTAAGCCTACAAGCCGCAAAAGATACAAAACTGGCTAAAAATATAACAAAAATCAATTTACCTCAAATAGATAATCAAAAAACAACCCAAAGGATTTTAAAAACATCTGTTATATATGGCGCAAATGCCTCAGGGAAATCAAATATTTTAAAAGCAATGGACTGTATAAAAAAAATTATTCGTACATCCCATAATTACATAACAAATCAACAATTCCCTATTGATAATTTCCGCTTAGATTTAAGCTACACATCAAAACCAACAATGTTTGAATTTATTTTTATTCAACACGGTATAAAATACGCATATCAAGTTTCACTAACAAAAGAAAAAGTTTTAGAAGAAAATTTATATTATTGGCCAAACGGTAGACAAGTTAAAATATTTGAACGTGATGAGGAAAAGATAATCTTAGGAAATTCCTTTAAAGGTAAAAACCAAGAAGATGATTTAAGAAATAAAATCTACGCTCAGGACACCGCAGAAAACACATTATTCTTGTCTAGAGCCAACAATGTTAATATTGTAGAAATGAAAGAAGCATTCAATTGGTTTGCGACTAAACTTGTAATTATTTACCAACAAATTGGGATTGGTAATGCGACATCTAATATGATAGCAGACAACATACTGAATGAACAAGAAGTTTTGAACTGTTTAAAAATTGCAGACCCACAAATCGCCGATTTTAATCTAGTCAAAAAAGAACTGGAGGATGTGGAAAATCATCCGATGAATTTGTTTATAAAACAAGTTATTCTACCACAGATAGCAAAAAAAGAAAATATAAGAGTAGAAAATCTTGGAAAAATTTTAGGATTAAAAATTGATGAAAAAACACGAAGATATGCTATCACAGAAACAGGTGAAAGAATATTAGTAGATTTTGACCTTTCTGAAGAATCTGATGGAACACAACGTTATTATGGTTTGCTTGGGCCAATTTTAGCCTGCCTAAAAACAGGATGTACCCTATTATTTGATGAAATGGAATTAAGATTGCACCCTCTGTTATCAAAAGGACTTATTGACCTATTCACATCAGAATTAAATTCCCAAAATGCTCAATTAATAATTACATCACATGATGTCAATTTACTTGATTATAAAGGTCTTTTTAGACGAGATCAAATTTGGTTTACAGAAAAAAATGAGGATAGTTCTACCGAGTTATATTCACTTGATGATTTTACCGGCATTCGAGACAGCATGATACAATCTAAAAATTATTTAAAAGGTAAATTTGGAGCAATTCCGGATTTGAACTGGGAGAATTTGAATGATTAAAAAACAAATTCGAGAGACAAAAAGAAGTAGAAACCTACGCCCAATTAAACAAAATATTTATATCTCTTGCGAGGGTGATGCAGAAGAAGCATATCTCAATGGTTTGAAAAGACGTTATTCAAGAGTAGCGACAATCAAAATAAGTAATAGTAGCCCAAACACCGCGGCTCCCAATGTAGTAAAAAACCTAAAGAAAAAATTCAAAAATGAGTATAACAGAGAAGATTTAAAATATTGTATTTTTGATTGTGATAACAATACACAGGCACAATTAGAAGAGGCTAGACGACTTGCTAATATCGAACATGCAGAAATTATATTTTCCAACCCTTGTTTTGAGATATGGCTTTTATGGCATTATGAAAATAATTTAGCATTTCAAAGTTCACGTGACGCGCTAAAAAGACGTATTGAAACATATATAAGACCTGAATATTGGACCTATAAAGAAATACCTACGTTATACGATTTAGTACGCAATAATACAAATCAAGCAGTCTTAAATTACGAACATAGAAAAACTGAACTCTTGCAAGACAGTGTTGCAGCTTATTCTAGAGAAAGTAATCCTTATTCAAACTTTTATGACTTAATAACTAAACTAATAAGCCTTGAATCTGGTAATCCTATAAATTAAATTATAGATAAGTATAATCTTATTCCTATAGGTAAAAATTTTATAGGGGGTGTTGTTGAGCATAGCCCCCCTATGGGGTGTTTTAAATACATATTTATGCAATCTACTCTTACTGTATTTTATAAATTGCTATAGTTTTTTATTTTTCACTCCGACATTTTTACGACAATCTATATTTTCAGCTTTGAAATTTGCATTAAAAAAGCGGGTTAAAACCCGCTTAATTATTAGATTTACCCTGGATTGGATTCGAACCAATGACCTACCGCTTAGAAGGCGGTTGCTCTATCCAGCTGAGCTACCAGGGCTTAGTCGCTACATTATTATACTAGCATGAACATTTTCTTTTGCAAGAGGGTTACTCTCTTTTTAGAGATTTCGCTCCTGACAGATTTTTAACGACTGTTATCAACAGTCGCAAAATCTGAAACGTCGCCATCGTAGTGCTCACCTGCTTGTCACGCTCATGCGTGCCAACACCGTGAGCACCGGCTTACGCATAAAAAAAGACCCCTATGATCGGGGTCAAGGTTGGTTATTTTGGTTATGTTATTGGTATTATTTTATAGTTATTTGTATGTACTATAAAAGAAAGGGAGTTTTGTACTCTTTCTAAAATCCATCAAGATTTATTTTTGCTGATTTCTTTGCAAACAATTTACATTTCTTTACAGTTTTATCTGCTATTATTTTATTATGTTTTTAAAAATCAAAAAATTCATTCTCGTTAAAATCCTACGCAAGCACTACTACCGCACCGGAAAATGCAACGCCTGCGGAAAATGTTGCAGGCAGATTTACGTCAAGCACTACAAACACGTAATTCAGGATGAAAAAGAGTTTGAAAAGCTTCAATATCTTCATCGTTTTTACACTTATCTTAAAGTTGTCGGCAAAGATGAAACAGGCCTAATTTTTGAATGCACAAATCTTGACCCCATAACACACAAGTGCAAAATCCACAAAAATCGCCCAGGAATTTGCAGACGTTATCCACAGGAAGAGCTTTTCACCATGGGCGGCGCGCTTTCTGATGATTGTGGTTATAAAATGGAGCCTATTATTTCATTTTCAGAAGTTTTAGAGAAAGAAGAAAAGAAATTTAAACACTAATAACGTGCCAAATACTTATCTATTTCCCACTGAGAAACATAGGTTCTAAACGAATCCCACTCTTTAGCTTTTGAACTTAAGAATTCGTTAAAGATATGGTCGCCAAGTGCTGCTCTTGCGACGAGTGATTTTTCCATACAGTCGAGAGCCTCTGCTAAACTTCCAGGGAGCGATGTAATCTTCTGTTTTCTACGTTCCTTTGAGGAAAGTTTGTAGATATTGCTTTCTACGACTTCCGGCGGATCGATTTTATTTCTGATACCATCAAGGCATGCTTCAAGAATCGCAGCGAAAGCCAAATACGGGTTGCATGCCGGATCTGGTGAACGAAGTTCTACACGGGTTGCATTGCCACGTTTGGCAGGAACACGTAGGAGTGCGCTTCTGTTTGAGAGCGACCATGCCAGATAAACTGGAGCTTCGTACCCTGGGACAAGGCGTTTATAGCTGTTTACTGTCGGGTTTGTGATTGCTGTGATAGATTTAACGTGTTTAAGCATGCCGCCGATTGAATATTTTGCGTACTCAGAAAGCTGGTATTGAGCGTTTTCGTCATAAAAAGCGTTTTGGCCGTCTTTGAATAGTGAAACGTTGCAGTGCATGCCGGAACCGTTTATGCCGAATATTGGTTTAGGCATGAAAGTTGCGTGTAGGTTATGGCGTGCGGCGATAGCTTTAACTGCGACTTTGAAAGTCGCAACATTATCCGCTGTGGTTAAGATATCAGCATAGCGGAAGTCGATTTCGTGTTGACCGTCAGCAACTTCATGGTGGGAAGCTTCGATATCAAAGCCCATTTCTTTGAGGGCGAGGACAATGTCGGCTCTAACGTTTTCGCCAAGGTCTTCCGGCCCGACATCGTAGTAACCCGCTGAATCCTGAGTTGTTGTGGTAATATTTCCGTCTTTATCTTTGGCGAAAAGGAAAAATTCTGCTTCCGGCCCAAGATTCATTGAGAACCCGAGCTTTTCAGCTTCTCTCATAACGCGTTTAAGGTTGCAGCGTGGACAGCCTTCAAATGGAGTTCCATCGGCATTATGGATATCACAGATTAAGCGTGCCACATTAACACCATTGCGTTCACGCCAAGGGAGTATTTGGAAAGTATTTTTATCAGGATAGAAGTACATATCAGAGGTTTCGATACTTCTGAACCCTTTGATAGAAGATCCGTCGAGCATAAGTTCGTTAGCAAGCGCTTTATCAATATGTTCTGACGGAATAGACATATTTTTAACCTGTCCGTTAATATCAACGAACTGTAATTTAATAAATTTAATATTATATTCTTTGATGAGAGCCTTTATTTCATCGTCGGTAAATTGTTTTCTATCTAATCTAGTGTGAGTAAATTCCGCCATACTATTCCCTTTCCTTTTTATACTATTAGAATATTTTTTTTCAAAAAGGTCAAGGGGTTAGTATTAAGATTATATAAAAGTTTTAATTAAAACCTTTTATGACAGTGCGTCCTTTATCGTTAGGGTCACGTTTTAAAGCGTTAAACATTTTGTCAAAATCTTCCATATCTGCGGCGTCTTTGTATTCATAAATAGCGTTCAGGCAGGCGTTATGAAGAATTGAGGACATGTCAGCTGGAGAAAGTCCTTTTAATTTTTTAGCCAGTTCATCAGAATGTTCTAAAAGTTCGGAGCCAATCGGTCGATCTTGAAGAATTTTTTCAACAATATCTTTTGCTTCGCCCGCTGTAGGGAGACCGAGTTTAATATGCTTATCAAGACGACCGGAACGTTTTACTGCCGGATCCAAATCATCAGGATTGTTAGTTGCACCGACAATAATTATCCCCTTTTGAGCAGAATTATTCATAACCATTAAAAGGGCATTAATATCATCCTTTTTCCAGTCGGTCTGACAGTTTTTTCTATTCATCGCAATGGAATCAAGTTCATCAAGTATCAAAATACTAGGTTCACCAGTCAATTTGTATTGCTTTTCAAGATTTTCAAACACTGTTTTTAATTCGTTTTGCGTTTTATAAGCCCCGCTGTCGCCGACATTTGCAAGATTAATTTCATAAAGTTTATAACCGGTTTCGGCCGCAATAGCTTTCATAATATAGGTTTTGCCGCACCCTGGAGGGCCTGAGAGCAGGAAGCCACTCGGACGATTTAGTTTATTTGCTATAATTTTATCGCGAAAATCTTTATTCCAAGGTTTTAAAATAAATTCATTAACATCTTTTTTAACTTGAAACATGCCCCCAACTTCATCTAAGGACTTAGGGTCATTTTCATTAATTGGGACTTCATATGAACTCAATGCTTCTTTTAGTTCGGAGCTGTTCTTAGAAGAACAATTACCACCGATTGTGTAAACCGACGATGAACCTTTCAACTTCTGAATTTCATCAACAACACCTGCAAGGCCAGCCTCATCGGCAAATTTAGCATACATATCCAGATTAATATGCTCTATATTATTCTTACAATCAGGACAATTCAACAATGGAAACACAACTTCCGGACAATATGCATCTATTGAATAAATCAACATGTCCTGATTAGAAGCACCGTTCATAATCTCAAAATTAGGATGTGATACAACCTTGTCTGCTAAACTTATAAGGTTATCCCAGTCTTTATCCTCTGAGCCTATATTACCGAATTCATCAGTTATAAGCCCGAGCAGGCAATTTTTAGATGTGTTGTCCTCAATAATGCAATTCGGATTCCAATCGTCAGTATCCAACCTGTCAATCAAATTACAAGCGTCTTCAAAAGATTTATTTTTAATAAATCCAATAAGTTTATTTGAATTTTCCTCACGTGTTTCAGCGTCTGAGATTTTCTTAGCCTGTCCGAACGATATTGTATCGCATGGTAAATTATACGAATATTGTAACGACGGAACATTTGCCTGAGGCCTAGCTGCACATTTATTATTAACAGAGTAATTTAAAATTGACGAGATTCTCATAGTTACAGGTTAAAAACCCGTAAAAAAATTTTTTGCTAGTGCGTCAAATAAACATGCATAATCTGCGCTGTCTTTTTATTAACATTAGAACCTTTCATACGCACTAATTTTTCCTGATTAGGAATAATTACGCAGAATAAACCGCAATCTTTTTGCAGGTTGAAGACAGCTCTATCGTGAGAATTTTTTATATTTTCTTCTGTCAAATTCCAAACGCTTTCACGCGGAAGAAAAACAACGTCAGGGGAATTTGCAAAATGAGTTCTTGTTTTTGAAAACTCTTTCAAAAACGCTTCTACATCACTACCGTGTTCGCTTGTGACGTAAACAATGACCTTTTTATTCGTATTCAAATAAGGACTAATTTTTTTAACCTTAGTGAGTGCAAGCATTTGCGTTCCAGAAATCGGAACTTCTTTAATATAACTTCTGGCAGTATTGATATCAATAGGAGTTTCAGTCTTCTTAACATCTTTCAGATGTTCAAACTCGTTAACCACAACCGGTTCTTCTTGAACTTTTTCTTCAATTTTATTATCGGAATCCGCAAACCTTAAAAACGAGTTCATAATATCCGGCTGCTGCCTGAATGCACCAATCAAAAGAAATAATATTAGCATTATAAATGCAATGTTTGTAAATGTTTTATTACCCATTCTTACTGCCTCAAAATTCTCACTATAACGCCATTATACAATTAATAGGGAAAATTCAATCAATCAAATTAAGTAAATTTTGAATTAAAAATCGTTACATACAGTTTAAAATTAAAAATATTTAGCTTATACTAAGGTTGAGTTTATATCAGTATTTGGAGAATTAAGAATGTATAACGTCGCTATTATCGGTGCAGGGCCTGCGGGAATATTTTCCGCTCTTGAGATTATGAAACTTAGACCGGATTGGAAAGTTATTCTCGTAGAAAAAGGCGAAAAGATTGAAAAAAGAAAATGCCTTTTGCGTGAAGGATTTGCAAAATGTCCTAACTGCAAAAAATGCGGACTTCTTTGCGGTTGGGGAGGCGCAGGCGCGTTTTCTGACGGCAAATTAACCCTGACACCTGATGTAGGCGGCCACCTTGTTGATTATATGGAACGCCAAAAGGTTGAAGATTTGATTGATTACTCTGACAAACTTTACCTTGAGTACGGCGCAACTGAAGAAGTTTTCGGTACTGATATGAAAACTTTCTCAGAACTTGAAAGACAGGCTGCGCTTGCAGAACTTAAACTTGTTCACTCACCAGTCCGCCACCTTGGAACAGAAAGAAGCCTTGATGTTCTTAAAAATATGCAAGATGATTTAGATGGTAAAATTACCATTCTTAACAACGTTGCGGCAAAAAGCTTAATTGTTGAATGCGGTCAGGTTAAAGGTATTGAACTTGATAACGGCCAAACAATCTGCGCTGAATATACAATCATTGCCCCTGGTAGAGAAGGCGCTGACTGGCTTACACAAGAATTTGCAAAAAATAAAATCGGTATGGTTAACAACGCAGTTGATGTAGGTGTTCGTGTTGAACTTCCAGCACCTGTGTTTGAACCGTTAACCTCAAAACTTTATGAATCAAAATTAATCTATCATGCACCAACATTCGGCGATGAAGTAAGAACTTTCTGTATGAACCCGAATGGTGAAGTTGTTCAGGAAAACTACAACGGTATCGCAACCGTTAACGGCCACAGCTACGCTAATATGAAAACTAAAAATACAAACTTTGCACTTCTTGTTAGCGAACGCTTCACAGAACCGTTCAAAGAACCTATCGCTTACGGCCAACATATTGCAAGACTTGCAAACATGTTAGGCGGCGGAATTCTGGTTCAAAGATTCGGCGACCTGCTTGACGGAAGACGTTCAACTCCTGAAAGAATTAAATCAAGCATTATCGAACCAACGCTTACCTGTGCAACCCCTGGGGATTTGAGCCTTGTAATCCCTTACAGACAGTTGACCAGTATTAAAGAAATGCTCTTCGCTCTCGACAAAATCGCACCGGGAACAGCTTCAAGATACACACTTCTTTACGGTATTGAAGTTAAATTCTACTCAGCAAGAGTAAAATTAACCGACGAACTTGAAACAGAAGGCGTTAAAAACTTATTCACAATCGGCGATGGTGCAGGGGTCACAAGAGGCCTCATCCAAGCATCAGCTTCCGGTGTTCATGTTGCAAGAACCATCTGTGAGAGAGGATAGCTTAATCTCACGCGCGGCTTCACGTCGAGCGTCTGAATATATGACTTTAAATTCTGGGTGCGAATCCCAGAATTTTTTATGCACAGCCGCAACAACACGATGCTCCTGTGCTGTCAATGGCGCACCAGAAGATTGTTTTTTCAATACTGCTCTTTGATAACCAGTTAAGCTTTCAAAATATTTAGATTTGGCCTCTCTAATTTGCTCACATTTTGCCCAAGCCAATTTAGAAATAGCTGAAACCTCTTCACGCTTTTCAGGATTTTCGGCATAATGACGAACCATAGCTGCTGCTTGCTTAGCACGGGCTTCCGGCGTTTTGTTAGCGATATTTGCAAGCGCTAAATTTCTCATACAAATTCCCAAATGTCTGCGGGTCGCATCTGCAGTTTTTTGGTTGCCGGCTTCATCTGAATTTTTCAAAAGAGTTAGATAATTATGGTCGGGTTTTGGAATATTCAACATTTCACAAAGTTTCGCCACCGGTGCGCGGCCGCTGAAACCATAAGTCTTCGCGATTTCTTCCTGCGGCATGCCTGACCAGACTTTTTTCAATAAATCAAGCGAAAAATCACCTAAAGGCATTTTTTCCTGAATAGTCTTCACTAAACGCGGAACTTTTTCAGCAACAGCAGGAAGCTCAATAACATCATCAAATTCACGAAATAATTTCTTTGCCCTATCAAGAGTTTTGCTATCCATTAACGGCTTATAAACCCTTTCATGTAAATCTTTCAGCGTCGGCATCTCCGTTTTCGCAGCTTTCTCCGCTTCAACTCTCATTCGTTTGGGCAACAAATGCGCACGATTTTCCAATATATATTTTAAATTTATATCCTTTGCTGCGCCAAAATTAACCGGCTGCTGCGGTTTTGACGCCTTATTGTTATAGTAACTAAATCCAATTAAACCTACTTGCATAAATCTGTAAAGTGCGCTGAAAAACAGAATTGCGCAGAAAACAGGATTTATTACAAAAATTTAACATTATTCGGTAATTATAGAAAGGTTCATAAACTCAATATCATCGTAGTCGATATGTGCAGTTTGCGCCATATTTCTGCCGGTCTTGATTGTAATCTCGTTATCCATTCCCTTTCTGACCAAATTTTTAGGAAGTTCAAACCTTTGCGAATCTCCGTTGAGTTCAATACTTGCGATTTTAATACCATTTAAGAAAATTTCCGGTGGGCTTGCGTATGAAGTTTTAACGCGGTTTTGCCCCATTTTTTGTGCCATTAAACTATCAATTCCGATGATGGAACCGATTATAAGAATATATTTTGATGCTGCGCTTCCGGCAGAAATTTTGAAATTCTGCGAGTAAAAAGAACCGCTGGCCTTACCGTGAAACTCAGAGCAATTGGCAGAATTCGGCGAAAAACTGTCGTCGCCGAGATGGTACCAGCCGGAAGTCACAATAATATCATCCTCAGCGCTTTTTTCAATCGAAACGACCATTGGTTTTTCTGTTGCAGTCTTGTCAACAGTAATTGAATACGGACGATAGCCCTCTTTCTCTATAGACAAAATTGATGGCGAATGCAGTTTAGCCGAAAGATTAAACGCGCCGTTTTTATCGGTAAAAGTTGTATAATTTTCTTTAGGCAAAGTGATTTTAACGTTTTCAACAGGCTGGTTCGTCTGCGAATCCAGAATAATAGAACTTGTTCCCATGCCGGTTTTCTCAACGCCGCCCTCAAACACTGCGCAAAACACCGGTTCGCTCAAAAATATAGCGCTCAAAAAGATTATAAATAACTTATACATATCCGTTAACCCTCTGACAAAATATTAGAAAATCTACACATTATATAAATCCGATTATTGATTAATAAGGTTAGACAATAAAAAACAGCGTTCAGATTTGAACGCTGTAATCTCTCTTTTGTATATGTTATTTTGTAAGGAATTTTTTCTTCACCTTCCCCGTTCAATTGCAAGGTGCATCATTTATTGGCTAGAAACCTGTTTTTAAATTGATTTTGGGAAGCCAAGAATGAATTATAATCAGCCGCTTGCGGAGCTTGTTTTTCCATTTTATGAACAACTCTTTTTTGTCCTTTTGGCACTGCCATATCAACATATTTTTTGATTTCGACTCTAACGTCTGACACCTGTTTTTCTTTACCGGTCAAATCGCGAATCATATTTTTATTTCTGTCATATTTGAAGCCATAAATCTTGTTGGCTTTGATATCTTCAAGAACTTTTTCATCCAATGCTTTGATTGTATCTAAATCCGCAGAGGCGAAGTCGTCGTGCATATAGCGTTTTGCAATTTCTTGGAATTTTTCTTTGCTTACGTCAGCCTTGGTCATTTTTTCGCAGTGTTTTGCAAGCCAAATCATAAACGCAGGTACAAACAATACTATTGACGCTGCTCCGAATGTGCTGTTAAGCATTTTCGCTTTTTTAACAAGTTTGTTGTCAGGGTTTTTCAAGATATCAACGATTGCGTCTACGTGTTTAGAATTTTTTGTCTTCTTGAATACTTCTTCAATTTCGGCGTTTTTGCAGTGTTCAAGTTCTTTGCCCATAACTTTTTCTGCGTGTTGTTTAATTTCAGGGTCTATAGCAAGCATTCTCTTGAGGTTGCCGCCGTTTTCCTGAACGAATTCGAAGAAGCCGTTGATTCCGTCTTTGTAATCCTGAATATTGCTGTATTTTGCAGTAATTTCGCCGCTCTTCAACACGCCGATACCGCCGGTTGGAGAGAAGTAATTTTTGAATTTATGCATAAACGATTTTTCGTGATCGTCCGGTGTAACGTTGAGTGCAAGCCCAGAAACACCCGCAAAGATTTTTGAGAAACCGCGTGAAAGTGCGTTCGCACCAAACAGAATTGACGCAAAGCTGAACAAATCTCTTGTCCAAATCTCTTTTCTATCATGATGATCTGTTGAATTTGCAAGTCTTGTAGGCAAGCAGAAACCAAATAACAATGCAAGTGTTGAATTTGTAGTCATTGAAGCGCCATCAAATTCAAAGAAATCAGACGCTTTTTTGAGATGTTTATTTTTCATCACTTTTTCAGCAACATTAGTGAAAACTTCTTTTTTACCTGAGAAGCTTACTTTATCTGCATTATTAGCATTATTAGCATTATTATTATTTTTTGTTTCTTCTACAGCCGGAGTATGTTCTTCCAAACCTGCCATACCAGGGTTTTTGCCGTCCAAGCCCATACTGTAGATTTTTGGAATCATAAAGTAGAAGCCAACAACTGCCAGCCACATACCAACGTTAGTCAACGCACGTGAACCCATTCTGCGTGTTGTATGCCCTTTGATAAATTCAGCAAGATTTCCGTTTTTATTTTTGTCAACGAACTGCTTCGTATGCTCAACGGTATCTTTTGTATAATCAAGGAGTTTGTCTGAAAATGCAGAGAATGAAGCAGAAATTTTAGACGCTTTTGCGTCCTGCGGTTGTAATTCTGCTACCCAATGAGAAGCAGCCGGTGCTGTATATCGTTTTTTAATAGCGATAAATTCATTAGAAAGTTTTGCCATCAAATCTTCTTTAGAACCCTCAACGACTTTACCTGAAAGATTTTTAAAGAAGCCTTTAGATTTAGCATCTCTGATTGCAGTCAATTCATCAGCGAATTTTTTTGCAGTAGCGTTGAGTTCTTCTTCAGGCATAGCGCCGGCGGTAGAAGTTTTCAACACATTTTTATACACCTGTTCATAGAATTCAGTCTGAGTTTTAGCAGTATCGGCAAGATTAACATTTTTGCCAGAAGCATATTTACCAAATTCACCGCCAAAAGCTTTAATAAAATCAACAGGAACATTATTTGCAGTTCCGGAATATTTTTTAACGAAATAAAGGATAGATGCAGGGATTACGAAAACGCTAGGGCCTGAAAGGCACTCTCGGATACCCTCACGCTTGGCAAACTCCCAGTTCAAGTGTCCGGTTTCCTCTTTATTACGGTTAAGTCCCTCGTAAATACGAGGTGCAACCATACCGCAGCAATCCTGCGCCATAAAAGAAGCAACAAATCCGCCGCGTTCAATACCATCCATAAACATAACGACAGCATTAGCCGCGTTACCGAACGCTACGTTCTGGCCGTTTTGTTGACTTAAATTATACTGAGGTTGTTTCCTTACTTCTTTATTATTGTCAGAAGTACGATTGTTTAACTTTACACTAACTGGTTTTACTGACATTTCCCTACCAAATATACATATACACTATCTTATAAAGTTCTGCGCAGAATATTTATTGCTAATTTTTTTAATAAATTTAAAAAAATTTTACAAAACGCAATTCTGCACAGCGTGCAAATAATTGTAACTATTACAATTATAATTTGCAATACCTTTTACTACAATCTTAACAAAAGATTACAAAAGGATATAAATTAATTAATCCGCCAGAGGGTTGATTTTTTATTTTTTTATAATTAAATATAGATATAATTTTTATTTGCATCTTGGATATAAATAAGGGAACTTGTGTTGAGGAGAAGTTTTTCATTTTAAGAAATGTAAATTTTTTAAAATTAGTTCTTAGTAATTAGCAAAAAAAAATTATCAGAAGTTATTTGCAGACATAGAGGTTTTTTCCTAAAGGAGTTGTGTATGAGAATACAAGCTATTGCCCCATCAAACGTGGTTAATTACAGAAATTCAAACAGAACAAAAGTTAATAATAATTCTGTTCAACCTTATTTCCATGATAACCTGAGGACAATGGCGTTTACCGGAAACAACCCAAATCACGGGATTTTTGTTGGCGCAGAAATTAAAGGGCTTCAGCAAAAAGGCGGCGTTGCAACCGTTATGTTTGATTATGCAAGCATTCCAGGAATGGAAGAAGCCATTGTTTTGCCATACCACAACGCACAACTTACTTATGACTCCAAAGGCAAATACGCGGGCGAAGTTAAGATTCACAGATTTCCAGAGGGCCACGAACATGCCGGAAAACCTTTCTGGACAGGCGTAGATTTAGACAAAACAAGCTTAAAAGAAGTTTATTCCGACCCTAAAAAATATATTCTTCTTGATGAACTCTCAACAATCAAAGCACCTTGGGATTCAACGCAGGAAGCGACATTACTCAGGGTTCACGATAAAGGTGCAATCAGAGGTATTAACCACGATGTATTTCTTATCTACTCTGACACCCTCGGAACAATGAAAGAACCTTATGCAGACGGTGCTTATATGTCAAAAACCGCCAAAGAAGCTGTTGCTGACGCCGCTAAAAGAAAATTTGAACCATCTCCGTATGCAGAGTTCAACAGATTATTTGTAGAATTTAAAGATTCAATCATAAACAATACAAGAACTAGCGACGGCACCACTTTCAGCCCGATGACAGTCAGCTGTTCGGATTCACAAACCGCTTATATCCCGTACTATATGAGAGCAAAAAACATACAGGATATGAACCCGATTTATACGCTCCACAACGGCGGCGATGGTTACACCGGTCAAATCGACGGCAGAACTATGTTCCAAAACTTACTCCTTGCCGAAGACGAAACCACAAGAAATAATGCAATCAAAAACTTACTTGATAACAAAGAATTCTTACAACACAACCTCAACGGAACAACGGATGAGTTTTTTAAACAATTTATGCCTCAACTGGTTGACGCGAGCGGAAGCTTCAACCCTACATTGATTCCATTTATGTACGCTCAAAAAGATGACCGCTACGTAAAAGGAGTTAACACTGTTTCAAAAGGTTACGCAGAGGGAATGGCCTACAACGAAGCGATTCCATCAGGTATTCGCCCATTCTTCAAATCATTACTTAAAGACGGCATGGCTGACGGTATTCTGAACCCTATGAACGACGGTTCATTCTCACCATTTGCAGGCAAAGGCGGCTATTTACCAGGGTATAACAAAGAATTCACGGTAAAATATCCGGACGGCCATGAAGAAGTCATAAAACCTTTCCGCTTACTTGACGAAAAATTGTTCAAAAACGCAGACGGAACACCTAATGTTACAGAAGCGTCTTTAAAACATTATGACGAAGTTAAATTAGACAACCAGATTAACTTCTTCAAACGTGTACTCGGAACTTACGACGCCGACGGCTTCGCCGGCGAAATCGGCAACTTGAAAGGTGAAAAGGTCAGAAACCTTTTGATCAACGGCCTTGATGGAAAAGACGTTGAATTAATCGGCCACGTTTCACCTGAAATCTTACAAAAATTTGAAGACGCAAAAGCAGGAAAGGGCAAAGCTCCAAAAGTTTTCGTAAGCTGGGGCCGTATTGACGATCAAAAAGCGCTCGATTCTGTAATGAAAGCGTTTGCGAAGTTCAAAGAAGCAAACCCTGACGGCGTTTTAGTTTTAGGCGGCCCGTCACTTGTTGACGCAGAGGGCAATGTTGCGGACTGCACAAAGAAAACTATTGATTTAGTTAATAAATACACAAACTCTAAAGAACTCAAGGGCAGCATAGTATTTATGAACGGCTTTGCGCCAAACAAAGTTCTTGCCGCAATCGCTGACGCAGCAGTATTCCCGTCACGCTTTGCACCGTGCGAACTAACCGACCTTGAAAGTATGAAATACTTCTTGAGAGTTATCGCATCAAACTGTCAGGGTCTTGCAGACAAAAACTTCGACGCAACAATGGACGGCGCCGAAAATGCAACCGGTTACAAAACAATTCACGAATTCTTCGGAATCAACCAGACAACAATCGAAAACGACAACGAAATATCAAAAATTTTCCGGGAAGGTATAGCAAACGAACGCCTGACAGGTTTCAATAAACTCTACGCAGACGCAGAAAAAGAATACCTTGCAAGAACAGGCAACAGCAATCTTTTATACCGCAAGATGATTGCCGACAATATGGCCTCTGAATTATCAGGAACCTTAGACGACAATGCGATGAAAAGCGTAAACACCATCGTACAAAAACTCGCACTCAGCGAAGCAGAAACAACTAAACTCAAAGGACTTCCTATTACCGACGCGGCAGATAGAGCATTGATTGCAAAATTTGCAGAAAACAAAAAAGTATCACCGAAAGAAGTCGAAAAACTTACACAATTAATCAATGCAAGCACTCTCGAAGCAGGCGAAAAAACAAGATTTACACAACTTCTTGACGGAACAACTCAAGCCAGCGTTGAAAAAGATCTTTTCAACTTACTGTTCAACAAAGAAAACCTCAAAGATAAGAAAATCAAACTTACAGGCCCTGCGATTACCGAAGAAGGCCTCAATACAATCAGAAAATACCTTGCAGATACAACACAGGAAAACAGACATCTCCTTGATGATAACCTAATTGAAAAAGGTATTATCGACGAAGAACAATTGAAAGCCGCGAAAAGAATCTTCGACTACGATCCGGTAATCCACTACATGCACGACACACCAAAATTCCAGAATAAATACAAAGCGTTAATCGAACGCTGCCGTAACGAAATTATGGAAAAAGAAATTTTCAACTGTATGCAGCGTGCCGCAAACGAAACACCGGAAATGCGCCTAACAATGCTAAGAAACCACGTTCGCCTTAATTCAAGTTGGGACGGCAACGCAAACCTAACAGGTATTACACGTGAAAACGGAACTCGTAAAGTTTCATCATACTACCTTTACAATGAAATGTTCAGCCGCGAGAGAACAGCTGAACAAAAGAAAAAACCGTTCGTAAACTATCTACAAAACTTACTTGAAAAAATCAAACCAAAACCGCAAAAAACAAATCAAAAAACATACAATGACGCCACAGATGCGATTCAGGAAGCGGCGAAAACCGCAAGCGGCATGTCAAAAGGCTTAAAAATCGCACTCGGCGCAGGTGCAGCGATTCTCGCTCTCGGCGGCGGATACTACGCAATGAACAAATCCGGCACAAAATCCAACGACCACGGAGATACATTCAAACCTGCTGCACAGCCGGCTTTGCAAAACCCTTATCTGGCAACCAAATAAGCACGATGATATATATTTCTTAAAAAAGGAGTATACAATACTCCTTTTTTTGTTATACTCTTAATATGAATAAACTTTTTGGAATTTTAGGAATTATCGGCATTTTCGCAATTTGTTTTGCGCTGTCGAACAACAGAAAAGCCATCAATTATAAAACAATTGGAACAGGTTTTTTATTACAGGTTTTGTTTGCGGTCTTTATTTTTAAAGTACCTTTGGGTCAAACGATATTTTTAAACATCGGGCTTTTCATCCAGAAAATCCTTGAATTCGCCAAAGAGGGCGGAAGAATGGTCTTCGGGCCATTAATGGACGCCAACTTCGGTTATATTTTTTCAATACAATTAATTTGTTCAATCATCTTTATGATGATTTTAGTCAATATGCTTTATTACTACGGAATCATGCAACGCGTCGTTTCAATTCTTGGTAAAGCAATCAATAAACTTATGGCAGTAAGCGGTGCGGAAGCACTTTCAAACGTAGCAAGCGCCTTTGTCGGCCAAATCGTTGCTCAAATTATGATTAGACCTTACCTGCCAAAACTTACACGCTCCGAACTTCTCGCTTCTATGGCAGGAAGCATGGCTTGTATTTCAGGCGCAACAATGCCGATTTACATCGGGATGGGAATCCCTGCCACATACTTGCTTGCGGCGTCAATTATGGCGGCTCCTGGAGCGCTTGTAATCTCTAAAATTATTTATCCTGAAACAGGAAACCCTGAAACAAGCGAAAATTTTGAAATAAAATTCAGCAAACGCAACAGAACTCACGCGAATGTTTTTGACGCTATTTCATCAGGCGCGTCAGAGGGTATGAAAGTTGCAATCAACGTAACCGCAATGATTTTGGCACTTGTTGCTTTAGTTGCGATGGTTGACTGGATTCTCGGCGGAATCGGAACTTTCTGTGTAAATGTTCTCCACTGCCCTGAAACTTTGCTCGGCCTTGATATGACAAACCTTTCAATGAAGATGATTTTAGGTAAAATCTTCGCACTTTTCGCATACTTCATGGGTGTTCCAATGAATGAAGCAACAACCGTCGGAAGCCTTATGGGAACAAAATTAGTTCTAAACGAAATGGTTGCATACGTTGATATGATGAACCTCGCACAACCTTTGAGCGCAAAAAGTTTCTTAATCGCAACTGTTGCATTATGTAGTTTTGGGAACTTCGGTTCAATCGCGATTCAACTTGGCGGTATTGGTGAACTTGCGCCAAACCAACGCAAAAACCTTGCCCGCCTAGGCGTAAGAGCGTTAATCTGCGGAACCCTCACCTGCTACATGTCAGCCGCAATCGTTGGAATTTTGTTCTAAAAACTCCCGCCTCTGCTCGTGCTTTCCGCCTCGCGATAAACGGCAACGTTCGCGCTTGCGCGAAAGAACGTGGTCTTCCGCGTCGCGCGCTCAACTGTTCGGAATGCTCCGCATTCCTCCTGCCTTTGCTCGGCGGCAAAAAAAATCCACTCATCTTCTGAGTGGGTCGTTTTCTGCATCCTAATGGTCTTTTATTAGTGTTTATTATTTTAGGAGTTAATATGTTTTGGGGTCATATGCTATTTATATTTAGTGTTTCGGCTACACTTAAATCTTATGTGTTTATTATCTCATATATAATTTTAATTGTCAATAAATTCTTTTTCTTAAATTTTTCGTACCCCGAAAACGCCCATATAGTGTAGATTTCACACTTTACAAAACTTCACAATGCCTCGTTTTAATGACTCGCTGTGATAAAATTATTGTATGGAAACTGAATTTAAACACTATACGGTAATGCTTAATGAAGCCGTTGATATTATGGACTGCCAGAGCGGCAAAATATACGTGGATTGCACTCTTGGAGGGGGCGGACATAGCGAACTTATCCTCAAAAAAATCGCGCCGGACGGAAAATTAATTTCGTTTGACATCGACGACGACGCTATAAATGCAGCATCAAAAAGATTACAATATTACAACAATCTCACAATCGTAAAAAATTCTTATGTAAATCTCAAGCAAGTTCTGGCAGAACTAGGAATCGAAAAGATTACAGGCGGAATTCTCTTCGACCTTGGCGCGTCATATCACCAGTTGACAAAACAAGAACGCGGATTTTCATTCTCCAAAGAAGCGCCGCTTGATATGCGATTCAATCAGGACAACGATTTTTCAGCGTATGATGTCATAAACACATACAGCGAAGAAGATTTAGTTAAAATCTTCTCAGAATACGGCGAAGAGCATTTTTCCAAACGGATTGCGCGTACAATCGTTGAACAGCGAAAAACAGCACCGCTCAAAACAACAACCGAACTTGCAAACCTCATCGTCAACTGCACACCGCGCGTTAAATCCAATATTCACCCTGCGACACGCGTGTTTCAGGCCATCAGAATCGAAGTTAATCAAGAGTTAAAAAATGTTAAATCCGCACTCGAGGATTGCTTGGATTTATTGGACGTTGGTGCTATAATTAGTGTAATCAGTTTTCACTCGCTGGAAGACAGATTAGTGAAACAAATTTTCAAGTATCACTCGCAACGGTGCCACTGCGACAAAACTCAAATGATTTGCCACTGTCCGCCGCCAAAATTGGAACTAATAAACAAAAAACCGATTGTTGCAGGTGAAAAAGAATTGGGAGAGAATCCGCCGTCACGAAGCGCAAAATTAAGAGGCGCACGGCGAATATAAAAACGAATAAGGGTAAAGGGGATTTTTGTGAATATCAACAGCTCTAAGGTTAGGAAAGAAGATTTAGGAAACAACTACGTTTCAGGTTATAACTACAACCCCATAAGACAGGAAGAGATCGTGCTGGAAGGCAGTTTCAAAAAAGAAAACTCAATAAAAAGCATGGCGATTCAAAAAGTCAACAGAACCCTCAGAAACTTTTTGCTTCTTCTTGTGCTTGCGTCTTTCGCCGGTTACTACTTTGCAATGACATCAGAATTTAACCTGAACAACCTCTCACACCAGATTTCAACCCTTAACGACGAAAACGCTGAGTTAGAAAACGATTTAAACAAGCTTAAATCTCTAAGAAACGTTGATACACGTGTTTCTCAGAGCAATCTTTTACAAAAAGCCGGTCAGGTAATGCAGGTTTCCGCTGTCGGAACAGTCGCACCTGAAACAAAGAAAATCAAAGTTTCATCAACTTTTGAATGGCCTATCGGATACTAAAAATAAGGAGCAATCGCAATGACAATCGCCGAAATGAAATATGAAGTTAAAGACTTAAACCTTGCTGATCAGGGTAAAAATCAAATCGAATGGGCTTTTAAAGACATGCCTGTTTTGAAATTGATTCAAGAAAGATTTATAAAAGAACAACCATTCAAAGGATTAAAATTATCTGCTTGTGTTCACGTAACAAAAGAAACCGCGGCGCTTTGCGTTGTAATGAAAGCCGGCGGAGCTGACGCTATTCTTGTTGCGTCAAACCCATTATCAACTCAAGACGATGTTGCGGCAGCACTCGTTAAACACTACGGAATCCCAACTTTTGCGGTTGCAGGCGAAACTCCTGAACAATACCGTGCGCACATCGAAGAAGCTATCAAACACAATCCTGACATCATTATTGATGACGGTTGCGATATTGTTTCAGACTTACACTCAAAACACCTCGATATGTGTTCAAAAATCATCGGTTCAACTGAAGAAACCACAACCGGTATTACACGCTTGCAAGCGCTTGAAAAAGAGGGAAAACTTCAATTCCCAGCTGTCGGCGTAAACACAAGCATGACAAAACACCTTTATGACAACCGTTACGGCACAGGCCAGAGCGCTATGGACGGAATCTTCCGCGGTGCAAATATCCTTATCGCAGGTAAAACCGTTGTAATTTCAGGCTACGGCTGGTGCGGAAGAGGCTGCGCGCTTAGAGCAAAAGCACTCGGCGCTAACGTAATCGTTTGCGAAGTTGACCCGCTAAAAGCACTTGAAGCCGCAATGGAGGGTTACAGAGTAATGCCTATCGCTAAAGCAGCGCTTGAGGGCGATATTTTCTTAACAGTTACAGGCGACAAACACGTTGTTGACGTTCATCACTTACTCACGATGAAAGACGGCGCATTCGTCGCAAACGCAGGCCACTTTGACTGGGAAGTTAACGTAAATGGCCTGAAAGAACACACAACTGAAATCAAACAAATTCGTCCGAACCTTGAAGAATACAAACTCACAAACGGTAAATCAATTTATGTATTTGCGCAAGGCCGCTTAGTAAACCTTATCGCCGCAGAGGGTCACCCTGCAAGCGTAATGGATATGAGCTTTGCAAACCAAGCATTAGGTATTGAATTCCTTGTTAAAAACAAAGGCAAATTAGAAAATAAATTATACACGCTTCCTGAAGAAGTCGATATGAACATCGCAGAATTGAAACTAAAATCAATGGGAATCGAAATCGACACACTAACAGAAGAACAGCAAAAATACCTAAACAGCTGGGATGTAATCTAAGAATTAAGCGGCTCGGAGAAATTTCCGAGCCGCTTTTGTATTGACAGTAACGCAAACATAATTTATAATAACAATGTAAAAAGAAAGAAAGGATTAATATGAAAAATTTAAAAGCTGGAAAGCCTTGTCCTGTAGCCATTTCGGCTAAGGGGGGGGGGGTATGGTTTAACACGTAAAGCATTCACTATGGCAGAGATACTTTTATCTCTAACGATTATCGGTGTAGTTGCGGCGATTACGTTGCCATCACTCACGGGAAACATCAACGAGCGGACATGGAACACTCAACGAAAAGCTCTTTACGCGCGGATGTCACAGGCAATTTCACTTATGCCGGCACTTAACGGTTATGGCCAACTAGCCGAGGCCACATCTTCAACTTCTGCAGTCGACACAGCGACTGAAACTTTCGTTACAGGCGGATTATCAAAAGTTTTAAAACTGAACAACATTTGTGACAACACACACCTTGCGGATTGCGGAATTCCGGCAAAAATCACCCCGCTTAGCGGAACAAGTACCATTGATACATATTCAGCATTAACAGACCTAAAAGGTTTAAATAGTATGTTTTACGATGGTGTTTACACATATCAGACTGCCACATACACAAACCCGAAACCAGTAAACACCAAAAGCGTTGCATTTGAAACGCAAAATGGTGAATCAATTTTAACATTCTACAACCCATTATGTCAGAGTGATATGGCCGAAACCGTTTCACACTTTGCGATGTCAAAAATGTGTATAAATTTCGTCTATGACCTCAATGGAACCAAAGGACCAAACACGGTTGGTAAAGATATAGGTGTCATAACAGTCTTCTATCCAACGGATTCCAACGTTGTCGCACCTATGCCTCTGACACGTGACGCCGGAAGTGAAATTTGGGAAAAAGCGCCGTCGCTATGTACAGCTCAAGAAACAGATAGCAGGATTCCAAACCGCGACGAACTCTCTGCGATGTTCTTCAACCGAAACCTTTTTGGCTTGCCGCAAGCAGTTGAATACTGGTCAAGTTCAATCATTTCAGTTAACAATTCAATTCAGGCCTGGAAACAAGGTTTTGGTACAGGCTATAGATACGCACAGGCAAGAACCAACTCGGGTTCCGTAAGATGTGTTAAACGATAATAAAAATCCCGCTCAATTGGGCGGGATTTTTATTTTTTATATTTCTTCTAACGAAATTCCGGTGACGCCGGCGTTTCGAGCGCTGTCCATAACCTTTACGATAGCGCCGTGGGTCGCGTTATCGTCGGATTGTATCAGCACTCCATCTGGATAATCTTTAACCTTGCCCGCAATCGCTAGTTGCAATTGCTCCGCCGAAACTTCCTGTTCGTCAACAAAAAATCTGTCTTCTGGCGAAATTCTTACCGTCAAAATTTTAACATCTTTATTATGAACCTGTTCCGCAACGTTTTCAGGAACTGTCAAATTCAAGCCCTGTTGATCCAACATCGGCGCGATTACCATCATTATAATCAGCAATACCAAAAAGATATCCGTTAACGGCGTGATGTTAATTTCATTAAATTCACCGCGATTTTCAGCCATTATCCGTTAACCTCCTCGTTTTGTTTTTTCAGTTCGTTCTGTTCCTTTTTAGAAAGCGGTTCACCGGCAACGATTAATTTCGTAAACTCTGCCTCCTGTGCCGCGTTCATTATGTTCATAATCTCAGAACTTTTCACCATAGCGTCAGCTTTTACTACAACCTCAGGTGTTTCAAGTTCAGGTTTCAAATCGACAAGCGCCTGAACCAAATCCTGCTTTCTTATTGCAGTACCATTAAGATAAAGTTCACCGGCTTTATTAACAGAAATCGTTGCGTTTTTCTGTTCAATAGAAAGCCCGCTGTTGATTTCAGGCATTGTAATTGTCGTGTCCGCGTCCTGAAACGTTGGTGCTACTACCATCATGATGATTAAAAGCACCAGAAAAATATCCGTCAGCGGAGTTATATTGATTTCTGTGAATAACGCTTGTTTTCCTGTTTTAATAGCCATGTTTAATCCTTTAATTATTCTTGTAGCTCGCGTAGAACGCCACCGCTCGCGTTTGCTGCCGAAAGCGTGGTTTCGCCAGTCGCACGCTCGTCTCTTCGATTGCTACGCAATCTCCGTGGCTCCGCTCGCTACAGTGCTATATTGCTTGTTGTTTGAATATTAGTATCATCTTTTGCGTCGATGAAGCTCAAGAACAACATTTTGATTAATTGGAAGTTAGCTTCGTACTGACGAACAGTCGCTTGGAAGAAGTTGTAGAATACAACCGCAACAATCGCAACGCCCAAACCAAATGCAGTAGCAATCAATGCTGATGCGATACCTGATGCAACAGCGGCTGATTGGTTACCTTGAACCGCAAGGTCTTGGAACGTAATCAAAATACGAACAACTGTACCGAACAAACCTAAGAATGGTGCAACACCACCGACAGTACCAAGAACTGTCAAGTTTTTTTCTAATTTTCTTGTTGCAAGGGCAGTTACGAGGTCAAAAGAACGTGAAAAACCGCTTTTTTGTTTTTCAAAAATTCTTACCGCTTCTTCCGTAACATCTCCGATAACGCCGCCGCACTGAGTAGCCATGTTTTCAACGGTTTCAAGATTGTTTCTTGCAAGTTCTTTTTGCAAAGATTTCAAATAAGGAACAATGTTTCTTTTATTAGCTTTAAAAAACATAGCCTTTTGAATAACAACTGCCACAACAGCCACTGAACATAAGAAAATCGGTGTTAAAACCGCCCAGTCCATTTTAATTGATTCCCACAATAAATTCATAATTTTATCCTCTTATTTTGTATTGTATTACTTTTTAGTTATATCCTGCTGCGCCGAAGACGTTGTAGTCAAAGGTGAACTGGATGTCGATGTTCGGGCCTTTAAAGTCAGGCGGCAACGGTTTGAATGGTGCTGTCAGTTGAACGGCCTGAATTGCGGCTTTGTCTGCGTTTGGAAGTCCTGATGATTTGTGAACCGTGCAGGAAAGAAGTCTTCCATCTTTCGCGATTTTAAACATCAAGACAACACGTTTGCTCTGATCGCCTTTAGGTGGATCCCAATTCATTTTAATTCTTCTTTGTAATTCTCTCATATACGGGCCGAAATCCGGTTCTCTGATTGCGTCAATCCCAGGGGCGCCGTTAGGATTTCCAGGGCCTGGATTGCCCGCTGAACCGTAGCCACCGCCGGAATTCGCGAGTTTAGAACCGCTTGAAGCACCGCCACCGGTTGGCGCAAGTGTCGGAGATGGTGTGCTTGCTGCTCTTGCTGAACTTACAGCTTGAGAAGCCGTTTTACCAGAACCGCTTACAGGGCCTGTAGAATATTTACCCGCCTGAGTGCCGCCTGTTGGAACAGGAACGGTGAATTTTGAAGTTGGTCTTTCAACAACTTTAGGTGTCATTGCCGGTCTTACTGACGGTTTAGCACTTGGCGGCTGTTTTGTAGGCTGTTGCGCTGCTGGTTGCGCAGAAGCAACAGGTTTTTGAGCCGGTTGTGCTTTAGCCGGTTTTTGCGCAGGTGCAGGCGATTTTGCCGGAGCCTGAGCCTTGGCTGGAGCCGCTGGCTTTTGCGCCTTATTCCCAGGTGCTGTTGGGAGCGAAACTTTTTTAGACGGATCGTGTTTCCCACCAGCTCTTGAATCCCTATCCGCACGATACGGAGTTTTTTTGTTTATTGGTGGCGCACTCTTTTCTACAAGCACAAATTCAATATCTTTAGTCTTTAAATCAGGACGTTTTGCAAGCGGGTTGATTAAGCCCAAAAGCATTAACACAAAAGTCAAAAGCCAGATTGTTCCAACAACCACAGGGTGCAGGATTAACGAAATTAGCATTGACTTTTGCAAACTCATTTCGTTCTCGTCGTCAAAGCACACTGCAGGAACGTGAAAAACCTCTTTGTCTTTTGCGCCCTCATCTATTAAATTATCTTCTTGGTTTAATAATGACATACATATCCTTACTAGATTACTAGAAAAATTCTATAAAAAATTTGTTTAGATTTAATTCGCCAACGTGGCAATAAATCTGTATTAATGAGTTGCCGGAACAATCGTTATTGGCTGAGTCAAATATAGATCAATATTAGCGTTTGTCGGGATCTCAACATCATTGCCTTTATCCCAGATAGATTTAACCAAACCGCCGCCAGCACCGATTGCTGTACCTAACGCTGCAGTTTTACCGATGTTTCCACCGCCGATTGCACTCATTACAACCCCTGTAACAGCACCTGTTCCCGCGCCAACTACCATATCTTTTCCGTAATCCTTAGTAACATCGAGCGCGGTTCCACCAACTAGAACCCCTGTGTTATCGTTAGTTTTGATTATCGCTGAGATCGGAATTTGCATGCCGGTAGGAGTAATAATACTTGTAAATCTTATTGACAACTTACCGTTCATACTGCCGTGTTTAGCCTTTGCCGCGTCAAGAACCATACCGGAAACCGTACTTCCTGCAGGCGCAATTTTAAGTCCATTATAGTAAAAATCAGTTCCTAAAATAACGCTTACATTCTGCCCCCTGTACATAGTAGCCGAACTAATAGGAGAGGTTACAACAGCTTTAAAATTCTGCCCCGCCGGAACAGTCACAACGCTTCCGCGCAATGTGCCTTTATCAGCGAAGATTTGTTGAGAAACATTCTGATACGCGTCGTTAACAGGCAATGTAACCGGAGTTTCTGTAAAACTATAATTGCTTTCAGCAAAAACCTGTCCTGCAGACATTAACGCAGCCAACACTGCAACATACACACATCTTCTCATGAGTTAAAACCCTCCTAGTTAATTAACATAATATTGCAGATTAAAAGCATTGTCAATCTGTAAATGTGTATATTACTCAGTAAGTGTGTGGGTAATCATGACAGGTTCCATCAGAACAACAAAACATCTTTCACCTGTTTTCACCGCTATATGTTCACCCATCTGTCTTTTATTCCCAGGCCGAACCTGCAAGGTCGGCGCCCAGGAACGCATTGAGAAAAATCTTTTTTGATAGTGAGGGATTTTCACCCACTCAGCAGGAGGCGTCAATTCACCACCGATAATATTATTATTCGGCGTATAAATATATGCTTTCAATGGGATTTCAAACCCGTCTGTATAAACAAGCCTTGTTATACGAATTTTCATAGAAGCATTCGTGCCGACAACCGGATCCTTAATCTCCTCCAAATATCCATAAAATTCAGTTTCGCGCGGGATTACAGTTGTATCATAAAGATAAAGATCGCTTGTTGCTATGAATTTAACCGGAAACCCCTCATCGCAATTTAGCGTTGAAACTTCTGCAGTATTAATCACAGGCACAAAAGTCCCTGCGTTCAATTGAATCCCATCGTAATCACGAAGTTGATTTTCCTCAAAAGTAAAATCTTCTGCGTACAGCGGGCTAACCAAACACGGAGCCAATAACATTAATAATAATACTGCCAACTTTCTCATAAATATTATTATAACGAATTTCGCTAAAAAAACAAGGGCGGAGCCGTTGGCTCCGCCCTTAATAATTTCTCAAATCCAAGAACTATTTGCCGTTAACAGCAGTTTTGAATTTTTTACCAGCTGTGAATGTAGGAACTGTTCTAGCAGGAATTTTCAATTCTTTACCAGTTTGTGGGTTTCTACCAGTTCTAGCTGCTCTTTTGCGAGCTTCAAATGTACCGAAGCCTACCAAAGTAACTTTTTGACCTTTAGAAACAGATGTTTCGATAGTTTCGATTAATGCGCCCAAAACTTCAGCTGCATCTTTTTGAGTAACTTTAGTCTTTTTTGAAATCTCTTGTACTAATTCTTCTTTGTTCATAATAAAACTCCTTTTCTCATGTACTCTCTCATTATATATAAATTTTCAAATTGTGCAAGCCTTTTTTGAAATTTATCAGTTTGATATATGAGGAATTTTGGTTTATAATTGGGAAAGGGATATGCAGAAGTTTAGTATTTTTAATCAATATAGAGATTGCGTGCTTGTCTTAAACGACAGGTTTGAAATCCTGTTCACCAACAATGTTTTCAGACGAACTTTTGGCAAAACTATTGATATCAGACGCTTTGCGCATAGTTTCAACTTTGACATCTGCCTGTTGGATACTGAAAATATCGAAATGGTTTCGCCTATTTTTCAGGCTGTGTGCGCAAAAGAAAATTTTGCAACGACAGTGAGTTTCAGGGGCGAAAACGCTGAAAACATTTATTACGAACTCTCAACAATTAAGAAACAAAAGTACACAATTCTTTTTCTGAACGATATTTCCGCGCAGATGAAACTTGTTGAAACAGAGCAAAAAGTGAAAAAATTAGAAGATTTACGTCAGAAACTGGAAAGTGAAAACGAATCGCTTACAAAAATCAAATCGGACGCGCAGGCGCAGGCAATAAAAATCGCGCTTATCAATAAAGTTTCAAATATTTTCGCCGAGTCTTTGGACTTACCTAAGATTTTGAACTCCGCTTTACACGAACTTTTGACAATTTTTGGTGCTTTCAGAGTTTATTACGCAGAATTTGTAGACGGAAAGTTTCATCCTAAAGCCGTACAGGGCAATAGTTTCACTTACCCGCAACAAATTGAATTTGACGAAAAAACGCTTGCTACAATAAAAGAAAAACAGATTTCCATAACCAATAAACTTTCAGAATTTTTAAACGCACCACAGTTTGAGAAACCGGTTTTACGAATAGTTGTTCCAGTGTTTCATTTGAACACCCTCAAAGGCGTTATAACTTTACTCTCGCATAAAAAACGTGAAATTAATGACGAGCGGGAAATATTAGAGGCTCTTTCTTCGCAATTTGCCAACGCAGTTGTACGTTCTGAATTGTATGTTCAGTTGATTAACTCAGAGAAAATGGCGTCGCTCGGTCAACTGGTTGCAGGCGTTGCGCACGAAATCAACACACCCGTTGCGTCAATAAAATCAAACAATGCAATCATTCGCAAAATCATCCAAAAGCTTGACAACGAGGAACTTTCAGACACATTAGAAGAAATAAACAATCTCGACGCCGAAGCGATTAACCGTATTAATAATATAGTAGTTTCGTTGAAAAAATTTGTGCGCCTTGACGAAGCCGAGCTTCAAGAGGCCGACATCAACAGCGAAATCGACCTTACGCTTGATTTAATCCGCCACGAAACAAAAAACAGAATAAAAATCATCAAGAATTATGGTAATTTACCACCTGTCAAATGCTATCCGAACATGCTTAATCAAGTTTTCACAAACATTTTAGTAAACGCCTGTCAGGCCATCGAGGGCGAGGGAACTATTGATATCACTACGTTTGCGCAAGACGACTGCATAAAAATCAAAATAAAAGACGACGGAATCGGAATCCCATCAGAGGAAATCGACAAAATATTCACAGCGGGCTTCACAACCAAAGGCGTAGGCGTCGGAACGGGCCTCGGACTGGCGATTTGCGCGAAGATTATCGAAAAGCATCGGGGCGAAATCATTGTAAACAGTGAGGTTGGTCAAGGCACCTGCTTTACCATTACTATCAACCGTTAGTAATATATGTAACGAAATATTTCCTTCTATTCATCACGCCACCATTAAAACACCCTTATGTTTATATAAACAATTTTAAAACAAATTTGAATTATCCGTTAAAGCACTAGAAAAGCTCAATGAAAAATGTTATTCTTTTAGTATAAAGTGTTTGTTTTACCCTTTTAGAAAACACAACACTACATTTAACCAAAAACAGAATGTAACAAAATTTTAATAATCATATTAGTAAAAGGCAATTAAATTATTCAAAAAAACTTTATAAAGGAGTGTAGTGAATAATTTATTTGGTGTCGGAGGAAAAATTTAATGACAATTAGTGTGAACAGTAAAAAGAAACAGGTTAAAAAATCTTTCAATGAATTATTAACAGATTTAAGAACAAGCAATTCTGAGAAAGTTAGATATAATGCAGCAAGAATCCTTGGCGAAATGGGTGACTCTAAAGCTGTTGAACCATTAATTGATGTATTAAAAAATGATAAAAACGGATCAGTAAGATTATACGCGGCAAGAGCTTTGGGCGAACTTGGTGATTCAAAAGCAACAACTCACTTAATTGAATCATTAAGAGAAGACCGCAACGTTGACGTTCGTGTACGTGCGGCAAGAGCTTTGGGCCGTTTGGGCGGTGCAATTGTTGTTGAACCGTTGGTAGAAGCTTTAAACGATGAAAACTCACAAGTTTGCATCACAGCAACTGACGCTCTTATTGAAATCGGCGAAGTTGCAACAGACGCGTTAATCGCATCATTAGACCACGAAAAAGTTAACGTAAGATGCGACGCAACAAGAGCTTTGGGTGAAATTGGCAACAAAAAAGCTGTTGATAAGGTTATTAATATGTTGTATGACGAATGGGTAAACGTCAGAATTTATGCGGTTACTTCTCTGGGTAAATTAAACGACCCTAAAGCTGTCCCGGCTTTGATTGATGTTATGAAGAATCGCTCAGAAAACGAATTAGTAAGAGCAGGCGCTGCAGCAGCTTTAGGTGTACTTCGTGACCAAAGAGCATTACTTCCATTAAGAGAATTGATTATGGAAGCTGAAGAACTAGGCGAACTTGAAGACACAGCGTTGAAATCATTCAAAAAAATCATGGCAGCAAACTGGCAATCAATTCCTGGTGCTGCACCACAAAAGAAAACCACTATGGTTTAACGATACAGACACAAATAAATATTAATTTCACTTCAAAAGAACTCCTCACGGGGTTCTTTTTTTAGTCGACTGAGTCGACAGCCATATATGGTTTTATGGCAATTTTGTCAAGGTTAACACTTTTTATGCTATAATTTTCGTATGAAGAGAATGGTTTTAACTGCAATAATTGCGATAATGACTGCGGGCTTTGCAAATGCAAGCGCGCTGACCGATGATTACATCGACATCGCCGCGTCTTATGTGAAAGACGGGAAATATTCACAGGCTTTAGGTTACATCAACAAGGCTTTAGCCGTTGAACCGCAAAACTTTCAGCTTATTGAGATGAAAAACGATTTGTTAAAAGTTATGGGCCAGAATGTTATTGTTTCACAGCGTCCGATGACAACAGGTAACGAAACATATTTGCAAAACGCGATTGATTGCTATAACAAAAAGAATTTTCAAGGCGCAAAGAATAATCTTGACACATACTTGAGCAAACAGCCAAAATCAGATTTTGCGTTTATGCTGCGCGCGAAAACCAACCTGAACCTTGGCGAGCCCCAATCGGCTTTGAGAGATATCAAATCCGCAGAGTCAATTTATTCAAACCCTGAATATCTGCTTACCGAGGCGATAATTCTTGCAGAAATCGGCAAATACGAGCAAGCCAAAAAGATTTTGACAAAACTTAGCGAAAACATTCAAACCTATCTTGTTTTCAAGTATCTTGGGATTTGTGATTACAAACTCGGCGATTACAAAAACGCGGTGATGAATTTCGACCGCGCAATCATTCTTTTTGAGGACGACAAAACCATTTTGCCAATGTATAATAGTGCCAAGAGAATGAATAATGAAAGCTAGAAGAAGAAAAAATATTTTTAAATTAATGCGCGACCTGATGATTGCAATCTTTGCGATTATAGGTTTGTCGGTTTGCCTTAACACATTTGCAGGCGGAACTGACGAATTAAAATTTGTCCATATTTCTGACGTTCACTACAGCGCGGAACTCGACAACACACCTTTCAAACTGCGCAAAAATTCACCGGAGCTTTTCGACGATGCGATTGAACAAATCAACGAAATCTCTGGCGTATCGTTTGTAATGTTTGGCGGCGATCTGGTTGACAGGGCAAAAGAGAGCGAACTTCTAGGCTTCCTTGACCACGCAAAAAACATTAAAGCGCCGTGGTATTATACTTTCGGAAACCACGATTCCATGCTTGGCGGCCACCTGACAACCGACAGATATCTTGCTGACGTTAGAAAAAACAACCCGAATTTCAAATTTAACAACACATATTATTCATTCTCACCGAAAAACGGTTACAAAGTTATCGTTCTGGATTCAATAATCCGTGACAGGCTAACATCTAACGGCCAAATTTCAGACGAACAGCTTGCGTGGCTAGACAAAGAATTAAACGCGTCACAAAAACAAATTGTGTTGATATTCCTGCATGTTCCTATTCAGGAACCAATTTCTGCGGAACACCACAAAATGCTAAACAGCACAGAAGTAATGAAAGTTCTGGGCAAATACAAAAACCCGATTGCAGTTTTTCAGGGTCACTACCATGTTGCACGTGTAAAACAGATGAACAATCTTTTGTTCGTAAGCACTCCGGCGCTTGTAAGCTATCCGAACGCGTTTAGAGAAATCAAAATCACAAACGATGCTGACAAAGTGACTTTTGACATTAAAACTAAAAATACAAGACTTACAAACCTGAGAAATCAGGCGAAATTATTTATCGTAACACCGTCACTTCCTGAGGGTGAAGAAAGCGATAGAAACGGTGTTTACACAATTTCAAAATAAAAGAGAGGCAGCAATGAGCGAATTTAAAGTAAAATTCAGAGGTGTCAGAGGAAGTTATCCTATTGCAAAGAGCGAATTTTTAACCTACGGCGGCAACACGGCCTGCGTTGAAGTTCATGCCGGAAACCAGCTTATAATCCTTGATGCCGGAACGGGTTTGATTGATTTAGGAAGCGACTTACTCGAAAGCCACATCAATTCCGCGCTCAACAAGGCCGAACGCAAGAACATCAAAGCCACAATGCTTTTGTCACACATTCATCAAGACCATATTCAAGGTTTCACGTTCTTCCGCCCGCTGCACCTGCCGTCAACGATTCTAAATGTTTTTGGAAACTGCGATTTTGAAGACGATTTAGCGCAAGAACTTTCAACCCTATTGTTTAACAAATCGTTTCCGCTGGACTTAGGCGACATGGCCGGCCAATTAAACATCCATAATCTTCAGGAAACTGACTGCATAATCCTCAACGAAGGAGAAGCCATAGTTAAAAGAATTGAATCAGACGAAGACTTAATTCCACAGGACGAACAAGTCATAATCACCTGCTACAAATCTTATGCGCATCCGCAAAATGGCGTTATGATTTATAAAATCGCGTACAAAGACAAATCGCTCGTCTACGCAACCGACAAAGAAAGCTACATCGGCGGCGACAAAAAGTTAGCAAAATTCGCGAGAAACTGCAACCTTTTAATCCACGACGCACAATACACAACAGAAGATTACCTTGATACATTCTCGCCAAAACAAGGTTATGGCCACTCAACTTACGAGATGGCAATCGATGCGCAAAAACAAATTAACGCAGAAAAACTCGTTTTCTTCCACTTTGACCCATCCTATGATGATAATAAATTGGATAGAATTAAAGAAGAATTCGGCAGCGAAACCCGTATCCTCGCTTACGAGGGTCTTGAAATAGATTTGTTATGAAAAAAACGTTAATACTAAGTTTAATATTTGCCTCACTTCTGGCATCAGGCTATCGAAAACCCGATGTCGTAGTTATTGACGCGGTGAAAAATTCCAACCATCATAACAACTTAGGCATAAATTATATGAACGACAGGTATTACGCGGCGGCGATTCAGGAGTTTAAAATTGCTATAAGCCTCAACCCCGAAAGTCAGGCGACAGCGGTTTATTACAATAATCTTGGCGATTGTTATATGAAAATCGAACACCCCGAACTTGCACTCGATTGCTACGAACGAGCGTTACAGCTTTACAACCTGAACCTTAATTATTATATAAATCTGGCAAAATGCCTGATTGCGAACAAACTTCTTGACAAAAAACTTGAACAATTCGCGGATTTTACGAACCCTTACAACAAGCTTATGAGCGGAATTTTATACATCGAAAGCGGTAACTATCAACACGGAATCACTGTTCTGGATAGTTTTGCGACAGCGGAACCCGACTTAATCATTACCCCTGCGGTTAAAAGCTACATAAAATCAAGCGTCAAAAAGATGAACGAAACTCTGCCCGAACTTCCTACAGACATCTAATTTGCAAAAACCTCACACATCTGTTACAATGAGTCTAAGGAGAAATTTATGAAAAAAGTTTTATTATCAATATCATTATTATTTATGACAACATTATGCCCTGCGCTTGCTGACGATAAACAAGACGCGATTCAGTTTTTCAACGACTATGTAAAAGCGGCAAACACGTACAATCCGGTTATTACAACGTTGTATTCCCCTAATGCTAAAATCATCAGACAGGTCGTAAAACCTGATGGCACAACCGCTAACGCATACACCGACACTGCAACTTATATCAAACAAATGAAACTTGGACAAGCAGGTGCAAAACTCAGACATTACACAAATTCTTATACAAATATTCAGGCTGAAAAAGTCGCTAACGGATACAAAGTTTCTTCACTCAGACAACCGTCAGGAGAAGACTACAAACTTAAAGCTTATATGATTGTGACTAAACAACCAGACGGCAAATGGTTAATCACAGAAGAAATGATGCAAACCAAGGTTCAATCATTGTTGAAATACACTGACGAAGGAAAATCAAAAAAATAATGCAAAAATTCAGATTTTTAACAGCAGGAGAAAGCCACGGGAAAGCCCTAACAGCAATAATCGAGGGGGTTCCGGCGGGATTTAGCATAGACGAAGATTTTATCAATAACGAACTCAAACGCCGTCAGGGCGGCTACGGACGCGGCGGCAGAATGAAAATCGAAACCGACACGGTTGAAATCACGTCCGGTGTTCGCTTCGGCAAAACTCTCGGTTCGCCTATCACTCTTGTTATTAAAAATAAGGATTTTGAAAACTGGCAAAAGATAATGAGTTCTCTTGAAGCCGATGCGACCGAAGAAAAATCTTTTACCACATGCCGCCCGGGACACGCGGATTATGCGGGAGCGATAAAATACGGTCACAAGGATTTGAGAAACATTCTTGAACGCTCAAGTGCCAGAAAAACTGCGATAGAAGTCGCTGTCGGCGCGGTTGCAAAATTAATCCTCAAAGAATTTGGCATTGAGGGAAGTTCCAGCGTGCTTCAAATCGGCAAAGCACAAGAGGATTTCAACGCAGAAATCGACAACGCACGCGAAGCGGGCGTTACACTCGGCGGCCGTTTTGAAGTCGTCTACAAAAATCTTCCTGTCGGTCTTGGCTCTTATGTTCATTATGACAGAAAACTTGACGGAAAAATCGCACAGATGGTAATGAGTATTCCTGCCGTGAAATCTGTTTCAATCGGCGACGGTGAAATCGCGCACCAATCAACAGGCCGCGAATTCCACGATGAAATGTTTTTAGAAGATGGCAAAATTGTGCGGAAAACAAACCATGCCGGCGGCTTAGAGGGCGGAATGACTAACGGCGAAGCCCTAATCGTTCGTGCAAACATGAAACCGATTCCGACAATGCGCTCACCTTTGAACACAGTAGATTTAGCAACAATGACAGAAACCTCAGCGCACTTTGAGCGTTCTGATGTTTGTGCAGTCAAAGCCTGCGCCGTTGTCGCAGAAAACAGAATCGCCTGCGCATTGGCAGACGAATTTCTGTTAAAATTTGGCGGTGACAGCTTGGATGAAATAAAACTCTATTTCAACGCTTCTAATTTAGCCTTATAAAATTCCGTATTGATATTCAGTTTTGAGCCGATATCAAGCAGAAGCTGAACAAACTTCTTATCACGCGCAAATTCAGGATTTTCAAGCGAATCTATAATATTCATATAGATTTTGTTGAAGTAAACATTTTGCGCTTCTTTCAAATCAATCTCGAGTTCTAGCAAATCAATTTCATGGAAAATTTCCACAATAACATTCGCTTGCTGTCTTTCAAGGCTGTTTGCAAGACGGTTGATATTTTTAATCAACTTTTTCGTATAAATTTCATTCGAACGCGTTTTATCAAGCGCAATTCCAAGCATTTTTGCTTCTGCGACAATGTCTTTTGCGGCCTGCATAGTGTTCTCGTCAAAGAGTTCGTGACTTTCGCCAACGAGTTCGTTAAACCTTTGGCCAAGTGTGTATTCCGCCGAAAGTTTAAACTCGTTTGGAATATTCATACCCAACGCCTGAAGATGGAAAATTGTTCCGCGGCCGTCAAGATAAATTTGACGATAGTAATCCGCAAACTTACTCAACTTATCTTTCAACAGAATTTGAATAATCTTACGTCTTTCTTTGATAAAGATATCTTTAAGCGTGAAATATTCTTTGCCAAAATATTCATCCAAAGCACGAATTGTTTCTGTCAAAGACGTTGTTAGGAATGTTTTTATCAGACTGTTTTTAATCTTGTTGAATTCCAAATCGTCAGAAAATTCTTTAATTGTACAGTGGAAATCCCCGCCCGCATATTGAACAAGCGCGAACATAATATCTTTTTTCTCAAGCGTAACTTTTGATTTAATATCAATATGCCCGATGAGGAATGTCATAGAACCGCATTCAACTTTTTTGTACGCGTGACGGCGGACTGTGTAGCAATAAACGTCCTCTTCGTCCTCAAAATCCTCATACAATGACGAAACCGCCCACAAACAGGTCAACTGTTTAACAGTTACGATTGACGGACGAACCCAGCGTTCATAAATATCCCTGCCGTTTCCGTATTCCGGAATATTACTTTTGGCATCAGAGAGAATATTCAAAAACTCGGTTTCCAAATCCTTATCGGTAAACTTACACGCAAGCTGCATAGCACGCGCTGCATACTTCATAATCTGAACGGTTTCAATACCTGAAAGTTCCGTGAAGAACCAGCCGCAGCTTGTATACATAAGCATTGCCTGACGCTGAATCTCAAGAAGTTCCATTGCCTTAACTTTATCCTCATCAGAAAGCTCATGGTTAAAATACTTCTTCTGGAATTTCAAAATATTTGATTCTTTACGATTCAAAACGACGTCAATATAAGCGTTTCTAACATCCCACGGATTTTCGGTAAAATATTTTTCGCCACATTCCGCAAAGATTTTTGCAAGTTCATCACGCAAATAATCAAACGCCGCTCTTAACGGTTTACGCCATTTTTGGTTCCACCCCGGTTTTCCGCCCGTTGAACATCCACAATCCTCTTTCCATCTGCCAACACCGTGAGAACAACTCCAGGATGATGGCTGTTTAATTTTAACCTCACATTTTGGCGGGAATTTTTCCAAAAATTCCGCATAATTTGTGATAGTAAAACCAGAATCCTGCGCCTTAATCTTCAAGACATAAGAAAGCGCCATATCACCAAATTTCGTATGGTGGCCGTAGCTTTCGCCATCAGTTGCAATGTTCACAAGCTGTGAGAAATTACGGCAATCAGAAACACCCTCCATCAGGCGTTTATTAAACTTGTTTCCATCAACAAGTAAATTATCGAACGCAACAGAGCGCGAAATCGCACCGTCATAGAAGAATAAATCAATATACTTATCCGGCGCAGACTCAATATAATATCTGTAAGCCCTTGCAGGGTCAATGTTTCCCCAGCTTACATCAATCCAGTTGTTTGAACCCGCATCCCTAAATTTATCAGCCTGATATGGTGAAAGAACCGTAAATTTAATACCGTTTTCAACAAGAACCCTCAACGTATCATCATCAGCCGCAGTTTCTGCAAGCCAGATACCCTCAGGTTTTCGGCCAAAACGATATTCAAAATCTCTAATTCCCCACTTAACCTGCGTTTGCTTGTCATTTTCGTTTGCAAGCGGCATAATTATGTGGTTGTAAACTTGCGCCATAGCGTTTCCATGGCCGTTATGCTCCTGAACGCTTTCAATATCTGCTTTCAAGATTCGCTCATACGTTAGCGGTGCAAAATTCTCCATCCATGACAACAACGTAGGCCCAAAGTTGAAACTCATATACTTATAGTTATTCACAATATCTATAATACGATTGCGATTGTCCACAATTCTTGACGAAGAATTCGGACTGTAACACTCTTTTGCAATTCTTTCGTTCCAATCATGAAACGGCGCAGCACTGTCCTGAACCTCTATAGCCTCAAGCCACGGATTCTCACGCGGCGGCTGATAAAAGTGTCCATGTATGGTTAGAAAGACATCATTCTTTTTCATATTTCACAAACTCCAAACTAAAAAACTACTTCGTGGTTTCAGGTTTCTTATCAAGAGCATTAAACTTCTTAACGTCAACCCAAACGTCACCTAAAGCATTAGAAAAAACTGTTCCGTAAAACTCAATTCTATCACCGGAATTCAACTCAATGTACTTTTCAGCTTCTTCTCTCGGCAGAAAACATTTCATCTCTGACAACGGCAAATTGTGATCATTAACATCAGGTCGTTGGATTAAAAACGCAATGTATTTCTCAGAACTTCTCATCGCAGGCTCATAATCCAATCCTAAAGTAGAAAACTTGTCAAATTTACCCGTAATCTTAACGTTCTTATTCAAATAAAAACTCGGTCTTGCAACGATATCAAGAGGGTTTACCGCCGCATAGGCAGAATAATTGAAGTTCTCCGCAACCTTTGTTTGCGCCGGCGTTGAAACTCTATCCAATAACGCCTGAGTTGCCTCGGTTTCTGCATAAGCGTGAACACCTAACAATAACATTCCACTAACCATTAATATAGATAAATTTTTCATTAATAAGCCCTCATCATTGATAATCTTATGACAACATAGTATCACAATTTTTTATTTTTGTAACTACCCTGCTTATTAATAGGTAAAAGAATTTTTATATAGTATAATCTGTTTATGGATATCATAGAAATAAAAAATCTGCACCTTGGTTTTAACTGCGAATGCGGGTGGCGCGAAGCCATTCATAACGTATCATTTTCGCTAAAAAAGGGCGAACTTCACGCACTTGTCGGCGAATCTGGCTGCGGTAAAACTATCACCGCAATGAGTGTCCTGAACCTCCTGCCTAAAAACGCAAAAATAACAGAGGGCGAAATCCTCTTTAACGGAGAAAACCTGCTTTCATTGCCGCAACGTGAGATGAATAAAATTCGCGGCGCCAAAATCGCACTAATTCCGCAAGACCCTATGACATCCCTAAACCCTCTATACACAATCGAAAACCAATTACTTGAAGTCATAAAAATTCATCAAGGCCTAGAGGGCAAAGAGGCACACGAAAAAGCCATAGAAGCGCTCGAAATGGTACAGATTCCCTGCGCTGAAACGCGAATGAAATCATATCCACACGAATTTTCAGGCGGTATGAAACAACGCGCAATAATCGCAATGGCCCTCGCTTGCAACGCAGAAGTTATCATCGCGGACGAACCCACAACTGCGCTTGACGTAACAATTCAAGCACAAATTATGAACTTACTGAACGAAATCAAACGTGAAAAAGGAACCTCAATTCTTTTAATCACCCACGATTTGGCATTAGTAAAAGAAAATGCGGACAGAATTTCAGTCATGTATGCGGGCGAAATCGTAGAAAGCGGAAACAACTCCGAATTTTTCACCTGCCCGAAACACCCATACACGATAGCGCTCTTAAACTCACTTCCAAACACAGGAAAAGGTCGCCTAGAAACTATTTCGGGCCAACCACCGAGTATCCAACAAACGATAACGGGTTGTAAATTCCACCCACGTTGCAAGGAAAGAATGGAAATCTGCGAATTCAATCACCCATCCGAAACCCGCGTGAGCCGTACCCATGGGGCAAAATGTTTTCTATTAGATAAAAAAGGGCTTGATTTTTAATTTTCAGCGTTCAATAATGGAGTATAAATTAAATATCGCGGGATGGAGCAGCTTGGTAGCTCGTCGGGCTCATAACCCGAAGGTCGTTGGTTCAAATCCAGCTCCCGCAACCATTTTACCGGAAGTTTTAAAATTAAAACTTCCGGTTTTTTAGTTATATTCCATAATATAATCGTCCATCACAAACCCGTTTCCGATATCAGTAACAACGGAATCTACAGTTTTGAATCCCCATTTTTCATACGCGTCAATCGTATTCTTATTATATTTATTTACTGTCAAACGGATTTTTAAGTAATTATTTTTATACGCAAAATCTTTGATAAAGTCAAACGATTTAGTGCCAATTCCTTTATGACGAAAATCTTTTTTAATATAAAGTTTGGAAAGAAATAAATAATCATCTTTCTTACTCATTCCGATATAGCCGGCTTTTTCTCCGTCACAAAGGATATAAAAATAAGTATAATTCTCATTTTTAATCTGCTCTGTTATCGCAGATTCGGATTGAAACTTTTCCACCATATAATCAATTTGTTCTGGTGACAAAATACAAATCCAGTATTCATGCCAGATTTCTGAGGTTAAAAGGGCAAGTTCTTTTATATTTTCGGCTTCGCGGTAAGTTATATTCATAAATATATTAATCCTCTTCCACAAAAAATTTTATCATTTTATAAATTTTTTCTAGTTTACCACGGTTATCCTTCACTCGCTCAAGATATTCATTAATATCCGCAAACAACGCCTCGGAATCACGCAGATAATCGTTTTCAAACAACTCCTGTGTCGTTATATTTAACGCTTTTAGAATCTTTTCAAGGGTTTCGGACTTCGGAAAATTCGCCCCAACCTCAATATTACTCAAATTCCGCGATGATATATCTATCTTCTCGGCAAGTTCCTCTTGCGTCAGACCTCTACTTTTCCTCGCACGTCTAATCTTTTCACCCAATTCTCGTTTTATATTCATAAAAACTCCCTTTATCACATCGGTTTTTTGTTAAAACCAGATTTATTAAGTCATGATATATTAATTTTTATGAAGCTGGAATGTCGCACCATTTCGGCATATTTAATTTTTAGGATGTATTACATTGAGTTTTCTGCAATTTTAGAAGTCAGCATGTTTTTATAAAGGAGTAAGCAATTGCGACGAGGAAGTACTAAAATATTAAGGAGATTGAATTATGACAGAACCAGTAAAACCAATTAGTTCAAAAACTACAGCACAACCTAAGGCACCTGCGGCGCCTCAAGAGTCGAAAAAGGTGAAAATTGGTAACGTTGAGTTTAGAAAAGATCAAATCGAGTCTGACAAAACAAGAACTTATGTGCTAAACGGCAAGAAGATGAACACCGTTTTTGTAAAACCTGGTGTGCAAATCGATTTTCCAGATCAGACAGCCCCTAACAAAAATCCAAGAGTAGAAAGTATCGGATTAAGACAAGAATGGTATAATCCTGACGATTCGAACATTCACATTAATGACCTTGATGGGGCCAAAATTTACGGAGCGCCTAACAAAAATGATTATATAAGCTTAGAAGGCCATTCAAGCGGCAATGAAATCTTTGTAGATCAAAAAGAAAGTTGGTATATTAACGGCGACATGCGCCGTGACAATGTCCAACTCGGGCCGGATACATCCGAAAACACTGTCCACATGGACGAAAAGGACACAACAGAGATATGGTACAATCAATCCAGTGTATATATAAATGATGAAAAAGTAAAAGCTGAAATGGAACGCTTGGATGTCAAAGGCAAAGGCACAAGTGAACAGGAAGTTCAATTGAAAGACGCATTAAAAGAGGGCTACAGACTTCACAAGCACTTACAGAAATAAGGAAAGAGGGGCAAGTCCCCTCTTTTTATTTTTCAGCCAAAAGGATTTCATTGTTCAAGCTTTTAATAAATTCAGGTGTGTACATAAACCCAAGGTGAGCGCCGTTGCTTAACAGCACGGTTTTGGAGCCAGAAATAGCTTTAAGATTTTTTAATTGTTTCTGGTTTACGAGATAGTCGTCAACAGCGTGATAGATTTTGTAGTTGGAACTGTTTTTCAAAAACGGCGCCAGCGACAAAAGGCTCGTGTCATAACTTAACGCTTGAACGTTACGATAATCCTGCCCGATAAAATATTTTTCCATATAATCGTGGTAATTCATGTTATTCAGGACATCATAAATTCCTGTGGCCTGAGTTTTTGGAGTCTTTTCGAGTGTAAAGATTAAGTCTGAAAGCTTCTGGTGCATGACAAAACCTGTGATAAGTTTGCCCTCTTCTTCTGTAAATGGCAGGGTTCCGATTTTGAAATCTTTCTGTTCATCTTTCATATCCGAAAGCTGAACGACTTTAGAAGCGGTCTGCGCGACGCGATTTTTCAGGTCGTTTGGATTTTTGAACCATTCTTCTCCGTTTTTGTCGACCTGTTCGAGCGCGTAGGTAAGTTCAATCGGCGGACAGATGGAAATGTATTTTGTCACGCCAAGAGTATCATCTTTATACTCACTATTAGCTACAAAAAGCGTCATCATCGCACCAAGTGATGTTCCCAGAATTGTTTTTTCGCCAAATTTGCAATCGTATTTTGTTTCGAGTTTCTGAACAATTTTTGCGGTAACGTTTTTCAAATACTCGGCGTCTTTTGCCGGAAGTCCAGGGCGGTAATCGTCAGGCATACTTTTCACGTATTCCCACTGAAAATGGCTGCCTTGAATCACAACAGAATAGCCTGCGTCATAGAACATTTTAGCAAGAATAACCGAGTGATGTGATTGGATTCCCTCGCCGATTGACGGGTAAATTATGGCAATCGGCGAACTTTTATCTTTTTGCAGAATATATCGGAATTTATAATCATCTCTGTCAGGCGTTACGCTGACTGATGAAGTTTTTATTTTTTTACTGAAAGATCTATTCCAGATGGAAAGTTCGTTCCAGATTGATGAATCTACGTCCGGCAGGTCAAAAAGCGCGGTTCGCATAGAATCAACGACAGGACACTGCGGATTGTAGTCAGGCAGAATCATATCAGCATCAAGCGACGGCGTATTATTTTCTACAAGTATAAGCTCATCATCACAGGTATCAAGCCCACGTAATTCAACGAGTTCCGCAGGTTCTTCCGACTGCTTAAAACCGTTTTCAAGTACATGTTTTCTATCAAAGTTTTCGCTTTTGATATAACTGTCAAGCCCGTACATTTTACGTGCGATTTCGTAGGGGTCTGCGTAAGTTGATTCTATCATTTTAATCAAAGGCTGCATGTATGACGTTCTGTTGACTGTCAAACCGGCTTTCACCATCGCAAGAACAGGGGTTCCGACATAAGTTGTAGGGTTAAGTGACATATCAAGAACCCGTCCTGCCATACCGCGTGTTGTAGCACCGGCTAGCCCTGGAAGCACTACAAATGGCCCTGAACAACATTTACATCTTGTTAATGCCTGTTCCATATCTTCGGTCGTTGGTTCAAGGTGGAAAAATCTTTTTGCAGGGTCAAACATTCCGCCAAGCCCTAGTGTTGAATTGGTCAAAAATCTGACGGTTTCCTGCCCCGAAGTTTTAAAATCCTTTTGAATAAGACTGCTTACGAGGCGTTTGGGGTATTCAATATTTTTATAAGCACTATGGATTCTATCCATGCCGTATTCAGGCATAATCGACGACCACAGAATATGCACCGGTCGCACAGCGTATTTGTTAAGCCCGAGATTAAACGCGAACATTTTTCTGTTCAATTTTTCAAACTTATCGGGTCCAAGATACATGTAGCCGTAATCAGGGTATTTAGATTGCTGTTTAGTAAGTTCTTCACCGCTTGCGCTAGTTGCAAGGGATAATAAAATTGCCGTTATAATAAATATTCTTTTCATAGAATTATTTTTTTATAACGGCAAAATAAATTTTACTACCCGTGCGGATATTTATTGGACTAAGATTTTAAATACTCTTTAAAAAATGCTTCGATTTTATCAAACGGAATTTTCTCTAAATTATCGTATAAATCCACGTGATTTGCGCCCTCTATGATAAAGAGTTCTTTGTTATCACCTTTAAGTTTCTTGAATGCGTCTTCTGAGAAATAACGGCTGTGAGCGTTTTCGCCGTGAAGCATTAGTACAGCACTTCGAATTTCATCGCTATAGCAAAGTATAGGCATATTTATGAATGAAAGTGAAGAAGTCATATTCCAGTTCCCGTTAGAATTTATTGAACGTTTGTGGAACCCGCGTGGAGTTTTGTAATATCCGTAGTAATCCTGTACGAATTGCGGCTCTTCACCGGTCAATTCTTCAGGCAAGCCGGCAGCGGGCGCATAAGTTTTATTTTTAAAATCTTCAGTGCGTTGTTTGTTTAGCGTTTCTCTCAGCGCATAACGTGCATCCGCGTCCATTGAGTCGTAATAACCGTTAGCGTTAACACGGCTCATATCGTACATTGTTGACGTTACGGTAGCTTTAATTCTTGTATCCATTGCAGCAGCGTTCAAACCCATTCCGCCAAATCCACAAATACCAATGATACCGATTCTGTCAGCATCAACATCTTCTCTGTTGCTCAAATAATCAACCGCCGCGCTAAAATCCTCAGTGTTAATATCAGGGGACGCGACATGTCTTGGTTCGCCACCGCTCTCACCTGTATAAGACGGATCAAAAGCAAGGGTTACGAACCCGCGTTCAGCCATTGTCTGCGCATACAAGCCTGAGGCTTGTTCTTTAACCGCCCCAAAAGGGCCGCTTACCGCAATCGCGGCATGTTTCCCCTTTGAATCAATAGGGGTATATAAATCACCAACAAGGTCAATGCCATATCTGTTTTTGAAAGTGACTTTACGAACTTCAACTTTATCACTTTTCTTGAAAGTTTTATCCCATTCGCTTGCCATAGTCATATTTGCACCTCCTATCATTAATAAAAAAGCAATCAAACTAATTAAGATTTTTTTCATATACGCTCCTCAAATTTATATTTATCTTTCTCTGTAATTTCTCTAATCACTCTGCACGGATTTCCTGCCGCGATTACATTTGCTGGAATACTTTTTGTAACGACACTTCCTGCTCCAATAACAACATTATCACCGATAGTTACGTTCGGAAGCACCGTCACGTTACCGCCCAACCAGACATTATTTCCAATCTTAATAGGAAACGCATATTCCAGCCCCTTGTTTCTTGTTTCAGCGTCTAACGGGTGTTGAGGGGTATAAAACGAACAGTTCGGCCCGATAAAAACATTATCTCCAAACGTAACTTTATTGGGATCAAGGATAACAAGGTTGTGGTTAGAATAAAAATTCTCCCCGACCTCAATATTATACCCGTAATCACACCAAAACGGCGGCTCAATCCAAAAATTTTCTTTTACACTACCAAGGAGTTTTTGCAAAAGTGATTTGCGCTCTTCAACGTTATCCGGTGCAAGGTTGTTATACTTATGACACAAAGTTTTACACAAAATTCGTTCCTGTTTCAACGCTTCATCATAATTGCCGTCGTAAATCAAACCACTAAGCATTTTTTGTTTTTCGTCCATAAAATCTCCCTAAAATGAACTCCTGCGAGTGGCAGGAGTTCTGATGTTATTACAACTTATATCTAAATGCGAATTGCAAGCCAACACCGGATCTTCCGCCAGATCTGAACATAGCTTGCAAAAAGCCTGTCAGACGTTCACCAGCGGTTTTCTGAACCCCTAAACCATAGTTGAAATAAGGGTCAATACTCAACTGAGGCAACGCAACATCGTTCGCACGGAATCTTGTATCATCCATAATGTTCCAAACAATTGAGAACCCGAGGTATGGCTGCCAACCGTTTTTAAGGTTTCCGATAAACTTCAAGCCCGGATTGATTTGAATAACGTTTAGTGCGTCAGAATTCAAACTTACGCCCGCCGCGTTATGGTAATCAAACGTATTAATAAAACTATAAGACATCAAATAGCTAGGCTGAATTATAAATCTACCACGTGCAAGTTCCCAGTTATAACCGGTTTTAGACGCGACACCTGCCATAAGCATTGTGAAATTATCGTTTCCGTACATGGTACTTGCCTCACCGACATTCGCTCCGACGTTTGCGGTCAATGCTGAGAAGAAATTTCCTTTATACGCAACACCCGTTAAACCAAGCTGTCCGCCGTTTTGATAAATACCGTTTCCGTTATAAGTTTGATGGCTACCGTTGTAACCCGCGTAGAATGATAAAATTCCGTCAAACCCGTATTTTAATCTTGTCAGGTCAGAATCAACCCCGAAGAATGAGCCGTAGGCTACGTTATGAACTTTTGGTCCATTACTTAGGCTTACGTTTTCAAACGTACTATAAGGCTTAACCCATGCGCCTTTTTCTTCGTGCGGGTTAAGTGTCGGAGAATAAGGGCCGCCTTGCGTTGAGGCAAAAATATTTCTGTGTTTAATTGCATCTCTTTTCTCACTTGGCATTAACATATACATATCCATATTATTAAATGCCATATCGTAAGAATTCAACTGTGTAAGATACGCACCGACAAGCGCGCCAACAGGGCCTGTCATGACAGCAGGGTTGTAGCCTTTGTAATCCTTTCCGCCAGCACCGGAAAACAACATTTGCCCCGTTTCAGGTTTATATTCTACCCCATATCTGTAAATAGGGCCGTAAGCTTCGGTTGCAGTATTCGGGTTAAGTTCAACTTTTCCGAGCAGAGGACTGTTTCCGTCAGCATCTTTTTCAACGATATCAAACATGGTCACCGGTTTTAAATCTCTGTTATCATAAAGAACATTAATTTTATCAATAATAAGTTTTCCGTCACCTGTAACGCTGTTTGCGGCAATAGTATCGTGTTCACCGTTAATCATATTAACATCTAACCCAAGTCTTCCGCCATTACCATCAAGATAAAGGTTGCCGAAATTCACTGAATTTGCCTGATTGTTGATGAGGTTCAACATTGAACCGTTTTCAAAATGTGTATTTGCGGCAGTAAAATATTTAGAATCTTTCAAAAGAATAGTTTCACCCGCAGTAAAGTGAACATCACCGGTGTAATTGCTGTTATCCCCGCCGAGTCTTAATGTTCCGTAATCCTCTTTCACAATATTGCCGGTTCCGCTGATTCCACCGTTGAACGTAATACTTTTTGCTCCATTCAGAGTTAATTCGCCACCGTCAAGATGAATATCATTACCCACGCCATTTGCCGTGTTTCCAGAGAAAACAACGTCACGTCTGTCCGCTGTAATAGTAAGTTTGCCGCTATTATTTATAGCGCCGCCGTTTTCACCGGCTTTGTTATCAATAAAAGATGAATTATAAATTTTTGCGACACCGGTATTATTTAAAACACCGCCGCTTAATTCTGTTGAGTTATTTTTGAACACAGATTCCATAACAGTTAATTCGCCTGCGTTATCAACAACAGAACCGTTGAAATCATGAACCGATTTGGCTCCGTTACCAAGTCCCATATTAACCATTTCAAGCCTTTGGCCATCAGAAACTATGATTCCACCTTTTCCGGCACCATCCAAATCCGCGCCGTCAAGATTAATCTTCAAATAATCTCCACCCATCTGTCCTAGGGAATCAGCATCCTTAAGCGTAATATCTACATCAGAGCGATAAACTCTTGCACCATCTGCAATAATTGCATCAGCAAGACCGTTTGTTGTATCGCTTGCGACATTAACCACACCATCTTCACCAAGTGAAAGTGTATATTTTCTCTTGTCGCTATACTGAACCAACTCATCACCCGTTGCCCAGCCAAAATCCTCGGCTACTCTATTGAATAGTTGAAAACTTTCTGCGTTGCCATCTTTGATTTTTATATCAACGTGTTCAGCGTCAAACTTCAAGCCTCCGGACATTTCTTTAGAAACATTGATAAAATCACTTTTGCCCTGTGCAAGATCAGCGTCAAACGCGAGTTGAATATCCTCTGAATTTCTTGCCTCAAAGTTTCCAAGGTTAAGCGTATCAAGTTTCCCATTCGCCATATCAAGCTTTCCGCCATCAAGATAAAGGTCAACATTTTCAAATATTGCCTTTCCATCAGCTAGATTATTACTTTCCGCCTGATTAAGTGTTAAAGTTCCGCCTTTTTGTGTGACTCCAATATTTTTCACCTGTCCGTTGAAAACGATATCCCCGTTCAACTCAAGCTGGGCATCAGTAGTTGTCCAGTTAGAACCCGCAATTCCGTCGTTGAAAAGCAATCTGCTTCCCTCACCCTGAGTCATCAACTGTACCTTACCGCTATCAACGTACAACGCATTAGATTCCGGTGAGCCATAAGTATCATCAAGGTTATGCATATTTCCGGTAAACTCATGAGTTTTTCCATCATTAGAAACGATTCTAACCATTTTACCACCGCGGATTTCAGGATCTTGAGATACATTTACATAAATTGCACCACCGCTATTTTGGTCGTTAGTATTATTAATAAAATCAGTGTTATAAATCAGAAGAGATTTTGTCGGATAAACATCAGAGGTATTGTTGGAATTAACAACATAAGTAATCGCACCTCCTCGAGTACCCGCGTGGTTTCCCTCAAATCTGCTGTTATTAATCTGTAAAGTTCCCTCATTAACTGCTATTGCCCCACCAAGAGTTTCCGCTCTATTACCTGTAAATACAGCGTTTTCAATAATATTTGGGTCATCATTCGCGATATAAATAGCCCCGCCTTGACTTGCTTCATTATTAGAAAATTCACTATCATTAACCCTAAAATTACCAAGCGAATAAATGGCACCGCCACGTTCATCTGCAGTATTACCTATGAAATGAGAATTATTTATAGTTATTCCCTGCCCGAGTGAGCCATTGCTGGAATAAATTGCCATTGCACCACCCAATTGTGCGGTATTGTCATTAAATGTTAGATTATCAAAAGAAGCGACTGTTCCGTCAACATAAATCGCCCCACCCTCTGCTGCAGAGTTTTTTTCAAAAATAGTATCGTGAATTGCATGCGTTATGGAATTATCATTTATCGAAACATTATTAAGTCTTATTGCACCGCCGTAGCCGCCAGCATGGTTTCCAGTAAAATTGGAATCAGAAATAACAATATTTTTTGTACCACTCATATAAATAGCACCGCCATCGCGTACCGCAGAATTACCGATAAAATCAGAATTCGTAATAGATCCGGACTTAGTATTGTGTAATAATAAAGCGCCACCGCCGGTTTTATTCATATCTGCCGTACTGCGGTTTGAATCAAATGTGCTTCCATCAACAAAAATAGAACCGTTATAATTATAAATTACACCGCCGCCACCAGGGAACATTCCCATAATATTACCGTGGGTATTAGTATTATTTCTAAAAGTATTATTAACACTACGAACCTCACTGTTAACAGTAGCGCTAATCCCACCGTATGCTTGCATGATAGAATTATGTGCTGCGTCAGTTTGATTTTCATAGGTTTGACCGTCAACAATGTCCAAACCAAAAGACTTTTCACTATTAATTGTACAGCAAAGCATAAATGCTGCACAGGCCATTAACAACGACTTGTATTTCTTTTTCATAATTAATCCTTAATCCACTTAATAAATGTATATTATATAGTAAGAAATCCCCATTTGTCAACGCCTTAGCATACATAAAAGAGGAGCTTTTAAAAGCCCCTCTTTTGTAAAAATTTATGCATTGTCTTTCTTTTTATTTTTAGCTTCGTCGATCTTTTGTGCGACTTTTTCTTTAGCTTCATGAGCCTTTTCTTTTACGCGCTCGCCTGTTTCATGAGCTTTTTCTCCCATCTTCGCCGCCCCATCCTTTATGCGTTCGCCTGTTTCGTGAGCTTTTTCCTTAACTTTTTCAGCGCCGGCTTTGAGGTCTTCTTTTACCTCTCTGGCTTTTTCTTTAGCTTTTTCAGCTGTATCAGACATTTTTTCTTTTAACGTTTCTTTTTCTTTTTCGTTTTTCATAAAGAATCCTTTCTGGCACAAAACCATTAGTAACACATTTATTATTAAGTACATCTTCTATAATAAAATCCCGCAAAAGTATTGATATATTTAAAATTCTTAGACTTTAGTCTAATAGACAGAGAATTTATTTCTCCTAAAATATTGTAGGAGGGGGGCAAGGATATGAAAAAGGATTTGACAGAACGAGAACAGGAAGTTTTAGAACTTATAATCGCAGGCCACACCAATTCACAAATAGCAGAGAAACTAGAAATAACCCTCCATACAGCAAAAGCGCACGTTCAGGCAATTTTATATAAATTAGGCGTAAAAAACCGTATTCAGGCTGCAATCATAGGGTTGAAACAGCATAATATATAACACACTATTGAAATACTCCCTCAAATATGGTATAATCATTACATTGAGAGGTATGAAAATTATGAATAAATTAAAAGGGTTCACATTATCCGAGATATTAATTGCGATGTTGGTTCTGGGCATAATCATCGCGGCATCAGTTCCTGTAATTTTACAAATGACCCCGAACAAAAATGCTATTATGATGAAAAAAGCTTACTACGCAACGGAAACGATAATCGAAAGCCTTATTAATGATGTAACTTATTATCCAGAAGATGAAAGCGCACCCGGTTTTCAAAATACAGAACAAGTAAAAGTTGCAGGTACGACGATTGATACAACCGCAGCTTCTAAACTTGCCTGCCTATTTGCTTCCAAATTAAATATTAAACAAGATTTGGCTAGCGTCTGTGCCGGTTCACCAACCCTCGTAACAACAATGGACGGTATGGACTGGGATTTAAGCGGCCTAACAAATGGAGCTACAAACTATTTACGAGTTGATGTTGACGGCGAAGATAATGGACTTGACCAGTTCTATACAACTATAACTGGCACCTGTCCTGCTGTTTACACTTGGAATGGCACAGGCACTTGCGGAGCTGCAACAGCCAAAACCAAAAAGAAATTTGACCGAATACTTATAACAATCGGATCAGACGGAAGTCTTTCTATTCCAGCTGATCAGGAAGCGTTTATCGACATTCTTTCTGGCAAGACAAAACTTATTGGCGGTGACGAAGATTAATTTTAATAAAGCAGACGGGTAATCGCGCTTTCGCCTGACGGAAGTGAGGAAAGTCCGTGCATCTAAGGGCAGATCGCCGGAGAAAGTCCGGACGGTGTGAACCGGTGGATAGGACCACAGAAAACATACAGCCGATGGATTTTATATCACAGGCAATGGTGCAACGGTGAGGTAAGAGCTTACCGGCGGAGCCGAGAGGTGACGCGTCAAGGCAACCCCCGATTGGATGCAAGATTAAATTGAAGACTAAGGCGGCCCGCCATCTTCAGACAAAATCGCTGGTGGTTCACAGTAATGCGAATCCAAGACAGATGATTACCGAGAAACAGAACACGGCTTATGACCTGCTTTATTTTTTAAATCTCCCTTGAACAAAGGGAGATTTTTTAATTGAAACTTTTTTACATACATCACGTCATTACCTCTAGAGAATAGGAGAGAGTAGTATGGATTTATGTAAATTTGAATATTTTGAAGAGCAGTTTGAAGATGAGCCGAAAACATTTAGCTGTATCGCTCATGAAGAAGATATTTTACAAATGTATTTGAAAAGTATCGGCAAGATTAAGCTTCTCAAACCCGCAGAAGAAAAAGAACTCGGGCGTCAAATTCAAGAGGAAAAAGGGTTGAAAGCTGAACTTGCGAAGAAAAAACTCGTCAAAGCAAACCTTAGACTTGTTGTGAGTATCGCAAAAAAATACATCGGGCAGGGAATCCTGTTTATGGATTTGGTTCAAGAGGGCGCGCTCGGTTTAATCAAAGCCGCGGAAAAATTTGATTACTCGAAGAACTTCAAGTTTTCAACTTACGCTACGTGGTGGATTAAGCAAACAATTATGCGCGCGATTGCAAACAACGCAAAGTCAATTCGCATTCCTGTACACATGATTGATAAGATTCGCAAATACAACAAAACGAAGTCGAAACTTCTTCTCAAAACAGGTATCGAGCCAACCGAACAGGAAATCGCCGACGCAATGGATTTGCCGCTAGATAAAGTTCTACAAATCAAACGCGCAATTCTAAAAGAGCCAATCAGTCTTGAAACACCGGTGACAGACGATTTAAACGTAATGGATTATCTGGAAGATACCACCTACAAGTCGCCTGAAACCCAAATCAACGACAAAATAGTACGCAAAAATATCGACGAATTAATGACCATTCTGAACGACAAAGAAAAAGAAATTATCCGCTGTCGTTTCGGAATCGACAACACAACGACAAAAACCCTCGAACAGTTGGGCCAGAGCCTCGGCTATTCAAAAGAAAGAATTCGTCAACTTGAAAACGTAGCGCTCAAAAAAATCAGAGAAAACAAAAAATTCTCACACCTGAAAGAAGTGCTTGAATAAAACTCGATTTTATCATAAAATAGCGCTTATAAAGGGAGTATTAATTATGGTAAAGAAGAGAATCGGTATTGACGTTGGCGGTACAAACGTTAAAATTGCGCTTGTAACCGACGAGGGTCAGATAATTTATTCAAACTCAGTTCCGACACGCGCGGAAATGGGTTACGAATACACAGTTAACAATATCAAACAGGCAATCTACGACCTGATGAAAGAAACCAAAACCGAAGCAAAAGAAATTCAAGGTATCGGTTTTGGTTTCCCTGGGCAGGTTGACTGCCAGAATGGCGTAGTGAAACTTCTTCCAAACATTCCAGGCTGGGTAAATGTTCCTATCGCAAAAATGCTTGAAGATGAATTTCATATTCCGACAAGAATCGACAACGACGCAAGATGTGCGGCACTCGGCGAATACTTTGCAGGTGCTGGCAAAGGCTGTCAAAACCTCGTTTGCGTAACAGTTGGAACCGGCGTTGGGTCAGGTTTGATTATCAACGGCAAAGTCGTTCGCGGTGCAAGCAACGCGGCAGGCGAAATCGGCCACATCAAACTTCAAATGCACGACGGCCCTATGTGCGGCTGCGGCGATACAGGATGTATGGAAGCGTTCGTGTCCGCTCCGTCAATTGTTGCGATGGCAGAAGATTACATCAAAGGCGGCAAGTCAACAAAATACAGAGAACTTGCAAACCCTGATATTTCAGCCTACATCGTAGCAGAAGCCGCAAAAGCAGGCGACAAAGTTGCACAGCGAATCTTCAAAACAATGGGCGAATACCTTGGAATCGGGCTTGCAAGCGTTGTAAACCTTTTGAACCCTGAACGCGTAATCATCGGCGGCGGTGTAGCTGACGCAGGCGAAATCTTCCTAGAACCTGTCAGAAACACTATCAAAGACCGCGCGATGGAAATCGCAGGCGGCGCAGTAGAAGTTGTTCCTGCACAACTCGGAAACACAGCAGGCGTCATCGGCGCAAGCCTTTTAATCGAAAGTTAGAGAATCATGATTTATTTTTTCTACGGAGATGAAGATTTTAATATAGATTTGGAGGTCGAAAAGCTTAAAAAAGAACTCGACCCCAATTTTCTTGAGATGAGTTTCAAGACTTACGATCACCCCAAATTCCCTGACCTTATTGCGATTTTGCGCACACAACCAATGATGTTTGGCAAAATGCTTATCGTAATCGATTGTGTCAAATATTTCTCAGAAACCTTTGAAGATAAAGAGATTAAACAGATTACAGAAGCCCTCGAGGACAATAACGAAAGCCTCGACATCGTTTTCACCGCTAAAATCCCACGTGACGAGGGCAAAAAATTGGATTCACGCAGAAAATTATTCAAACTCTTAGTCAAACAAAATTCAAAAGAATTTCCGACGATTCCGACCTACAAGCCGGAACTCGGGGCATGGATCTCTAAACAGGCAAAAGGCTACAAACTCAACCTCACGCCTGACGCCGTTCAAATGCTGATTTCGATGATTGGAAACAATCTGCGCCAGTTGGATTCCGAAATCCAAAAACTCGCAATCTCCGTTCATCCGAAAGACACCGCAGATGAAAACGACGTAAAAGAAATTTGTACCAACAACGAAGACCTTTTCGCGCTTTCTGACGCCTTGATGCAAATGCAATACGACACTGCGCTTCTGGAATACAAAAAACTTCTGGACAAAGACCACCCGATTAAAATCCTTGCAACGCTTCAAACAATGGTTAGAAAATGGGTTACGCTCAAAGCGAACTCCAAATCAAGCCCGTTTGAACTCGTAAAACTCACAGGGATGAACGAATACGTTATAAAATTAACGCTCCAAAAGATGAAAAACACGCCGCTTCGCGACCTTGCAGCGCTTAAAGAAAACCTTACGACCTGCGAATACCGTATCAAAAGCGGTCAGGCACTTGATGTAGAAAGAGAGGTGGCAAATGCTTTCTTTGTACGATAAATACCCATTTTTGATGAAATATTTCAGCCGCGAAAATGTTTCTAAAATTTCGCACTGCATTCTGTTTTTCGGAAGCGATGCGCCATCACAATACGAACTTGCACTCGAAGTCGCGCGGCTTTTGAACTGCAAAGAAGACGGCGCACCGGATTGCGAATGCCTAAACTGCAAATGGATTAGAGAAAACCAACACCCTGCGGTCAGAACCGTTTCACGCGTCGACTACAAACCAACCGACGATAAAACCAAAACCGTAATTTCCGTCCGCCAAACTCAGGAAATCAAAAAAGACCTTATGGTAACCTCAGATTACCACCGCGTCATAATCTTCTGCGACAAGGACGACGACGGAAACGTTCAGGGTATAAATTACCGTGTTTTTCAGGAGGAAGCCGCAAACTCGCTTCTTAAAACCTTTGAAGAACCACCGTCAAACACGACTTTCATTTTTCTCACCAAAGACAAAACCGATATGATTTCGACAATTGTTTCACGCTCACAATGTTTCTTTGTCCCTGCACAAATGGAAGAAAACCGTGACTTTTCGTTTGTTTCAAGCATAATGGAAGGCTACATGTCGCGCGACAAAAACGATGTATGGAACTTCAAAGACGAACTTCTTGCGATAATCAAAGAACACGGCTTCGACACAACAATTAATCAGGTCGAAAGCTATCTAAATTCACTCCTAAAAAGCAATTACCAGAACGGCCAGCTTCGCATAAAACTTCTTAACGACCTTAAAGCTGTAAGTTTAGCAAAAAAACAGGCGGCATTAGACATCCAAGCCCCGAGCGTCATCGAAAATCTATCCTTTGCACTATTCAATATCAATTAGGAGCGCTAATTTGAAAATCGAAAACAATAATCTGGAAAACGAGATTACATCCATTGAACTACTAGACACCTGTGTGAAATTCTTTTTTAAAAATAGAACAATGGATATAATCTGCCACTATTCTGATTTTAAAAGTATACTCTTAACTATTAATCATTCAGCCTTTTTGATTGACCAACCAATGTCGGATAAGGCAGTATTTCATCTTATTATAGAATTCACATTACCTGACGATAGATATATTAAAATCACACACGATATAATTTATAATGATGATGGGTATAATATAGCAGAAGCTCTTGCATTTAGAAAAATATACAAAATCATTGATTACGTATTAAAATGCCCAAATTTCGCCCATACTATAGATATAAAACAAGAAGAACCGGTCGATTTTGAGGAACTTATTGAGAAAGACAGAAAATTTATTGAAGAAAGCTCTGAATTCTCAACACTTCCACAAGATACACAAGAATGGATTATTGAGCGATATCAACTAGAGAAGGAAGCAGCTAAATTGCAGCAAAGTATGAGCTTTCTATTCTCAACCCATGTTGAAGAAAACTCACGTAAAAACTATACAAAGAATATCAATCGCTACATAGCACAAAAACGTTACTTCCCTGAATTTAAAAGGTTCTGTCCTCAAGAACGCCATGGCGCTGCAATTTATCTAGACATTTTAATAACAGTATCGTGTGCATTTCTGTTTTGCGGCGGCCTTTCAGAAGCACAGATGACAACATTTGGAGAAGTTATGTTGTATCTCGGCGGCATAGGTTTACTTATAACATTATATATGGACTTCGCACTCTTAAAAGATGAAATCTTTGATTTCAAAAATCCTCTGGACAACTCTTCTCAACTGGTGTTAGTTTGGATATTACCGGTTTTAAAATTTATTATTTTAACCCCAATATTTTATCAAGTTTTAAAAGCCTATTCTTATATCCATTGACCTTTGCACTATTCAACGCATAAAAAATATGTTATACTTAAAATAAAAGAGGATTTTTTATGTTTTTTAACAGACGGTGCAAAATAACATTCATTGCCCACGGCGCAACGATTTATTCAGAAGAAAATCGCTATTCAAACTGCGAAAATTACCCGCCTTTGAACGAAGCCGGCTATGAAGAAATCGAAAAAATCTGTCTTTTCCTCAAAAAACGCTCAGTAAAAAACGACAAAATTTATTCATCCTGCGGCACACGCGCTGTTGAAAGCGCAGAACTTATCGCAAAACTTTACAAATCAGACATTGAAATTGTCGAGGATTTAAAACCATTACTCTGCGGCAACTGGAATAATAAGACGCTAAAACAAATAATCAAAAACCAACGCGAAACGCTAGAAAAATTTGTACGTGAGCCTGATGAGAGAATCTGCCCTAACGCCGAAACGCTTACGGAATTTGTCGACCGTGTGGGTGAATCAATCGAAAAAATTATAGAAGAGAACATCGGCAACCGGATTATCATTGTTACCTATCCAGACGTAATTCAGGCGGCAATCGTTTCAGCGCTAAACTTACCGAAAGATAAAATCTTCAACTTCTACATCAAAACGGGTTCTGCGACGCAAATCAGCTACTACGAGAAACTCAACTCGCTGAAATACTCTGGCTATTTACCGATATATTAAATTTGTAACAATTTTTGCATATTCTGAAATCAGCCAACGTCAAAATTCTTCTTATTATTTATGGAGAGAGAAATATGATTTCAGCAGTAGACAACAACAAAAACCAATACTTTGAACGTGTCGGCGCTGTCAGTATGCAGGCGCAACGAGGTTATCCACCCGAATTTCTTCAAGACCTGCAAAAGAAAACAGGCGGATATGCCACCGGCCGCGTTGACAAAACTTTCGGAAGCCTTTTGACTTACGGACGCTCAAACGCCAAAAGCGCCAACCCGTTTGATGGAATTGGCAGCAAAGAATTTAATCTTTCACATCCTAACGTGAAAGACGAAAATACTGCGCAGAAATTCGACTTTATAGCCTGAACCTACGCTGCGTAGTACATTTTTCCCCTGAAGTCACTGTCATCATAATATGCTCTGCTTTCAGGCATAGATGTTGACGGCCCTTTTGCACCTGCGTAAGCAAATGTATCTTTGACAAAGTTCTTGTCATAAGCTTCGGTCAACAATTCTTTATCAGACGGTTGTTTAGCAGGACGGGTTACATAACCAAAGGTTTTTTGTTCTTGCGGCTGTGCAACAGGAGTTCCAACTTCCGGCCCGCGGAATTGAACCTGCTTCAACGGCGCTGTCTGATATGCAAATGGATTGAATTGTGCTTTTTCGACCATAATAACTTATCCCAAAATAATTCCCTATATTATTATAAAGGATTTTTATTTTTGGGAATTGCCTTTTTGCGCCCCAAATATTAAGAAACATTAACAACCAAATATATTTTTGAGGTGCTGCTGGTTTTTGTATATAAGATTGACCGGCGGTTTGTAGTTATAGTCCTCAAAAATCCGGTTAACACAGACCTGTCTGTCAGGCTCATCATCAAATCCGCAAAGCCCGATTATACTGTTATCATTTGTAAACAGATTTTTCAAAAATTCCATACTACCTCCAACTTTAGTGTATAATATTTAATGTAAATGACTCAAAAGTCAAATGGAGGTAAGAAAATGGGTAAAATTTCAAAAGATATGAACATAATGGACATCGTTAACACTTGTCCTGAAAGCGTAGAAGTATTCAGAAAATACGGCCTTGGCTGTATCGGCTGTGCGGCGGCTCATTTCGAAAACCTTGAAGCAGGTGCAAAGGTTCACGGGTTCGACGCAGATGCAATGGTTGAAGAAATCAACGCTCTAATCAAATAGTTATACGGCGGGAGTTTTCAACTCCCGCCGTTTTGTTATGCTATCTTTTTACACAGAGAACTTTTCGTAATTTAGAAGTATCTTTTGGTGGATCCCATCCAAGAATCCCTGTTCCCATACTAATATGCCATTGAACGAGATTATTGTATGAATTAACGAACCTAGTTGACGCCCAGTAAGCCCCGGACAGACTTCGTCCAAATAGCTCTGAGTTAATATAAATTGCGGCTAATTCCTCCAGATTTGGCATCCTATATTCTGAATCCATTGCTGCACAAGCTCCATTTGTAGCAGTACCGACAACAGCCGCACCCCCTGCCGCATCTTGTGTTGCAGGCTGTACAGTGACAACCATACTATCAGTCGGATAATAAACAGTTATGATCCCGATATCCTTACCGACAGTATTCGGCCCCCTACTACCATTAAGGTCATAGATTAAATTGGCGCACATCTTACTTTGCATAACAAGATTTGTACCTTTCTCTCCAAGAGATGAAACACAGGTTGGATTGTAGAAAAGTAGAATACTTTCGCCATTAGCGGTTTCAAAGGCCGCAGCGTTCACATCATTTTGCGTAAACGACGGATAAGATGTAACTCCAACATTAAAAGCAGGACGACTTACAAGCGTAGAATGTAATTCACTAAGAGATTTAGGCATCGGCTTTTGCGTACCTTTCAAATCAGTATACTTACTGACTATTCCACAATCCTCAAGCTTTTCACCGCAGATATTATTGATTTTAAAAACCTTAGATAATCCGGCAGTAATAAATGTTTCTGCGGCATTGTCGACAGCCGAAGTAGTAGAAGTTGCTTCGGCAACTGTGCCAAAACCGTTAAGAGCAGGCATTAAAGAAACTGCCTGAGAAATACGTGCATAAAGCGCCTTGCGCTGAGTGTTCCATGTTCGCTCGTTGATGTTGCCTGTCAATGACGGAAGCGTTATCGCAGCAACTACGCCAATAATTGTTAATGACAGGAGTATCTCCGCCATAGTAAAGGCCTGCTCAG
>JAMPIJ010000007.1 GCA_023662905.1 Fusobacterium sp.
CCCCCCCCTGTCAACATGTACATAAGTTTGTTTTTCATAATCTCATCCTTTCTTTATGTTCTAATTATGCAATATTTTTTCGCAAAAATCAAGCCCCTTTCGGGGCTTTGTGATTAATGATTTTCTTTTTCTGCGTGGTGGTCAGGTCTTAAGTAAGCCGTCCAGAACAACAATACGATAAATACAATCGCACCGACAACGTTACCAAGTGTTACTGGAACAAGGTTGCCAAGCAAGAATGATTTTAAGTTCAATGTTGCTAGCTGATCTGCTGAAAGCATTGATGCTGCGGCAATTGCTTCTGATGATTTTTCAACCAAACCGTTTGTGATAAAGAACATATTTGCAATACTGTGTTCATAGCCTGATGCACAGAATGTTGTGATAGGGAACACAATCGCAAAAATCTTACCGATAACAGTTTTTGCTGAAAACGCCATCCAGATAGCCATACATACTAACCAGTTACAAAGAATACCTCTTACAAATGCTTCTACAAATGTAAGGTTACATTTCATATAAGCTGTATTGATAGCTAAAGCGCCCAATTCTTCGTGAGAGTTGTGGCAAAGTCCTGTTGCATAAATTAAACCTGCAACAAGCAATGAACCCAAAAGGTTTCCAAGGTAAACAATACCCCAGTTTCTAAGCAATTTCCAAGCGCTGATTTTCTTTTCGATAACAGAAAACGCCATCATAACGTTACCTGTGAAAAGTTCTGCACCGGAAAGAACTACCATAATCAAACCTGCTGCGAAAACAAGGCCTCCGAGAAGTTTTGTCAAACCAAAACCTAAAACATCGGCTGAACCTGTTGTTACAGTTAATGATACTTGCGCACCGAATGCAATAAATGCACCGGCAGCAATACTTAAAACTAAAGTTTTTATTTTACCATAGCTTGCTTTTGCGGGCATAATGTTATTACAAATATTTTCGGCTACACTTGATGGGGTGACACAGTCGCTTGCTGTGAATTCTTTTCTTACTTCACTCATTTTATGTAAATCTCCTTTCACGAGATATTCTATATCGTGAAAAATTATTTGCAACAGGCAATTTTTTAGCGAAAAAATACTTTATATATAGGTAAAGGTATGGTGTATTATGTCACAAAATTGGGTTAATAGCTTAGATATGCTATCTATGAACGGCGTTCTTGATTATGACGGCGCGGCTTACTTGCACGGCACGGCTCCCCGCTATATCGGAAACCCTGCGTTCAGAACCCGCCCACAGCCGCTTCCGCCTAGCACTGCAGTTATGCGCGGACAACCACAATCAGACACCTACAGCCCTGCCGAAAAACCTCTTATCAGCAACCCCGCATGGAAAAAAGTTCTATTTGCAGGTGTTGCAGGCGCCGCTTTAATCTTCGGTGCAAAAAAGTTCAAAAAATTAGCACCGTTTAAATGGATTAACAAACAATTTACGAATTTATGGAACGTTATCAAAAAACCTTTCAGCAAAGTTCGTCCGTAGAAAATTCTGAGATTTGCACCTGTCCGTAATCTTTCGGCAGAACAAAAACAATACTGTCAGAAGTTGCTTTTTTATCCATTCGCATAAGGTTCGCGAGTTTTTTCATATTCGGCATTTTAATCTTCCGGAAGTTGAATTTTGATATCAAATCCAACGCCGCAAATTTATAATTTTCATCAATCAAGCCGATTTTATACGCCTGTTCAAATGCAAAAATCATTCCTTGAACGATGGCTTCGCCGTGGGTATATTTCTTATACGCGGTAAATTTTTCAATCGCGTGACCAAGTGTGTGGCCGAAATTCAAAATTCTGCGCAGGTCGCTTTCTTTTTCGTCTTTTTCTACGACAGAAATCTTCAACGCCACGCAGATTTCAACGATTTTTTTCAAAACGCGGACATCTCTTTGCATAATTTTTTCAAAATTTTCACCGAGAAAATTTATCAGGTTCGCATATTCCACAGAGCCGCAGGATTTTTCAATAAAAGCGTATTTTACGACTTCGCCAAGCCCTGTCTTAAACTGTTTCTCATCAAGGGTTTTGAGAAAGTTAACATCAATAATAACGACTTTCGGTTGATAGAACGCCCCGACAAGATTTTTGCCATAATCAGTATCAATTGCAGTTTTTCCGCCAACAGAACTGTCAACACATGCCAGAAGCGTCGTCGGAACCTGAATCAAATCAATTCCGCGCATATAAGTCGCCGCAACAAACCCTGCCAGATCTCCGACAACGCCGCCGCCGATTGCAAGAACACAATCTTTGCGAGTGAAACCGTTTTTCAAGGCAAAATTCAAAATTCGTTGGTAATTCTTGAAATTCTTATGTTTTTCACCGTCCGGCAACACATACTTATATATATTATTATAGTGAGGAAGAATTTTATCGCCGTAAAGATTGTTCACCTTCTTCGAAATCACAAGTAAGACCTTTTTGCCACCAACGTGTTCAAGAATTTTGGCATTCAAATCTTCAACAGAATAATCATCTATATATATATTATATTGTTGTTCCTGTGATTTTAAGTTCAGTGATAAATCAGTCATTCAATAATCCTAAAATTTCTTTAACGATGTCGTTTGGAGTTTTTCCGTCTGTTTCGACGACGTAATCTGCCATAAAATAGTTTTGCTCGCGGCGTTGGAGAATTTCCTCAACCTCTTTCACGCCAAACCCGTCTTTCAACATCGGGCGTGTTTTGCAATTTGCAATACGTTCAAAAAGTGTTTCCGGTCTTGCTTTGAGATATATAACCCTGCTGTTCTTCTTGATAACCTCACGGTTTTCAGGGCGCTCGAAAGCCCCGCCGCCAAGCGCTACTATCAGTTTATCTTTTTTATAAACCATATCTAAAATTTTGGATTCTGCATCTCTGAAAAACTTCTCACCTTTTTGCGCAAACATATCAGGTATAAATTGATTATAATGATATTCAATCAGTATATCGGTATCAACAGCGACATAGCCGCTCAAATGTTGACTGAGCTTTTCAGCAATCAAAGATTTGCCGGCGCCCATCATGCCCGTTAAGGTAATATTGTTTTTCATTATGCCTCTCTCCATTTATTTTTTAGAAGATTTATCGGCAAACTCGCTGTCAACACGCAAGAACACCGGTTTTATATCTTCTTTCTCAATGAGTTTTCCAATTTTCAGGGCATTATACTCTACATTTGAAATTTCATCAAGAGGAACCGACAAATTATAGCCTAACTGGGTACTCATCGCCTGGGCTATATTTGGACAGAACGGATAGATTAATGATGTGACAGTACACATAATCTCAAGAACAGTTCTCAGCACCGAACCGCATTCGGTCATTTTTTCTTCTTTCGCAAGCGTCCAAGGCGCATTATCGGTAACATATTTGTTCGTAGCGTCAACAAGCGTCATAATCTCGTGCGCTGCTTCTGCGATTTCAAAGTTGTCGAAGTGAGTTTTTACGAATGAAACTGTATTTGCCGCAAGCTTTTTCAACTCAGGGTTTACGACAAACTCTTCTTTGATTTCGCCATCAAAATATTTTACAAGCATTGAAAGCGTTCTGTTCAACAGGTTGCCCATACTGTTTGCAAGGTGCGCGTTAACTTTTTCCTTAAAGTCGTCATCAGAATAGTTTCCGTCGCGTCCGCAAGGCGCAGAAGTCGCCATATAATATCTGAACGCGTCTGGAGTTTCAAGGTTGTAGTTTTCGATAACGCTTGTCGGTGAAATTACGTTGCCAAGAGATTTTGACATCTTAGACTCGTCAATCGTAATCCAACCGTGCGCAAAAATGTGTTTTGGAAGCGGCAAACCAAGTGCCATCAAAATTCCAATCCAGTAAATACTGTGGAATTTCAAAATATCTTTACCGATTACGTGAACATCAACCGGCCAGTATTTTTTAAATTCCTCAGATTCGTTATCCACATCATAGCCGATAGCTGTGATATAGTTTGAAAGCGCGTCAATCCAAACGTAAATAACCTGTTCCGGATCATCAAGAACATCCACACCCCAGCTTACGTTAGATTTTGAACGTGAAACAGAAATGTCTTGAATATCTTCAAGCTGGTTCAAAACTTCGTTCGCTCTGAACGCCGGCACGATAAAAGTCGGGTTTTCTTTGATATGCTTGATAATCGCGTCTTTATATTTTGTGAGTTTGAAGAAGTAGTTTTCTTCGCTGACGATTTCCGGTTTTTTAAGGTGGTCAGGGCAAAGTCCGTCTTCTGTCAAATCTTTCGGGTTCAAGAAGCATTCGCAGCCTGAACAATACCAACCCTCGTAAGAGTGTTTGTAAATGTCGCCCTGTTCAACGAGTTTTTTGAATATTTTTTGCACAACCGCTTCGTGGTAATCATCTGTAGTTCTGATGAATTTAGTATAATCAACATCAAGCGCTTTCCACGCGTCTTTGAAAGACTGCGCGTTCATATCGCAAAGTTCTTTCGGCGTAATCCCTTGAGCGGCCGCTGTTTTTTGGATTTTAACGCCGTGTTCGTCGGTTCCGGTAAGGAAGTAAACGTCATCACAGCGTTGAGAATAGTGGCGTGCAATAACGTCAGTCAAAATCTTTTCATAAGCGTGGCCGATGTGCGGCTTACCGTTAACGTAGTCGATAGCTGTAGTCAAATAATATTTTTCCATATCAATTCCCTCTTATTATATATATTATGGAAAAAGTATAACATAAAAAAGGGTAAATGGGGGCAAATTTTCTGAGAGTCTGTTATGCTAAACTTTTGTACTTCAACTTGCACCCCCATTTCTAAATTACAATATATTAAAAATTTATGTGTGCCAAGCTACAATTTTGAAGCTGTAGCTACAGTTTTGGAATTTCTAATCCACATTCGTTATTATATTAGTATGCTAGAAAATAGATTTTCCAAAATTTTAGGCGAAAAAAGACTTGATAGAAGAGATATAGTAAAAATTACGGGATTAGATAGTCATACCGTTAAAAATATTTATGACGACAAAATCACGCGTATAGAATTAAACACGCTTGAAAAACTTTGTTATGCTTTAGAATGTGACACTAACGATATCTTTAAATATATTCCAGACTAAAACCAACGAAAACTTTTGCGCTACATAGCTTTCCACCTATTGTTAAAATTGTGAACAGAATTTCCTTATTTTCCCTTGAAATCTATACTTTACGGAGTAATATTTGATGTTGACATAAGAGAGATAGGAATATTAGAAAATATGAAACTAATTGTACTAGCCCTAATTATTTATTTATTCGGTGCGGCAACGCAGTTCTTTTTCAAAGAAAAACAAAAAGCTAACTATTTGATTTTCTTGAACTCTATCGCCACACTACTAGCCCTTGGCGGAACTCTGGGCGGTTTCACCAGCCAGGGCTTTAACGAAGACGTTATGTTCGAGTTCGGAAACACTCTCGTTAACGTGGTTTTATCACTCGATGGACTATCTGCGTTCTTCATCACTATTATCGCAGTAATTTCATTACTCGCTATGATTTACTCTAAAGGTTACCTCGCTAAATACATCGAAGCAGGAAAAAGCGTTAATTCACATTACTTCTGTTTTAACATTTTCGTTGTTTCAATGATTTTAGTTGTTCTATCCCAAAACGTGTTTGCATTCTTGATCGCGTGGGAAATTATGAGTTTCAGCTCATTCCTCTTAATGCTTTTCGATGCAGACGAACAGAGTGTTAGAAAAACCGCGATGCGTTACTTAGTAACTATGCACATCGGGGTTTTATTTTTGATAACAGGTTTTGTACTGTTAAACATCAAAACCGGAAGTATCTGGTTCTTTGACTTCAACGGTCAGGTAACTCCGTTAATTTATGCATTAATGTTCATCGGTTTCGGAATCAAGGCAGGTCTTGTTCCGATTCATACATGGCTTCCAAAAGCTCACCCTGTAGCACCAAGCCACATTTCAGCATTAATGTCAGGCGTTATGATTAAAACCGGTATTTACGGAATCTTGAGAATGACCCAATTGCTCGGCGAACCGTCTGCAGTATTAGGATATTCAGTTCTTGCAATCGGTCTTGTCAGCGCAATGCTCGGAATACTTTATGCCGTTGGCCAAAGAGATTTCAAAAAAATGCTCGCTTACTCATCAATCGAAAACATGGGTATTATCACTCTTGCTTTAGGACTTGGAATTTTAGGCGTTGCGTACCACAACGTTGGCCTTAAAACTCTCGGGTTCCTCGGTTGCTTTATGCACATCATCAACCACGCTGTTTTCAAACCGCTTATGTTCTTTGCGGCAGGCGCGGTTTACAATAAAACTCACACTAAAGATATGGAAAGACTCGGCGGTTTGGCTAAAGTTATGCCAAAAACTGCGTTCTGCTTCCTTATCGGTTCAATGGCACTTTGTGCGCTTCCTCCATTCAACGGTTTCATCAGTGAATTCTTAATCTACTACGGATTCTTGAACTCATTCAACACTCCGAATTACCTATTAATTCCTGTAATGATTCTTGCGATGGCAGGTTTGGCGTTCGTCGGTGCAACTGCAATGGTTGCGTTCACAAGCGCGTACAGCACAATTTTCCTCGGAACACCAAGAACTGAATATGCGGAACACGTTAAATCAGATGTTCCGGTATCAATGACAGCACCAATGATTTTACTGGTTGTGATTTTATCATTAATCGGTTTATTCCCGCAGTATTCAATCCTGCTCATCGGCGGCGCTACTTCTGAACTCGTTCCGTTCATCTACCCTATCGAAATCCTTACTGTGATTTCGTTCTTCAACATTACATTAGTAATCACAACTTGCGTATTGCTTTTAGCTAGAAAGATTCTTCTTTCAGGCAAAACCGTTACCGTCAGAAACACCTGGGGCTGCGGTTACGATAAAGGTACAGCTAAGGTTCAATATACTTCAACATCTTTCACAAGACCGTTCTTAGGATTCCTAAATCCGTTCTATGTTAGAGTTATGGAGTTCAAACCTATCAAAGACTTGTTCCCTGAAAAAACATCTTTCAAATCTAAAATTTACGATATCTTTGAATACTACATCATTAACCCGCTCGTTAAATTCGACGAAAACTTGTTGTCTAAGTTCTACTGGATTCAAAGCGGTAACACTCAAAGATACTTATGGTACGGCGTCATTGCTTTAATCATCGCAATATGCTTAGTCTTAGGAGGGAAAATATAATGATAATTCTAGCAATGATTATTTTTCCAATATTAAAAATGATATTACTTTTATCACTGCCATTTTTATTCATTGGTATAATTAATAAAGTAAAAGCAAAATTCGCCGGAAAACAAGGCGCAAGCATATTCCAGCCATATTTTGACTTCAACAGACTTATTAATAAGGGTGAAGTTATCAGCGAAACAGCAACAGGAATCTTCAGAGTTGCGCCGGTTATCAACCTTGCCTGCCTTATCGTTGCGGCAATGCTTGTTACCGTAATCCACTTTGAGGGAGATTTCATTCTTTTCTCATACCTGCTTGCGTTAGGTAAGTTCGTATCAGTAGTTGCGGCGATGGACACAGGTTCAAGCTTTGAGGGCATGGGCGCTTCTAGAGAAGTCAGCTACACTTCATTAATCGAACCGGCATTCTTCATCATAATCTCATCAATCTGCGCGTTGAATGGTGTTTACTCATTCGCATCGCTCGCGCACCTTTTCTGGTCAAACAATGACATTATGATTTTAATCGCGCTCGCGACAGTCGGCGCATTATTCCTCATAATCTTAATCGAGGGTTCAAGGGTTCCGATTGATGACCCTAAAACTCACCTTGAGTTGACAATGATTCACGAAGTTATGGTTCTTGATAACTCAGGCGTTGATTTAGCGTTCATCCAATACGGCGCAGCGTTAAAAATGATGTTGTTCACAACAATCATTACAATGACAATAGCACCGTTAAGCTTTATCGGTTCAGTACTCGTAGCTCTCGCTATCGCAGTTATTATCGGCATAATCGAATCTTTATGCGCTAGAATCAGATTAACCCACATAATAGAATATACTTTTACATTAATAGTCGCAGCGTTAATTGTAATGGCACTTGTTCTATTAATTATGCACGGAGGACATTTGTAATATGATTAACTTATTAATTGTTATATTCGGGATTTCGATGTTATATATGGCAACCTCAAGCCGTATCGCTGCCCAAACAAATATGTTAAGACTTCAAGGTATAATCCTTTGTATCATAACAATATTTGCACACATCAACGAACTTGATACATCAAGTATCTGGGCCGCAATAACTTCATTGTTCACACACGTGGACGCATTGCTCGGCGCAACTTTCCTAATCCTGGAAACTTTCGTTGTTAAAGCACTCATTATCCCTAACGTTCTGGATAAAGTTGCAGAAAAAAATAACATCAAAAGGGATAACAACCCGCAATTCCCTAACTTTTATACTCTTGTAATCTCAACAATCATCCTGTTTGCAGGCTTCATCATCGCAAGCAGTCAGGCTGATATTTTACAAAACATCTCAAGCCTCTACTTCGGCGTTTCAGTTTCAACAATCATCACAGCGTTTGTTTTCATCGCTATCAAAAAGAAACTCTTAACCCACGTAATCGGTTTTGCGATGTTGGAAAACGGTATCTTCCTGCTTTCACTTTCAATCGCAAAAGAAATGCCGTTGATTGTAAACCTCGGTGTATTACTTGACGTATTTATTGCAGTATTCATTCTGGGTCTGTTGATTGGCGAAATCGGCCACATCTACGGCAACCCTGATGTTTCACAACTTTGTAATTTAAAAGATAGCGAGATGGCGAAAGATGAATAATTATTTTATATTAGACAGTTTAAACTTATTATTTTTAATTGCACTCGTGGTTGTAACCGTTTGCGTAATGATTTATCAAGGGTTCAACTACTGCAAAAACGCTAAGGAAAACTTGAGATATTACTCAATATTCTTCTTGTTTTTCCTTTCAATGGTCGGCGCATTGCTCAGTAACCACTTAGGTTTAACATGGGTATTTGTCGAAGCAACAACATTGACCAGCGCATATTTAATTATGCTTCACAAATCTAAAAACTCACTTGAAGCGACTTGGAAATATACATTCCTCTGCTCAATCGGTATTTCACTGGCATTTGTAGGTATAATCCTCCTACTTATCGGTTCAGGAAGCGTAAACTCACTCTTCTATAACGATTTGTACGCAAACGCAACAGCAATCAACCCGTTCTGGTTAAAATTATCATTCATATTTATTTTAATCGGTTTCGGTACAAAAGCAGGTTTTGCACCTGTTCACAGCTGGCTCCCTGACGCACACGCAGAAGCGCCGTCACCGGTTTCAGCAATGTTATCAGCAACATTGTTAAACTCTGCGGTTCTCGTTATCCTCAGACTCGTAAAACTTATGAGCCTTGCAGGTTTGGGCCACACTGTTCAAGTGCTAATGCTTACGATGGGACTTCTTTCAATCTTCATCACAGCAGTTTATGTATACAAAATTAAAAACTATAAAAGAATGCTCGCTTACTCATCTGTAGAAAATATGGGTATCATAGCAATCGGTATCGCGCTCGGAAGCTTAGGTACAATCGGTGCGCTGATTCACTTACTTTCACACTCATTGATTAAGAGTTCATTATTCTTGACTTCCGGCAACATTCTTCACCTTTACAACACAAAAGAAGTTGCAGAAGTTAAAGACCTCGTAAATAAAAACAAATGCACATCTTGGTTATGGTTACTCGGCGCAATGTTAATCCTTGCGATTCCGCCATCACCGCTGTTCCTGTCAGAATTTTTAATCATTAAACAATTCTTACTCAATCAGCAATACATTCTGTGCGTGGCGTTCGTTCTTCTGTTAACAATCGTTCTCTACGGTATCATGAGTACAGTTTTGAAAATGGACTACAGCAAGGACGCAAACACTGAAACACAACCGGTCAAATTACCGTTCAACAACTATTTACCTCAAATATTCCTGATTGTAACGGCAATCGTACTCGGTATTTATATGCCAAACGGATTATTTGAACTAATTAAAAACGCAGGTGGTATAATATGGTAATGACAAAAACACTCAAATTCAATAATAACGAAGTAATAAAAAAATCAGACATTCCAGTTGTTGAATTCAACGAATTTATGCTTATGGTAAGCGACACACACTACCGCGTAGCGAATTTGTTCATCAACAAGGAAGAAGAATACAGAAACAACTTATATGCAGTGATTGCGGACGACAAAAACGCAGAATTGCATATCGTTGGAACAATCGTCGGAAACGAATATCCGTCATTGACACTCAGACGTCCATCAGTTCACATGTTTGAACGTGAAATTTACGAAAACTACGGAATCCGTCCTGCGGGTCACCCGTTCTTGAAACCTGTCAGAGTAAATGAGGGTTATGAATTCTTAAAATCAGACGATTTACAATCACACGAAGTTGCAGTTGGCCCTGTTCACGCAGGTATCATCGAACCCGGCCACTTTAGATTTTTATGTCAGGGTGAACGAGTAATGCACCTTGAGATTCAACTCGGCTGGCAGCACCGCGGCGTTGAAAAAATGCTTAAAAACAAACCAAGCATTCAACTTGCAGAATCAATCTGCGGGGATACAACAATCGGTCACTCAATGACATTTGCCCGCGGTTTAGAAGCGCTTTCAGGAATGAAAGTTTGCAGCCGCGCACAAACAATCCGTAAAATCGCACTCGAAATGGAAAGAATGGCGATTCATATCGGTGACATCGGCGCAATCGCAGGCGATATCGCCTACCTTATGGCCGCAAACGTTCTGGGTGTAACAAGAACTTTAGTTATTAACACATTACTCGAAATCTCAGGCAGCCGTTTTGGTAAAGGCTTGATGAGAATAGGCGGCGTAAACTTTGATATAGATGAAGAACTCAAAGGCAAAGTCGTTTCAATGCTTGAAGAAGTCGATAACCGCGTTACAGAAATGTGCGACGCTATGTTTGCCAACGCTTCAGTTCTCTCAAGACTTGAAAACACCGGTATGGTTTCAACTAAAAAAGCCGAAGAAATCGGTATGGTTGGCCCTGCCGCAAGAGCGTCAGGCGTAATCGTTGATAGCCGAATTTATAACGACTACAAAGATTTCACACCTGTATCAGCAAATAACGGTGACGTTTGGGCAAGAGCTTATCAAAGAGTTTTGGAAATCAAACAATCAAAAGATATGATTCTCGAAATGCTTGACGAACTCAACGGCACTCTCGAAACACCTGAAATAAAAACTGATTACGCGAAAGACAGCATGTGTATCACACTTACTGAGGGTTGGAGAGGCGAAATTCAACACGTAATCACAACAGATAAAAACGGTGCCATCGAGCAATACAAAATCAAAGATCCATCATTCCACAACTGGTTCGGCCTTGCACTGGCTGTCAGAAACAACCAGATTTCAGACTTCCCTGTCTGCAACAAAAGTTTCGACCTTTCATACTGTGGATTTGACTTATAATAAAAGGAAACAACCATGTTTAAAACATTAAAAACAGTACACTTACAAAAAAATCAAATAATAAAAGACATAAGAGGCCGCGAGATTAAACCAAGATTCAGAGGCTTGCCGGTAATCGATGAAGCGAAATTGACAAACCTTGAAGAATGTCAAAAAGCTTGCCCGACCTGCGCAATAACCAACGACAAAAAAATAGACCTCGGCAAATGCACATTCTGTGGCGAATGCGCACGCGTTTCAAACGGCGCAATCTCATTCACCCGCAACCACAAATACTGCGCAACAAAACGCGAAGATTTAATCGTTAATGGTGAAATCAACCCGATTGTTGCAAAAGAAGAAATAACAAAGGTTTTCGGCCAATCACTAAAATTACGTCAAGTTTCAGCCGGCGGCTGCAACTCTTGCGAAATGGAATTGAACGCTTGCGGCAACGCAAACTTCGATATCGGAAGATACGGTATTGATTTCGTAGCTTCCCCACGCCACGCAGACGGCGTCGTAATCACCGGCCCTGTAACTAAAAACATGGCAAAAGCTTTGGAAGATACACTTCTTTCAACACCGGAACCAAGAATAGTCATCGCAGTCGGTGCCTGCGCAATTTCAGGCGGAGTATTTCAAGATTCTGACGAACTCGATAGAACTTTCTTTGAAAGACATCCTGTCGATTTGTACATCCCAGGCTGCCCTGCGCACCCGCTTACAATAATCAACGGAATACTTGATTATTTAGGTGTCAAGTAATATAATTTATAAGTAAAGTTTCGCCCCTAAAACTGGGGCGAAACAATTTTAAAAGGTTTTATCTAGCCGTGAAGAAGATTTGTTTAATATTTACACTAATTTTATTATCATTTATACCCGCACAAGCAATCGAAGAAGCTGAAGTTGCCCCCGTTGAACTTAAAGACGTCATTTTAGAGAGCGAAGTCGAACAGGTTCAGGAAGCAGCACCACGTGTTGAAGATATTCAGATTCCGCACGAAAAATCATTTTCCGAAAGGGTTCACGATATCCTGAAAGGCGAAGCAATTCAAACCGATACGCCGTACTGTTTATTAAGCGATAAATTAACATTTAAATACCAACACGGGCCGGTAGAAAGTCTTCATCTTTGGGGCGCATATCAAGGCCAACTAGGGGTTCACCTGCAAGAACATGCGGGCGGCTATACTGATTACACAGAAGGCGTAATAAATGTCGGCCTAGATGGTAAATTCAAAGGCGGAAAAGAAGATTTCCGAATTTTATTTAACCTCAACCCGCAACACGGTAGAAACTTCTGGCAAAATCTTCCTGCCGATTTATATGTTGCAACAAATAGAATTCCGCACCACCGCGTAATGTTCGGGAACTCCCGCCCACCTGTTGGTATTGAAGGCGGTCAAAGCCCTTATACATTACCGTTTATAAGCCGCGCACAAATATCAAGAACATTCGGTACAGTCCGTAAATTCGGTGTAAGGGTTCAGGGTAACTACGATTTAGTAGACTATGACTTTGGTGGCTACAGTTCTGACACATACTTCAGAAAATTCTTCCCTGGGGTAGAATTTACCGGCTGGGTAAACTTCAAACCGTTAGGCAAAACCGACGGGCGCTATGGGAACTTAAAACTTGGCGGCGGTATCAACGGCGGTCAATACGGAAGCGGCGAGTTTTTCGTTGCAGGCGCATACGCAGGCTACGAATACAAAAGATTTTTTGCGAACTTTGAATGGGCGCAAGCAGACGGTTATAACGGTGTCGCCGGCTACACAAACACACAGGCTTCAGGTTTTTATACAACGGTCGGCTACAAAATCACCCCGAAAGTTCAGTTAGTGGCAAGATTTGACCAATTTGACCCTGATAGAAACGTAAGCCACAACTTACGTCGGGAATACTCAGCCGGTATCAACTATTTTATCAAAGGTCAGGGGTTAAGACTTATCCTGAACTATGTATTCTGCCAAAATCAGGGCCGCGCGGATTCACACAGAATCATGGTAGGCACACAGATTTTGCTGTAATATTTAAGCAAAAAATTTCCTTGACGATTTTTACCTAATTATGGACATAAAACATTCATACCCGACCCAAAACTTTGGTGCAAAATATATAACAACTACTAAAATAAAAGAAAAACACCCCCTCTCAATGTTTTTTCGTAATATAGATGTAGATATAGTAGAATTAAAACGTACAGAAGATATCCCAAGCATAAAAAACTATGTTGCATCCGACCCTCACTGTACATTGGGAACTGAGTTTCTAGTCAATTTTCAAGATCCAATCCACAAAGAGAATTATAGAGCGTTTGCAATTACACGCCAACGCTATAACCATAAAGAACTGAATCCTAAAGATATACTCGGCTTTTGCGACGGTTTCCTAACTTACAACTGGCGTGACGGGAATATATTTTTCATCCAGCATCTTGAAACGACCTCAATAAATAATAAACACAGACCTCCAAAGAAAAAAAACATATCATTCTTCGGTTTAAATTTTCAAATTACCGAACAAACAAAAGGAATTGGCAAAGCAATCTTGAGAAATATAATAAAAATAAACGGTGACGACCTTGATTCAATAGAACTAGAAGCAATGCCGACCTCAAAAAATTTTTACCGTCATATCGGATTTGTAGATAATTGTATAAATAATCCAGATCACTTCTGCCTACCACGCCACAAATTTAATAAATTAAAATCTTGACAATAAAAATTCAGCGAATAGAATATAGATATCCAAACTCCTTGGAGGAGTGCCAGAGCGGTTGATTGGAGCAGTCTTGAAAACTGTCGAACGTTCACGCGTTCCGTGGGTTCGAATCCCACCTCCTCCTAATAAAAACGGGCTAACATTGTTAGACCCGTTTTTATTTGTAATAAGGTAGGCTTTGAAAGAACCCGCACAAGGCGGAGCCTTGTCAAGTGGGTTCGGCGCGAGCCGGCTGAGAGCGGAGTGCTTTTGGAGTCCGGATGAAATCCGGCAACAAAACACGGAGACTCGTTAAACGCCGGCGAGCAAGAGGAATCCCACCTCCTCCTCCATTTAAAGCCACCTTAAAGGTGGCTTTTTTACATAAGGATTTACACAAATGCCCGTAACTTTTGATGGAAAAATAAATACAACTTATCCTAAAACAACGCCACGCGTAAATAAGCGACAAAACTTGCAGAACGCCGCAACAACCGCTGGCGGATGGTTTGCGTTCGGCGTTGGGCTTGATTATGCCGGTCGAAAGTGTCAGGTTTTCAAATCTCCAACAAAAAATTCAATTCTTATCAATGGAATTCTTGCAGCCGGCGCCGGCTTATGGGCACTGATTCCGAAAAAAAATAGCTAAATTAGTCACCGCATTACATTGACAATTCCAAAAACTATGATATTATAAAGTTAACTTATAGAATAATTTTTCTATTAAGTTCCCAGTATCATATTGATGTGGAAAATAAAAATATAAAAACAAATTTGTAATTCATAGTTGTTCTATGTCTTTATTATACTTGGGGGTGTAATTTTTTATTTAAGGAGACAGCTATGTCAGAAAAGTTAACTTTAAATGTGAAATCATTTAAAAAGATGGATGATCCTACAGACACAAACGGTCGTCCAAAGTATGTTTGCTACGTTGAAACGAGTTCTATCCCAGAAGCCTTTTCCTACTGGATGGGGACTAATCCCAGAGAACAAAAAATGAATACTAACGTTGCAAAAAGAATCTCATCAAGTCTTGAAGACAATTCCAACTTTCACGAATTAAATCGTGGAATTCTCATGTCAGTAGACAGCATTACATTTGACAACAAAACAAACACTGCAACGATTGAAATGACTGACCCAACAATACACGGAAACATTGATGGCGGTCACACTCTTAGAACAATTCTTGATAATAAAAACAGACTTGATACAATTCTTAATACACGATACGTTTTTTGCGAATTTATCACAGGCCTCCAATCCCCTGTTGACTTAGCAGAAGCTAGAAACACATCCGTTCAAGTGGATACAAAGTCTATTGAAGAACTTAAAAATAACTTTCAACCACTCAAACAAGCAATGGCTGAATTGAAATTCGCAGACAAAATTGCATATAGAATGAATGAAGAAAAACCCATAGACATTCGTGAAATCATAGCAATAATCATTATGTTTACTCAAGAGATTTTCCCGAATTTCACGCAAAATGGTACATTGGCAGATACACAACCAATTCAATGTTATTCAGGCAAAGAAAGCAGTTTAAGAAAATTCATAAACTTAAAAAACCGAGAAGAAATCATTAAAAATATGCAGCCAGTCATAAAAGACATTTTTGATCTTTGGGATGAGGTAGAAAAAACATTTGCGGACAAAGCAAACGCCACTGGAAAATACAGATACGGTACACGTAAATATTCAAAATACACAGGGGAAATCATTGGCCAAACAACATTCTATGAGAACGATATTAAATATATTATTCCACGTGGTTTAATGTTTCCACTAGTCGGAGCGTTTAGGGCGCTAATTTGCCGCGCCCCAAATGGTACATATTATTGGCTAGAATCGCCACTCAAGATCTGGAACAACATAGGTTCAAATCTCACCGGTATAATTCTTGAAGAAAAAGCAGAGAACCCAGATATGATTGCTAAAAATAGCAATTTATGGAGTAATCTATTTAAAGAAGTCTATATTAACGGTGTTTTACTAAAAAAATAGATAAAGACTAACGCGGAGTATAAAATACTCCGCGTTTTCAATATTGACTAAACACGCATTTGATTATAGATATCTGTTGTAGTATAATTTCATTATGAAGAAGATTTTGGGCTTAGTTATTTCATCGGTTATGTTCTGCCAGCCGCTTGTTTTGGCCGAAACATTCGACGCGTCCGTTGAATACAACGAAAATTTTATTCCCCGTCAGGAAGAAATCTTCACAGGCGAAGTCGAAAAACTAGAGCGCAAAGACGTTATTAATATGACTGTTTCGCAAGTACTTGACGGAAACCTCACAATTGAGGGGGATGAATTCTTCGCAGAAGTTACAACAGACGTTATTGGTGACAAGGGCGTAATCATTCCGAAAGGAACAATTGCTCACGGTTCTATCATTGAATCCGGTGAAGCCAAAAGTCTTGGACGTTCAGCATGGATTGAAATGGATTTTGACTATCTTATAACCCCTGATGGACGCGAAATTCCAATCGAAGGTCACATGAGTACAAAGCTTCATCCTGTTGTTGAAACAGCCAAAATCGTCGCACAAGATGTTGGCTACACAGCCGCAGGCGGCGTGGTTGGAGGCTTTGTTGCGCTTAACCTCCTAGGAATTGAAGCCGCTATCGCATCACACGGTTACACACTAGCGGCAGGTGCCGCTGTCGGCGGGGCTTACGGCTTAGGCATGGCGCTTGTAAGAAAAGGCCACAATGTACTAATCGCTCCAGGGGACGAAATCAAGGTCAAAATCAAATCTGATGTGGAACTTCCTGTCTACCGCGATGAAGCGCTTATGCAGCACGAACTTTTCTACCCGGGGCTTGATATTTTTATCAGCAACATTAAGCACGAGAAAGACCCGTTCGATGTCGCAAACACAATCACTTTAACCGTTATGATTACGAACCATTCGGACAAAAATCTTTCCGGCCTCGATATGGCGCTAATCAACGACTACAACGCGACTTTCCGTCCATCAATCTTCGGCGACACAAAAATAATGTTTAAACAAATCAAACCCGGTGAAAAAATCGTCGGAAATATCTCTTTTGCCGTCGACAACATCAACAGAAATTTCTGGCTCGTATTCTTCGACAAGAAAAAAGGTACACCTTTAACAAAGATTTCAATAGACAACGCCTACAAAAAGGTTTCAAACAAAACAAAGAAAAAGAACGACAAAACTCGCAGAAAAAAAAGTTTTGTAACAAAAGAAGAAAATTTGTTAGAAATGTTTTAATCAGCTATTGCAAAAACAAGACCAATATGTTACAATCGTAATACACTTTATATAGAAGAGGAAGAAGGAAGAACTTATGACATGCGGAACTTTAGAAATTGACATTTTAAACTCAATCTGGGATTTAACAAACAACGGCGAAGACAATGACATATCAATCCAAGACGTTGTTGATTATCTGTCAAGCAAAGGAATAGAGCGTGCCTACACAACTATCAAGACGGTTATGGACAGATTAACCGTAAAAAGCATTCTGGTCAGATACAGAGTTGGCAAGAAATTCTTCTACAAAGCAACAATGCAAAGAGAAGAAATGGCCCTTGAAGCTGTAAACGAAGTTATCAACAACTTCTTTGAGGGAAATTCTTCAAACCTTATCCGTTTTGTTGAATCTAAATATGATTTATTAGTAAAGTAAAATGAGAAAAAAAGTTGCTCAATTGATTAGAGAAGTTCTAATCGGAAAAATCTGTGTGCGCGAAGCGATTAATCAGTTTCCGCACGACATTGAGGATGAAAGTATTCAGGCTTCATATCACGCGTTAGTGCATTATGAAGCCGACGAAGACTTGCGCAAACGCGACCTTTTATACAAAGAAGAACAGGACAGCTACCTGATGATGATTGCCGAAATTCTGGAATCCGGTGAAGACTTGCCGTTCAATATAATAAATTCGTATAAAGAATATTATAAATCTGCCAATATTCCACAGGGCAATGATTTCAAAGGGAAGTTAAAAAGCTTTTTTAAAATGTTAAATGTGTAACGTTTTTTACGCTTCATTTCGACATTCTGCGTTTTTCTGATATAATCGATATATAGGATTTAAGATGAAGCTATGAAAGAACGGATTTTATTATTCTTTATTATTTTGGGTTTAACTCTTTCGATTTATATCTATCAGAGTTATTTTAATACAGTTTGGGGATTGGCATTAATCTGCCTTGGAATGTTTATTTACGGCGTTACGACAAACCTTGCGTACAAAGTAAAAAAGCGTGTTTTGAAATTCCACCCAGAACCCATTAATGAAAACTACAAGCCTTTTGTGACCATAATGGTTCCGGCACATAATGAAGAAAGTGTAATTTCCGACACAATCGCAAACATCGAAAAAATCGACTATCCTAATTTTGAAATAATCGTAATCGACGACAGAAGTTCCGATAATACAGCTTCTGTTATAAAAGATTTAGAAAAAAAATATTCTAATCTGAAAGCATTTATCCGTCCGCAAGACGCTTTCCCTGGAAAATCTGCCGTTTTAAACGACGCAATGGAATTTGCAAAAGGCGAAGCAATTCTTGTTTTTGACGCAGACGCTACAGTTGAGCCGGACTTTTTGAAAAAGCTTATTCCTATGCTTGAACCAAAAGACGTTGGCGCTGTTCAGGCAAGAAAAGTTATCAGAAACAAAGATTTCAACCTTTTGACAAGATGTCAAAATAACGAATACACAATGGACGCACAGTTACAGATTTCACGCGACTCTGTTAAAGGCGCGGTTGAACTTCGCGGAAACGGCGAACTTATTAAACGCGAAGCCCTCGAAGACATAGGCGGATGGAACAATTACACAATCACTGACGACCTTGATATGTCTACAAGACTTCATATTAAAGGTTGGGACATTCGTTTTTGTATGGACGCGATTGTTTACGAAGAAGGTATCGCATATATTTGGCCGCTTTATCGTCAACGCAGAAGATGGCTTGAAGGTACGATTAGACGCTACCTTGAATACTGTCAGGATGTTTTAACATCTAAAGATATGTCGCTCCGCGCAAGCCTTGATATGACAATCTACATTTCACAATTCATCATGCCAGGGTGGTTCCTGCTTGAATTGTTTATCAGAACTTTCAAATGGCTTGTCAAAGACGCATCACCGCATATTCTTTATTCATCAGTAATCATCGGCGCGGTAATCGGTTTCGGCTTCTTTGTAACAATCAGATATGCGCTCAGAAGATACGACAACCTTTCAAGATGGGACGCTTGCATACAGGCAATTCAGACAAGTATTTACTTCCTGTTAATCTGGTTCCCGCTTGTAATCTTTATCAGTTTTAAAATTTTATTTATGAAAAAAGACATGAACTGGGGCAAAACCGCTCACGGTTTGGTTTTAGAAGAAGAACAACAACACGTAAAAGCATAATGGAGAAAACACTAAAATGACTGAAACAATAATAGCATCAGTAAAAGACAAAATTCGTGCAGTAGAAAACTTTCCAAAAGAGGGAATTGTTTTCAGAGATATCACAACAGCCTTGAAAGACGCAGAAACATTGAAAATCATGATTGATTATATGTGCGAAAAATTCGAGGGACAAAAAATTGATTACGTAGCGGGAATCGAAAGCCGCGGATTTATTTTCGGTATGCCAATCGCGTACAAATTAAATGCAGGTTTCGTGCCTATCAGAAAACCTAAAAAGCTTCCGGCAGAAACATTAAGCCAAAGCTATGATTTAGAATACGGCACAGACACAATCGAAATTCACAAAGACGCGATTCCGGCCGGTGCAAATGTTTTAATCGTAGACGATTTACTTGCAACAGGCGGCACAGCGGAAGCGGCTTGCAAATTAATCCAACAAACTGGCGGAAACCTCGTTGGTATCGCGTTCCTGATTGAATTAGAGGCTCTCAAAGGAAGAGAAAAACTCGCAACAGACAACGTTATTTCGATGTTGAAGTACTAAAAAATCCGGAGGTTTATTCCTCCGGATTTTTATTTACATTTAACATTGCTTCAAGTTCTTCTCTGGATTTAATTTTCGATTGTTGTGCAAACGCTTCTTTATACTGGTCTGCCGCTAAATCCTTATGCCCTATTTTTTCGAGTAGAACCGCATAATCATAATGCGCTCTGGCGTTTCCACGACGAATTTGCAGCGCTTGTTCGCAGAATTTTCTTGCCTGTGGGTATTTCTCCAAACGTGTTAACAACGCACACCCCTCGGTGTAGCCAAAAGAATCGTTTGGTTTGGCCTTAATATATGCCGCAACAAACGGATAGAGTGACACGTAATCCTCTTTTGCCATTTTGACACGTGCAAACTTTCTCAACGCTTTTCTGTTCCCAGGTTCGTTTTTCAAGACAACGGCGTAGGCTTTTAGCGCATTATCATAATCGCCGGTTTCATAATAAGTATTGGCGAGATGGAAGAATGCGTTTTGTTTTTCTTTTTTATACTCTGATGTAGAAGCGTTTCTTAATACAGAAAGAAAAATCGTCTGTGCTGTGTCATACTCTCTTGCCATAAACTTAATTTGACCGCATCGATTCAACGCTTTATAATCCATTTTTCTCTGTGCCGTCGTGTACATTGACGGGAACACACATTTATTCAATATTGTTACCCTAACGTTTTCAATAACGCAGAGGGATAGAATAATTAATACAACCAAATAAACAATCTTCTTAAACATACACTTATTATACAATATTTCGTGAAAAAATCAAATATCTTTCTTCACAAACCCTGTTTGCACTATATCTTTGCCAAACTTTGCCTCTAGTTTGTCAAAACATTGGGAAAGCTTGGTTTTGCGCTCATCCTCTTCATCATCGGCGAACAAAAACATCTGGCTTGCATCGTTATAAACAAGCTTGTCAAAAAACACACCCGAACTGCGATAAATAATATTCGGGTTATAGATTTTATCAAACAGGCGGAAAACGACTTTTGAAATTTCGAGTTCAAAATCAAGTGATTTATTAAGCGTTTCTTTTTCAACAAAAACCCTGAAATCTTTTGTACGCAGAAGCACGCCGATTTCGAGAGTTTTTGCCCCGAGTTCACGAAGATTAACACACGCACGGTGAATGTGATAATTAATAGAATTTTTCAAATATTCCTTGTCAGAAGTAAATTTTGCAAGCTGCGAAGTCCGCTGAATAGATTTTGGCGGCTTAATGTCATTGCTTACAGGCGAAATGATTTCGCCCAAAAGTTCATGCTTCATCTCGAGTCCTCGGATTCCGATGAGATTATCGAGAAACTTATCGCTTTTTTGAACGAGTTCATAAGCGTTCAAAATCCCGTTTTTCTGCATTGTGAGTGTATGCCTGCGGCCAATTCCCCAGATATCCTGAACAGGGGTGTGCCTGAGTTCAGCCTCAAGGTTTCCGGCGCCGATATAATAAACGCCGTCAAGATTATCTTTGGCCTTGTCAGACGCTAGTTTTGCCAGAGTTTTACTGGAACTCAAACCGATTGATACCGAAATATCTATTTTCTCTCTGATTTCACGGCGGAGAAACTTCGCGATATCGACAGAATTCATTTTGTAAAGCCGCTCCAACCCTGTCAAATCAACAAATGCCTCGTCAACCGAATAAACCTCAACGGTCGGCGAATGTTCACGTAGCAAATTCATAACCTTATGAGAAATCTTCTTGTACAAATCGTGATGGCCGGAAACATAAATCGCGTTCGGAAAATCCTGCCTTGCCATAAAATAAGGCAAGCCCATTCTAATCCCCATTCTTTTTGCCTCGCGTGAGCGCGCAATAACACATCCATCACGATTAGAAAGCACGCAAACGGGTTTGTCTTTCAATTCCGGATTGACAGACTGCTCGCAAGAAACAAAAAATGAGTCACAATCTACCAGCGCAATAATCTTCTCCATAACAATATTATAGCGTAAAATCAATCCAAAGATTGACAAATTACAAAAAAATATTAAATAAATCATGCTAAGGATTGAGAGCCTCAAAGCGTGATTTCGTGTATATTAGTAGAAGCTGAGTGAGAGATATGGGATTAAATTTAAGTAGTGTAAACCAACGTCCATATATCGTCAAAGACGGAAAGAAACCTGTTAATCAAAAAGAAGAACAGGAAAAATCCGCACGCCAAGCCGAAGACGAGCAACAAAATGCCCCGAGTAAAGGCTTAGCACTTGTAGAAGACAAACCGAAACCGTTTGTCCCGAATTATACTGCGCAGGTACAGCAAAACGGCTGGCAGGCCGCAAAAAACCAGATTCAAGCCCAATCCCGTTATATCGCACCGGCTGCAACGCAAGCAACTGATACGTTTGAACACCAAAATGTTTCTGCCAACATCAACATCGCGCAAGTCTTAAAAGACTTCCGCAACACTGCGCTTGCCATCGGAACCCCGCCGGAGCTTCAAGAAGAAGTTGACGGCTACATAAACCTGATTAATTCACAGGTTACAAAAGACAATCCGAACACCAAGCTTATCAAATCAAACCTGAAAAACGCTTCATCAATTCTCGACGCCTACATCTCAGAAACCCTCAACAAGGAATCAAAAGTCGTCGAAAACTGGGTTGACGCGATTTTCTTACAACAAATAGATTTCAAATATAACGAAAACGATATTAACCCGCAGTTTCTGGTAAAATTTCCTGAAAAAACCTTGAACAAAGAACAGGAAGCACCTGCCGCTGCGGAACAACCTACCCCACAACCAACCGCGCCGCAAATGGATGAAGAACTTAAAAATATGTTCAAGTATTCCAAACAGCTGGCACGCGAAAACAACCCTAAAGCGGCACTTTTAAGCTTTCAAAAAGCACTTACCCGCGCGGACGAACTCGGCGAACACTCCGTGAAATCAAAAATTTACCTTGAAGTCGGTGACATCTACAACGACTACAACTACCTGCCGCAAGCACTCACAAGCTACCATAAATCACTCGAAAGCGCGACAGAAAACACTGTCAAAATTAAAGCCCACTACTCAATGGCACAGATTTACGACAACGTAAACCAGATTTCACCTGCGCTCGACCACTACTACACAACAGTGGCCTACGCTGGCGAGGAGGACAACCTCGTTGCCCAATCTGTTTCGCTGACAAAAATGGGCAACATTTACGCCGACATGTACGAACAAGAATCTTTAGACTACTACTCAACCGCCAAAGATCTTGCCGCACAAACCGACAACTCAAAAGTTAAAGGCTACATCGCCTCAAACCACGCAGATGGTTTGAATAAATTCGGCGAACCTCAAGAAGCGCTGCGTGAATACTCAGAAGCTGTAAAACATTACACCAACGCGGATTCACCACAAAAAGTTGCGCAAAATTACAACTCAGCGGCCGACCTGATGATGGAATACCATAATATTAATAAAGCCAAAAGTCTTTTAACCAAAGGGCTTCACTTTGCGAACCAAACCAACGACCTTGACCTGATTGAAGAAATGAGCAGCAAACTGGAAATTTTATCATAATCTAATCCTTAATTTTTCATTAAGGTTATACATATTTTCTCATTTTCGGTATATTATAAGATGTGTAAAAGAATAAGAAAAGGAGAACGATATGTTAAAACCGTTAGGAGAAAGAATTGTAATTAAGGTTATTGAAGATACAGAGCAAACTTCAGGCGGAATTTTTATCCCTGATAGCGCAAAAGAAAAACCTCAAAAAGGTGAAGTTGTTGCGGTTGGTCTTGGCAAAATGAACGACAAAGGCGAAAGAGAGCCAATGGACGTTAAAGTTGGTGACATCGTTCTTTACGCTAAATATTCAGGAACAGACGTTAAATTAGACGACACAAACTATAAAATTTTATCAATGAAAGACGCATTAGCGATTATTGAATAAGGAGTAAAATAAATGGCAAAAAGAATTGTATTCGACGAGGAAGCAAGAAAATCCTTGTTGAAAGGTATTGACGCCGTTGCCGACGCGGTAAAAGTTACCCTCGGTCCTAAAGGCAGAAACGTAATTATTGAAAAAAAATTCGGCGCACCTCAAATCGTTAACGATGGCGTTACCATCGCAAAAGAAATCGAACTTAAAGACGGTTTGGAAAACGCAGGCGCACAATTATTAAAAGAAGTTTCATCAAAAACAAACGACGTTGCAGGTGACGGAACAACAACTGCTTCTGTTCTTGCACAAGCAATCGTTCGCGAGGGTTTGAAAAACCTTACAGCAGGCGCTAACCCTATGTCTATGAAACGCGGTATCGACAAAGCGGTTGAGATTTCTGTTCAAGAAATCAAAAACCTTTCAAAACAAGTTAACACTAAAGAAGAAATCGCTCAAGTTGCAGGGATTTCAGCAGGTAACAACCGCGAAATCGGCGAGTTAATCGCAGAAGCTATGGAAAAAGTCGGCACAGAAGGCGTTATCACCGTTGAAGAAAGCAAATCTTTCGGAACTTCATTAAAAGTTGTTGAAGGTATGCAATTCGACAAAGGTTACTTATCACCTTACTTTGTAACCGACGCGGAAAGAATGGAAGCCGTTCTTGAAGACGCTTATGTTCTTTGCGTAAACAAAAAAATCAACCTTATCACAGACTTAGTTCCAGTATTGGAACAAGTTGCACGTGACGGCAGAGCTTTATTGTTAATCGCAGAAGATATCGAGGGCGAAGCTTTAGCAACACTCGTTGTAAATACAATGAGAAAAGTTTTAAGAGCGGTTGCCGTAAAAGCCCCAGGCTTTGGCGACAGAAGAAAAGCAATGCTTGAAGATATCGCAATCCTCACAGGCGGCGAAATGTTCACCGAAGAACTCGGAATTAAACTTGAAAACGTTACAACTCAAATGATGGGTCTTGCAAAACGCGTTACAGTAACAAAAGACGAAACAACAATCGTTGTAGGTTCAGAAACAAAACAAGCAGTTCAAGACCGTATCCGCTTAATCAAAAAACAAATCGAAGCTTCAGATTCTGAATACGATAAAGAAAAACTTCAAGAAAGAATCGCAAAACTTTCAGGCGGCGTTGCCGTAATCGAAGTTGGTGCGGCATCAGAAGTTGAACTTAAAGAACGTAAATTAAGAATTGAAGACGCCTTGAACGCAACCCGTGCGGCAAACGAAGAAGGTATTGTCCCAGGGGGCGGCGTTGCTTTGGTAAGAGTTCAACAAGCACTCAACAAAGCAATCGACACAATCAACTTCTCATCAGACGATGAAAAAGTTGGTTTCAAAATCCTTACAACTGCGCTCGATGTACCTTTAAGAGCTATCGCACACAACGCAGGCGCTAAATCTGACGTTGTAATCGACACAGTTCTTTCAAACGAAGGCGCATTTGGCTACGACGCATTGGATTACAAATACGTAGATATGTTCAAAGCCGGAATCGTAGACCCTGCAAAAGTAACCCGTTCAGCATTGATGAACGCGGCATCGGTAGCTTCAATGTTATTGACAACCGAAGCGGCAGTAGTAGAGCTTCCGGAAGAAAAATCCGAACCGGCAATGCCAGCGGGCATGCCTGGAATGGGTATGATGTAATAATCATAAATAACAAAAAAACGGCTCCGCAAGGGGCCGTTTTTTTATAACTCAAATTTAGAAATATTTATGAGGTCGTCGAATTCGACGCCCAGTGCAGTTGCTATTTGTTCAAGAGTAGTAATAGACGGTTCTTTCTCGCCACGTTCAATTGTCCCAATAGTACTTGCATGCAAATCAGCCATCTCTGCCAATTTTTCACGTGACAAACCTCTTTTTGTCCGTTCTAATTTAATTTTAAGGCCAATCTTCTTTACTCGTTCACTTATCATAGCGTATCCTTTTTACACCATAGTATACTATTGACATACTACAGACAATATGCTACAGTATAAAAAACATAGTCTACAGCATACAAGGGGGTCAAAATGAAATACAACGTAGTTACCAACGAAATTTATGAAAAACTCGACGACATTGCCTACACAATTGAAAAATTAAAAAATACTTCCTACGTACTATCTGAATGCATGGTAGAAAGTGACTTCACTGCAGTTCAACTCGAAAGCGTCGCAACACTAATTCACGACAGATTACGAACACTGTACAAAGAAATCATCGAAATTCTACCTCAAATAGAACCGGAAGAAGATGATGATTAAATTATCCTAAATAACTTTGAAGCATTTCTTTGCCGCGGGTCACAAAATCTTTCACAAATGTTGCGCGCATTGATTCATCTCTCAAGAGAGTCATCAACGTATCTTTTTCCGCGTCCGCAATTTCTTTTCCATCGCGTCGAATACTCAAACGCTGGATTCCGGCCGCGGTTTCTTCCATATCTAATGACAAATCCTTAGTTGAAATTTGTGTTACACGCGCGTTCGCGTCCTTGAGTTCCGCCGGATTATAATATCTGATGTTCACAAATTCGGTCATATCATCATTGAACTTTTCATACGCAAAAAATTCACCGTTAGAGCCGTCGCCTATTTTCAAGCGTTCATTTGGAACTGAAAGGTCACTAATTTCAGCAACTGTCTGACGCGGAATCAACCCTGAACCATCTTCTATCTTGTTAACACGATATTCAAAACCTTTGTTGCCGGTCACAAAATCTTCTAGGAAATGAGTTTCACGTTTGCCCTCAACAAAACCAAAAATATTTTGAATATTCAGGCTTTCAGGCACATTGAATAATCCGTGTAAACGATTCAATCCATCATTTACACCGTGTATATCCTCTTGAAGCTGAGCCATGCTTCTCCAGTAGTCCTGAAACTCCGCAGAATCCTTGACACCTTTAAGTTCATCTACAGTTTTGCCGGTTTTCGAAGCAAGAGATTCCAGATATTTTTCGTTTAACCCCTCTTTCACAAAGTCATTGACAGATTTGCAATAATTCTTTCTATAATCAGCATCATCAATAAGTTTAGTCAAATCAAGTTCATCAATAAGTTTTTGAGATTTGCCACCATCAGCCATATCTTCAACAAGTTTTCCGCTTGCAGAATCCGTTATAAGCGTAAACCCACGGCCTTGCGTACCTATATTGAACACAGTCTTGCCGTCCTGATGATTTAGAACCTGAAACACTAATTCTCTAGAGTCAAAATCAAAACAAGACACAAAGCCATCCGCATCAGGCTTTTCAGGTTTTAAAAGCCTGCAGCCAAACTGTTCTGCATCATTACACATTTCCCAGCAGCCTTTTTGCTCATTTGAAAACTTCACACCTGCAACATTGTTTTGAACTTTTTCTATAGTTTTGGCAAAAATGGATTCGTCAGCGAACTTCTTCGCAAACGCCCCGAATGAAAAGCTTGCGCCCGCAGCCGCCGCTGTACTGCCAGCCGAACTTCCGACCTTACCTTTTCTTGCGTTATAAATCAAAACTCCGGCCGCACCGGCTACAGCCAGACCGCCAAGCGTCCACATTAAAATCTTTTTCGTATCTCTTTTTGGTTCCGTCGCATAAGATGTTTCGGGCTTACTATTCTCCGCCGAAGCGCCTAAACCCATATTCGAAACCACATTCGCACTAATTTTTCCTACTGTCATACATACACAAAACCCGTGAATAATAAAAATTGCTAGACATTTAATAAATTATATTATAAAATAATACCGGTAACGATTAGTAAAGGAGAGAATTATGAAATACATTTGTACCGTATGTGGTTGGACTACAGAAGCAGACGCACAACCTGCTAAATGCCCTATTTGCGGCGCTACAACTTTCACAGCTCAAGAAGCTGGCGGAGAAAAAGTTTACGCTTGCGAACACAAAATCGGTGACGGTAAAGTTGAAGATAAAGAAATCATGGAAGGCTTACTTGCAAACTTCAACGGCGAATGCTGCGAAGTTGGTATGTACCTTGCAATGAGCAGACAAGCTGAACGCGAAGGTTTCCCTGAAATCGCTGAAGCTTACAAAAGATACGCTTTTGAAGAAGCAGAACACGCTGCTAAATTCGCTGAATTATTGGGTAATGTTGTAACTAACTCAACTAAGAAAAACCTTGAACTCAGAGCCGGTGCAGAACAAGGCGCTTGCGAAGGCAAACTTATGCTTGCAAAACGCGCAAAAGAACTCGGCTATGATGCTATTCACGACACAGTTCACGAAATGGCTAAAGATGAAGCTCGCCACGGCAGAGGCTTTGACGGTCTTTTGAAAAGATACTTTAACTAATTAGTAAGGCGGAGCCATTCGGCTCCGCCTACTTGTCGACTTACGTTAAAAACGGTATAATAATCTTATGAGCAACATCAGAAGACTAAATATTTTCGACAAATCCCGCCTGAAAAAAATCGCAGGCATAACAGGTTTTAACGAAGACTATTTTAAATATAATCTTCTGAAAGAATGCGCAAGCCCTCTGCAAGGAATTCTTCCCCTGCAGTTTAAATTCATGCCAGAATCCTACGTTCTATCAGAAAACGGGATTATTAAAGGGCTTATCTGCGTTTCAACAACTCAGGGCAACCACGAACAAATCAACATAAAACGCCTGCTTTTTGAAAACAACGACTATCTCACAGGCAAAAAACTGATTAAGTTCATCATCCGTCACTACGGCGAAAAAGGTGCCAAAAACTTCAAAGTTGTCGTCGACAACAAACAAAAAGATTTAGAACAACTTTTCATCGACGGCTGCGGGTTCCGCTGTTGTTCCTACGAAAACCTCTGGGATATTTCGCATGACTTCAACTATTTTAACTCCGTCGAGCCTCTGGAATTTATCGCTGCAAACGACGGGCATGCCCGTCAGATTTCAGAACTTATTAATGGCGAAATTATAACGCACTATCAACCCGCGCTCACACGCGCCGAAAACGAGTTTAAAACGCCTCTGTTAAAGCTTTTCGACAACAAATACGAAAACAACTACGTCTTGTTGAGCAATGAAGCAGCAATCGCATTCCTGACGATTCAAACAAATGACAACTATAATTTCATAATTTCGCTGACAAAAAACAACGGCTACCAGCTTAGTTACGACCAAATCATCGCCTTTGCGCTGAAAAGTATTGCGGCAAAACGCAATAGCGCGTTTAAAGCCTACCTGAAACAAAACAAATATTTAAAATTTGCGCAAGACTACGAAACTTATCTCCATGCCCGCAATTACAGTTGTATTCAAACTCAACACGTACTTGTAAAAGAATTTTACAAGCCTATAAAGCAGGAATTTCGGGCATTTGTGTTCGGTGAAAATAAATTGTTAAGCAATTGAAAAATAATAGTAAAATAAACACTTGACATTCAATTTTGTCCATTATATAATTTTCTCACGCGCCGGCATAGCTCAACGGTAGAGCAACGGTTTTGTAAACCGTAGGTTGTAGGTTCGATTCCTATTACCGGCTTATTTTTATAGCCCTCGCGGCATCTTGCCTTTGTGGCGCAGGGGTAGCGCACTCCCTTGGTAAGGGAGAGGCCACGAGTTCAAATCTCGTCAAGGGCATATTGCGTTATCTCGAACGAAGTCAGAGATACCAATCTGATATAAACTCAAAAAATGTGTGTGGCCGGTCCGCAACCAATGGAATATGAATAGCATTAGGAAAAGAAAAAACAAGTAATTAGCCGAAAATAGCACTAGGCAGGTTACGGACACTGGCGGAACACATTAAAGAGAGTCGATTAAAACGTGAAAATTAAATATGGGTAGGTGCCCGAGTGGCTAAAGGGAACAGACTGTAAATCTGTCGGTGCGAGCCTACGGTGGTTCGAATCCACCCCTGCCCAAATAAAAATGGAAATGACGCTTGTTATTTCCATTTTTATCATGGAAAAACGTTGCATTTGAGAACCACTGTTAAAAATAGATTAGCAAAACGCGTAATGCCGTTACACGCGAGTGAGCAAGACAATCCACTTCTACCCAATAAACAACGCACGCCCAATCTGATAATATTCGAAACCTTTTGCAACAAGTCTTTTGGCATCATATTGGTTTCGTCCATCAAAAATAATAGGAGTGCGCAAAATTGATTTAATTCGTTCAAAATCAGGGCGTCTAAATTCGTTCCACTCGGTCAAAAGCAATAAGGCATCCGCATTCTCCAGAGCCGCATACGCAGATTTTGCATAAATAACGCTATCTTTAAAATAAAACTGCGCGCAATCAAACGCCTTAGGGTCATACGCCTGAATCTTTGCTCCACGTTCCAATAAAGCGTTGATAATCGTAATTGCAGGCGCCTCCCGCATATCATTTGTCTTTGGTTTAAACGCAAGCCCCCAGACTGCAAATGTCTTTCCATGTAAATCGTCACCGAATTTGGCCAAAATCTTATTTATAAAAATTTCTCTTTGAAATTTATTTACGTTATCAGCCGATTGAATTATAGACATATCACATCCGTTTTCAGAACCCGTTTTTATCAAAGCTTTAACATCTTTTGGAAAACAGCTTCCGCCATAGCCAAGCCCAGGAAACAAAAACTTATTACCAATTCTCGAATCCGTAGACATTCCGACCCGAACCATTTCCGCATCAGCGCCAAGTTTCTCACATAAATTTGCGATCTCGTTCATAAACGAAATCTTAGTTGCCAGAAACGAATTAGCCGCATACTTGGTCATTTCTGCAGACTTAACATCCATAACAATTACGCGGTTGCCTGTTCTAAAGAAAGGTGAATAAATTTCCTGCATAATCATTGTCGCCCTATCCGAATTTGAACCTATAACAACCCTATCAGGATGTAAGAAATCATCAACTGCATTCCCCTGCTTTAAAAATTCAGGGTTAGAAACAACATCAAAAGGAAACTTCGTATTCTTTGCAATAATTTCAGTGACTTTTTCAGCTGTACCAACAGGCACCGTCGATTTATCAACAATAACTTTATAGCCATTCATTGCTTTAGCAATGGATTCAGCGACCTGAAAGACATACTTCAAATCCGCCGAACCGTCTTCACCCTGCGGCGTACCTACTGCAATAAAACAAACTTCAGAGGCCTTAATAGCACTGTCGATATCATTAGAAAAGCTTAGTCGTTCTTCCAAAACATTAGACTTAACGAGTTCTTCTAACCCGGGTTCATAAATAGGGATTATGCCATTTTCGAGTTGCTTAAGCTTATCGAGGTTGTTGTCAATGCATATAACATTATTGCCCATATCTGCAAGACAAGCCCCCGCAACTAACCCCACATATCCTGTTCCGATTACCGTTATGTTCATCTTAAACCTTTCTAAAATTACCCAACAAAATATTCATCCGTTTCAACACAAATAACTTGTTTACCAGTTAAATTGGCTATTTTTAAAGCTTGTTCACGATTTGATTCAATAAAATAATTACAATCTTCACGTTCTAAATATACTTTTGCTTTAAAATCAGCGTGGCAACACAACCGTCTGCGTTCTTCCGCTGTCGGTAAATCCAACATATAGAGATGTTCATATTGAACATTATGCTTTTGAAGCCATTCTTCCGTTTCAGCTCTATATTTTTCTAGCCTTGACGTTACAATAGAATTTATTTTATAAGATGGTATATAAAGAGGTTTTGCGTTTAAAATAAACTCTCTATATCTATCTCCATCATCATTTTGTGCCTCTGTTGGATCAACACATAGAACACCATCCATATCAAAACAACTGAATCTAGCATTATTATGATTTAAATAATTCCATTGAAACATTCTAGGAGCATCAACAATATCAAAATAATAATCGACTTTGTGCTTAGACTTTTCTAATGCAAAAATTGCACAATATGATATATCATATAAATTCGTATCAAGACGATTTTCAATTTCTGTTTTTGCTTTATTCAAGGCATTACCATTGTATATTGAATCATCAACAACAAGAACTTTCTTTCTCATGCTCTGATTATCCATAATAGGCCGTTCACCTTTTTGTGGAAGCATATCATTAACAAATTCATTCAGGGAACATACATTTTTGTTCAAAAATAAAGCAATCAGATAAGCAGGTATAATACCACTACGCGGAATACCAACAACTAAATCAACATCTTCAGGAAGTATGCTGATTTTTTGCCTGATCAAATCCGTTACGTTTTGAACGGTTCTAAAACTTAATATATTATTTTCCTTTTTGATTTTTATTTGATTGTAAATAATATTTCCCAAGTTCAAACATTTATCGTTTTGCTTTGCTAGGATTGAAAACATCTCTTCGTGTTGCGTATTTTGAGAAATTATTTTGTCGCACATCTCTTCGTGTTGCGCAAGAGTATTTTTTTGCTCTTTCAAAAATTTATTAACCGAATTTAGTTTATTTTCAAGACTGCTATATCTTTGCTTTTCTACAAGCTTTTTAGACTTAAATTTCAATTTCAAGCCTAAAATCGTCACAACTTTATGTACATCAACATTTTTTACAGAGAAAAGCTTATGCAAATTTTTTTCTATTGGATAATATTTATTCAATTTTTTATACAATTGCGGATATTTATTTAACAATTTTTGTATATTTTTATCATTATTATTTCCTTCTGAACCACAATTTTGAAGATATAATGCATTCACTTGAGAGTCTTTAATATAATTCAGATTTTTTATTGCTTTGGAACAAATCCTAAATTTGGTACCTTTTAATACTCCCATTGCCCAAAACCATAAATCATCAGTGTTATAAGATAAATCTTCAAATAAACTTTTTTCATAGATATCTTTAAAAAAACAATTTGGAGGATAAAGAATACCACCAACGCCAGTTAACAAACAATTATATGAGGCTCTTTTATGTTTAGACTCAAAAAGCCATTTTCGATATGGACGAATTTTACGCTTTAAACTAAATGTTATATAATGCCCCCTATTGCCAATTACATCCTTTGGATATTTTAAATGTTCGTCATACAAATTTTTAGCACATTCTGCATTATAAATAACATCGTCATCGAAAGTTATAATTACTGAATTAGGAAAACATTTTAGTGTAGGAATTAATTTTTTATAAGGTTTAATATTTTCGCACCATCTTATGCAAAAAGTAACATTTTCATCTGCCAACTTAAGCAACTCTATTGGCAAATCTTTCTCTTTATTTGGAAATTCTTCTTCTGAAAGCCATAAAATAATTTTATCGGCATATAATGATTGCTTTAAAAGGCTACTAACTACTAAATGAACAATGTTAATTCTTTTTGGATAAGATGTCAAAGAAAAAATCACAGAAGATTTTAACCTTTGCAATGCAAAATTTTTAAATTTCTCTTTTACTGATGGATGCATTGTGTTATAAAACACATTTGTATCACGAAGTCTACGTTCATTTATAACTTCTAACCACTTTTCTTTTATTTTTCTATCCAAGTTAAGTTTATTAACTTTTTCTTCAATTTTTTCATATACATCAAATATCAAAAAATCCGCTTCTGACTTCAGATGTTGTGTCTGAGATTCATTGTGCATAACATAATAATATTGTGAATTATGAGTAACAGCTATTTTATTAGCACATATAATAGCTAAATCCGTAAAATAATTATCTTCTGCCGGATTTTTTATTTCCAAACATTCTATACAAAAATTTCTTAAAAAGTCTGACTTATAAATTTTATTACAACTTACCCCTGTAGCTTTAATAATTTTAGCTTTTTCTTCTAATGTAGAAATTATTTCAGCCCTTTCGTTTATACCGGAATTCTTATTATAACATCTACCATTTTCACAAATTACAATTTTATCAGTTGCTGCGACATCAGCATTGTTAACACTAGCACACTGATATAATTCACTAAAATAATTCAAACTTATATAATCATCACTATCAACAAATCCTATATATTCACCAGTTGCTTCATTAATAGCTCTATTTCGTGCAGAAGCACTCCCCGAATTTACCTGTGACAAAACCCTCACTCTATTATCTTTTGATACATATTCATTTAAAATTTCTAAAGATGAGTCAGTTGAGCCGTCATCAACACAAATTATTTCTATATCTTTCAGGGTTTGATTAATTACACTATCCAAACACTCTTTCAAATATTTTTCAGCATTATAAACAGGTATTATCACACTAACTTGCGGCATAACCTCTCCTTTTTAATTTAATTTTAATTCCTGTTATAGTTATAACTTTATGATTTCCTTGATTGCGAACAGAAAAAATATTTTGAATAACACTTTTCTTTTTTTCTTTCAATGCCAATGCATTTTTTGGCCAATACTTTTTCGGCAAAAAATTATATAATTTCAATGTCCAATAATCTTTTTGCTTCTGACCTTCAACCTTTCCAATTTCATAAACAAAAGAACCATTTACCTTTTTATAAAATGTGTCAGCTAACAACTCAAAATCCTTTTTACTTAAATCATTTTTAATTTTTTTATAAGCTTTCAATACACAATAAATATACTTTCCTCTTGTTGCCGTGGTGCAAGAATGTTCTGTCCTCCAAGTCAATAGAGTTTCATTTAAAAATGTTATTGAATTTGCTAAAGCCAAACTCATGTAATTAAAATAAACATCATTACAAGTTTTAAGGTTCTGAAATTCTAAATGATTCTTTTTTATAAACGAGGCCTTATATAATTTACTCCAAGCTGGGGGATTACAAAACTGAAAAAATACATTTGGAATATCATATTTATTAAAAGTTTCCTTATCCGGAATATTCAATACTGAATGTTCCCAATTACAAGGCATAACTTCCCCGGTTGATTGATAATACGTTCCATTTTTAAACACACATATTTCTGCATTTGTATCAACTATTCTTTTATAAATTTTTTCTAATGCATTAAGTTCTAAATAATCATCGGAATCCATAAAATACAGGTAATCGCCACATGAATGTGCTAACCCCAAATTTCTTGCGACACCGGCACCTTTGTTCTTCTGTTTCAAGACTGTTATTCTGTTATCTCTGGCTGCATATTCATTCAGAATAGCCAAAGATGAATCCGTTGAACCATCATCAACACAAATTATTTCTATATCTTTCAAGGTTTGATTAATTACACTATCCAAACACTCACGCAAATACCTCTCAACATTATAAACAGGAATAACAATACTCACCTTAGTCATAAGCTTAAATCCTCAACTTCCACTTGCCCCAATCTGTATCATTTTGTGGCAAATACGCAAAACTATTAATATGACTGATTTGAAAATTTACTTGCACTAGCATAACTACTAATTGTCATGAGGTTGACATACTCACTTTTAGCACTATAATTGGAGATACAAGACTGTAGCCACAAAATGATACAGATTGGGGCAGATTTAGTTACAACTCAAAATTTTTATAACTTAAATCAATCTCATCCTGTTCTATTCCTATATACATTAGCGTTATTCTCTGGCTACTATGATTAAAAATTTTTTGCAGGATTATCGCATCCTTGAATTTCTGATAATGATGATACCCGAAAGACTTTCTCATTGTATGTGTTGATACGTGAATTTTTATTCCATTATCAAAACAGGCTTTTTTGATAAAACGATAGACCTGCGAACGATCCAAACGCCGTCCTTGTTCCCCTATAAATAACGGTTCATCCGACGCTCTATTTTTAGTGTACGCGTTTAAAACTCCTTTTAACTTATCATTGATATAAAAATTCTTCTGCTTGGCCGTTTTCTTTTCAATAATAGAAATATGCGTTTTATCTTTGACATCACCAACATTCAACCCGATAATATCTGACACCCTTAAGCCGGAATTCAGCCCTAAAACCCAGATTACATAATCACGTTCGTTATGTTCTTTAAGATACTGTTCAACGACTTGAATATCTTTTTTGCTTTTTATTGGTTGAGCAGCATATTTTCTTACCATAATTACCTTCTTTCTAACCAAAATTTACAATTTAAAACTTCTTTTAGCGTTACGCTAAACCCGTTTTACATCTACAATTTATCATAAGCCAATAAAAAAGGAGGACTTATGAATATTGTAGAACCAATCAGAAACAAAGAAGATTTAAGAAAAATTGAACACGCTTTAGCGGCCCAAAACCTGCGGGATTTACTGTTTTTTGTGATGGGGACAAATAGCGGCCTGAGGATTTCAGACATTCTCAATCTCAACGTAGGTGACGTCAAAGATAAAACCCATATTACAATTATTGAGAAAAAAACAAAAAAATACAAAAAATTTCCTATAAATGAAAAACTTCAAAACCTAATAGAAATTCACACCAAAAACCGAAAAAATAAAGAACCATTATTCAAAACTGTCTACGATAACAGACTAGACAGACATCAAGCTTATAGAATCATAAACAACGTCTGCAAAGATCTCGGAATTGAATACAAAGTAGGAACACACTCATTAAGAAAAACTTTCGGCTATCATCATTACATTAAATTCAATGACATAGCTCTTTTACAAAAAATTCTGAACCATTCCTCAACCTCGATTACCCTGCGCTATATAGGCATTGAACAGGACAAAATCGACGAAAGTTATATGAATTTTATTTTATAATGCCCAGACGGCTAGTCTTTTGTAATAATTATTCATATAAAAGGCATAAACACTTTATTTATGCTATATTTAAGGGATAGAGAGTTCATTTATAAGGAGATATCATGAAAGTCTTGATTCTTGCTGGTGGTCTTGGCACAAGATTAGGAGAAGAAACTGTTTCAAAACCTAAACCTATGGTTGAAATCGGGGGGTATCCGATTTTGTGGCACATAATGAAAATTTATTCTCATTATGGCTTTAACGATTTCGTAATTCTAACCGGCTACAAATCTCATATTATTAAGGATTACTTTGTACACTATTATCAACGATATTCGGATATCACCGTTGATATGAGAACAAATAGCGTTGAACTCCACAAAATGCGTACCGAACCTTGGCGTGTAACAATGCTTTACACCGGTCAGGACACAATGACAGGCGGACGTATAAAAAAAGCTCAGGATTATGTAGGAAACGAACCGTTCTTACTGACATACGGTGATGGGGTTTCTGATGTAAACATAGCAGAACTCGTTAAATTCCACAAAAAATCCGGCAAACTTATGACAATGACATCAGTTCAGCCATCAGGAAGATTCGGAGCATTGAATATAACCGCAGACAACACAATTTCTTCATTCCAAGAAAAACCAAAAGGCGACGGGAACTGGATTAACGGCGGATTTTTCGTCTGTGAACCAGAAGTTTTCAACTTCATCGAAGCGAATAACCCTAACGAAATTTTCGAAAGAAGACCACTTGAAGGTATTGCAAACGCTGGTGAACTTGTTGCGTACAAGCACGACGGATTCTGGCGTCCAATGGACACATTGCGTGACAAAATTGAACTTGACGAAATGTGGGCAAGCGGCAGCGCACCTTGGAAAGTCTGGGATAAACAGAATAATTTTGTAAGCCTTGCTGGAAAGGTGTAAAATGGATAAAAAAGTTTTAATCACAGGCGGCACAGGTTTTATCGGCCGAAATGTTGTTAATGTATTAATAAACCGCGGCTATGAAGTACATTCGTTAGTCTTCCCGCCATTTGCACCAGAGCAAAAGGGCCTCGTTCAATACGAAATGAATCTTATGGACAGCGCAGCCGTTGACAATTTCCTCAAAGAACATAATTTTGAAAATCTCATTCACCTCGCATGGTACGTTGGCCCAAAATGTCACGTAGCCGACTTGAATATTGATTGGACAATTGCGACCTTAAACTTACTTAAAAGTTTCAAAGAAAACGGCGGTAAAAGATTTGCCGGAGCCGGTACAATTTCAGAATATGAATACAAATACGGATACCTGCTAGAAGATGAAACTCCTACCGATCCGCAAACTCTTTACGGCAACAGTAAAAATGCCATTTTCAACATTGCAAAAGTTTACTGTAAACAAAACGGCATTGATTTCAAATGGCCTAGAATTTTCAACCTCTACGGCCCTGCTGAAAAGCCTCAACGTTTAATGCCGTCTGTTATAAATTCATGCCTGAAAGGTGAAGATGTAAAGGTTAGCGACTGTTTAAAATTTCAAGACTATTTACACGTTGAAGACACTGCCCGCGGCATCGTTGACGTTTTTGAAAGCGATATTCAAGGCGCGGTAAACATCTGTTCTGGCAAACCCGTTCAACTACGCGTTATCGTTGAAAAAATCGCAGAACTTACAAACTTTAAAGGCAAAATTCTATGGGGAGCAATTCCGGCCGCATTTGGCGATGATTTAGTTGTCGGAAACAACGAAAAATTAAAATCAACAGGCTGGAAGCCAAAATATGATTTAGAAACAGGTTTAACACAAACAATTAACTGGTGGAGAAATAATAATGTCTAATTTCAATAATGTTTATGCAGGAAAAACTGTTCTGGTAACAGGTCATACAGGTTTTAAAGGAAGCTGGCTTTCAATCTGGCTTACAATGCTCGGCGCTAAAGTCGTTGGTTACGCGCTTGAACCATATTCACAACGCGGAAACTACAAAGCGTCACACCTTGAAAAACATTTATACGCAGACGTTAAAGGCGACGTAAGAGATAGTGAAAAATTAGAAGAAACTATCGCAAAATACCAGCCTGAAGTGGTTTTCCACCTTGCCGCACAAGCCCTTGTCCGCACAGCATACGACAACCCTAAATACACTTACGAAACAAACGTAATGGGTTCATTAAACATTATGGAAGCGGTTCGAAAATTCGACTGCATAAAAACTGTTGTAATGATTACATCTGACAAATGCTACGAAAACGTAGAACAAATCTGGGGCTACAAAGAAACAGACCGAATGGGCGGCTACGACCCTTATTCATCTTCAAAAGGCTGCGCAGAATTGATGATTTCTTCATACAGAAATTCTTACTTTAATCCGAAAGATTACGCAAAACACGGCAAAGCAGTTGCTTCAGTACGCGCCGGAAACGTAATCGGAGGCGGTGACTGGTCTGATAACAGACTTATTCCAGATTGCATTAGATTTATTGAAGAAGGCAAGGATATCGAAATCCGCTCACCAAAAGCGACCCGTCCTTGGGAACATGTTTTGGAACCATTAAGCGGCTATTTGCGCGTTGGTCAAAAATTGATGGAAGAACCTGTAAAATACGCTGAGGGCTTCAACTTCGGCCCACCGATAGAATGCAACAAAACTGTTTGGGAAGTCGTTGAATACTTAGTCAAATACTACGGAAAAGGAAAAGTTGTAGATGTTTCAGGTGCAGAAATGGTTCACGAAAACACTCTTCTAAGCCTTGACGTTACTAAAGCTTACAGAATGTTAAACTGGAAAGCTATGTTAAACTTGCACGAAGCAATTGAATTTACCGTGGACTGGTACAAAGAAGCATTGCATTCAGATGATATGTTTGAATACTGCAAAAAACAAATCAAAGCACACACAGATAAAGGGTATTTATGGGAGAAAATGTAATGACACAACCAAAAGTTTCAGTAGTAATCCCAATATGGAACACGGAAAAATACCTTGAAAAGTGTTTGTCTAGCGTTGTTAACCAAACATTGAAAGATATTGAAATAATCTGTGTAAATAATGGTTCGACGGATTCCAGTGCACAAATCATTGAGAAATTTGCCCAAAATGATTTGAGAATAAAGATTGTCAATAAAGAACACGGCTGCTTATCTAGTGCAAGAAACGCAGGAATGGCAGTAGCAACTGCCCCATATATGACATTTGTTGATTCAGATGATTGGATTGAACCTGAATGTTATGAACTCGCCTTAGCCGAATTTGAAAAAGATTCAGATATTGATATGGTCTGTTGGGGGGCAAATATTGTTAACATTGATTTGGACGAAAAATCAACTTATCTAAATAATGCTAGAAGCTATCATGCTATACGTACAAAAGGGAAACAGCCATTAACAGAGAACACCATTTTAAATTCTACAGTATGCGTTTGGAATAAACTATATAAATCAAAAATAATTACAGATAACAATGTCTTATTTCCAACCGAAATAGAACTTGAAGACAACTCTTTTTTCTACTGTTATGTAGCGAATTGTCAAAATGCATTTTATATTGATAGATATATGTATAACTATGTGCAACGGAAAAATTCAGGTCTTGAAAGAATTCGTTCTGGACGCTCTCCTATAACGGCACCAATGCTTAAAAATCTACAATTTATTATCAATTATTATAAAAAACATAACTGTCTTGACCAAAATTCTGCTCTTATTATAAGAATAGCCCCGTATTGGATTGCTTCCGATTACAGAGATGCAATGCCTGCGAACAAACCGAAAGTTTTTGTTATGGCAAGTGAAATCCTTACGTTGTTGGATAATAAATTAAATAATGCAAATCCGCTACTTGTAAATTTAAAAGAACATAAATATAATATGGCAACAGCGATTCTAGAAAAAAAACAGGCTAAATTGTGGGGAACATCTCTATTAGGACTCTATACAATTCCTAATTTAAACAGATATATTATTAAACTCTTAGGGATTAAATTTTCATTCAAATATAACAAGAAAGGTCAAAAATGAAAAATCCAATAATTTCGGTAATTATTCCAGTCTATAATACTGAAAAATATTTAAGACAATGCTTGGACAGTGTTGTCAATCAAACATATAAAAATCTGGAAATCATCTGTATCAATGATAGCTCTCCAGACAATTCCTTAGCAATATTAGAAGAATACGCTGCAAAAGACGAACGTATTATTGTAATAAATCAAAAAAACGCAGGCGTATCTGCGGCAAGAAATGCAGGACTTGATAGGGCAACAGGCGAATACATCGCATTTGTTGATTCTGATGACTGGATTGAGCCAGAATGCTATGAACTTGCGATTCTAAAAATGGAAAATGATGAAACAATAGATCTTATAAGTTGGTCAGCAAATGTTATTGATAACAGAAACTCTTTATTAAAAGACTATCAACACATGCAACAATGGCATGAAATGCCCTTCAGCGGCAAACAAAAATTAAGCTCAAACATTGTAAGTAGAATTATTATGGCTCCGTGGTGTCACTTATACAAAAAAGATATAATCGACAAATTAAATCTCAAATTTTTAAATTATAAAATCTCAGAGGATCTCCTCTTTAATACAATGTATATGAGTAAAATTACTGAGGTTTATTTTATTGATAAGAAGCTATATAATTATGTTTTACAGCCAAATTCAGCAATAGTTAAATTTAGTGTAAACGATCCATTATTTGCTCTGCGTTCACATATTGATGCAGCCTTAGCATGTTTAGAAACCTATAAAAAACAAGGCAAAGAACTATTCTTTTGCCTGAATATATTTCAACGATACTACAACACAATTCGCTATGACATCAGAACAGCTGAAATAACAAATTCTCTCACTACAATAATTAATTTATTAAATAAACTAGTTAATAATCTTGATGAAAAATATGACTACATTAATGATATCAAAATAATCAAAAAACAAGAATATTATCGCTTGGATTATCTTAATATACCTTGGTATTCTATTGGTAATACAATATTAGGCTTTCAAATATTCAAGATTAATAAACCTAAAATTATCCTACATTTATTCGGAATAAAAATATGTATTCATTATCAAAATATATTTTCTATTAAAAATAGTTCTCAGAACAAACACAAAATTGTAACGCTCCTAAACGTTAAATTAAAATTAAAAAAACACTTGACAGCTAAAGAAAAACTAAAAAATATTATAAATAAAATTTTCTACATCAAAAATAAAAATAATCATAAAATTATTAATTGTTTAGGTTTAAAACTAAAATTTAAGCGACCAAATACAAACTCCCATTATACACCTACTATAGCTACAAATAATTCAGAATTAAAGAACTATATCTCTAACGAAGTATTTGCTGCCAATATGATAAGTACTTTACATCAGAAGACATTCCCGCAATATAAAAATTGTAATTACGGGAAAAATCTTATCATTGTCGCTAGCGGCCCAACAATGAAATATTACAAACCTATTAAGGACGGAATTCATATTGGTGTTAATAAAGCATATCAAAACAAAAATATAACAATGGATTATATATTTGTTCAAGATAAGGTTGCAGTACTTGATTATATTGATGAAATCATAGCATACCCATCTCAAAAATTTATTGGTTCATACCTTACAAAAGAATATCCTTGGATTGGCAAATGTTGTATACCAATGCAATACTGGGGACTACCTAACCTAAACTACTACATTTCAGATTTCTCACGAAATCTTGCATTCCCATACTTGGAATATTATGGTTTAATGGATTATAGTTCTGTTGTATTCCCTGCAACACAATTTGCATTATATACCCAACCCAAACGAATATACTTGGTAGGGTGTGATTGTTCAAGCGGTTATTTTGACGGAACTAAAAATACGAAATTGGCAAATCCTGATATGTCTCATCTTATTGAAAGTTGGAAAAAATTCAAAAAATATCAAGAAACATATTATCCCGATATTGAAATTATATCAATAAACCCAATAGGACTTAAGGGCGTATTCAAAGATGTTTATACCCCAAATTTTGTAAATGACAATCCAGAAGTCTTCAATAATACAAATTTAACACTAATAAATGAGGAAGAAATAATATGTCAATAAAAGCATTAATAGCAGTACGTTCAGGTTCGCTTAGGGTTAAAAATAAAAATATAAAGCCATTTGCGGATAGTTCATTACTAGAAATAAAAGTAAAACAACTTTTACAAATTCCAACACTAGATGGTGTCGTCGTCAATTCTAATGATGATACGATGTTGGATATAGCAAGACAACTCGGTGCAGAAACCATAAAACGCGATGAATATTTTGCAACTAGCGAAGTTTCTCCAAATGAACTTTACGTAAATATGGCTGAAAACTTTTCTGCTGACACCGTTGTTTTTGCAAATGCAACAAACCCGCTTATAACAAATGATACAATTATAAAATGTATTGAAACTTATAAAGAATTAAAAGAGTTTGATTCAGTTAATACGGTTAATTCTGTAAAAGAATTTTTGTGGTTGGATGGAAAAGCTATTAACTACGACCCTGCAAAAAAGCCTAGAAGCCAAGATTTGCCAGATATAGTATCCATTAATCATGCAGTTAATGTTATTGACAGAAAACTCATGATTGAACGAAAAGACATTTTCGGGTACAAACCTTATTTATATAGCGTAGACAAAGTGGAAGCCATTGATATTGATGATATGGTCGACTTTGAATTCGCAGAATTTATGTATAAAAGATTAAGACTAGAGGGAAAATAATGAGACAAATTAGACTTTTAGACTGTACTTTGCGTGACGGAGGATTCCTTAATGACTGGAACTTCGGGTATAATTCTATTCGCAGTATCTTCAGAAGATTAGTCAAATCAAATATTGATATTATTGAAGTCGGCTTTATCAATGACACTAGAACTTTTGATATCGACCGCTCCATAAATCCAGATACAAAAGCTTTCGATAAAATTCTCGAAAACCAACAAAAATGCAACGCTACCGTGGTTGGAATGATTGATTACGGCACATGTTCAATAGATAATGTTTCGCTAAAAAAAGATTCATTCCTCGACGGAATTCGCGTAATTTTCAAGAAAAAAGATATGTATAATGCTATACGTTTCTGTCAGCAACTTAAAGAAAAAGGATACGAAGTTTATACAAACCCCGTTTCACTTACAACTTACTCTGACAGAGAAATGCTTGATCTTATTGATTTAGTCAACGAATTAAATCCGGTTGCGATGTCACTTGTTGATACTTACGGCTTATTGCATAAGGACAGACTTTTTAGATATTTCTATCTTCTGGATAACAACCTGAACGAAAACATCGAAATTGGTTATCATTCACACAACAACTTCCAACTTGCATACTCAAACGCTATTGAACTTTTAAATATCAAAACAAATAGAAGCATTATTCTTGACAGTTCGTTATACGGGATGGGTAAATCGGCAGGAAATTGCAACACCGAATTACTCGCGATGTACTTAAATACAAACTATGCGAAAAATTACGATATTCCGGAAATTCTTAATACTATTGAGCTTGAAATCTTAAAATTTCAAAAAGAATATAGTTGGGGCTATCAATTCTCATATTATATTTCAGCACTGAATGATTGTCATCCTAATTATGTGACATATCTTGAAAAGAAAAATATGCTTCCGGTCAAAGAAATAAATGAGATATTAAATAGTATTCAGGAAGATAAAAAATTAACATTCGATAAAGATTACATTGAAGAACTTTATCAAAAACACCAACAAAATAATATTGATGATAAAAAAGCTTATGAAGAATTAAGTAAGAGAATTGCAAATTCTACAATATTATTGCTTGGCCCGGGAAAATCAATTAAGACCCAATATAATAAAATCAAAGATTATATTAATGAACATAAACCGTTAATATTTTCTGTAAACCATATAAATACTAATTTTCCGGCAGATTATATATTTATAAGCAATTCAAAACGATATGATCAGTTCACGGACTATTACACCAAAACAAATAATTCGGGAAAAGTTATCATAACAAGCAATATCATAGACAAAGAAAATAACGCTGATTTTGTTCTTAACTGGAATAATTTAATTTCTAAAGACACAATTATGGGAGAATCTTCATTATATTTATTGATGAAAACTCTTATTAAATTAAAAGTTAATAAGGTTATTCTAGCCGGTTTTGACGGATTTTCAAAATATACACAGAATTATTACGACAAAAATTACCAGTTTTTCCAACAACAAGAAAATGTTGCTGAAGTTACAAACGAAATTGTCAAACAGCTTGCAGAATTTCAAAAATACATACATATTGAATTTTTAACCAAATCTAATTATCAAAAGAACGGAGAAGTTTTGCATGTATAAAACAGTTATATTTGATTTAGACGGAACGCTTATTGATTCTACAATTGGAATTATTGACGCGGTCAAAATAACGTTGAACGAAATTGGTATTGAAACGCCGTCTTATGAAATTCTAAAAACCTTTATAGGCCCGCCGATACAAGATTCATTTGCGCGTCACTTTAATATGGATAAAGAAACAGCGATGAATTATGCCAATATGTTCCGCGAAAATTATAGAAAATATTCAATGTTCCGTGCGGCTCTTTATCCGAATGTACTGGAAATGTTGGCTGAACTAAAAAAGAATGGACGCCAGATTGCAGTTGCAACTTATAAAAGCCACGATAACGCTATGGCCGTTCTAAAAGAATTTGGAATTCTTGATTTCTGCGATTATGCGATGGGAAGCGATTTAGAAGGCAAGCTTACAAAAACGGATATCATAAACGAATGTATTACAAAGCTACAGGCGGACAAAAGCTCTTGCGTAATGATTGGCGACAGTAATGCTGACGCAAGAGGGGCATGTGAAGCTCGAATTGACTTTATTGCCCTAACCCATGGCTTTGGCTTTAGTTGTATACAAGATTTGGCAAAAGTCGAACATGTTACGGCTTGTGCCAATATAAAAGAATTAGAAGATGTTCTTCTTGAAAAAGTTTTATATTAACTAAAAAAGGCCGCTTACGCGGCCTTTTTGTTATTTACCCATTAAAGTATTCCAAGCTTCTTTCTTTTGTTGAATTTTCTTATCTGTTTCAGCTTGCTTTGCTTCACGAGCTTTTTTATCTGCTTCTATTTTCTTTTGGAATTCAGCCTGTTTAGCTTCGCGTGCTGCTTTATCAGCTTCTATTTTTTTCTGAAACTCTGCACGTTGAGCTTCTCTTGCATCTTGTCTTGCTTGAGAATCTTTTCTTAATTGCTCTTCTTTTTTAGCCAAGCCTGATGTATATTTATTTACAACTGATTCTGTGTAAGTGCCTGCTGCGTATGAAGCTCCAGCAGTAGTAAACGCCAATAATGCCATAATTGCAAATAATTTCTTCATAAATTTCTCCTTATTTTCACTAACTATTAAATTATATCGCACCGCACCGAGCGATGTCAATTATTAATATAACGAGAAAAATAAAATAAAGTTCATAATTTATTAAGGAATCTTAACAAAATTTACAATATTAACATTGACAAAAAATATTATCCATGCTACTATTCTTCTAGGGTAAATGTATATTTATAAGTCTTGTCTATTGACGAGACTTTCTTTTTATTTATAAGGTAAATAATTCTTGAATCTTATCCAAATCTTCCGTTAACAATAGTGTTTGAAACTCTTCGCATTCCGCGACGGCTTCTTGAAGTCTTGAATAGGTTTCTGTGTGAAGAACTTTTGAAAGGCTAACCGTTTCATCAAGTGAAATTGTTATTGTTTCAGATGTTTTAGATAGGATTTTTACCAATCCGATTTCTTCAAACACAGAGAACAGAAGCCCGAGGACCTCATTAGATTTGCCTAAAAAGCTTGCGAATTTATAAATTTCAACCTCGCCATTTGTGTAATTTACAGCATATTTAAGCATTTTGAATGAAGTTTGCAGGAATTCTTCCTGAGAAAAATGTTTTACATCGTAGTTCATCAGATGAATTGCGCTCGCGCCGGTTTTTTCAAGGATTTCACAAAGCGCATGCCTATCGGCCGGATAGTCAAAAAACATAACAGCGTCGCAGGCTTCTATGTTGTTACGATTAAAGACACGCTCGGAAAGCGCTTTAAACGGCCTTAATGAATCCACGACACTCTTGCTTTCGGCAAAAACTTTTATGTTCAACTTGGAATTTTTCACGTAGTCGTCAACCATCGGGAGAATATTTGTTTTTCTGCGGTGGTCAAAGACTTTCAATTCCGGCGCGGGTTCTGCGTCTTTTTCGTATTCGATGGCGTCAGAATGCGCGTCTTGCAGGATTAGTTGAAGATATTTGTTGCCGTTAAACTCATTCAAGTTTGGATGGAAAAGAACATCAAGCCTGTCGCCGGAATCAAGCGTCACGTCACCACGCTGCCACCAGATACAGGTTAATTCATGCCCGCCGGCCTCACAGATAAGTTTAAGGTGATTTTTGTCCTGCCCCATAAGTTTTTTCTCTTTGACGACAAGGTTTTCGACCGCAAAAACAGGGTTCGGATTTGAGGCGCCAAATGGTTCAAAGATTTCCAGTTGCTCAATGAGTTCTTCTGTAATATCAGCAGGTGAAAGTTTCAAATCAACTTCTACAAACGGTTTTAATTCTTCACCGTTTAGCATTGTTTTTACGGTTTTGTTTATAGCGGATTTTACGGCCTCGAACGAAACTTTTTCTTTTGAGAACGAACAGCCACCGGCAAGTTCATGACCGCCAAAGCCGTCGAGAACTTCTGCACTTTCGTTAAGAATATCGAAGATATTCAAGCCCTTGACGCCCCGTGCAGAACAGCGATATTGCTGTGTTTCTTCGGAATAAGTCATGAGAAACGCGGGTTTGTGGTATTTTTCGACGAATTTTGAAGCAACGATTCCGATAATACCGATATGCCATTCAGGATGGAAAAGAACGACTGCAGGGTTTTTCGCGCCCTCTTTCTGCCACATCTCATCAGCCTGCGCGAAGATATCGGCGCAAAGCGTCTGACGAATTGAGTTAAATTCGTTGAGTGTTTGAACAGCGAACTGGATTTCGGCGGGATTGTCGCTCAAAAGAAGTTTCATTGCGCTGTCAACGCTTTCAAGACGGCCAGAAGCGTTCAATCTTGGCGCGATACCAAACGCAACGATTTCTGAAGTCACAGGTTTTTCAAGCGAATAACCGGCGCTTGCAAGAAGTTCTTTAAGCCCTTGATGGTTCATCACGAGTTCCAAGCCGCGTTTAACAAAACATCTGTTTTCGCCAAGAAGCGGCACCAAATCTGCAACGGTTCCGACTGCGACGAGAGGAAGAATTTTGAGCGCAAATTCAACCTTGTCAAATTTTTCAAGAAGTGCCTGCGCAAGTTTGAACGCAACGCCAACGCCTGCGAGGTATGTTAATTCTTTAATTTTTCTTGCCGGAAGCGTTTCAGCCAGAGCATTCGGCGCTTTCGGGTTAATAATTGCGTAAGCCGCCGGAACATCGTCTTTTGCCTCGTGGTGGTCGGTGATAATCGTATCAACGCCAAAACTTTTCAAAAACGCGACTTCTTTAACGTTACTAATCCCGTTATCGACAGTGATTATAAGTTTAGGCTTATGCGCGGTAATAATTCTTACCAGAGCCGCTGAATCAAGCCCGTGGCCCTCTTTCTCACGGTGCGGGATAAAATAATCCACATTTGCATCAAGATGTTTTAACGTTTTCATCAAAAGTGAAGTAGACGTAACCCCATCGGCGTCAAAATCACCGTAAACAATGATTTTTTCACGGTTAACTATGGCTTTAATTATGCGGTCAACGGCTTTTTGCATATCCGTAAAAGCGTAAGGTGACGTAAGTTTCATCTCCAACGGGTTCAAAAATTCTTCGATTTCATCAGGTTCTGTCAGACCGCGTGAAAGAAGAAGCCTCTTAGTTAAAGCGGCTTCTTCTTTTGCGTTTTTGTTATAAATCCACTCTTTAAATTTCATGAAAAGCAGTTCTCCGCCATTTTCGTCCCGCTGAACCGCGGGCCGCGCATGGCTGCGCTGTCTAAATGCCTCTCTAAATTTCGCAAGCGAAATTTTTCGGGTTATCTGCTCGCTACAGCTTGCTCTTTAATCATATTTCCAAGAACTTCAATTGCTTTTTTCAATTGAACGTCGTCCTTATTCTTAACGTTATCCTCTGTCAACTCAACCACAACGTCAGGGGTGATACCTTTTTTGTGAATATCGCTTCCGCTAGGGGTCAGGTATTTTTGGATTGTAATGTTCATGCCTGCATTCAACGGGAGGTGGTTAACCTCTTGAACAAGTCCTTTACCGAATGATTTTTCACCAACGATAATTGCACGTCCGTGGTCTTTGAGTGCGCCTGAAAGGATTTCACTCGCTGACGCAGAACCCTTGTTAATCAAGACAACAAGCGGTTTGTTTGTGTAAACAGTTCTAGCCGCGCGTTGTGAAACCTTGTAGCCGTCACGGTCAACAGTACTTACGATTACGCCCCCAGGTAAAAACATATCAGAGATATTAATCGCGTTGTCCAACAATCCCCCTGGGTTTGAACGCAAGTCGATAATATACCCTTGCTTATCAAGCGAATGTGCAAGAACATTTGAAAATTCTTTTGTTAAATTACGGCTCAAGAAAGAACTAATCTTGATGTATCCCATGTTTTCAGGAACCACGGTTTCAAGAGGCGTTTTTTGAGAAATTGATTTAATCTCAATATTTTCTCTTGTAACCCTGTAAACTTTTGGCACATTATCTTTACGCTTAATCAAAAGGTTAACAGAAGTTCCCTCTTTACCGCGAATTTTATCAGCGGCCTTGTCAACGGTAATCCCTTTAGTGCTTACGCCGTCAATTTCAAGAATTTCGTCGTCAGCGATGATGCCTGCGCGCTCAGCCGGAGTACCCTCAAGCGGCGCAATAACCATCAACTTGCCGTCTTTCACAGCAATCTGAATCCCGATACCTTTGAGCGAACCCTGAATAGAACTTGTTTCTTCCGCAAATTCTTTCGGGTCTAAAAATCTTGTGTACGGGTCGTTTAAACTTGCAAGCATTGTCGCGATAGCAACGTAAGCGTCCTGTTGAGTTTTAATAGACGCGTCGTATTTATGGCGCCATCTTGCCCAATTCTGTTCGTTATTCGTCTGATCAACATATTTAGAATTAACGTTTTTCCATACATAATCGTATAAATCCTGCGGTGTTTCAGCAAGAGCAACCGATGGCAACGTCAATGCCAGACCCAATAACAATGTAATAACCGATTTTGTTGTATTCATTTTCTTCATCATATTTGTTTCTTTTCCTCCACAACTTCCATTCTGTTAATCACTATGACGAATGGATTTGTAAAAAGTTCCGGCGGGGCCGATTAATAATAATATATCATAACAAATTGAAAAAGAAAACAAATTGTGTTAGATTTACATTATGAAACCTGCAATTATTTATAATCCTGAAATTCCGGCGGCTCCTGAGGTCAAAGATGAATTAAAAGAAATACTTAATTCACACGAAATCGAGTGCGAAATTCTGGATATAAATAATATGAAAAAAGGTTTTGACATAGCATTCGTAATCGGCGGCGACGGAACAATTTTAAAAACCGCGCGCTTTTTCGCCGACACAGAAACCGCCATTTTTGGCATAAACCTTGGCCGACTCGGTTTTCTATCACAATCCTCAAAAGAAGATTTCACAAAATCGCTTGAAAAAATTCTCAACGGCGAATACCGAATCGAAAACCGCCTTATGCTCGCAACCGAAAACCAGATTGCCCTGAACGATTTTGTCATCAAAACTACAGAAACCGGCAGAACTGCACGTCTTCAACTAAAAATTAACGGTAAAGAGGTTTGCAACTACCTCGCAGACGGAATAATAATTTCAACCCCGACAGGCTCGACTGCCTACGGACTTTCAGCCGGCGGCCCTGTTCTCTCACCGGACATAGAAGCTTTCGTAATCGTTCCAATCTGCCCGCACACACTCAACGCCCGCCCGCTTGTGGTTCCTACAACAGAGGAAATCTCGATATCTTCGGCCTGCGATGAACAAGAATTTATTCTCTCCGTCGACGGACAGGGCAACTACAAACTCAAAAACGAAATTAAAATCAAAAAATCAGAACTAAAAGCTAAACTTTTAATCCTTGATGGCACCGAGTTTTATAACATTTTAAAAACCAAACTCAACTGGAGTGTCACCCCTAACTATTGCTAAAAATTTTTGCACACGCGTACAACATAATATACATTGTGTTGTACATATCGGCAAAACCCTCATGAAACTTTAATTTCCGACGCCTTTTTTGCGTTACAAATTGTAATATTTTACACAAAAATTTGCCCGCAGAAACAACGATAACGCCCCGCACAACACAATGTATATTGAGTTACGCAACACAATGTATATTATGTAGCGCAAAAGGGGCAGATTATGACAGATTCAATTTCATTTGGTAAAAAGCAACAAGCAGGAAAAGTCGACTTAAAAAAGGTCAAAGATGGACTCACAAAACAAGAAATCGCAGGCAATGACAAAAAATTGCAATCAATTTTTGACAAAGTTGATACAAATCGCAATGAAGTTTTAGAAAAAGACGAACTTCTTGCGTTCCAAAAGAAACTTACAGAACTTGCCGGTGAAGATAACCAGCTTACAGACAAAGAAGCAAAAGGCTTCAAAGATGCAGACGGCCACAAAATGGGCCGCAGACACCGTAAAGCGTTCTATGAATTTCTCAACAAACTTGCCGCAAATGAGCAAGAACCTCAACCTGCTCAACAACCAGAACTTGAAGTTCAAGCCCCACAAACCAACGCCGATAACCTTATTGAAATCCCGGAAACAATCCAGTCTACAGTCAGCGCTCAGGTCGCAGACGAAATCGTAGATACTGACGATGATGATACTTCACTTGAAACAGGCGACGAAACCATTATAGAACCGGAAGAAGAACCCGAACCAGAAGTCACTTCAGGTATTATCGTTCAGAACGGTGAAAGCCCTGCCGTAATCGCTAAAAAATTCGGTGTAAGCGTTGAAGACTTACTTGCCGCGAACGAAGGTGCCGTAAAAGGCAAAGGCAACAAAAAATACTTCCTCGTCGGCCAAGAAATCGTTATTCCACGCAAAATAGAGGACGAAGAACTTGCAGAATTAACAAAAAACAGAAAATCAGCCGCAGAAACCACCGGCGACTATACACAAGCAATGGCAAGAAGAGAACAACGCAGAGCCGAAGCCCGTGAAGCCGCAGCATTACAAGAAGCTCAATATAAAGAAATGGGTCTTATTAACCACGAAGGTCAAGGTGAAAAAGTTACAGGTAAGTACAAAGGCGGCAAAACAGAAGAATTCACAGTAATCGGACAAGCTGGACGAGGACGGGTTCTCGCCAAAGGCAAAAATGGCAAAATCGTAACAATTGCACACGATGGCACAATCCTCAAAAACGAATATGTTCAAAATACTGAAAGATACGAAGCTGCACGTGAATTTAATCAAAACCTAACAACCAGAAAAAATGCAGAAAAATTAGCAAAACAATTCTACCAAATCGCCGATGAAAATTCCGGCAACACTAGCATGAAAAAGATGGCACAACTTCTAGACGCTAACGTCAACGAAGATAATATCGTGGCATTCTTAGACGCATATAGCAAAGATTCTATCAAAAAAGGAGATTCTTCAATCGTCGATACAATTACAAGTGAAGTCACAGCATCCGAATCTCAACAAAGAAAAGTTTTAGTCAAAATTATGAATAAACTTACCGCAGCTGCCCAAAAAGCGGGCGTTTCGAGCGGTGATATAAATAAAGCGGTTCAAGATTTTAACGCAGCGATGAACAAAGAATTCAGCGCACATTTAAGAAGAACCAACCCCCTAGAAATGGAAAACGCCATTGACTTTTTACGTGGTGCAATAGTTGCAAAACGAACAGGTAACTCCGGTGAAATGACTGATGCTCAAGCTATTGCAGCATTCAATAGTGATTTCAGTGCTACAGATTCACAGGTACAAAAAGATTACGCTGACGCCAGAGCCGCTGAAGGTTGGGCTGCAGGAGTAGGTGATACAGTCTGCGGCTGGTTCGGTTGCAAAACAGTGGAAGAAATGGATAAAAAACTAGGAGTAAATGCTGCGGCTGTTAAAAAATTAGCGGCTGCAAAAACAGAGGCTGAATTCAAAACCGCTTATAAACAAGTTTTCGGCATTGATTTTGATAAAAATAAAATTGCAGCAAGAGATGCAGCACTTTGGAACTATCAACAGGCGCAAGGTTTATCCTCTACAATTAATATCACCAGTGGCATACTTAAAAAAGCAGGAAGCCTTGATTATGCAGGTTTACGCAACGAAATTAAATCAAAATTCCAACTTGACGACCAAACAGTAGACCAAATCATACAAAATTATGGACTTACAAGTGGTAAAGAAGTCAACTCTGACAGCGATAAACAAACAATGTTAATGAAATTCTTACAAGAAACCCAAAACGAATCCGCTGCAAGTTACAGAGCATTAACAAAAGGCAAAACCCTCGAACAAATGGGCAAAGATCTTGAATTATTACACAATAGTGCTTTCGGAACAAATAATATATCGAGAGAAGTTGCACAATTCAACGAAAACATGGTTATAACCGAAATGGTCACGGAGGGTGTATTTGAAGTCGCCGGTACAATCGCGCTTCAATTTGTCCCTGGACTTGGTCAAGCCGCAGCAGCAAGACTAGCAGTCAGCGCCGCACGATGGGGGTCTAAAGCCGTTAAAATTACTAATGCCGCAGTTAAAGCAGAAAAAGCATTCGCGACAGCTAAAAGATTACAAACAGGAGCAAATCTTACAGGTAAAACTCAAAAAGCCGCTCAAATCGGTTCCCAAATGCTTAGCGCTGGAGTTGCAACCGCAACCGTTGACGCTTCAAACGGACGCGACGCAAAAACCGTAATGCGCAAAACATTAATGAACATGTCGTTTGCCGGAGTTGGTGCAAGCTCAAGTATGTTAGCCCCAAAACTTATGCAATCATTCGGCATTACAAATAAAGCCCTCGCAAACGAAATAGCCGAAGAAATTATGAACGCCGCTGGCTCATATGGAATTACAAAGCTTGCCGGTGATGACTACGGTTCCACAGACGCATTTATTGACTTCGCAACTGGTCTTATAATGTCTAGAATTGCTCATATTAAAACCAGTTCAAGTTCTGCAGAGCATGTTATCGATATGAATCATCCATCACATGACGCGGAAATCGTCAACAATTCAGTTCATAATGAACAACGTCAGGCAGACCACCATGCCGGCTATCTCAGAAAACGTCAACAAGAAGCAGATAAATTAGCCGTTGATATGGATCCAAATCAAAACATCGTCACTCCTGAACAACAAGCCGCTTACGATAGAGAAATCGCATACCAACCAGTACCGGAAGCTGATCGTCCTGCATTTGAAGCACATCAACAACAAGTTGCACAAGCTCACGCAGAAGCCCACGAACTTGGCAACATGGTAGACGCTTCAAGCGCCGAAGCGTTACAACGCGCAAAAGCGAATATAGAAGCCGATGCCCCTGCACCTGCTCCAGCCGCGACAAAACCTGATGCTCCAATCGCTCCAAATCAAGCCGAAATCGAAAACCTTACCCAAAGCCTTGCAGATATCGATAAACAAATCGCAAGAGCTGAAAGCAATTTAGCCTCAAAAGCAAGACGTGGCAAACAACCTACATTACAAGAAAAACAACAGCTTGAAAGAATGAAAGCAAATCGTGCTGCAAAACAAGCAGAATTAGATGCGCTTCAAAAACCAGCAGCCGCAGAACCTGTAGTAAAAGCGGAAGATGCCGAACCTGTTATAAAACCAGACGAAGCAGAACCAGTTGCAAGGGTTGAGGATGCTGAACCAATTATTACTCCGGAAGAAATTCCAACTCCTGAAAGCATCGCACGTGACGCTCAGGCAATTCCTGAAGTTTCAATTCCAGCGGAACACAGAAACCTCTGGAAAAGCTGTCAGGAAAGAATCAATAAAATCTTCTCTGGTGCAGGAAAATTAGCCATGGGAGAAGTTAAAACCGTTCTTGCAGACATTAAAACTCTTTACAACGCAGTAAAAAATGTTCAAGTGAAAGCTAACATTAAAAAATTATACAACAAGCTCGTAACCCTTGCGAAATCAGAACCAAGGCAAACCACAACAAAAGAATATAAATTATCCACAGCACAAAGAGAAAAAATGATGGATAAATTTGAAATTTTTCATCAAGAATTTTTAGATATTAATTATCTTCGCAACAAGTATCCTCAGTACAATAGTTTAAGTGATACAGAATTGCTCAAAAAATTTGCACTGAATGAAGATCATGCGGCATTTGTTATGAATAGAAAGGATTTATTTGGCAACGGTCAATATATGGAGCGTCAATATTGGAACGATTCACCATTTGAATTAAGCAATAATCACAGTGCATGGAAAATGCACCTATTCTCAGTAGATACCAACGACTACCAACAAATGGCAGAAATTATTCTTCCATACCTGAATAAACATAAAATTGCCCACAAAACTTTAAGCTCTACAATGTCACCAGAACTATTAGCAACTTCTGCACCAGAACAAACAGGTAAAGCATTTACCATTTATCCTCAATCACAAGAAGAAATGGAAATGATTGCTAAAGATTTGGACAGATTAATCAGACAAAACAATCTTACAACGGGTAACTCTCATATTACCGGTGACAACCAACTTGGAGATTCAGGAAGACTATTCTATCGTTATGAATTTCCAACCGGTAAGCTAAAAGATAAAATCTACAAACCAGGAGAACACGCCCCTTATGACCGTAACCGCGGCGAAGGAAACTACCTTGCTAGCGACATGACTCCGGCAGACGACCCATGGTTGAATTTTGACCCATCAAACCCTAACAGCAAAGTTGGGCAAGCCGCACCTGCGCAGCCTCAAGCTCCAGCGGCTCCGCGTGGAGTATCTCCGCAAGAAATTGGCGAAATCGGTGACGCTATTAATCGTGCAAGAAATAATTATTCATTAGACCAAGCACAAGCCAAAATTAATCGATTACCGGATTCTCCACAAAAAGCAACACTCCAAAGACAAGCAAACGAAAAAGCAAGATTATTACGTCAAGCAGAAGAACCCGTTTCTGCACCACGTCAACAAACATCAGAACCATATATCGTAGATGTTTCTGAGCAAGCTAATGTGCATGAAATCGTTGAAGTTTCGGCTGATGACGTTATTGCCATTCCTGATAATGAAGTAATAATGATCGATGTCGACGCAGTAGTTACAAGACATCCAAACGAAATCAGTTCTGCTATAGATACGGCTTATACTGAGGTTGAATTCACCGCACTTCAAAATGAAATCGACTCAATAACTAACCCATCAACAAAACAGAAATTACAAGCAAAACTAGACAGAAAACGTCAAGAAGCTAATTATTATCCTGACTTAGCAGACTACAATCAAAACCACTCAGTCAACAACGAACCTTACTACGATCCGGCTAATGATCCTGCCAATTGGGGTATGTTAGACGACGGAATCCATGGCCTTGCAGACGATTTCGGAGGTTTCGACCCTTTTTAGACAAGGCACCATTATTTGATGATTTCAGTAACGGTGCCGCGGTACAGACACCAACCAAAGTTCAAACTAATGCTCAAATAAAACTTGAGCAAATTAAAGCTAATGTTGAAAAACAAAATATTCTGCCTACCCTTAAAGATTATGTGGCAAATATTGAGTCTGTAAGCGAGTTTAACTTTCTAAACACAATGTTACGCAACAAAAAACAAAAAGACATTAGCTATCTTAATCTATTAACAACACCGGAAGACAAAGCTCTTTTCTCAGATTTAATGAAAATTGCGCAACAGGATCCTTTATTCAACCCTATTGATAGCGTAAAATTCTATGCACTTAGAAAAAATAATCCACAGGTAAAACAACGTTATCTTAACATGCTTGAACTTGTTAAGAACGGCACACTTGATGCCGGTATGCTCCAGACTTATGCAGCCGGAGGTTCTGATTTAAGAATTACAAATGATATCAACTTATTACTTAAGGCTAAACAAGAAAACCTCTCAATTCAACAAGTTAAAGATTTATACATTCCAAAAATTGAAACCTTAACGCTGAAAAATCTTGAAATAATTCAGGCTGGCAATGTTTTTGAACACAATGGCAAACTTCTCATGAAAATTTCAGACAAACAAGTTCAACCTCTAAGGATATCAAAAGATACTTACTTTGAACTCTTTCAACCCGCTTACTACGTTAAACAACAAGCAGCAGGGAAATGTTACCTATACTCAACGATACTAACCGGTTTAGAAAACCCTATTGCAAAAGCTAAAATGTTAAACGAATGTTTTAGCGAAGCAAATGGAGTTTTAAACGTCCACCTGCCAAACTCAAAAGTTTCTATTGATGTTAATTTGAATAACATTGACGCCGCAATTCAAAATTCTTCTTATTACTCCAGAGGCAGCAAAGGCGTCAATCTGCTTGAACAGGCTTATGAAAAAAATGAGGTATATTTACAATCACAAAAGATGATTGAATTTCTCAATAAAAAAATTAGCGAACCAAATTCAAACATTGATTTAGAAAAAGCGATGGAAATTCTTGACGACTTAACTCAAAACCCTGCAAATCCGCATTATGTCTTAAATAATATTAATTCAATAGAAAATAACACACAATTTTCACTGGATGATATTATACATATAGACGCAGCAAAGAAACAAAACTCTGTTAAAGGCATGCTAGCTAACCCAGAGAATTTAGAAACCGCAGACTTATTTTATGGAGTTTTTGAAGGCAATACAGGTTACGCTTCAAGAGCATTTAACTTCGGTCAAAATCCAATGGGCAATGTTGGATATGCTAAGATGGTACTAACTCATCCACAAAATGGACAACATCTTATTACAGACGATTTGCTATCAAGATGCCAAAATTTACTTATGACAGCGGCTACCGGAAAGAAAGGCCCGCAGGTAGAATCTGTTTTAAATGCAGATTTTGGAATTCTAAGCTCACATGCTTACGCTTGCTCCTTAAAAAATATAAATGGCAAGCCAATGATGAAACTTCTCAACCCTCATAACTCTTCATCACCAATATTCCTAAACCTAGAACAATTTAGAAAATATTTCTACTCAGTAACAATCAATAATGTATTATAAAAAAGGAAAACTTATGACAAGCTCAAATGAATTAGACAATCTGATAAAACTCTACAAAACATACAAAGCAAGACCTATAGATGAAGCAGCTTTAGGTAATAAATTAATTATTTTGAATAACATTTTAGATAAAATAATTGAAAGTGCGACAGGCTTGAATTTAGATGTTTCTATGTATAAGCAGGAAAAACAAAATTTGAAAGATAAATTAACAAATCTTGGAATAAAAATTAAAAATATATAAGCACACTCCAAATCTCTTTATACGTAACTCCATTGAAGACGAAGTTGGTATTCAAATATGCCCTCGCCGTTGAGATCGTAATTTTTCAACCAGCAGACAGGAATAAAATCAAATTGTCAATTCTCCATGTGGCCAATATTCACACATCAATTTATTAAAATTCGCATAAAAAAAGAACCCTTAACGGGTTCTTTTTAATAATGGCGGGAACGACAAGACTGTCTTGCTCACTCGCGTTTAACGGGTCTGCGGACTTTCTTTTTACAAGCGACGCTTGTCGCAAAGAAAGCTCCTCCGCCCTCAGCTCGTTCGCGCTCGAACTAGACCAAGCTCCGCTTGGTGAGTTCTCGCAACACGTCATAACATTCTCATAATTAAATAGCCACCAGTTTTAACTGGTGGCTATTTAATTCGGGAACGACGAGGCTCGAACTCGCGACCTCATGCGTGACAGGCATGCGCTCTAACCAAACTGAGCTACGCTCCCGTATCGCTTTTGACAAGCTTTATTATAAAACGCTGAAAAAATTTTTGCAATACCTTTTTTTAAAAATTTTCACTTTTAACATTTCGTTACAAATAAGAAACAAAAAAGGCAATTTTTTGACTCTGATATACTTTATATATACATAAGAGAGATTTAAAGAGAGAGAAAAAAGATGGCTACTGCAACTGAAAACAAGTTCGGAACTTTAACCACAAAAAATAGAAAACAACGTTCAAGAAAAGCCGCTGAAATGGCTAACATTCTTGAAAGAAAAGATAGAAGAATGCGTTTTAACAACTCTAAAGACCCTATCTACTACGTATTCGATTGTATCGAAAACAGACCAATCCCAACACTGGCAAAAGAATTCGTAAAAGATTCTTTCAGAGATGTAGTAAACTTTGTATCAATGGCGATTCTATAATCACAAAACAGAATGAAGTCGGAAATTCAATAGAAAACAGGAAAAAGAAATTTAAAGAAATAGGAAATAAGGAAATTCATAAACACCCCGCTGACGCTTCAGCGGGTTTTATTTTTACCGGATTGACACAAGATAAAACATGGTTTAAAATTAATACATAAAAGAAAGGATGTATGCATGAAAACTTTAAACGTTAAAAGCCTTGTTATATGGGCATTTTCAGTGAGGGGGGGGGGTAAGATTGCCTTCACAATGGCGGAGATTTTACTCTCATTAACTATTATCGGCGTGGTAGCTGCAATTACATTACCGAGTTTAACAGGAAACATTAACGAACGGACTTGGAACACACAGCGCAAAGCGCTTTATGCAAGATTTTCTCAAGCAATCGCTCTTATGCCAGCTATGAATCAATATAGCAATGGCGAAACATTTATTACGGATGGTCTTGCAAAAGTCTTAAAAATCAACAACATTTGCTCTGACGACCTTGAGGATTGCGGGTTCCCTGCCAAAATAACGACAGCCGGCGCATCAGTAATTAATTCGCACCCAACGCTTAGCGGTCTGAACCATTTAAATACCAGTATGTCCTGGTCTACTACAGCTTTTGTGGGCAGTTATGAAAACGAGGATATTGAACCGGTTGCTTTTGAAACTCAAAACAGTGAAAGCATTCTAGCTTACTACAACCCAAATTGCAAAGCCAATATGCAGGAGAGCGATTGGTATTATGCAGTGGAAAAAGTTTGCGCAAATTTTATTTATGACTTGAATGGAAGTAAGGGGCCGAATACCGTCGGGAAAGACATCGGATTTATAACTGTAATTTATCCGTCTGACAGTATCGTTGCGGCACCTGTTCCATATTTGCGCAACTCTGGAGTTGAGGTAGACTTTTCAGAAGCGGCTAAAAAATGTACAGAATTTGACTCTGAATACAGGGCGCCAAACATAGGGGAACTTATCTCAATGTTTTATAATGCAAACCTGTTCGATTTAGAATTTGGTAAACATTACTGGTCAACAAGCCGTACAGGTACAAATAAAGCGTGGACGATAAGTACTTCAACCGGCCGTACCCTAGCTACCACAATTACAAACGCCGCAACATACCACATTGTTCGTTGCGTAAAACGCTAAAAAAGAGGGGCTTTGCCCCTCTTTTTTTATTGATCTGAAATATCGTAAAGCTTATCAAAGCTAATGTTCAAAGTTTCCATTATGGCAAGAATCGTTGTCAACGTCGGGTTAGTTTCGCCCCTCTCAATCTTTCCAACATGCTTGCCGGCACAGATACCTATTTTTTCAGCAAGCCCGTCCTGAGAATAACCTGCGCGATTACGTTCTGCGCGTAAATTTCTACCAAATGTTAATAATATATCATCTTTATTCATAATTTTATCATGTCATGTTGACAAAGTCTTCGCTACCATTTAAAATTATTTATATGCCATGTTTATATGGTTAAAAGTTAAGTTTAGCTGGTACAGAAAGGAAAAATCAACATGAAAAAAGCTTTTACTATGGCGGAAATTTTATTATCTCTGACCATCATCGGTGTTGTCGCAGCTATTACATTACCAAGTTTAACGGGAAACATTAACGAGCGGACATGGAACACACAGCGCAAAGCGCTTTATGCAAGATTTTCTCAAGCGTTAGCACTTATGCCAGCTCTCAACGGATATGGCATTGTAACTCAAGGTGACGAGTCTTCATCTTCTTTCGACAACGCTGCCGAAACATTTGTGACCGACGGACTTGCTAAAGTTCTAAAAATTAACAACATTTGTGACTCTGAGCATCTCACTGACTGTGGTTTGCCAGAAAAAATCACACCACAAAATAATGCAGAGATAATATATTTAAACAATATATTAACACTCTCAAGTTTTAACGACCAGTTCACTTCATCATTTCTTCCAACAGATATTAAAACCGCTGGGTTTGAAACTGCAAATGGTGAAAGTATTTTAGTTTATTATAATCCAAACTGCGTATCAGATGAAAATGAAGCACATTATGTCCAAAATAAAATGTGCGCAAATTTTTTATTTGATTTAAATGGCAAAAAAGGTCCTAACACGGCAGGAAAAGATATTGGATTTATTACAGCGCTATACCCGAGCGATTCCGTTGTTGTAGCACCAGATGTTCTTATTAGGGGCAATATAGGAACCGGAGGTCATAAAGAAGCCGGTCAACGATGTCGCGAACAGAATAATGAAAGCAGACTACCAAACCGTGACGAACTTGCCGCAATGTTTTATAACAAACAAATTATTGGAATTATACCTAACGAAAACGCACATCATTTCTACTGGTCAAGCACATTATATGACGCGAATAATGCTTGGGGGATAAGTTTCGCTGATGGACATCGACGACCAAACGGACGGAATTATACTCCCGGAGTATGGTGTATTAAACGATAACCGTAAGCACGGATTTAGTTATGAAACCGCCTTGACCGGCGGTGGTGTATTAAACGATGATAGAGGGGCTTTGCCCCTCTTTTTAAAATTTTAATAAGACTTTCAAGGTATCTTTTTCTTTGTTTTTCTCGAAAGCCTCAAGTGCGTCGTCGACGTCATACACCGCGCTGATTAGCGGTTTGAAATCTATTTTTCCGCTCTCAAGCATTCTGAGTGCAGGCGGGAACTGACCGCAACGTGAGCCGAGAACCGTAATTTCATCAATTACAATCGGCGCAAGGTTGAATTCTTTTGACGCAGCGATTGTACTTTTCAAAACAAGAACGCCGCGCGGACGAACAAGAGCCATTGAGGTTTCAAAACCCGACAATGAACCGGTTGCCTCAACGACCACATCATAGATTTTTTCTTGTTTAAATTCAGACAGCAAGCAGATTTTAACACCTTGCGCTTTTGCGATATCAAGTTTGTTCTGGTGTTTGCCAACCAGTGTTACGTCAAGGTTTTGAGCGTTTAACGCAAGCGCTGTTGTTAAACCGAGTTTTCCGTCGCCTAGAACCACTACTTTTTCAAACGGTTTAATGTGGTGTTGTTCAGTAATTTCAAGCGCTGCGGCAAGGGGTTCGACAAAAACGGCCTGTTCGTCACTCACGCCCGCAGGAACTTCAAAAAGAACATTTGTCGGCATTGTGAAATATTCAGCAAAACATCCGTCTTTGCGCCAGATTCCAAGAGTGTGGCGGTTCGGACAGTGACGGTAATTTTTCACCGCGCACCAAGGGCAGTTCGGGTCGTCACAGCCGTAGCTAATTTCGGCAACAACGCGTTTGCCTACGAGTGATTTGTCGTCAGAATTAACTTCTTCGACGATTCCGACTGCTTCGTGGCCAAGAACGCCTTTATAGCCCATATAACCTTTTGTGATTTCGTAATCAGTGTTGCAAATTCCGGCCAATGTCACACGCACAAGCGCTTCGCCTTTTTGTGGCACAGGTTTTGCATAATTTTTATCCAGTTTCAAACCTTCATCAAATACTACAGCTTTCATTTTAAATTTTATCCCCCATTTTTTCTTTTAAAAGTCTAATTTCCGCGTCGAGCCTGTGCAAATCGCAGGTTATCGGGTCTGGAATGCGGTTGTGCATAAGGTTTCCGTGTTCATCAACGATTGTGCGGTGGACGATTCTGGCCGGAATCCCGACGACTGTTGAATGTTCGGGAACATTTTGGATTACGACAGAACCCGCGCCAACACGGCAATTGTCGCCAATTTTGATATTTCCCAGAACCTTAGCCCCTGCGCCGACAATTACATTATTTCCTATGGTCGGATGGCGTTTGCCTTTTTCCTTGCCGGTTCCGCCAAGTGTCACTTGCTGATAAAGCAAAACATCGTTACCGATTTCGGTGGTTTCGCCGATAACGATTCCCTGTCCGTGATCGATAAAAAGCCGTCTGCCGATTCGTGCCGCAGGATGAATTTCGATACCCGTAACGATTCTTGTCAAATGGGACAGAAAACGCGGCAAAAACGGGATTTTCCACTTGTGAAATCTATGCGCAAGTCTATACATAATAAGCGCGTGCAACCCGGGATAACAGAGAACGACCTCCAGCAAATTATTTGCCGCAGGGTCGTTTTCGTAAATCACATTTATATCTTCTTTGAGTTTTTCAATACCGCGTTTCAGAACGTCAATCATTATTTTACCAACTTCGCAAATTTTCTCTTACCTGCCTGTAATACTACATCACCGGTCAAAGAAATTACATACGCGACATCGGCAATTTTTTCGCCGTCAAGCTTGACGCCGCCGCCTTGGATTAATCGTTTTCCCTCACCTTTGCTTTGAGTGAACCCGAGTTCCACAAGGAGGTCAACCATTGATTTGCCGTCAGCGCCTTTGACTTCTTGAATATCATCCGGAATCCCTTTGTTTGAGAACACATTGATGAAATCATCCTGAGCTTTTTGCGCTTCTTCTTCGCCGTGGTATTCAGCCGTAATTGTGTGCGCAAGCTGCATTTTGATATTACGCGGGTTAACTGACGGATCTTTAAGCTGTTCTTCAACTTTTTTCAAGTCCTCATCGGTAATATCGGTCAAAAGGTCGTAGTATTTAACGATTAACGTATCAGGAATACTCATCAACTTACCGAACATATCTTTTGCACTGTCGGTCAATGAAATGCAGTGTTCGGGGTAAGTTTTAGACATTTTAACAAGCCCGTCGGTACCCTCGATTAACGGAAGCAGCATAACCATTTGCGGATATTTTTTACCGTAAGCCGCCTGAATATCACGTCCGAGAAGCGTGTTGAAACGTTGATCTGTTCCGCCGAATTCAATATCCGCGTCGATTGCAACGCTATCGTAAGCCTGCATTAATGGGTAGAAAAATTCGTGGATAGAAATCGGTTTTCCCTCAGCGTAACGTTTTGCGAAGTCGTCACGTGTCATCATTTGCGCAACAGTTACTTTTCCGGCAAGTTGAAGAAGTTCCATAAAGTTTAATTTATGAAGCCAATCAGCGTTGTTTGTAACTTCTGCGTTCGTAACATCAACAACTTTCGCCATTTGTTCAAAATAAGATTTAGCGTTTTCTTCAACCTGTTCTTTTGTAAGCGCTGGACGGGTTTCAGATTTTCCAGACGGGTCACCAATCATAGCAGTCGCGCCGCCAACGATTAAAACAACCTGATGCCCGAGTTTTTGAAACTCACGTAACTTTCTCATAACAACAGTGTGGCCAAGGTGCAAGTCCGGACGTGTCGGATCCATACCTAATTTCACACGCAACGGAGTGTTTGTATCGTGAGCGTGTTGAAGCTTAACGGCCAATTCTTCAATGCCGCCTGGCAAAACTTCTGTACTTCTAGCTAATTTTTTAGCCTGATCTATAAATTCCTGTCTTATATCTACCATAATTTACTCTCCTTGTTGAGAGAATTATAGCATAAAAAAAAAAGAGTCGGATAACCCGACCCTTTTTTATCGTTTAACGCACCAACCAGAAACAGCAACACTGCCCTCACCGTTTCCGGTAGAAACATAATCATCCTGTACCCCACTGTCAAACCCAACGCCCATATAAACCGTCCTGCCGCTATTTACGGTTCTCTCAGTAGAAACATATGTTCGAACATTATATGCGGAATAATCAATCAAATCACGATTAACAAACATCGAAACAAGCTCTCCGACGTTAGGCGACCGGTAATCCCCGTCACGTTTAGTACATTCTTTAGAATAATTTGCGAATGAAGTTCCAGCCGTAAACGTCAACGGAGAAACCGCAGGATACGGGGCATAAAGCTGAGCGTCAAAAGGATACATTGCTGTCATAAATCCGATATCTTTTCCAACAGTGTTAGGGCCTTTTGAACCGTTCAAATCATAAATAAAGTTCGCACAAATTCTACGCTGAATATAAAAGAAGCCAGCCATACTATCACTGCTCTTTGACGCAGTTTCCCCTAATGTTCCACTGCAGGTAGGGTTGTAATACACAACGATACTTTCCCCGTTTTGGGTTTCAAATGCCGCAGCTTTAGTATTTTTTACAGTAAATGTTTCACCACCCGTTGTGTTGTTTGTTTTGGTGCCAACCATCGCTGAATTCAAATCCTGTAAAGTTACAGGTGTTGGAATATTATTACCTTTAAGCGTATTAATTTTTTCAGGCACTCCACAATCTTTCAAATGAGAATCATCGCAAATGTTGTTTATCTTCAAAACTTTTGATAAACCGCCTGTCACAAAGGTTTCAGCAGCATTGTCTGTTGTATCATTCAGTGTTCCATAACCATTAAGCGCGTCCATCAACGGCAACGCTTGCGAAAATCGAGCATAAAGCGCTTTTCTCTGCGTACTCCAAGTCCGTTCGTTAATATTGCCTGTCAAAGACGGTAACGTTATCGCTGCAACTACGCCAATAATTGTTAATGACAGGAGTATCTCCGCCATTGTAAAGCCGGTTGAGG
>JAMPIJ010000008.1 GCA_023662905.1 Fusobacterium sp.
GCTCAGCAGGCCCCCCCCCCCCTGCATAACTTAATACTTTTTTCTTGTTCATAGTTTTTCCATCCTTTCTGAATATAGTTTAAATTATTTTCGATACTTAGTCAAGCCTCGCATAATAATCCCCTTACCGTCACGGCAACGGGCAGTGATTTGAGTTCCATCTAATTTAACGCCGGCAGGGCAATCTTCTACAATCTCCATTTCATACGGGTTCACAATATAAAAATCTTCTCCTAGCGTTACATAGCATGGAAGCCACGGGTGTAATGCGCGTACACGCGCAGAAATCTCCTCCGCGGTTTCACGTTCAAAATCCAACATCATTTCATCTTCTGTAATATTCGGATAATAAGTAGCATGCGCCTCGCTCTGTTCTTGTGGAATTATATCCCCTTTATCCAGTGCGACCAAAAATTCCGGCAACGATTGACGAACCTCAAAAACAGTCTTTTCACGCAGTTCTTTTGAGGTGTAATACGGCTGAATCTCAATCCTTTTTTGATACAAAATCGCGCCCGAATCAAACTTCTCATCAATCAAATGAAAAGTAAAACCTGAAAATCTTTCGCGATTTTTTATCGTTTGCAAATACGGGTTTGGCCCGCGATATTTCGGCAAAAGCGACGGATGAACATTCACACTCGCAAGCCGCGGAGTTTCAAAAATATCCTTTTTAATCTTTTCCCGCCACGTTCCAACAAGCATTAAGTCAATATTGTTTTCGAGTAAAAACCTTTTAAAATCAGCGCTATTCACAGATTTGAACTTCAAATCGCGCAACCTGTATTTTTTTATAAGCGTATTTTCGACCGACGGCCGCAACAAATCTCTTAACCAAATTCGCCAACCTGGATAAATCAAATTATCATAACGAAAGACACCGGCAATTTCTATACCGCCACAAGCCATACATCCCTCTATAAGTGCGCATAACATTGGTTCTTTGCCGACAAGAACAACTTTCATCGTAATTTACTTGCCCTATCCATTTCGCGTTTTTGGTCTTTTTTCGTCAAATCTTCGCGTTTATCGTGTAATTTTTTACCTTTAACAAGCGCGATTTCAAGTTTAGCAAGCCCCTGAATAAAAAACATCTCCAGTGGGACTATTGTATACCCCTCTTTTTTCACTTTTTGTGAAATTTTTAATAATTCTTTTTTAGTTAGCAATAACTTACGGTTTCTTTCGGGTTCATGATTAAACCTATTTCCATGTTCGTAAGGTGAAATATGGCATTTATAAAGAAATAATTCACCCTCACTACTGAAAGAACAAAAACTATCTTTCAAATTAACAGCATTTTGTCTTATAGACTTAATCTCTGTTCCGGATAGAACAATGCCAGCTACATATTTTTCAAAAATAGTGTAGTCATGAAAAGCTTTACGATTTGTAGTTATAATTTTTCTATCCATAAGCGAATTGTATCACAAAATCACTTATTTTTTAATATGAAAAACTTCTGCCATCTCATCAACACTTTTATTGAAATCATCATTTTGTATAATTACATCATATTGATCTTGGAATGATAATTCTTTACGTGCTTTTCCCAGACGTTCAGCAACAGCTTCCATTGTCTCAGTACCACGGCCAATCAAACGAGCTTCTAATTCTTGCATTGATGGCGGTGTAAAAAACATCATCAAAACATCTGAACGTGATTTTTTAATATTCATCGCACCATCTACATCAATCGCCATAACTACATTTTTACCTGTAGCGATTGCGTTATCAATATCTGCTTTTCTCGTTCCATAATATCTTCCGGAGAAATTACAAACATATTCAGCAAACTCGTTATTGGCAACACCTTTTCTAAACTCATCATTGCTTAAAAAATGGTAATTAACACCATTAACTTCACCTGGACGCGGTTCACGTGTTGTACAGGTTACAACTCTTGAGAAAAAATCTTTAAATTTTCCTTTAAACGCGTTAAGAACTGTATCTTTTCCAACGCCTGACGGCCCAGAAACCACACAAACAAATCCACGTTTCATCTCATCCCCAGCTTTAAGCGCTTCAGGAATTGCATTTTTGATAATCGTACCGAATGCAACATTATTTCTTGCCTGTTGCTGCGGGTAAGAATTTTTCATATTATTATTTTTATTTCGGCAACTTAAATCTGAGCTTAACAAACTAACTCGCATAACTTTTTCCTTTTCCCTAATTTCGCGTAAAAAAGAGCGCTTATGGTGGGGCGCTCTCTACAATTTTACTAATTTAAAAATATAAACTAGCCAGCTGCATAAACGCTAACTTGTCTTCTATCACGTCTGTATGCTTCGAATTTAACAGTACCGTCAATCAAAGCGAATAATGTGTCGTCGCTACCGATGCCAACGTTGTTACCAGGGTGGAATTTAGTACCTCTCTGGCGAACGATGATATTACCGGCTTTAACGTTTTCACCACCGAACTTTTTAACACCTAAGCGCTTCGCTTCGGAGTCGCGGCCGTTACGGGTGGATCCCATACCTTTCTTATGTGCCATTTTTATATCTCCTTTGTAATTACTTGTTTGTTAGTTAATTATTCTTCTGAAGCTGCTTCTTCAGTCTTTTTTTGAGCAGAAGTTCTGATTTTGTTAATCATAACTCTTGTAAAGCCTTGTCTGTGGCCTTGTTTTTTTCTATAACCTTTTTTAGGTCTTTGTTTGAACACGATAACTTTTTTAGATTTGTCGTGAAGCATGATAGTACCTTCAGCAGAAGCACCTGCAACGTAAGGTTGCCCTACTTTAGATTTTTTACCGTTAACTACCATAACGATTTTATCAAAAACTACTTTTGAATCTTTTTCGCCTTCAAGCAATTCAACGTCTAAATAACGTCCTTCTTCAACTTGGTATTGCTTTCCGCCTGTTTCAACGATTGCGTACATATTTATATTTCCTTTCGCTTAGGGTTTCGTAACTTGCGGGGCAAGTTTTATTGAACGAGTTACCCACTAATACACTATTATGATTATCGCAAAGAGAAAATTTGTTGTCAAGCGAAATGCAAGAGTTTTAAGAAGTGTTACAAACTTGCAAATAATCCCAAAAATTCTGGGAACGAAATATCCACCCACTCAAAATCTTTCACAAGGATTTCTTTTTCTGCAACAAGTCCTGCCACATACAAACTCATTGCCAAGCGATGGTCGTGATAAGTTTCAACCTCTGCACCGCCCACAATTTTAACCTTGCCGTTAATAATAAAGCCGTCAGGAGTTTCTTCAATATCAATGCCGATTTTCTTCAACTCACAAACAAGCGCAGAAATCCTGTCAGACTCCTTATTGCGCAAGTCGCCTGCGTCCTTAACAACAGTTTGCCCCTCTGCTTGAGATGCCAGAACCGCAATAACTGGAAGTTCATCAATAAGCCTTGGGATAATTTCTCCGCTGATTTCGCATGCTTTTAAGTCAGAATATTTTACTCGCAAATCTCCGACAGCCTCACCCGCGCTTTCATGCGCGTCCAAAACTTCAACCTGACCGCCCATCGCGCTTATAACGTCTAAAATTCCGGTTCTTGTAGGGTTCAAACCGACATTTTTCAAAATAATATCGCTATTTGGAACAATCAAACCCGCAACAATGAAAAACGCAGCGGATGAAATATCACCGCAGATATTAATCTCTTTCGCCGTAAGTTCAGAGCAGCGAACAGAAACCTTTTTACCCTCAACAGTCAAATCTGCGCCGAGATATTTAAGCATTAATTCAGTATGGTTTCTAGACACAAATGGTTCTGTAACCGACGTCACGCCATCAGCGAACATGCCGGCAAGCAGAACGCAAGATTTCACCTGTGCGGAAGCGATTTTAGAAACATAATCAATCCCGCTTAAATTACGTCCAAAAATTTTCAACGGAGCATGCCCGTCAACGGCTTCAATACATCCCCCCATCATCGAAACCGGCTCAATCACACGTTTCATCGGACGTTTTGAAAGACTTGCGTCACCAATCATTTTGCTGTCAAAATTTTGACCTGCCAAAATCCCTGACATCAAGCGCATAGTTGTGCCGGAATTGCCACAATCAAGTTCTTTCTGCGGCGCCTGCAGATTTCCATCAGAAAAAATCGCAAGAGTTTTTTCATCAATAAATTCATGCCTGATACCAAGCCTTGAAAAAACCTCAAGCGTCGAATGCGGATCTGCACCGGAAGAAAAATTCCGAATTAACGATTTTCCTTTTGCAAGCGATGAAAACATTACGGCTCTGTGCGAAATCGACTTATCCGCAGGGATTTCAACACTGCCGCGCAAACCTTTTGAATTTTTCGAAACTTTTATATCTGCCATAAAATTACTTTATCATAAATTTTAGTTTTTTATAAGGGATATCCAACTTCCAGTTATTTTTATCAAAAATATTATCTTTTACGAAATGAAGTTTATCGTCTTCCTCGAACGGATTAACTTTACCCTCATAAGAAGTTGGCTGCCATGTATGCCCTGTTTTAATATATATACCATTTTTCTTGTCGGTTAAAATTTTCTTGCCGGTAAACGGATTGCGCGCGTCCTTAATTAAACCTTGAACGGCAACATACGGAACATCTGCATTTGTCATAAATTCATTAGAAGACTTAAATTCACCGTTAGAATTAAAATCTTTCACCATAAACAGAGGGTTGTAAGGCATGATATATTTGTTTGCGAACGCGGAGAATGTAGGATTCATAACTTCGCGTCCATGGTCAGAAACAATGATAATTCTTGTGTTATCGTACACATCGTTTTCTTTTAAGAATTGCATATACTTACCGAGCATAATCAAAGACGCTGCATTAACGTGATAATGCTTCAACGCATGATCGTTACCATTAAACCCGTTTACGTCCTCCGGAATCGGAAGCGAATCATCAAGCGAATAATCAGGGCCATAAAGCAAATCAGGTTCGTGCGGCAAATCATTATTAATCACAATTAACGAATTTTTACCTTTTGAAAAACCTGTCAACTGCGGCAAGTAATAAAGTTCCGCGTAATTTTCAAGTAAATACGAAGAATGATACTCAATTAAATTAGAATTAAGATATCTACCTTTATTATAGATATAATTTCTCATATCCGGTTGTGACACCGCCAGCAAACTATAGAAAAGAAAATTTCTCGCTGTTAATTTGGTATTTTTTGCGTCCAAATCACTTTTTGTAACGTATTCAGAGCCTAAATCTCCTCTTACAGTTTTATAATTAACTCCTCGCTCAGTATAAAGCTTATCCGTTTCAAGCCAATCATAATTCCAGTCGCTGCCAGGGGTATCAGAAACCGTTACCTGCCAACCGTCTTTTGCAAAAAGTGCAGGAAGCATTCCCAATGCTTCACGATATTTATCCATAACGGTATCTGTCGTATTTTCCGCCATTTTAAACGGTGTATATTCATATCCGCCAAGTATAGCCTGATATCCGAGGAATGTGTATCCATACATTGAAACCGTGTTTGGATAATAAACGAATCCTGCGAATTCATCTTTAAGCTCAGGCTTTTCATTAAACACTAATGGCAAATATGAACCCAAAGCCCTATCCAAAAAGATAATCAATACATTTTTATTATCAGTACTTAAATTAAAAGCATTGGCTCTGTCAAAAGATTTTTGCGTTGCAACTGACGCCTTATAACTATGGAACTCTTTAAAAATTTTCACATAATTCGCACTTGTTGAAATAACTAAGGCACATACAACAACCACAATTAAATTTTTCAAAAATTTTCTTGCGAGTAAAAACAATGCGGTAAACACTATAATCGCCACTGCAATACACAGCGGATAAACGAATCCCTCAGGGCTGGCAAAATAAACGGATTCCGCGTCGAACTTGAGCGAACTTAATAGATTATGTTCCGGCATCGGGATTAAAAATGCATTTAGAATCCAGTAAAACAAAAGTAATCCGCTGACAAATGCCATAAATTTACGCGTTTTCCCAGAAGAAAGAACAAAGAAGCATCCGCCCCAGAATAAAAATAGCCCTAACGCCTGTAACGCAGGCGCACTCATTATTCCAAACGGAGTAACGCCTGCATTCAAAAATGTGAATTCAACAGGTGAAGTTGCAACAACATTCGACGGGATTAAAACGCCAACCAACAACCATAAAGCCGTACATGTTATAAAATAGAGGCTTTTAGGGTCAAAATCTTTTAGGAACTTTTGTACAAAGCCCATCTTCGGCGCCAAAACCATTAAACCAAGTATGTAAATAATTATATCCAGATTCAAATAATATCTTTTAGCAATTATATAATAAATAAAAAGCGCAGAAGCCATCACACATTTAACAAACGCCTTTTCCCCCATTCCTCTCAGCCCGAGGTTTTTGATAAGCGAAAAGAAATTGTTAAAAGTCCAGTACAACACAAGCCCGGATGGTGAATTATACAAAAGCACCAAAAACACCAAACTCATAATATACAACTGCGAATTTTTCTTAAACGACTTATCTTCCGTGTAAACATAAGCCGCAGCAATATTCACTAAAGTCATTAAAATAGGCAGAAAATTTATGGACAAAGCCCCGATTTTAATAAGCCTATCAGGCTCTGCAAGGCTCGGAACCCCTATCAAGGCAGTTTCATTAAATATTTGCAGGTGCGAAAAGAACAAATACGCACCAAAGAAAAACGGAATCTGTAACAGCAAACTAAAACTTAGCCGCAAAGCCATTACCGGATGATAATTATTCTGTCTGTAATAAGTCTGCAAAAGCAAATGTTTTTCATCACCGGAAAAATTCTTCTTGATACTATTAACCCTTGCGGCCATTTTCGCCTGAATACTCTCTTCCTCATGCTGAAGCCGCGCCGCGTTCAAATACAATGGCAGACAAAATAAAAAGACAATATAGCTTATCAACAATATCGTTAACGCAATATTAGAATTTAACGTCGTATACAACGCATAAAAAGAACTTTCAAGCGCTGCATAAATAGGATAAATTATTATCTGAAACAAAGCATCTAACATTTGCTAACTTCTTTCTGTTTTTCAACCAAAAAATCCACAACTCTAACAGCACTTTCGCCCCTGTACTGCCATGCAACATCTTTCGCCGCCTCAATAACCTCCAACGGCACAGAAGTCTTAATTTCACTAATAATTTTAACCACATCAGAAAGATTTTCTCTATTTAATTCTTTCCCAATCTCTTTCACAACACGGTAACGCCAAGGGGTTTCGTCTAAATCTGACATATCATATAAATCAATATTCATCTCAGTATCAACAAAAACAAATGGTCTGTTAAACAGAAAAGCGTAATCAAACATTACACACGAAAAATCACTCACCATAACATCAGCCCTGCTCATAACCTCAAGGTTATTAGAGTCAAAATTCCAACTGATATTCGCACAATCCTTGAAATCATTCATTAACTTTTCAACGACTTCTTTTTCTGCGGTCATTGATTGCGGGTGAGGTCTGACGATAATATTAAATGACGATTTTGATAAATATTCTAAAAGTTCCGCGCCGAATTTACGCAACAATCCATCCGGCCCCCAACTCGGAGCGACTAGAACGTTAATTGAATTGTTATCCTTTGAAGAGAGGCCCCCCCCCCCCGGCGAGTTTAGACGCAAAGAAGTCCATATAAGTACTTCCAACTACCGGCAATTCTTTTGCGGGAAGATTTCTTTTATTCTCAATTTCTCTAATCAAAGGGATTTGGAACTCACCATCGCATAAAACAGAATCAAAATAATCAACCCCGAACAAATGATAATCCATAGAAAATCCAACTGAATGGAAAATATGGCTATAATGTTTCACAAATTTTGAACGTTTTAATTGCAACACATCTAATTGCGGAGTTGTCATCAAACAAACATCTGCACGCAAAAACGCCAGTTTGAAATAAGCACTATTCCCTGTTCCGATATATTCTCCCGTTACATACTCATAATTTTCACCGAAAAACGGATCATCTTCGCTTGACGTCAAATAAACAAGCGGAATCTTACGCCGCTCAAACTCATCAATCACCGGCTTAAAAACTGGAAAATACCTCGTTCCCTCCGAATAAATTACAAACGGTTTATTATCCTTACTCAACCCGCGTGACGCAAAAAGTGAACCTTTAAGCCTTATAAACAGCGAATACAACACAAAATAAGCAGTCGCGCACATTCCAAGGACAACCGAAAACAACATACTTCCAGTACCCGGATCAATATACGCCCACGCTGGAGTAAAAAATCCAACAGCTAAAAATATCAACAAAAATTTGGCCAAAATTCTCATTTCCAGCTCTCCTACCAAGGAGTATCGCATAAAAATTTATGAATAGCAAAAAATATTTTTCAGGCGTTTATAATAAACAGTAATGGACATGTTCAAAGATTATAACGCATACCTTCAATATCGGCCCCAATATGCCAACTGGAAAACAGAACGGCAGAAACAGGAGGCCAAAAGGCTTGCTTATCTAGAAAAACACCCCGAATTAAGAAAAGATGAGGATATTCAACGCGGAAAAACCTTGCTTAAAGCAATTGATATTCTCGACGAATATTCCCAATCCAGCGCCGAAAACACAGAACTAGCAACCGAAATTGTTTCCCAACAGGTTCTCGGTATTATTTCACTTGCCGGAAATGCCGTCGGTTATGGTGCAATGTACCTTAAACCTTTCCGCAAATATTTCGACAAAATGGCTAAAACAAGTAAAACGCTTGAAATGGTTGCGTCCTTAGTTCCAATGACCGTCGGCGGAACAATCGCATCGCTTGCTGCATTCCCGATAATGGCATGGGCCGCAAAAACAGAAGTCGGCGCCTCACGCAAAGGACGCCTAGAAGCGATGAAAACAAAACTTCAAAACCCTGCGAACTTCGCCGTCCTCACCGACGAACAACTTAAAACAGCAAAAGAACTGGCTGCCAAAATAGAATTAACAGAAGAAGAAAAGAAAACTTCAACACCGCAATTCTCATTCAAAGAATCCGTAAACATTATAAAAAACTTCAACAAACAAGAAGAAATCGAACGACGTGACCACGAAGAATTCAAAAAATTAATCCAAGCCGAAGATTCCCCACTCAATCGTGAACTCAGCCCCGAAGAATTAGAAAAAGCAAAACGCGACCAACAAATTTTAACAAAATTGGTTGAAAAAATAGACCTTGCGTCACAAGACTACGCAGAAAACGTAGAATTTGCGACAAATTCTCTCACCATTCTATCCCCGCTTTTTGGTGCCGGAGTTGGTTGGGCGGCGTCAAAAATCAACAAACTTTTGAAAGTTAACCCCGACAAAATCGCCACTAAAATCGCTCCTTGGGCCGTCGGCTTAATCGGAACAATTGCACTTGTTTCTTACTCAACCTCAATACAAAAACAAGCTTCCCGCGTTGGCCGCTTCAACGTAAGACAAGAACTTGCACGCAACCCTGAACAACTTATCTATGTTGACGATGAAAAAGTTAACGCAGAAATCAGTGATGATATAGAAGTTAAAGAAGCAAAACGTCCAAATTTCTTTAAATTCCTCTGGCAGGTATTCAAAGACAATCAAGCCTACAAAAAATATCAAAAAACAGAGGGACTTGCAGACAAAAAACTGAACAAAGCGCTTGAAAAAATAGACTTAAACGACGAACAACTGGCAGAAGCGAAAGTGTTGCAACGTAATACATTCAAAACATTCAACAAACTCGATGAAATGTCACAAAAATATTCGGAAAATGTTGAGGCTGTTGGCAATGCACTCAAACAACCCATAGGTTTGGTCTGCGGAACAATTGGCGCACTGGTTGGTTTTAAATATTTAAACAGAATTCCAGACGGCTTAGGTTCAAAATCAGAGGGAATTAAAAACATTGACGCAATACTAAAAGGCGCGATTAAATACGTAGCAAGCGTATTAATAAGCTATCTACCACTGATAGCGTTTGATTTTTACATAACAAAGGAACAGAAATCAGCGTCACGTGTCGCAGATATGCAAGCAATAAATGAGCTTGATGATATAAAGAATTTTACGGGTTATAAAGCTAATAAACCGGCCGAGCGGATTGACTCGAGGAAATTTTTCGGCTAGAATATAGAGGACTAAAGAGAGGTGTCCGAGCGGTTTAAGGTGCAATCTTGGAAAGGTTGTGTGGGAGCGATTCCACCGTGGGTTCGAATCCCATCCTCTCTGGATAAAATACCGACAGGCTTTTGTCCTGTCGGTATTTTATTATGTGTGATATGGAATGCGAACCCACCACAAGGCTTAAGCCTTGTCTTTTGAGGTTCGAGCGCGAGTGAGCTGAGGCTGGAGCATTTTGCTAGATGACGGAGTCATTGAGGCAAAATGCGGAATTGCCGTTACACGCGAACGAGCAAGACAATCCCATCCTCTCTGTATAACCCTCAGGTAGGCTTTTGCCTTTCCTGAGGTTTTATATATTTACTAACTTTTGAACTTCTTTTCTTTTAATTTTGCGGGTTGTAGTTCGTTCAAAGGCTTCTTTACGCAGGATTATGTTATTCGGACGTTTGTATGCAGTCAATCGCTGACACAAAGTTTTTATATCCGCTCGAACAATCTTTTCGACATCCTCATCTGAATATTCATTATATAAATCTTTGTTCGGAACCACAACGGCCGCGACTTCCTCTGTTCCATCTTTCGCACCGAATGTTCGCTGCGAACCAAGAACACAAACTTCTGAGATATACTTACTTTTTTCTAAAACTGATTCAACTTCTTCAGGAAAAACTTTTTTACCGCCGGAAAGAACTATCATATTTTTTATACGACCAGTGATATAAATATGACCATCTTTATCAAATTTTGCAATATCTCCTGTATGCAGCCAGCCCTCAGAATCAATAGTTTCGGCGGTCAATTCGGGTTGATTACGATAGCCCTTCATAACTGACGGACCTCTAAGTTGCAACTCTCCTGTTTCCTTATCAATCCTCGCCTCAAACTGTTTTAGAGGACGACCGACAGAACTCAAAGTTCCACGTTTATCAGTATTCACAGAAACTACAGGACTAGTTTCAGAAAGCCCGTAGCCTTGATAAACTTTTATCCCTATCGTTTCAAAAAACTTTCCAACGCTAACATCCAGCGGCGCTCCACCAGAAATACAGCCGATAAACCTACCGCCAAACTGATCATGAATCTTTTTGAACATAAGTTTTTTAACAGAATAAAAAGGAACAAATCGAGCTAGAGAATAAAGTACACTAAACGCATACTGACTAAACTTTGACGAATTTTTCAATTCGTTTTCGATTGCGCACTTCAAAAGTTTTAAAAATGCCGGTACAACTATCATAAATTCAATTTGTTTTTCTCTCATAACGCTCAAAATATCTTTTGGCTTAAGGCTGTGAGAGTAATAAACAGAGAAGCCAAAATTCAAAAACGCAGAGAAACCGACAGTCATTTCAAAAAGGTGATTCATCGGTAAAATTGAAAGCGTTTTTATTTTTCTATTCGGCAAAATTGCAGACAATGCAATCTGCAAATCCTCAAGTTGGCTCGTTATATTTTTGAAACTGATTTCAACGCCTTTCGGAGAGCCGGTTGTGCCGGAAGTATAGATAATAAATGCCGTAGCCTTAGAACTTCTCTTACGCCATTTTGCGTTATAAATATCAGGAAGTTCATAAATGCTGACAGTATTTTTTTCGTGAAAGTGTTCATCAATAACAATAATATGTTTTAGAGATGGAATTTGTGCCTGAATATTTTTTGCGATTTCAAGATATTTAGCTGAAACAAGTAATACTACAGGTTCTGCGTCCGTCAATATGGATTTCAACTCATATTCTGTAAGTTTTATGTCCAACGGAACGGTTATTGTTCCGGCCAGAATCGAAGCGAAAACACAAGCTCCGTATTCGGGTTTAGATTCTGATAGTATTGCAACCCGTTCGCCTTTTGATACAGCCACCTCTTCTATAAGATATCTTCCAAGTTTGCGTGATAAAAGCCCCAGTCCTTTATAGGTAAACTCTTTCCATCCAAAAGCTTCTTTAATACCTAGAGCTACTCTGTCTTCATAATCACAAGTTTTGTCCTCTAAAAGCGACAAAATATAACGACTTCTTAATCCCAATTTTAACCTCCGAGAAACGACAATAATATTTTATAAAAATTGTAGCCAGAAGTCAAAAATGTTTCATTGGATTAAGATAACTTACGTTTTATCTTTTTCACGCCGAATATCATCTACTGCCTTATATATTTCCTCTTTGGTAATCCCCAAAAAATTAGCGGCTATAATGGCCGCCTGTAATCTATTAGTTACATTTAATCTAGATATAATTTCCTTAACATGAGCTTTAACGGTGGCCTCAGATACAAACAATTTTGCTGCAATTTGTTTATTCGAATACCCTACTGCTACATATTTCAGCACACTAAGTTGACTTGGACTCAATAAATCTTCCAACATTAAAATTCTCTCTTTCTTTTACATAAACTATTTATTACAGGGGATTTGTTATTACCCTCAAACCCCCAAACGACTATATACTCTTACAAAAGTACTTGTTTGTATATCCCCCGACTGGACAAAAATTCTCACAATAAAAATCGGGATGACAAGATTCGAACTTGCGACCCCCGCGACCCGAACACGGTGCGCTACCAAACTGCGCTACATCCCGATGATTATATAACCGGCGCTCCCAAACCTCTCGCAAAACGATACTCAATTGTTTTGCTCGGCAGAGTGCTACATCCCGACTTATATCTCTATTTTACTCTAAAAAAATAAAATGCAATACCTCATAACTAAACTCATGACGAATTTAATTTTTTATCGTTTGAATAATAATCATACAACAGAAAGGCGGTAAATAATGATTAGTCAAAGACTTGAAAAAGCTTTAAACAAACAGCTTAACTACGAATTGTATTCTGCATACCTTTATTTTTCAATGAAAGCATTCTTTTCCAAAAGCGCATGGTGCGGGTTCAGACAATGGATGTGCGTTCAGGCTCACGAAGAGATGGAACATGCAATGGGAATCTATCACTACTTAATCGAACGCGGCGCAAGCGTCGAACTTGAGACAATCGAAAAACCTGAACACGAATGGACTGACACTCTTGCGGTATTTGAGCATGCTTATAACCACGAAAAAGGCGTCACGGAACGAATTAACGAACTCTTCACTATTATGGAAGAAGAGAAAGACCGCGCAGCACTTTCATTCCTCGACTGGTACCTCAAAGAACAGGTTGAAGAAGAACGCAATGCTAAAGTTATCTTAGAAAAATTAAAATTCATCAGTGATGATAAAACGGCCCTGATGATGCTAAACGATAAACTTATGTCAAGAGAAATTCAAAAACACGACATAAAATAGGCACTGAGTGCCATCCATATTTATTCAATGGCAAGACTTTTCTGCCAGAATCAAAATAAAAGCGGGTTTAAAACCCGCTTTTTAAAATTACATAATCAAACCACCGTCGACTTCGATTACTTGACCTGTGATATAATCTGTATCAGCAGCCAAGAATTTAACTGTTTTGGCGATATCTTCAGGTTCGCCAAGGCGTTTCAACGGAATAAAATCTAAGAATTTAGATGTATCCAAATCTTTTGTCATATCAGTGTTGATGAACCCTGGAGCAACTGCGTTAACTCTGATTCCACGAGAACCGAGTTCTTTCGCCAATGTTTTTGTCAAACCAATCAAACCAGCTTTCGCTGCTGCATAGTTTGCTTGACCTGCGTTTCCGTTTACACCAACAACGCTTGCCATATTAACGATTGCGCCGCTTCTTTGTTTCATCATAACTTTAACAACAGGTTGTGAAACATAGAATGCACTTGAAAGGTTTGTGTTAATAACAGCATTCCAGTTTTCAGCAGACATTCTCATGAACAAACCGTCACGGGTGATACCAGCGTTGTTTACAAGAACGTCAATTCTTCCGTGTTTTTCAACGATTTGTGCAACACTTGCTTCAACTTCTTCTTGATTTGAAACGTCGAATTTGTAAGCTTCTGCATTAACGCCCAAAGCTTTGATTTCTTCAACAGTTTTATTAGCTGCATCTACGTTTCCAGCATAGTTGATAATGATATCATAACCTGCTTTGGCAAGTTCGATTGCACAAGCTTTACCGATACCGCGTGATGCACCTGTTACTAATGCTAATTTTTCTGACATTTTGTCCCTCTTTCTATTAAACTTCACACATTAATTCTGATTTCAACGCTTCAACAGTTGCTTCTAATGACGCCATATCTGAAACGTTATAAACTTTTGCTTCCGGTGCAATTTTCTTGTTCAAACCGGCAAGAACTTTACCAGGGCCGATTTCGACGAAATATTCAACGCCGTCTGCAACCATTTTTTCGATTGTTTGAGTCCAGTAAACTGATGAACAGATTTGTTTAGGCATTTTTGCTCTAAAATCTTCGCTGTTAGTAGTTGCTTGCGCGTCAACGTTTGTGATTACAGGAACTGACGCGTTGTTGAGTTCTAAGCTTGTTGCGAATTCTGCAAAACCCTCAGACGCTTTTTCCATAAATTTAGAGTGGAACGCACCTGAAACAGGAAGCGGAACAACTCTTCTTACACCGTTTGCGAGTAAGTGTTCGCCGGCTTTCGCAACAGCATCGTTGTCGCCTGTTATAACGACTTGTGCAGGTGAGTTGTAGTTTGCAACGTCAACGTAACCAACTTTCGAACCTTCTTCCAACGCAGCTTTCAATTGTTCTTCTGACGCATTCAACACCGCAGACATCGCACCGCCTGTAGCTGATTCGTTCATAAGGTCTGCACGTTTTTGAATTGCTTTGAAAGTTGTTTCTAAGCTCATAACGCCAGCCGCATACATTGCGCAGTATTCACCCAAAGAGTGGCCTGCAATGTAGCTTGGTGCAACATCTAATTTTGATTTTAATGCTTCCAAAGCCGCGATTGACATTGTAACGATACAAGGCTGAGTGTTAACTGTTTGTTTAAGGTTTTCTTCCGGCCCTTCAAAACATAAAGTTGAAACGCTTTTGCCCAAAGTGTTGTTAGCGCTTTCGAAAACATTTTTTGCGCTTTCAAAATTTTCATATAAATCTTTTCCCATACCAACGGCTTGTGAGCCTTGTCCAGGGAATAAAAAAGCAACTTTTTTCATTAAAAATACTCCTTAAAATTATAAAGAGAGGCACTAACGTGCCTCTAGCAAATACCTTCTCTCAAACGAACGATTGCCGCACCCCATGTCATTCCGGCACCAAAGCCGCAAAGAATCGCAGTCGTTCCGAGTTTAATATTACCTTTTTCAACACCCTCAGCCAATGCGATAGGCACTGATGCCGCTGATGTGTTTCCGTAATATTTAATATTTGAGATAACTTTTTCATCAGGATATTGAAGTCTTTGTTGCATAGCTTCAATAATACGTTGGTTCGCTTGATGCGGAATCAAGTAATCAACATCTTCCGGAGTCATTCCTGCTTCATCAAGACATTTGTCGATGTATTGCGGAAGAACTTTAACAACGAATTTATAAACTTCTTTACCGTTCATTTTGATATGACAATCTTTTTGAGTGTTTGGAGCAACAAGCGGGCAAGTTTTTCCAGGGCTGTCCATGTAAATATACTGACCGATTGTTCCATCTGCGCGGATATCTAAAGCAAGTATATCATCAACGCCGTCTTCTGCTTCTGTAACAACCATTGCACCTGCACCGTCACCGAAAAGAATTGAAACGCTTCTATCTTCCCAGTCAACGAGTCTTGAGTTGTTGTCAGTTGCAACGATTAAAATATTTTTGTAAAGGCCAGAACCAATAAAGCCTCTAGCGATTTGTAAACCATAAATCAAACCTGAGCAAGCCGCAGTGATATCAAACGCCGGAACATAGTTAGGGATTCCGAGAGCCGCTTGAATGTGGCATGCGATAGCAGGGTACAATTGAGGCGGAGCAGATGAAGCCGCGATAACCAAATCAATATCTTCAGCTTTAAAGCCTGACTTTTCAATAGCATTTTTAGCCGCGCCGATACCTAAATCAATAGCTGTTTCATCCCCTGAAACCAAACGTCTTTCTTTAATACCTGTTCTTGTATAAATCCATTCGTCAGAAGTTTCATACAATTTAGTCAAATCATCGTTAGTTACAACAGTTTCAGGAAGAGAGTAACCAACCCCCGCAATTCTTAACGGTTTAATTTTTTCTGTCATTCTAGTTATTCCTCATAAAATTTAGCTATTTTTTCGTTAACGCCGGATTCAACGGCTTCTTTTGCAACGCGGACAGCGTTTTTGATAGCGTAAGCTTTGCTTCTGCCATGCGAAATAATGGTAATACCTTTAACACCTAATAATAAAGCACCGCCAAACTCTTCGTAGTTAATTCTTGAATATATTCTTCTAAAGAAAGGTTTAGCAAGCCAACCCAAAATCATACCGATGAAATCGCTTTTGAATTCGTGTTTAATCATTTTGAAAAGAACAGAACCTGTACCTTCTGTAACTTTCAACGCAACGTTTCCGACAAAACCGTCACAAACAACGACATCGCAAATATTTGAGTAAAGTTCTTTACCCTCGATGTTACCGATAAAGTTAATTCTGTCTTTGCATTCTTCAAGAAGTTTGAAAGTATTTTTAGCAAGTTCATTGCCTTTTCCTGCTTCTTCACCGATATTCAAAACGCCGATTCTCGGATTTTCAACACCAAGAACGTTTTTAGAGAATGTTGCACCCATAACAGCAAACTGATGTAACATTTCAGGAGTTGAATTGCTGTTAGCACCTGCGTCGATAACAACGATAGGTTTATCCATCGTAGGCAAAGTTGCCGCGATTGCAGGTCTGTCGATTCCTGGTAAGCGGCCAAGACCGAACAAACTTGACGCCATCGCCGCACCTGTAGAACCAGCCGCAACAACAGCATCAGAGCTTCCTGTCGCAACAGCTTCAACTGATTTTACGATAGATGAATCTTTTTTCTTACGAATAGCCTGACCAACAGCCTCGCCCATTTCAATAACTTCAGAGGCAGGAGTAAGTTTTACATCAAGCTTTGTATAGTCGATTTTTATACGATGTTTTCTGCCGGCTCTACCCTTATCGGTTAAAAAGCCTTTATTTTTAACTTCATCCAAAACATTTTGAATTTCGTCAACTTTACCAACTAACTCTAAGCCTACTCCATATTCTTGAGCCGCCCAGACCGCACCTGCTACGATTTCGTAAGGAGCGTGGTCGCCGCCCATTGCATCAACTGCTATTCTTGTCATCTTTCCCTCTCAACAAATTTGTTATATAACGCAAAGGGATTATTCCCTTTGCGTTTATCTAATCAAGTTATTCTTCTGTTTTTTCTTCTTCAACAACTTCTGCTTTAACTTCTTCAGCTTTAGGGGCTTCAACAACTGCTGTAGCGCCTTTTTTGCTAACTACTTTACCTTTGTAAGTGCCGCAGCTTGTGCAAACTGTGTGAGTTAAAACTGTTTCGCCGCAATTAGGGCAAACTGTAGTTGCAGGTGTTGTAGCTTTCCAGTTTGATCTTCTGTGTCCTTGTGCGGAATGTCCTGTTCTTTTCTTTGGTACTGCCATTTTTCTTTTCCTTTTTTATTTATTACTACTTATTTCGGGTTAATATTGAGGTTTTTGAAAACCTCCAAGCGCGGGTCAGCCACATCCTCTTCGGAAGCAAAACTTCCCCTATTACAATTTATACCACAAACTTTTTGATTTGGAATATTTAATATTACAGATTGATACAATAAGTCACAAATATCAATCTCATCTTCGCCGCATAAATCAGTTACAAACTGGTCGCTTTTGAGTTCGATTTCCTGTCCGTAACTGTCTAATAGCGAGTTTTTGGCAAACATTTCATCAACATCAAAATCAAGATTGTACTCAAATTCTTTCAAACAAAAGTCGCAAACTAACTTAACAATTCCCTTAACATTTCCACTGATTTCGATAAAATCACCCATTGATTTCACCTCTAACTCAGCGTCTAAGGGTTGAACCAAATCAAGTCCCTCGATAAAATCGTGGAACTTAACGCTCATATATTTATCTTTGGTATTTTCTAATTCCTGAATACTTATTGAGTTAGACATATTGTTCTTCTTGTAATGCTAAAGCTGCGATTTGATTTGAGTAGAAACAAACTTTTTTCAACGGGCCTGTTGTTTCTTTTTCGACCAGAACGACCTGATTAGTCTTCAACAAAGCGTTCAATTCTTCGTACAATGCCGGAGTGTCTTCTGAATAAAGAACCAGCGGCGCGGTTGAACCTTTAATAAAAACTAATAAAGAAAGTCTTTTTTTGATGTTTTGAGCATTGAATTGTTGTGCCATCGTAATCTCCTTTTGGGAAATGGTTTAGGCGTGAGCCTAAACCATAACTGTCATTGTGTTTTCAATAATTTTGTTGAAGCTGTCAGCTTTCAAGCTAGCGCCGCCAACAAGTGCGCCGTCGATATCTGATTTAGACATTTGTTCAGCGATTGTTTCAGGTTTTACAGAACCACCATAAAGGATTCTGATTGAATCAGCCGCTTCAGCGCCTGCAACTTCTTTAACAACGCTTCTAATCATAGCGATTACTCTGTTCGCTTCGTCAGAATCACAAGTTTTGCCAGTTCCGATAGCCCAGATTGGTTCGTAAGCGATAACTGATTTAGCAACATCTTCAGAAGAAATACCTTCTAATGCAGCTTTGATTTGACCAGCGATCCAAGAATCTGTAACGCCTTCTTCTCTTTGTTCAAGAGTTTCGCCGCAGCAGATGATTGGGATTAAGCCTTTTGCAAGGATTGATTTAGCTTTTTTGTTAATCATTTCGTCTGTTTCTGAGAAGTATTGTCTTCTTTCAGAGTGGCCGATGATAACATAAGAGCAGCCAGCGTCAGCTAACATTTCAACAGAAATTTCGCCTGTGAATGCGCCAGAAGTTTCCCAGTGGCAGTTTTGGCCAGCAACAGCGATTTTGTCGCAACCGCAGCCGCAAGTGCATTTTTCAGCGTTAACAACAGCTAAAGAAGTGAAAGTTGGTGCAACAACGATAGTTGGCAATACTTGTGCTGTTTTATCTGCGCAGAATGCTTTAATGCCTTCATATAAAGCTTTAGCATCAGCTTGTAATAAGTTCATTTTCCAGTTTCCTGCAATAATAGGTTTTCTTGACATAATTAATTCTCCTTATTTTAACACGTCTGGGAATATTATATAAAGAAAACATTAAAAAGGCAACAAAAATAAAAGGCGGTCTTTGACCGCCTTAAAATATTCCAAAATCTCTCTTTCTTATCGAATGACTCAATATAAAGTCACGCCAATGTCCAAATATGGAACCGGCTCAGCCGGCTACTGTAGAGGCGCTCTCCACAATGAGTCGTCAAATTTACCGTCGATTTGGTGTGCATCCAATGACAATGTTACGTTGCTAGGGGTGAACACGAATACCAAATCGCCAACTTTTTGCGGTTTGCCGTTCAATGCGTGTGCTGCACCGCAAACAAAATCGATTGTTCTTTGTGATTGTTCTTTATCTAAAAGGTGGAGGTTCAAAACAACAGTTTTTCTTTCCATCAAGTGTTGAACAACTTGAGCTGAATCTTTGAAAGAACGTGGTTCCAAAATCATCACTTCGTGAGATTTATAACCTGAATGAGGAACGACTTTCAAGCCCTCATTTCTATCATTTCTTTCTCTGTAAGAAAAGCTTGGCTCTAATGCCAAATTGTTTTGAGTAGGGTATTCCATATAATCGTTTGCGTCATTACCCATTTCTTCAAAAACGTCTTCTCTTTGATCAAAGCCTCTTACCAATACGTCAACCATTGATCTGATTTTCTCTGTTACTGCTACCACCTGTTTATCCTCCGTTTATCTTTATGTAAATAATTTTCTTCCGATTCTTAATTTTGTAGCCCCGCACTTAACCGCGACCATATAATCCTGACTCATCCCCATGGATGTTTCTTTCATTTGTAAACCATATTTTTTTGCCAAACTTTCCTGAACTCCCTTGACTTCGCTAAAAAGTTCCGATAAAAACTTTTGCTCTGCGCCAAGCGGCGACATACTCATTAACCCCTGAATATCGAGATTTTCAAGCTTCACAATTTGTTCAAACTCAGCTTCCAGCCCTAATTTTGAGAACCCGAACTTCTGTTCTTCTTCTGCAAAATTCACTTCAAGAAAAATTTTCTGAACTTTCCCGAGCTTAGCGGCTTCAAGCGAAATTTTTTCCGCGAGGTGAAGACTGTCAACCGAGTGAATATAGTCGAAATACTTGACGACTTTAGCGACTTTATTCGTTTGAAGATGCCCGATGAAATGAAACGTTGAATTTTCTCTCACCTCAGCCGGCAAAGCCTCAATCTTTTCGATTGCGTCATTAACCCTTGCTTCTGCAAAATCTCTCAAGCCGGCGTTGTATGCACAAACTATTGCCTGACCGTCAAAATATTTTGTCACAGCGATTATATTAGGTTTACAAGGTGCTATCTCTTCTTGTATTTGTAAAAGGTTTTGCCTGACTATATTTTCCACGATAATTCTCTTACTCCTACAAGGGCGCGAAAATACGCTTATATTTTTAATTGTATCTTAACAAATTTAAGAGTACAACTTTTTGTTTTTGAGGTGTTTTTTTGCCTGCTTTAGGAACCCTGAAACCATGTCATGACATGGTTTGCGCCGAATTTAACATTTCTTAAAATTTTGTTAAAATTCATGGTGGGGCATGCCCGCAACTGACAAGAATTTCCCTACTTTTTTATAGTACTCCTTTTTAGTGTCAAATTAATCCTTTGTTTAGATGAGATTTTCATAAAAAAAGAGTCCGTTTTTCGCGGACTCTTTTTAGTTATTTAATTGCTTTTTCAACTCTTTTTAGAACTTTGTCTTTGCCGAGGATTGCAAGTGTTGCTGTCATATCAGCACCGCGGGTTCTGCCCGTTACTGCCGCACGGATTGCCCACATTGTTTGTTTCGGCTTGATTCCTTTTTCTTTGAATTCACCGCGGAAAACTTCCAATTTTTCGTGGAGATTTTCTTCTTCGAATTCCCAGTCTTTCGCTTGTGCCGCAAAAGCTTTCAATACATCTTGCGAAACTTCTGTATCAAGAACTTCTGTTTGAACTTCCGGTTCAACCTCAACTGTTTCGCCAAAGAAGTAAGGAACAGCGTCAGTGATATCAGATAGAATTGTCAACGGTTCGCGTGTAATTTCAACCATTCTTGTGTATTGAGCGTCATTAAGTTCTGACAGGTCGTATTTTGCAAGGAACGGTTTGAGTTTTTCTTTCAAAGTTTCGATATCAAGCATTTTTATATAGTGGCTGTTCATCCAGTTCAATTTGTCGTATTCAAAAATTGAGTTTGAAGATGAGATTTCGCCGATTCTGAAATCTTGAGCGATTGCGTCAACCGGTTTAATTTCTTCACCGTCAGATGGTGACCAGCCAAGAAGTGCAACGAAGTTAATCAACGCATCTGTCAAATAACCTTTTTCAACGAATTCGCTGACTGCAGTTGCGCCGTGACGTTTTGAAAGTTTGCTTCTGTCCGGAGCCAAAATCATACCGAGGTGGCCGAATTTTGGAACTTCAGCGCCTAATGCTTCATAGATTAAAATTTGTTTGAAAGTGTTTGAAATATGGTCTTCGCCACGGATGATGTGTGAAATTTTCATCAACATATCGTCGATTACAACCGCGAAGTTGTAAGTTGGCGCGCCGTTAGATTTCATAATAACAAAATCGCCAAAGAGGTCTGTATTTTGTTTCAATTCGCCTTTAACCAAATCATCGAACGCGAGTTCGCTTGTCGGGTGGAAAGCTTTTTGAGCTTTAGCGATGTTGAATCTGATAGCAGGTTTTCTGCCTTCTGCTCTTAATTGTGCTTTTTCTTCTTCTGTAAGATTTTCGCACTTTTTAGAATAAACATAAGCTTGTTTGTTCGCAGTAGCTTCTTCTTTTTCCTGTTCCAATTCTTCAGGTGTGCAGAAGCATTCGTAAGCAAAGCCTTTTTCGAGGAGGATTTGCGCATATTTAGGATAAATATCAAATCTTTCTGATTGTGTGTAAGGGCCGTATTCGCCGCCTACATCAGGGCCTTCATCCCAGTTTAAGCCTAAAGCTTTCAAACTGTCAAAAATATTATCAATATAAGCCTGAGAAGTTCTCTCAGCGTCGGTATCCTCAATTCTTAAAACGAATTTACCGTTATTTTTCTTTGCAAATAAATAGTTAAATAACGCAGTTCTTGCAGTCCCAACGTGTAAATTTCCGCTTGGTGACGGTGCAATTCTAACTCTAACTTCTGACATTTTATAACCTTCTTTCTCTTATTTTGTTAATTTCGGCACATATAAAATATCATGATAACATTCATTTTTCAAGGAAAAAGATTAAATTTTGTAAATTTTTCGCACAGACTAGCAAAAAAAAACATTTCTTGTCGTTGATATGTTATCATCAAATTGGAGGCTAGTGTGGTCGTATCAGGCATCAATAACTACAATACCGCAATAAACTTCGGCGCAAAAACCCGTTCCGAACGTGAAGCCGAACAAAAGAAATCATACACCCGTATGGTTAACGTTGTAATGCCGGAAGAAGATTTACAGATTCTCGAGATGGCAAAAAAACGCGCACACGAAAAGGCTCTTGAAGAACAAAGAAAAAAAGCCGAAGCCGCTAACAAACAAAGAACCGAAAAACAATACCGCGAAGATGTTAAAGAACTACGTGAAACTCAGTCTATTATCAAAGACATCACAGGCGCGGGAAAAGACAAAAATTTATTCAGCGGCGGAACTTTAAAAACGATTGGTAACGTTGCAGATGTCGTTATCACAGGCGTTTTAAGCGGTATGGCACTCCACTGGAGTACCGGCAAAGCCTTTATGATGATTCATAAATTCATTAACAAGCCAAAAGTTGCAAACTTCTTAGGCAACGTTAAAAAACCTTTCTCAATCGTAGGTTCAGGGATTAAAAAAGGCGCTTCAACAGCGTGGTCAACAATGGCCAGAGAAGTTAAAGCCACCGAAAAAGGCAAAAAACTTCTCGAAACAAAACCAATGCAATTCCTCAACAAATGTCTGAATGACGCAAGCAAATCTTATAATAATTTAAAAACCGACGCTAAAAACCTTACCGCAGAAAATATTAAAAGCACTATTTCAACGATATTTGGTGTAAGCGGTTTCGTTGCAGGCGCAGTAGAAAAACTCGATAAAAACCCGCAATCTCAAAAAAAGGATAACTAATGCACATAACACCTGTAAATAATGTTATATATTTTCGTGCAAAAACTACCGAAAACGACAAGGAAAAAAGAAATGTTTCTCCTAAAGACGCAGCGGTAGCAACAGGTGCTGCGGGTGCAACAGGTTCCGCTATTGCAGGCAAGGGAACTATGAAATCTTTCTCAGAGTTCAACAAAAAAGCCAATACAGCGGCAAAAAATATAAAAACCGGCGTTGAAATGGCTAGCGAAACAACCACCAAGTCAAAAACAATTTTAGGCAAAATCCCTGAACAGTTCCAACATTACCGTAAAGGCCTAATCGAGTTCGGCCAAAACCTCAAAAATTCAAACCTTTTAAAACCAATACTGACGAGTAAACCTTATAAAGGCGCGGCCACTGCCGTAGGTGGCGTAACGGCCGGGTTCGTAGCGCTTAACGGAATCGGTGAGATGTTCTCAACTATCACCAAAAGATTGCCGCAATTTACGCAAGAATAAAATTTTATGCTAAAATTCTTTTATGAAAGATTTTCTCGTAAAAGAAATTATTAACGCGGATTTAGAAAACGAAATCAAAGCCATCGGCTTTGAGTCGACTTATGCTGCGCGTGTCGTTGACAAATACGAATACAAAAACCTGAAAATCTTTGCTCTTAACGCGCCGCAGGCAAATATTCTAAAACAAACCGCGCTTTCACTCGGCGCTGATTGCGCTACGCACCGCGAGGTTATCACCGGCAAAATCGACACCGCCGATTGCATTCTGGGCGGAAGCGTTTCAACGCTCAGAAAAATTGCCGCAAAACTTGAAAACCAACCGTTCGGACTAAAATTTTTGAAAGACGCGATTCTTGCACAACTTGACAAAAAGCCAATGCACACTCAGTTGGTCGGAATCCTGAACCTTACACAAAATTCGTTCTCTGACGGCGGGCTTTACTATGATTTTGATGCGGCAAAAGAAAAATTCTTATCGCTAATTGAGGATGGCGCGGACATTATAGACATCGGCGCAGAATCGACAAAACCTTTCGCGCAGGCCGTCAGCGCCGAAGCCCAACTTGAAAAACTAATGCCGATTTTGGATTTTGCACATGGCTACGACATAAAAATAAGTATCGACACCCGCTCAGCCGTTGTAGCCGATGAAGTTTTGCGCCACGGCAACTATATTATCAACGATGTTTCCGGCCTTGACTACGATGAAAAAATGGTAGAAACTATTGCGCGACACAGCGCAACAGTAATCATTCAGCATTCAAAAGGTACCCCTGAAACAATGCAAATTGCACCGGCTTACGAAAACCTTATGGATGAAATATTTCTATCGTTATCGCAAAAAATCAAAACCGCACGCGCGGCAGGGATTCAAAACATCATCCTCGACCCCGGAATAGGTTTTGGCAAAACCGCTGAACACAACGTAGAAATCATCAACCGAATCGCCGAACTCAAAAGCCTCGGCTGTCCTATTATGCTTGGAGCATCACGCAAATCATTCCTTGGCGTTTCAACTGACGACAACGAATTGAAAGACACACTAACCCTTGCCTATAACGCAATCGCCATCCAATCCGGCGTTGATTTCCTACGCGTTCACAATGTAAAACTTCACAAAGAATTCCTAAAAACTTATTCTCCATTTTGCTAATTCACTTTTTAACCTGCACCGGCTACTATGTATAATCAGTATCACATAGTTCACGCAGAAACATTTCATCGTTTATAAATCAATCTATAAACGCTAAAATAAATGCAGGTAGTAATTATGCATAGTATAAAGGAACTTTTAGGCAAAAGAATACGCGAACTCAGGCTAGCCAACCGTCTTTCCCAGCAAGATCTTGCTGAAAAAATCGGGATTGACCAACGCAACCTGAGTAACATTGAATGCGGAAATTCTTTTCCGTCTAAATCCTTAACCAGACTTGCAAAAGCCTTAAACATTGATTTGCAAGAACTTTTTGATTTTGAACCTTACGCGGCGGATGAAGCAAATATGATTGAATATATTCAAAAGAATCTCACATCACTCTCACCGTCTGATCTCAGAACGATTTACCGACTTATTAAATCTATGCACTGATTATTTTTCTTCAATAGAGTTTGTTATCAATACGGCAATCATCAGACAGAGAGCGCCGATTAAGAACGCGTCTTCCCAGCGGTAATTGATTAAGCCGTCCGTTAGCGCAAATCCGGTTTTTGAAATCATCCACGCAACGAGCGTGCAGACAAACACCTGCGGCCCTGCAATAAAGATATTGAAGATTCCCATCACAGAACCCTCTGTGCCTTTTTTGATGTATTTAGAAAGCATTGCAAACGGAAGCGCACAAATACTTGCCCAACCAATACCTGCAATACCCATCAAAATCGCAACTTCGGCAACATTCTTGCTGAAATACATTCCAATATACGCAAAAATCATAGTAATAATTGAGATTATATGAATCTTCTTGTTACCGAATTTTTCCGATAAAATTCCGATAGGAATCGCTACAATAAAACATACAAAGTTAAATATAGCAAAGCAAACAGACGCAAAATTTGTTCCAGCAAGTGTGTCGGCACCATAAAGAAGTTTCATACCCTCTGTCATTTCCGTGAAATCAGGCACCTTATAAATTGTATGCACCGCGTACTGTGTAAAGAAAATCATCATACACATTGTGCCAATCCACGTAAAAAATTGCATTGTACAAATTTTTCCAACCTCTGGCGACATCGCAAAAAACTCTTTTACAGAAGTCACGAAAGACTTTTCTTCAACTTTATCTTCTTCAACCTTTGGAAGCTGATGTTCTTTAATTTTAAGGCAAGTCCAAATCATTGCGAGCGAAAACGCCAATGCGCCCATAATAAATTGCGCATTAATAGACATTTGATATCCAAAAGCCCATTTCAAAAATGGAGCAGCGCCTGCCGCAACAACAGAACCTAAGCCTATCGCAAGGCTTATATAAGAATTTGCGAGTGAATACTGTTCTTCCGGCACGACATCAGGAACAAGCGCGCGATACGGGCCTTGCGCAACGTTAACACACGCGTCTATAACCCAAATCATTACAGCCGCAATCAAAAGCCCCGTCCAGACCGGAAATTCTGTATTAAAAAGGTTTTGTAAAAGTATAGCAACTTTACCAGAATTAGGGAAAACCAACAAGGCCAGTGACGCAATCAATGCACCTGCGAGAAGATAAGGACGACGACGTCCGAACGGCGAAACCGTTTTATCACTCATTGCACCGATTAGCGGCTGAACAACCATTCCTGTAAAAGGCCCAGCAAGCCAGATTAAACCGTACAAAAGCGGTGAAGCGCCAAGGTTTTCAGTAACGGGGCCAGAAAGAATAATACGCATTTGCCACGCGAATTGAAGCCCGAAAAACCCTAATGCAAAATTCAAAAACTGGACTGTAGAAAACTTTTTTAATTGATTATCCATAACCTCTCCCTAAACTAGTAAAAAGAGCTGACAAGCTGCCAGCTCTTCTTATAAATAAAAATATTACTGAATTATCCGCGGATACCGAGTTTTTTAACGAGTTCTCTGTATTCTTCAAGGTTAGTGTCTTTCAAGTAAGACAATAATCTTTTTCTGCGGCCTACCATCATCAAAAGACCTCTTTTTGTAGCGAAATCTTTTTTATTTGATTTAAGGTGTTCTGTTAATTCAGAAATTTTCTTGCTCATCAAAGCGATTTGAACTGCTGCTGAACCTGTATCTTTTTCGTTAGCACCAAATTCTTTAATGACTTCTTGTTTGTTTTTCAAATTAATTGGCATTTTTCTTTTCCTTTTCTTATTTTGTCGTCAGGGAACACAAATCCGCTGACACACGCTGAGTCACAATACTCTACATTACGAATATAATATAAGAGTATTCAAAAATCAATACACATGTTGAGAATTATAAAGATTCTACGATTTTTTCTGCAAGCGCTTGAATCTCACACATTCTGTCAGCCTTGAGTGTTGATTTTATGCTTACAGGAGCGTCCAAAAGCGTAATATTCTTCATTTTTTCAAACTCTTCTGTCATAAGTTTTCCGGAAGCCAATGCCCAGGAACCGTTTTCAATCAGGGCAACCGTTCTGTTTTGGAAGTTGTGTGTTGAAAGTTCGTGGATCAAATGGTGCATTGTTGAGAAAATTCCCATATTGTAAGTCACTGACGCAAACACACAGTGAGAACATCTGAACGCTTCTGCCAGAATTACAGACGGGTGAGTTGATGAGGTGTTATAAATTTTGATATTTTTAACGCCGCGTTTTGCAAGTTCCGCCGCCAACAAATCAACCGCGTTTTCGGTTCCGCCGTAGACTGACGCGTACGCAATCATTACAGCGTTATCTTCCGGCGTATAGCTTGACCATTTGTCGTATTTATCGATGTACCAAGCTAAGTTTTCACGCCAGATTAAACCGTGAAGCGGGCAAAGCATTTTAATATCCAACGCTGCGGCTTTTTTCAATAACGCCTGAACCTGCGGGCCATATTTTCCCACGATATTGCAATAATATCTTCTTGCCTCATCAAGATAATCTTTTTCAAAATCAACTTCATCAGCAAAAATGTTTCCGTTGATAGCGCCGAATGTTCCGAACGCATCTGCCGAGAAAAGAATCTTATCAGTCATATCGTAAGTAACCATAACTTCCGGCCAGTGAACCATCGGAGCCATAACAAATGTGAATTTGTGGCGACCGGTTTCAAGCACATCGCCCTCTTTTACAACCTGAAGTCTTCCATCAAGGTCAAAATCAAAGAATTGCGAAAGCATTTGTGAAGTTTTTGCACTGCAAACAATTTTAACTTCTGAATGTTCACGTACGACATCGCCAATCAGCGCGCAATGATCGGGTTCCATGTGGTTTACAACGAGGTAATCCAAACTTCTACCGCCCAACACGTGGCGTAAATTAGCAAAAAACTGTTCTGAACATCTTTTATCAACAGTATCAAAAAGCACTGTTTTTTCATCGTTCAAGAAATATGAGTTATAAGCAACCCCGTTTGAAATAGGATAAACATTCTCAAACAGGTTCAAACGTCTGTCGGAACAGCCGATATAATATAAATCATCAGTTATGTTTCGTACGTTATACATTTTCTTTACTCCTTTTTTCCATCCTTGCTTCAAGAATAATACGTCTTGCTTCAAGCGCCTGTTCTTTCGTAAGCGGCGGCACACCCTCAAGCGGGTACTTAATCCCTAAATTTTCGTATTTCGGAACCGCCATATCGTGATACGGCAAAACGTCCAATGCCTGAACATTATGCAATTCCGCAAGAAAATAACCTAAACGCGTCAAATATTCCTTATTAAAAGTTATCTCAGGAACTACAACGTGGCGAACCCACATAGGCTTTTTGTTTTCAGACAAATAGCGCGCAAAGTCTAAAATATTTTTATTTGAATGTTTTGTAAGTTTTTTGTGTTCTTCATCATCAATATGCTTGATATCAAGTAAAACAAGGCTTGTGTACTTCAACAACTCATCGATTTTTGCGGTGTTTTCTTTATTAAACAACAAACCTGATGTATCAAGCGCGGTGTGAATCCCTTTTGCACTAGCAGCCTTAAAAAGTTCGGTGACAAAATCAATCTGAACGAGTGGTTCTCCGCCGGTGACAGTAATTCCGCCGCCGCAAAATTCTTTTACGCCATCGTACTGAGCCAAAACTTCATCGACAGACATTTTGTTAGCTTCGCCGGTGTAATCCCACGTATCAGGATTGTGACAGTACTGACATCTCAAAGGACAACCTTGAGTAAAAACAACAAATCTCAACCCCGGCCCGTCAACCGTACCACAGGTTTCGATAGAATGTATATTCCCGTAGACTTTCTCTTGCATTTTTCACCTCTATATATAATTATTTTATAACAAAAAAAGGGTACAGCAATCACCGCACCCTTTTTTGTTTACATATTTAATTTTACTAGCAACCGCAGTTTCCGCTGATTGAAGAGTGGAAAGTTCTTGAAATAACGTCATCTTGTTGTTCTTTTGTCAATTTGATGAAGTTTACAGCGTAACCTGATACTCTAACTGTCAATTGTGGGTATTTTTCAGGGTGTGCTTGTGCGTCCAACAAAGTGTCACGGTTGAAAACGTTAACGTTCAAGTGGTGGCCGCCTTTTTCAACGTAACCGTCTAAAAGGTTGATGAGGTTTTCTTCTTGTTGAGTTGTCATAATATATGTCCTTTCGTTTCTTGAACCCTCGGGGAAACACTTGTTTCCCCTAAAGTTCAAAGTATTTACTACTGAATGTTTCCTTCGCAGCATCCGCAGTCAAGTTGGATATCAAGGTCGCCCATAAATACTTCATCTTTACCCAATGCGTTAGGGATGATAGAGAAAGTATTTGAGATACCGTCTTGAGCGTCACTGAATGGAAGTTTTGCAACTGAAGCTAATGAAGCAACAGCACCGTGAGTGTCACGGCCGTGCATTGGGTTAGCACCAGGAGCCAATGGAACACCTGCTTTTCTACCGTCAGGTGTGTTACCTGTTTTCTTACCGTAAACAACGTTTGAAGTGATTGTAAGAATTGACATTGTAGGGATTGAGTTTCTGTAAGTGTAGTGTTTTCTAATCATGTTCATGAACTTCTTAACCAAATCTACAGCCAATTGGTCAACTCTGTCATCGTTGTTACCGTATTTAGGGAAATCGCCTTCAACTTCGTAATCAACTACGATACCGTTTTCGTCACGGATAGTTTTAACTTTAGCGTATTTGATTGCAGAAAGTGAGTCAGCTACAACAGACAAACCTGCGATACCTGTTGCGAAATAACGTTTTACATCTCTATCGTGAAGAGCCATTTGTGATCTTTCGTAGCAGTATTTGTCGTGCATATAGTGAATTACGTTCAATGTGTTAACGTAAAGACCTGCCAACCATTCCATCATATCTTCGTATCTTTCCATAACTTCGTCGAAGTTGAGGTATTCAGAAGTGATAGGTCTGAATTTAGGGCCGATTTGTTCTTTCAATCTTTCGTCAACACCACCGTTGATAGCGTAAAGTAAGCATTTTGCTAAGTTAGCGCGTGCGCCGAAGAATTGCATTTCTTTACCAACAACCATTGAAGATACACAGCAAGCGATAGCGTAATCGTCACCGTGAGTAACTCTCATCATATCGTCGTTTTCGTATTGGATAGATGAAGTTGTGATAGAAATGTGTGCAGCGTATTGTTTGAAACCGTGAGGTAATCTTTTTGACCACAATACAGTTAAGTTTGGCTCAGGAGAAGTACCGAGGTTTTCAAGAGTGTGGAGGTAACGGAAAGAGTTTTTAGTAACCAACGGACGACCGTCAATACCAACACCCGCGATAGATTCAGTAACCCAAGTAGGGTCGCCAGAGAACAATGAATTGTATTCTGGAGTTCTAGCGAATTTAACTAATCTTAACTTCATGATGAAGTGGTCGATCATTTCTTGAGCTTGTTCTTCAGTGATAACGCCGTTTTTCAAATCTCTTTCGATGTAGATGTCTAAGAAAGTAGAAGTTCTACCGATAGACATAGCAGCACCGTTTTGTTCTTTAACAGCTGACAAGTAACCGAAGTATAACCATTGAATAGCTTCTTTAGCGCAAGAAGCAGGTTTTCTGATATCGAAACCGTAAGCGTCACCCAATTGAGCCATTTCTTGTAAAGCTCTAATTTGTTCAGCGATTTCTTCTTTCAACTGAATTTTTTCAGCAGTCATTTCGCCGTCTAATGAAGCGTGTTGTTCTTTTTTGTCTTGGATCAATCTGTCGATACCGTAAAGAGCAACTCTTCTGTAGTCACCGATGATACGTCCGCGGCCATAAGCGTCAGGAAGCCCTGTCAAGATTGCAGAGTGACGTGCAGCTCTCATTTCTGGAGTGTAAGCATCGAAAACACCTTGGTTGTGAGTTTTTCTGTATTTAGTGAAGATTTCAGAAACTTCAGGATCAACTTCATAACCATAAGATTTGCAAGAAGTTTCAGCCATTCTGATACCGCCGAACGGTTGCAATGAACGTTTCAAAGGAGCATCTGTTTGAAGCCCAACGATAGTTTCAAGGTCTTTATCAATATAACCAGCGCCGTGTGAAGTGATAGTAGAAACGATTTTAGTATCCATATCAACAACGCCGTTTTCACGTTCTTTTTTGAATAATTCGCAGCATTCTTCCCACAATTTAGTAGTAGCAGCTGTAGGGCCAGCTAAGAAGCTTGAATCACCTTCGTACAAAGTATAGTTTTTTTGAATAAAATCTCTAACGTTGATTTCTGACTGCCATTTGCCGCCAACGAAACCTGCTGTAGCGTTAGTTTCTTTTTCTAATGTTAATTCTGACATGTTTATCTCCTTGTTTAAATTGCCAATCTTTTTACTTAAAAATATTATATCGCAAATATAAAAATAAATATAATAATTTTATTAAGATTTTTTTAAAATCATGCCGATTTTAAATGCTCCTGACATTCCTTGCAAAGCCCGCGGAAAGTGATTTCGAGTGACTGAATCTTACAATCCGTGACGCATTCGGCTCTAGCGATTAAGTCAGGTGCGATTGCATAGGTAATATCGTGGATTTTACCGCAGCAGTTGCAGATGAAATGATAATGCGGCTCAACATTCCAATCGTAGTGGAACGAACCATCAAGGCCGGAAACTTTTCTTATTTCGCCCTTTTCGGCAAGTTTGTTGAGGTTACGATAAACAGTGGCGACTCCGATTTCAGCATGCTCTTCGTGAATATATTGATATAACTCGTCTGCGCTCGGGTGGGTATTGAGCGAGCGAAGAGAATTTAAAACGATGTCTTTTTGTTTTGTGTTACGCATTGCATTCCTTATTGATATCAATTATTAATATCATTGATAACTATTATCATTATCAACTAAAGAAAATCAAATGTCAACCCATGGTTTTACAAATATTAATAATAAAGGCGGCAAATTTGCCGCCCGCATATTATTCATAAATCTTATTGCCTACTTGAAGCTTTGTTACGTACATAATTTCGCGTAAGCCCCCGTTGCGTGCAGTTGGGTTCACAAACTCACGCGAAGTTGTTGTACGCATCCAGCGGACACCGTCAACAAACATATCAACAAGATAGCCGTCGAGTTTTACATTTTTATTCTTACGCGCATAAATCAAACCTGACATAATAGACGCATTTGCTGGAACAATATGCAAATGTGACATGTGGGTTCCAACGTATTCCCACGGAAGCGGCAATGCTTTTGCTTTTAATTTTAATGTAGGGTAAAGAGTTCTAGCCGAAGTCGCATCTTTGGCACTGTAGAACGTATAATTTTCAAGAATTTCGGGTTTTGCTAAATCACCCCAGACCAGCCCCAAATCAAAGAGAGCCGCAGATTGGAATGTACGCTTGCCCCCAGGGAGATAGTTGCCCCAGAAAAGGAAATTTTTCGCAACAACCTTGCCTGAAACAGAAACTTCGGCTCTTTTGCGAAGTTTAACGGTGTCTTTGTCTTCAAGCGTCACATAATCAATTATTTCTTGTTCATCATCATACAAATTTGTTTGAAGCGGATCTTCAACGATATCAATAACTTCCGCCGTATTGCGTGAACTGTGCGGGATACCGAACTTAACCCAGAACCCTGCAATATCATGGAACAAAAATATTAAAATAACCGCAGCGATTGCGATTTTAATATTTCGTTTCTTCATTTCTTCGCCATAAGCTGCGTCTACTTCGCGCTCAAGTTCGGCGTAGGTTTTTTGTCTAAAATCTCTGTATTCTGGCTCTGGTGTCTTCTTTCCAAACATTTTAATTCCCTTTTTTAAAAAGGTAATATACTAAAAAGCATATTACCTTTTTGTCTAATCTAAAGCGTATTTGACGTTGTTACTACTGAGTAGTAACTTGAGAAAAACAATCTTTACAATAAACTTCTTTGCCCGGAGTTGGTTTGAACGGGACTTGAGTTTGCGCGCCGCATTTTGTACAAACTGCGTCATACATTTTTCTTTTTTTGCCGCGGTTGTTTTGGCGTCTTTGTTTTCTGCATTCCGGACATCTTTTTGGTTTGTTTACGAGACCTTTTTCAGCGTAGAACTCTTGTTCACCGGCTGTAAAAGTAAATTCGCTTCCGCAATCTTCGCAGATAAGTTTTTCATCTTGGTACATTGTTTTTCTCCTGGTTAAAATTTGTAAGTGGAAACCTCTTGTTTCCAGCCCGATTATATCACATCTTTTGCAGTTGTGCAAGCAAAATGAACTTTTTATTTTCTCAATCGTTATAAATACAGTAGTCAAATGATTAAATTTGCGCGCGAAAATAGTATTATTAGGCTGGAGCAATACATGAAAAAGTTTATAAGTTTTATAATTATAATAAGTCTTTTAAGCCCATCTGCACTAGCGTTGGAAGATATTAAGATTGAAAAAGGTGCGATGTTGAACCTGAACGATTGCATAAACATTTCGCTCAGTAACAGTCCGCTGGTAAAACGTACGATTTACAACCTGCGCACGGCAAAGAATAATATTTCGATAGCAAAATCGGCATACACTCCGACGGTAAGCGCAGGCGTAGGGTACAACCAGACATTCAATTCTATGAGTGGTAACGGATATACAATGCAGACGAACCGAAACACACGTACATTCCCGAGTGTGAGCGCATCTATCAATCAAATGCTTTTCAACTTCGGCAAAACTCTGGCGTCTGTAAAAATGCAAAAATACAATAAAATTGCTGCCGAATACGAATTTGATTATTCTGTTTTAACCACAACATTTGACGTAAAACTCAAATATTACGCTGTTCTAGCGGCAAAATCGGTTATGGATATTGAGCGTTCAAACGTACAGATTACGGAGCGCAACTACATCAGAACTCAGGCGTATTTTGACGAGGGAATCCGCTCACGTATCGACCTTGTTAATGCTGAAGTTAACCTGAGTGACGCAAAAGTAGCGCTTGTTCAGGCAGAAAACAACTACAAAAACGCACTCGTTGCGCTCAACAACTCAATGTACGTAGCTTATGCTCCTGAATACGAAATCACAAACACTGAAACTTTCAATCTTCCAAACCCTTATGTGCCTGTTAGCCTCACAAGAATCGCAAACGACAGAGATTTAAGCGAAGTTCCCGAAGCTGTCCAAGACGCGGTTTTGACATCAAGCGTTGAAAAAAGCAGGGTTCTGGAAGATTATAAATTCCAAAAATACCCGTTCACATTTGAGGAATCCGTTGACCTTGCGATGAAAAACAGACCTGATTTAAAAGCGCTTTCATCAACCGTTAAAGCAATGGAACAATCATTACTTTTCGTAAAACGCCAATACTTTCCGACGCTTTCCGCAAATGTCGGCTACGGGCTTGCAAACACTCAGCGCTATACAAACAACAGCATGAGTATTTCCGTAAACCTCAGCACTTCATTCAATATATTCCAGCTTCAAAAAGAAATCGACAACGCTAAAATTCAGGTCGAATCCGCTAAAAACGAAGTCAAACTTCTGAGCGAAAACCTATATTTTGACGTTCAAGGCGCATATATTGATATGATTCAACTGGAAAAACAAATCCCGCTTCTTGAAACAAAAGTCCGCCAAACTTTAGAAAACCTTGAACTTGCAGACGGCAGATACGAAGTAGGTTTGGGCGACTATATTCAGCTTCAAGACGCCCGCGTAAACTACAACAACGCACAGAACACCTACGTTCAAACGATTTATAAATACAACGTTGCACGCGCAACCCTCGAACAGGCAATCGCGCTCAACGAAGATGTAAAATTGACAGTAAAAGATTTAAAACTTTAAGGATGAAAAAATGAAAATCAAAAACTTTGAAATTTCGAATAAACAACTTGCGCTAATCGGCGTAATCCTTGCGGTTGTAGCGGCAAGCGGTGCGATGGTTAAGGCAAAATCCGCGCCTAAATACATCACCGAACCCGTTACAAAACGCACGATTACGCAAATAGTCGAAGCCTCAGGCACAATTAACCCTGTAAACACCGTCAGCGTAGGTTCAACGGTTTCAGGGCTTATCAGCGCGATTTATGTGGATTTCAACTCGGTCGTAAAAAAAGGCGAATTACTTGCCGAAATCGACCCGAGAACTTTCCAAGCGACAGTTGACCAAAACTTAGCGGCAATGAACAGCGCAGAAGCAACACTTGCAGAAGCTCAGGCAAAACTCGTAATGAGTACAAAAACTTACAACCGTTACAAAAATCTTTACGCGCGAAACTTTATTCCGCGCTGCGACCTTGATCAGGCTGAAAGTGACTACAAAGCAGGATTAGCACAGGTTAACGCAGCAAAATTCAAAATTGCACAAACAAAAGCGCAATATGAACAATCACTCGTAAACCTCAACTATACAAAAATCATTGCGCCGGTTGATGGAATGATTATCTCCAGAGAAATCGACTTAGGTCAGCCTGTTGCCGCGACCTTGCAGGCTCCGCAATTGTTCACAATCGCGCAGGATTTAGAAGAAATGCAGATTGAAGTAAATGTTTCAGAAGCAGACATCGGCGACGTTAAAGAAGGTCAGGAAGTTATCTACACCCTAGATGGTTACCCGAACAGCGAATTTGAAGGCAAAGTCACACAGGTTCGTATTTCCCCAACAACGGTTTCAAACGTCGTAACCTATTCCGTAATCGTCAAAGTTGGAAACGAAGACCTAAAACTCAAACCCGGTATGACCGCAAACGTTTCAATCATAACCTCAGAAGAAAAAGACGCGCTTTGCGTTTCAAATAAAGCGTTAAAATTCACGCCGGAAAACAATCAACAACGCTACGAACAACAAGGACTCTGGGTATCAGAACGCGGAAAACTTCATCGTGTAAACATCAAAACCGGTGCAAGCGACGACAATTTCACCCAGATAATTTCTGACGAAATAACCGAGGGAACCCAAATTGCAACAGGTTCTACAAAAGCAAAACAGAAAAAACGTGGAGGAATGAGACCACCGCTATGAGCCTAATCGAAGTCAAAAATCTTATAAAAACATACCAGACAGGTGAAGAATATTTTAACGCGCTGGACAATGTTTCGTTGAGCGTTGAACAAGGTGAATTCGTCGCGATTATGGGAACATCGGGTTCCGGAAAATCCACGATGATGAACACGCTCGGAACCCTTGACCGTCCTAATTCAGGAAGTTATCACCTTGATGGCGTTGATGTTTTCTCGCTCTCGCCTGATGAACTTTCCGAAATCCGCAACGTCAAACTCGGCTTCGTTTTTCAAGGTTTCAATTTAATTTCGCGTACAACCGCACTGGATAACGTGCAACTGCCTATGATTTATAAAGGGATTCCGGAAGAAGAAAGAATTGAACGCGCCCGCCACGCACTGAAAATCGTCGGGCTTGAAAAGCGCGAAACCCACATGCCAAACCAGATGTCAGGCGGTCAACAGCAGCGTGTTGCAATCGCGCGCGCAATCGTCAACGATGCGCCGCTAATCCTTGCCGACGAACCGACAGGGAACCTCGACACAAAAACAAGTATCGACGTAATGAATTTTTTCGTGGAACTCAACGAAGTTTATAAAAAAACGATTATTCTTGTAACCCACGAACCCGATATCGCAGAATACTGCAAACGCGTCGTTCGATTCAAAGACGGAAAAATCGTTTCCGACACAGTAAAGGTCAAAAAATGATAGATTTCAAATCAACGTTAAAAATTTCAATAAATTCGCTAAAAGTTAACAAAATGCGCTCAGCACTGACGAGTTTGGGTATCATTATCGGCGTAAGTGCCGTAATCATAATGCTTGCAGTCGGAAACGGGGCGAGTAAAAATGTTCAGAAAAACATCGAATCAATGGGCAGTAACCTGCTTACAATCCGCTCCGCTTCTGCAAAATCCGGCGGTGTAAGTATGGGAATGGGGTCAAAGCCAACTTTAACCCTCAAAGACGCCGACGCAATCAAAAAGAACGCCCGCGGAATAGAAGCCGTCGCCTCCGCCAGCACCGAATCCAAACAACTTACCTACGGAAACCAGAACTGGTCAACCACAGTTTACGGCATTGAGCCTGAATATTTATATATAAAAAATTACGAAATCGAACTCGGCCGCCGCTTCAACCGCGATGAAGTCAAAAACGGTTCTAAAGTTGCGATTTTGGGAAGCACCGTCGTCACAGAACTTTTCGGCGACGTCAATCCGATAGACAAAACCATTCGTGTTGGCGGAACCCCGTTCAAAGTCATCGGCGTAATGAAAGAAAAAGGCTCAATGGGGCCGATGGATCAAGATGATTTAATTTTTATCCCGATTTTGACCGCACAGAAAAAAGTTTTCGGAACAAGCTTCCCTGGAACGGTAAAAATGATTGTCGTAAAATGCGAAGACGCTGACACCGTTTCACAGGCTGAAAAAGATATCAACGAACTTCTTGTCCTGCGCCACAGAATAGGTAAAAATCAGGACAACGACTTTGAAATCCGAAATTCAGCGGAATTTCAGGAAAAAATCAAAGCCACAACCGCAACGTTTTCAATTCTTCTATTCTCAATCGCTTCTGTTTCGCTGCTTGTGGGCGGAATCGGGATTATGAACATTATGCTTGTATCCGTCACCGAGCGAACAAAAGAAATCGGAATCCGTATGGCAATCGGCGCACGCGCTTCAGACATCCGCTGGCAATTCTTGATAGAATCGCTTCTTCTCTCAATCATCGGCGGGCTGATAGGCGTTGTTGTCGGCGTTGTAGGTGCAAAATCGGTTCAAATCTTTTCTACAGATTTAAGCATTTCGATTTCAGCGTTTTCAATAATTCTTTCACTGGGATTTTCAGGGCTTGTCGGAATGGCATTCGGGTATTACCCCGCCCACAAAGCGTCACTCCTTAAACCTATCGACGCGCTTCGCTACGAATAACGATTTCGTAGCAATTTTTTATACTTTCATGTTTTTATAATAATATGGCAGTAGAATTAGAAGTAGGAAAACCAATTGATAACAACCGCGTAGAAGTTCGCGCGACATATAACGGCGCAAGCCGCAGGAATTTTAGCGTTCAACAGGACAAAAGCGACGAGTTTGTTTCCAGTTATAAAAAGTTGTACAACAAGGCGTCAATTATTTCAACGCTTGGAATGTGTGTTCTGGGCGGCTTAGGTGGTGTTGCAGGTGGTCAACTCGCAAAAAATGCAAGCAACAGCTGGGTACGCTGGGGCGCTGTAATAGCCGGTGGTCTTGCCGGTTATATTTCAGCAATTTTTGCGTCTGCAAAACCAATTCAAAACGCAGAGAAAAATATGCTTAACAAATTCGGCGCCGAAGAGATTACTAAGACTTCTTAAAGTTCCAGAAATCGCCCTGCAGCATAACAAGGAACGGGATTAATTCTAAACGGCCGATGTACATGTTGAAAATTAATATAACTTTTGACACAGGGTGCATTGCGTCAAAGCTTCCCAATGGCCCGATAAGTTCAGGGTAAGCAGGCCCGACGTTTCCAATTGATGAAACCGCTGAGGCAAAGCCTAACAACAAATTCTGTTCTAAAATTGACAACACAATCGCTGACACAAGGATTATCAAGAAATAAAACATCACAAAGACGATAATTTGCATTATAACGTCTTTTGGTACGATATTATTATCCATTTTTACATTTATAACAGCGTTCGGGTGGAGAATTTTTTGCAATTCAGTTTTCATCAATTTAAAGACGAGGCACCATCTTGTAATTTTGATACCGCCACTGGCTGAACTTGCGCAGCCTCCGACAAAAAACGCTAAGCCAAGGAGTAATTGGGATGTAAAATTCCAACTCGCAAAATCAGAACTTGTGCTTCCGGTTGACGTCATCACGGAAATCACCTGATAATATCCGTGCAAAAGCGCTTCCTTAATATCAGTAAACCCGCCAGTAAAATAGAGCGATGCAGCAACAATTCCGCCCAACACAAGAAATACGCCAGTATAAACTCGAACTTCTTCACTTTTAAAAATATTCCACGGTCTGAGTTTTGATAGCGCCATATACTGAACGTTAAAACTCACGCCGGAAATAAAAATAAACGCCATTATAATCAAAGTTATTATGTTAGAATTATAGCCCATCGTGCTTTCAGGATTCGGCGAAAATCCACCTGCCGAAAGCGTTGAAAGTGAATTACAAAGCGCATCAAACGGGTGCATTCCAGCCCAGATTAAAAGCAAGGTTTCCAAAAGTGTGAACGCAACATAAATTTTCCACAAAGCGGACGCCGTGTTGCGAATACGCGGTGTAATTTTATCCTCTGTCGGCCCTGGGGCTTCTGCAAAAAACATCTGACGACCTGCAACGGCGAACTGCGGCAAAATCGCAATAAACAGGACGATAATCCCCATACCGCCAAGCCACTGGGTAAACGAACGCCAGAAGAAAAACGCGTGCGGATAATCAAAATGGGTCAAAATTGTTCCACCCGTCGTCGTAATTCCGGACGCCGCTTCAAAAAATGCATTCAGCGGGCTTAACCCCATCATCATAAACGGTGCCGCCGCGATTCCGCCCATCAAAAGCCACGAAAGAACAACAATAAAAAGCCCCTCGGACTTTTTAATATCGTTAAAATTGGAATTACCTGCCACTGTTTTCAATATAAGCCCTAACAGCATACAAACAACCGCAGGGATTAAAAACGCGCTAATACTGGAAATTTCGCCGTAAAGAAGCGCAACCACAATCGGCACCAGCATTACAAACCCGATGTAAATAATAACTAATCCGACTGCACCCAGTAAATAATTAAATCTCATTATTTATCCGTCCTATGGAAAAATTCCTTAATAACATCAGCATCCTCAGCTTTAGTGAAGATTATGAGCGTATCGCCGGTGTGAAGTTCCGTGTCGCCTTTCGGGATTAAAACCCCGTTTCCGCGCTGAACAACGCCAACAATCGCAGGTTTAGGGAAACGCATTTCCATAATTTTTTTGTTATTAAATTCAATTCCTAAATCAATCTCAAGAACCTCGCCTTGTCCCTGTTCAACAGTAGCCAGAATGCCGATATCGGACTCTTCAACGGCGTTCTTAACCTCGTTGAGTGCAGAGTTTTTCGCAGAAATCGCGATATCAACGCCGACTTTTTCAAACAACGGAATATTCAAAACCTTTGAAACCCGAGTAATCGTACGCTTTGTACCGAGTTGTTTCGCAAGAAGTGACGTCAAAAGGTTTCTCTCGTCATTGTTTGTAACGCTTATTGTAACATCGCTTGCGCCGATTTCTTCTTCATCAAGAAGTTTCAAATCCGTACCGTCGCCGTTGATGACGAGCGTGTTTTTGAGAATTTGCGACAAATAATCGCAGCGTTCGTATTTCTTTTCGATAATCTTAGTCTTAATCTTAACGGCTTCAAGGCTCTGCGCCAACATCATTCCGACGTTTCCACCGCCGATAATCGTCACGGACTTAACGCTTTCCTTATCGTGGAAAAATGTTCCGGCAAGAATATCAAGCGAATGAGAAGTTCCCATAAAAATAAGTTTGTCGTCAGCCAAAAGCGTCGTGTCACCGTTCGGGATAGAAAGTTCACCATTACGCGTAATCCCCACAATCAGCGTGTTTTTGGTGAAATTACACTCTTTAACCTTTTTATCAACAAGCGGCATACCCTCTTTGAGTTTGTATTCCAATAAACGCGCGCGGCCGTTTGCAAAAAATTCAACGTCCAGTGCCTGAGCAACCGTTACAATTCTGAAAATTTCCTGCGTCAAAAGCTCTTCCGGCCAAACGATTTCGTCAATAAAAAACTCGCAAAGACACATATCAGAACGATCAACGTTCAAAACATTTCGATATTCTTCCTTTGAAACAAACGAAACAGTTCTCACACCGCTCATTTTCTTCGCAGTCAGACACGCAACAATATTCGCCTCGTCAACCGGTGTACAAGCGATAAAAACATCCGCGTTTCTGATATCAGCTTTTTTCAAAACCTCAACGTCAGACGCGTTGCCCTGAACAAAACCGATATCAAGTTTCTTAAACTCTTCGGTTTTATTTTCCTCTTTATCAATAACAGTGATATCATGGTCTTCAAAAAATTCTGTCGCAAGCAGACAGCCGATTTCCGTAGCACCATAGATTATAATCTTCATGTGCGCCCCTCGCTAAAAGACAATATCCAGCGCCGAACAAACAAGCACTTGCAGAATTTGCAGAACAATCACCGCAACAATCGGCGAAAAGTCCAGACCGTTCACAGGCGGAATAAATCTTCTAAAAATATCCAGATACGGATCAGTAATATCTCTGATAAACTTCACCGGCTGTTTATAAATATCGATTCTCGGGAAGAACGACAGAAAACATCTGAGGATTATCACGAGGAAATAAAGTTCGAAAAGTTTTGAAACTGCGCTAACCATAATTAGTCCTTTCTACAGTTGTGAGTTCTTTTTAGTAAAAGCGCATTCACAATTGTTTTGTTCAACAGGTATTTTCTCTATCATACTGAATAATAGAGATTTCAAATTAGCGACATTGTTATTAAACACTTCTATAACAGCGTGGTGTGAAACCGGCGGAACATCGCCAACCAAACCAGCATCGTAGTCGGTAATAAGTGAAATGTTCAACGGACACATATCCATTTCTTTAACAAGATAAGCTTCCGGAAACGCTGTCATATTGATAACTTCCCACCCCTGGTTTGTGAAGAATTTAGATTCAGATTTAGTTGAGAATCTAGGGCCGTTGATAACAACAACAGTACCGTTTTCGTGAACAGTAATTCCTAAATCCTTAGCGGTTTCGATAGCAAGTTTTCTGAGTTCAGGACAATAAGTTTCGGCCGCAGACGGATGAGTAACGATTGGCCCTTCAAAGAACGTTGATTTTCTGCCGTCAGTCCAGTCAACGAACTGATCGCAGATTACAAAATGCCCTGGTTCAACGTGTTTTTGTAAACTTCCTGCAGCGCAAGGAGAAATAACGCGTTTAACGCCTAAAGACTTCATCGCCCAAACGTTAGCGCGGTAGTTGATAAGGTGCGGCAAAATAGTATGGTTTCTGCCGTGACGCGGAATAAACGCAACTTTATGCGAGCCAATTTTACCGACAAAAGCACTGTCACTAGGCATTCCGTACGGGGTTTCAATTCTGATTTCTTCTACATCGTCGAGGAATTTATAAAATCCTGATCCGCCGAAAACACCGATTGTTGCAATTTGTTTATTCTCCATCTTTTTCTCCTTTTGTTATTGATGGGAATATTTTATCACAAAGAATAAGGCGGGGCAAGCCCCGCCTTATTCTAACGTTTAACACATCGGACGCTCATGGCCTCAGTTCTCAATCTATCACTATTTGCATAACCTGATTCTAACCAGAAATACCACGCCTTAGTCGATGATATAACACTGGTTGTCCAATACAACGCGTCGGTTACAGTTTGTGTTCCATCTTCAATCAAAAAAGTATTAACGAACAACGACGCCATCTCTTCCTTATTTGGCAAACGATATTCAGGATCTGATTTTGTGCAGGCAGCGCCGGCCTCCGCCTGCTTATACTGCTCAGGAAGACTTCTGATTTGAGGGAACGGCCCTACTATCACCGAATCCGTAGGATAAAATATTGAAATATATCCCATATCTTTACCAACAGTATTTGGCCCCTTTGAACCATTTAAGTCATAAACCAGATTCACACAAAGTTTTGTTTGATAATAAGTTTTACCTGTTTCGTTCATATCAGGAACGCATTTCCCATTATAAAAAACAATAATACTCTCACCATTAACCGTTTCAAAAGCAGCGGCATCAGAATCTTCTTGAGAATAAGAGTACCCCTCCCCGCCCTGACCAATAGCGGACATGTTGACAATTCTCGGGTTCAATTCTGACATTTTGGTCGGTGTCGAAATAGTACCGCCATTTAATTTAACCATTTTGGACGCAATACTGCAATCTGAAATTTTGTCAGTAGAGCAAATATTATTTATCTTTAAAACCTTTGCAAGTCCTGCAGTCACAAATGTTTCCGCGTTAGCGTATCCGTTAACGCTTCCCATCAACGGAACCGCTTGAGAAATTCTCGCGAATAAAGCTTTTCGTTGTGTATTCCATGTACGCTCATTAATGTTACCTGTCAGCGACGGCAATGTTATCGCAGCAACCACGCCAATAATTGTTAGAGATAAGAGTATCTCTGCCATAGTAAAAGCACCTAAGAGAGGCCCCCCCCCCCCCTCTAACATGTTTACAAGTTTTTTTTTCATAATAATCCTTTCTTGGCGTCTTGCCATTGTCTAAGTATAGAACAGGCTCAGCCTGCATCCTTTCTTTGAATATATTATGTATTATTTTTCATCATTAGTCAAGAGGCGGGGCAAGCCCCGCCTCAACCATTATGCTATTTCCCAACGTCCGCAGGTGCCGCCCCAACGCGCAATGATATTTCCTTTAATATCTTTGATGTTTTCTACACGCTGAAGTTCGTCTGTACCCTCGACAATTGTGATAACTTCGCAGTTGTTTGAGCAGCCGTTACATTCGCAGGTAATTGATGTAAAGTGCATATCGCCGACTTCCCAACCTTTGAATTTCGTCGCAACTTCTGTATACTGGTGGTTTTCCATCGCAAGAAGCGCCGCACCGATTGCACCCATTGTTTGGTGGTGGTTAGGAACAACAATTTTTGTACCTAAAGCTTCTTCAAACGCTTTAACCATGCCGGTATTAGTAGCAACACCGCCTTGGAATGTGATTGTTGGAAGAAGTTCTTTACCCAACGCAAGGTTGCTTAAATAGTTTCTAACAAGCGCCTGACACAAACCGTAGAGCAAATCTTCTACAGGGTAGCCGAGTTGTTGTTTGTGAATAAGGTCACTTTCTGCGAAAACGCCGCAACGTCCTGCGATACGCGCAGGGTTTGTTGATTTTAAAGCTGTTTCGCCGAATTTTTCGATAGGAACATTAAGTCTTTGGGCTTGGTGATCGAGGAAGCTTCCTGTACCCGCCGCACAAACTGTGTTCATCGCGAAGTCTGTTACGATACCGTCGCGAAGAATAATAATTTTACTATCTTGTCCGCCGATTTCAAGAATTGTTTGAACCCCAGGAACATTAATACTTGCAGCAACTGCGTGCGCTGTAATTTCGTTTTTCACGACATCTGCGCCAACAAGTGCGCCGGCAAGGTTACGGCCTGAACCCGTTGTACCTACGCCTTTTACATCGTATTCGGTAAGCTTCTTTTCATAAAGCATTTTTAAACCGTTTTGGACAGCCATAACAGGTTTACCTGCGGTTCTAAGCATTACGCTGTCTACATATTTTCCACTTTCGTCAACCAACGCCAATTTTGTCGTTACAGAACCGACGTCAATCCCTAAATATACTGTTAAACTCATTGTATTTTTCCTTTACTAAATATTTGGCAGGTCACCTTTGACCTCTGCGATTTCGTTGCAATTAAGTTCAAAGACATCGTGAAGAACTTTTATTGCTTTTTTTGTATCTTCTTTATTTACTAAACAACTGATTTTAATTTCGCTGGTTGCAATCATTCTGATGTTAATGTTCGCGTCCGCAAGCGCCTGAAACATTTTAGACGCAATCCCCGGTCTTCCAATCATGCCTGCACCGACAGCGGAAACTTTTGCGATATCAGTGTTTGCTTCGACTTTTGAAATATTCCATTTAGCTTTCAAGCCGTTAAGAACTTCAAGAGCTTTGTCGGTATCATCAGCACAGATGGTGAACGCGATGTCGTTAGTGTTAGCGACTTTATCTGCGTAAGATTGGATAATCATATCAACTGAGATTTTGTTATCAGCGAGCGCTGTGAAAACTGCGGCTGCCGCACCTGGTTTGTCAGGAACATCGCAAACAACGATTCTTGCCTGTGACAAATCTGCCGCTATACCTGTAACCGCTCTATTTATTTCCATTTTGTCTACTCCTAAAATTAAAGTACCTAAATTATCAAGCTTGAAGCTGCTTCTGACGCGCAGCGGAACATTATGAACCTTAGCGGCTTCAACGCTTCTAGGGTGAAGAACATTTGCGCCTGCCTGCGCAAGTTCGAGCATTTCTTCGTAAGAAACCTCTTCCAGACGAGAGGCTGTCGGAACGATTCTAGGGTCTGTTGTATAAACGCCCTCAACATCGGTGTAAATATCGCAACGTTTAGCTTTGAGCGCCGCTGCAAGTGCAACAGCCGAAATATCAGAGCCGCCGCGTCCGAGTGTTGTAATTTCGTTTCCGTCAGTAACACCTTGGAACCCTGCAACGACTAGAATTTTGCCATCGGCCAAACCTTTTTCTAAACGTACGGTATCAATATCAGTAATTCTGGCTTTCATGTGAATATTTTCGGTATGAATCCCGATTTGCATAGCGTTCAGGCTTTCAGCCTCATAGCCTTGCGCTTGGATTGCCATTGCAAGAAGCGCAATAGAAACGCCCTCACCGGTAGATAAAAGCATATCCATTTCGCGGCCTGACGGGTTCGGGTTCAAATCTTTTGCCATTTTGACCAGATAATCCGTTGTATGCCCCATAGCCGAAACTACGACTACAACATCATTTCCGTTTTCTTTTTCACGGATTACCGCGCGGGCAACATTTTTAATTTTTTCAACGTCCGCAACGGAAGTTCCGCCAAACTTTTGGACTATTATATCTTTTCTCAACTTATTCTAATCCTCTTGTCTTCTCTATAAGAATATTCTTCTCATCAGCATACAAAAAAGTTGAATTTTTCTCAAGTTTTTCAGCCAATTTTAAAAGTTCCTTAACATTATAGCCGGAAGTTTTTTCATCGACAAGGCGGAAACCTGCGTAAAACAAGAGGTTTTCAAGTTCTGCGTTTTTAGGAAAAAGTTTAAGCGCATTTTTAATTTTGAACCGTGCGTCCTCAAAATTTCCTTTATTCATCAAATATTCGATAAAATCTTTGTGGGCTTTAAAGTGGTAAGGATTTTTTTCGATTTCGAGTTTGAAATATTTATCAGTTTTGTAATCCTCACCCTGCGCTTGATAAATTTTTGCAAGCCGATAATAAACGACAGGAAGTTTCAACGTAATTTGCAGGGCTTTTTTGAAAAACTCTTCTGCGGCGGTAAGGTTTCCGCTCTTGTAATTCCAGACCCCGAGAAGCATATAAGCGGCCTCGTTATCTTCACCATCAGTCATAGTTTTAACGACATCTTCTTTGCCCTCAAGGTTATCAAGAAGAACTTCACAGATAAGAATTTTCATATCAGTGTTTTTGCTCTGTTCGTATTCAAGAACTTTTCTGTAAGCCGCAAGCGCTGATTCAAAATCCTCTTTATACATATAAATATTAGCACGCGCCATATAGAGCGCCGCAGAGTCAAGTTCGTTTTCTTCTGCCGCCTGCAGCCATTCAAGCGCCTTATCTAAATCAAAACGAATCTGATAAATTTCTGCAAGCAAAATATATGCCGGAAGAAACTGTTTGTTTGATTCAACCGCGCGCACAGCCAATTTTTCAGCCGCATCGTAATCGCCTTTAAGTTTTTTAAGCTTTGCATACTCATACAAGTGCGCCGTACTCGGTGCAAGTTTTACAAGCAGAGAAAGTCTTGTTTCTGCGCGCTCATAATCACCCACCATCGTGTCAATCGTCGCGGTAAGAAAAAGTGCGTTAAGATTACGCCCGTCAATAGAAAAAGCTTTTACAAACTGTTTGCGCGCCTCTTCAAACTGTTCAAGTCTATAAAGCGCCATTCCGTGAGCGGTAATGACTTCCGCATCCAACGGAAAAACTTTAAGCGCACGCTCGAAAGTTTTGCACGCCGCCTCATTTAGCCTTGCTGAAAGCTGAGCATAGCCAAGACGTATAAACAAATCTTTCTTGATAGGATTGTGATTGAGCGCTTTTTGAAAATATTGCGCCGCTTTTTCAAACTCTTTACGCGATTCGTAAACATAACCTAAAGTTCTAAACACGGCTTCGCTTGCAGGATAAAGCTCTTCGGCCTCTAAAAGCAAGGCTTCCGCTTCCTCAATCTTATTTTTTTTGAGAAGTTTCAACGCGGTGTTAACCTGTGCAACAGCAGGCATAGCACCAGATGGCGACAATTTTTTATAATCATCGACGCTTTCGCTAATCTGTCTTACCTGTTCTAAAATCTTTTTTAAGTAGTCAAACAATCCGCAACCTCTCTAAACGCCCCGTTTCCGCAGGTTTTCTCAGTAACCTGTATTCCCTCAACGGCTTTAACACGTGCCGGCGCGTGCGGAATAGTTATTTTATACTTCGCATATTCCAAACAAGCCAAATCGTTAACGTCATCGCCGATGTAAACATATTCTTCCTGCGTCAAATTATGGCGTTCAATAATCCCTTTCAAAACATCAATTTTAACTCTTATAGACTGGTGAACCTCTTCAATCTGAAACTTTTTTGCCAGCATTTCGATAGCCTTATTACCCTCGCCGGAGATAATCCCGAGTTTGAACCCTGCTTTTTTAAGCAAAGACATTCCCATTACGTCCTGAAAATTTACTTTACGGGTAAATTCTCCGCTATCTGAAATGTAAACACATCCGTCAGTCATAACCCCGTCAAAATCAGTGATTACCATCTTTATCGTTTTCGGAAGACATATTTTTGACATAATTCCAAATTCCTTATATGCTAGACAATAATAGCACAAATTTCCGGAGTTGTAAAAAATGTTTCTATTCTACATAAATCTGAGTATCATAATTATTTTGCTGATTTGTTTTTACCTGACGAGAAAAACCAACACACGCTGGGCAAAGATTAACGATTACTTAGGAATAGTAACGAACACAATCGACTCGGTTCGCTACGGGAACCTTACGACAAAAATCGAGCCGCTTCGCCACTCCAACAACCCGAGTTACCAAAACGTAACCGAAAGTATTAACCGGATGGTCGAAACCCTTAACGACCGCGAAAAGATGATTGTCGAATACCAAACCGAACTCATGCGCCAGAACACTCTGCTTGAAACAGTTATCAACTCGCTGTCAGACGGAATCCTAATCGTTAACGAAAAAAATTCTATCCTAAAAACCACCCCCAAAATTGATGGCTGGTTTGGACAAAAACACCACGACTTAGTAGGCAAAAGCGTTTTCGATTTCCTCGAAATAGAAGAGGGCAAAGATCTTCACAAGGCCGAAAACATAAGCGCATTCATCAAACATAACCCGAACAAAAACTATCAGTTGAGTTCAATTCAATTGTCAGTTGACGAGAAAAAACGCTACGTTCTGCTCATCACCGACATCACCAACGAAAAACAACTCGAAAACCTCAAAGAAGACTTCATCGCAACCCTAACCCACGACCTTAAAGTTCCAATCGTTGCGGAAAGCAATATGCTTAACTTCTTTTTAGAGGGAAAATTCGGCGATATAAACGAAAAACAAAAATTCGCGCTTGAGGGAATGAAAAAATCTAACCGCGAACTCGTTGACCTTGTTCAAATAATCCTCGACACGTACAAAGTTAAAGAAACAGGTATAAAACTTTATAAAGAAAACATAATGCTTAACGAGTTTCTAAACGACATAATCTCAGAAATGCAACCAATCGCGGCGGATTCAAAAATCAAAATCAACTTCAACTCAAACCACAACATCAGAATCTACGCAGACAGACTCCAACTCGGTCGTGTCGTCAAAAACCTTATTTCAAACGCGATTATTCATAGCACCTCGAGCGAAACAATCGACCTTGCAACAGGCGAAATCCCAGGGTTTGTGACGATTTCTGTCATCGACTACGGACAAGGAATCTCAAAAGAAGAAATTCCGTTAATATTTAATAAATATTATTCATCAACGAAAAAATTCCGCAAAATCGGCACAGGCTTGGGGCTATATCTTTCACAGGAAATCATCAACTCTCACAAAGGTGAAATCAACGTTTCCAGCACCGAAAATGTCCGCACGGAATTCTGTATTAAGCTGCCTGTCTAAGGCTATTTAGCCCAACCGTCGAATTATAAAACTCTTACTTCTTCATTAATCTAAGTCCATAATAAGGAGTAAGAGAATATGAAAACAAAAATTTTAGCCGTTACAGGTTTGCTGGCTGTTGTAATTTTAGGGGTATCAATCAACAACATCGCGTTTTCAAGCGCTAACACAGACATGAAAGTCGCAACAGTTGATTTAACACAATTAATCACAAACTCTGCGTCAGTCAAAGCGCTCAAAAGCACTCACGAAAAACAACTTGCCGACATCGAAAAAACACTTGAACAGGCGCGCCTCGAGATTTCCAACGAAACTAACCCTGACAAAATCGCGAAACTTGAAGAAAAATACAGAAAAGATGTCAGCGACAAAAAGTTTCAGATGGACAAAAACTACAACGACAAGCTTCTTGAACTCGACAAAAGCATAAAAGCTCAAGTTGCACAAAAAGCCAAAGAACTAAACTACACCGTAGTTTTACCTAAAAACATGGTTCTTTTCGGCGGCGAAGACATCACAAACTTAATAGCAAAAGATATTAAGTAGTTGGGTTCTCTGGTTTGAAAACAACGTCAGTACAAGCGTAGCGGTAAATCATAAATATCGCAACAGCTGTCATTAAGTAAGATGAGAGTAAATAAATCGGCGACGACTGTGTAACAGTCCAGCCGATTGCATCTTTAAAATCCGCACTGAACAATGCAGCGGGCAGAAGTTCTATCACAATGCACACCGGCAGAGAAACTCTCCAGAAAATAGGGTTCAAAACCTCGATATTGAACGCATAAGCCCCCACGCCAAGCGCAATATAAATGCTTGATAACGTTGAGAGGCAATCGAAAATGTTAAAGTTTACAATCTCGCCTGAAAGCCCGAAGAATAATGACAGAAAAATAAACATATAAGAAAATACAACATAAACCGCAAAACATTTTCTACCCGAATGCTTTGCCACACCGAGTTCTGTCATACGTTTTCTGTAGTGATAATAAGCCAGATAGAACGGCACAAAAATTATAAACTGCGCAAGCAATACAAAAATCAAAACTTCAACTCTGGTCATTGCAAGCAGCATCTGGAAATCCCAATGACGCGGAACCATACCGTTTTTCATCGCTGAAAGCAGCATATCCGAATACATCGGCGCGTAAGTGTGTTGATACAAAAACACACCAACAAACACAAACGCGATTACAGAAAAAATAAAGAAAATTTTATTAAATCTTTCGCTAACTAATCTTTTCTGCCATCCAAGCGCAAACGTATAAACCATAGCCAACACAAGCATAATTTCTACACACGTATTAACCACCGCCTCACCGAATCTAACACCCGTTTCCGGCTCTATTCCAAGCCCTAAAAACCCGAGGCCAATCATTATTAACGAATATATTACAAATAAAATCTTCCAAATCATAATCATAATTCTCCAGTATTCATTATAATCCTAATGCCTGAATTTCAAGTCATTTAAAAGATGTAATTTACATACTTGCATTTAGAATTTCATCACAGTATAATAATTTTCGAAAAGGGGTCATTTCATGTTAGTATCGTCAATAGTAGGTTTTAGTTTTGGTCGCCCGACCAGCACGCAGAATTCTCAAAACACATCTGCGCAATCACAACCTGCACAGCACAACTGCCATTGTCCTAAAGGTCAAAAATCTACCCCGAACAATCAACAACAAAAATTATCAATTCTCGCTTAGCTTTATAAATTTAATTGATAATGACGCAAACACTGGAATAATCGAAATCCAGAAGAGTAAATTTGTTATGCCGAGATTTTGAGCTATAAAGCCCAAACCAGACATCAGAACCGCAATTATTCCCCACGCAAACCCGTTTACAAAGCCTGAAATAATACTTTTATATTGCGGCGCCAGATTTTGCGCAAGAACCATAATCACAGGCGATGCCATCATCGTAATAGCACCGGTCAGAATAAACATTGACATCGCAACCCACGGCATTGTCCGGTATGTCATAATAAAAATTATCAACAGCGGGCAGGTCGAAATCATCGAAAAATACAAAATCGCTTTTGTCCCAAACTTGCGCTCTATCATAGGGCTGATAGTCGCTGCGATTCCACCGACAAACGTGAACGCAAACAGCGCACAGCCGATATAAAACTTGCTGTATCCCATATCTTTCCATAAAAACGGCAAAAATATCGAACACGAAGTCGTAATAAGAGTTTTCACCATCGCGATAAAGAATAAAATATTCAAATCTTTATTCGTCAAAATATCGCAAAACGCTTTTTTAAACCCGAATTTCGGAGCAGTTTCGCCAAACTGAGAAATTTTTGGCACGAATTTGAACATCAATAACGCCCAGATTACGCCGGCGACGCAAACCCACGCGATTTTCTCCAATCCCCAAAACTGCGCGATAGAGGATGAAACCAACGGCCCAAGCGAAAAACCAAGAGCGCCGACACCGATAAAAATTCCCATCCATTTCGCTACATCTTTCTGGCCAGTTTGCAGGAATTTTGACACAACACCGAGCGCCTGCGGGTGAAAAAGGCTTGAACCTAAGCTTCCAAGCGCAACAAAAAGAATGAAAAGCCACTTATACGGCAGCCCCGGGGCAAATGAAATGAACACAGACGACATCAACAATCCCCAGAAAATAAACCCGCGGCGTTGAATATTATCTGCAAAATACCCGATTAACGGCTGTAAGACTGACGAAAACACATGCGAAATACTGATAATAATCGTCGCAAACGCCATCGAAAAACTCAATTTTGCGGCAATAAACGGCATCAACGGGTTCAACATGCCGGTGTAAATGTCGTTTATGAAATGCGCCGTAGAAAGCCACATTACTGCTGATTTTGAGTTCTTTTCGTTAATCATTTTAATAATTTACGTATATAGTTCTAAGAATTTCTTCTTCTAATATTTTCATTTTTTTGCCGGTAAATTTATGGTTATTAACCATAATGTCAAACGCGACCATATTACCTTTTTGTGTTGTGAGATAACCGGCGATTGCGCTGACATCACTTAGAGAACCTGTTTTAGCGCGTAAGTTGTCGCTAAAATAGAGCATTCTGTTTTTTAATGTTCCCTCGGTCGGCTTTGCCATTGTTTCGTAATAACTTTGGAAATCATCTTTTTTCGCCTCGTTTATGAGAAACGTGGTTACGAAATCAGACGTCATAATATTATTCTTTGAAACCCCGCTTCCGTCAACTACGCGAATGTCTGATGTATCGAGGCCGTTTTTAGCGCAGTAGTCCATAAACATTTCGTTTGCAGCGTCAACGGTTCCGACAGAATTTTTATACTTGCCGCCTGCGATTTTGTAGACAGTTTCTGCGGCATAGTTACTGCTGTTTTTCAAAATATCAGCACCCGCACGCTCAAGAGAATGCGAAACCTCCTTTAATAAAACAGCGTTTGCCTCAAGGGCTTTAGACGGATAAGCGCCGTAATAATCAAATTTCTGGTCTTTTACGAGTTCATCAAGCCTCATCATAAAATAGCGCTTAGGGTTATTGACCGGAAAACTTCTTGTAACCTGCCTTTTAACGGTTCCCTCGAGAGTCAAAATATCCGGTGAAATATTATTTTTTCTGGACATCTTAACGTTATCAACGTCACCCGTTTGAACAAGGTTCATAAAAGTTACAGGATAAAATTCAGTCAATCTGACATCAGCCTGAGAGCCTTTGATTGTCGGACGAATAATCAAAGTAAGTAGGTTTTTATCTATATTATAAACGCTGTAGCGCGGCATAAGCGGGTTCAAATCGTTATCCCACTGCCAGCCTTCGCCCCATTCCTCTGAGTCAATAATCGTGTCATCGATATAAAATTCACGGCAGGTAATAAGCGATTTTTCTCCGAGAGATTTAACAAGAGTTTTCAAATCAGCCGTTGTAAAATACGGATCGGCAGAGAGTTTCAAATAGATATCACCATTTTTTGTTTTATAAAGTCCTGTCGTAAAAAGGTAATCCGCACCGAGAGTTTCCCTAATAGCCGGAAACGTAAGCATTTTTTGAGTGGATGCCGGAATCATCGGCTGTTTTTGACGAATTTGTGCGACGGCTTCGCCGGTTTTAACATCTTTTACAGAAACAGTGACAGCAGAGGAATTTATGCCTGACGCGCCGATCACGCGTTCAATTTTGCCGTTCAAACTTGCAAACGCACCGTTGCATGTTAACGCTAAACCTAACACAACTGCCGCAAATTTATTACACATATCCAACGCCCTCACTTATTTCTTTTTCTTCCAGAGTTTTTCTTTTTTGGCCTTTTTAAATTCTTCAGGAATCCGCGCCTGCAAATCCAATAATGAAGTTTCAATTTGAGTGCGAATTGCCTCAAACTGTTCATCCGTAAGCTCTTCCGGCACATAAATAGGTTCGCCATAAAGGTTCAACAATTTGCACTCACCAATCGGCGAGGTCATTTTGTCCCACGACGGAAGCTTAATAAATGTCGGGTCTGCAGAATACCAGCAAACCGGCACAATCGGCGCACCAGATTTTTGGGCAATCTTTATAACACCGTTTTTAACCTTATGTAAAGGCCCGTTAGGCCCATCAACCGTAAGCGCAACACATTCGCCGGCTTTCAATGCATTAATCATCTGCATAGTCGCTTCAATCGCGCCTCTTTTATTAGACGAACCACGAACAGTTTTGAACCCTAAAGATTCTGTCGCATAAGAAACGATTTCGCCATCAGCGGATTTGCTAATCAGCATACTAAGATGAGTTTTGTCCTCAATTCCGTAAATACAAAACTGATCAGAGTGCCACATTGCATAAATACAAGGCTTCAACTCTTTATTATTAATCTCTACAATATGCGTAAAATATTTCTGAATCTGCATAAAAGATTTAGCCAGAAACTTAAATAACCATAAATTTTTCTTAATAAAATCACTTGCCATAGGTTAATTCTATCATAAACAAAAATTTTCGTGTATAATATTAACAAAGGCCGGTTATTAAGATGTACAGAATAATTTTTTATGTTATTGCGTTAATAATTTCACTGCTTATACCTGACAGCAGATATAATCGCTATTCAAATATGTATGGCAGAAGACGTTATAACAGGGTTTTCAATTATTTTGAAGACGATATCGGCGAACAGGAAAGCGACGGATTAGCAGGAAGAATACGGGCCTTTATGCGCCGCCGCAAAGCTTTAAAGCAAGCAAAAAAGTTCGTCACCAGAGATAAATATATTATTACGCTAAGGAATCAAAACGTAATTTTCGTTATGGACACCGAAAACAAAACAATGAGTTGCGTGGACAACAAGGTTAAAGGCCGCGCAGCGACAGTTGTTTGGGCAGAACAGGTTAACGCGGCTGTAAACTTATTTTTCAATAATAACGACAATATTTTTGAACAAACCTTTGACACAATCTGTATATCGTTTAACGAAAGAGCGAATTATAGCGGGATTGTTGATATATTAAAAGCCAGATTCAATATTCACGAATCTAATCCTGCACCAAAACCCGTTCCTCAAAAAACGGTCAAAACCAAAGACGAAGCGCCAATAAAACTTACAAACGTTAAAAGAATAGACATCAACGCTGCGTCAGAACACGAAATTGCAAAGCTTCCGGGGATAAGTATTATTATCGCCAAAAAGATTATCAAATACCGCACACTTCACAACGGGTTCAAAACTCTTGACGAATTTTACCGCGAAATGAAAATCAAACCGCATTTTCAAGAGCAATTAAACGATCTTATTTGTATTTATAGAGCGAAAAACGCGCAAAAAACGTCAGAAGACGAAAGGATTATAGACTTCTAATGAAAGTCCGCGTCTATCAAATCATCAAACAGACAAAAGTTGAGGGGCCAGAAACCCGTTACTGTATCTGGTTTCAGGGCTGTTCCCGTCACTGCAAAGGCTGTTGGGCCGAAGCAACATGGCCGCACGACGGCGGACAGGAGCTAGAGGCCGAAGAAATTCTCAACGATATTCTTGCGACTCCTAACATTCAGGGGGTAACTTTCCTTGGCGGCGAACCCTTTGAACAGCCTGAAGCGCTCGAATTTCTTGCCCGCAGTGCAAAAGAAGCCGGACTTTCTGTTCTATGCTTTACAGGCGGAAAAATCGAGGATATTAAAAACCGCGAAATTCTCAACTACATTGACCTTTTAATAGACGGTGAATTTCGTGAAGCTGAAAAAGACTTCTCGCGCCCGTGGGTCGGCTCAAAAAACCAGCGTTACCACTTTCTGACAGACCGCTACGACGAAAAAATTCTCACCGAATACAAAAACAAAATCGAAGTTAATATTCAAAAAAACGGCCTAATCTTCATCAACGGAATGGGAGATTTTGACAAACTGGCCAAAAACCTTGATATGATTACGCGCCATTAGATTATGCTTGCAGAAGCGCAAAAAATATGCTACTATTAAAAAGTCAACAGATAGTATGAAAGAAAATGATGAGCGATAATACTAAAAAACTTTCGCATCTTTTAAGAGCGCGATTTCCGTATATTTACATCTCAAGTTACGAAGAAGATAGAGCCACTAAATTTATCAAAAGTATAGTCACAGACGAAACACAGATAAAATTCCCGCGTGAAGTTCTTATCTGGACGCAGGCAAGCGGGCTGAAAAATGACGAAAAAACTTTCCCGAACACAACCTGCCCTAATAAGTTAATCGAATTTATCGAAAAACACGACAAGGATTCCGTATTTATCCTTTATGATTTTCACGTATTTTTCGGAACAAAACAACGTCCGGCGGACCCTCAAATCGTGCGTTCTCTGCGCGATTTAATCCCGACGTTAAAAACAAGCAACGTCAGAAAAAACATCATTTTAGTTTCTCCTGACCTTAATATTCCGGAAACACTTCAAAAAGACATCGTAATCTACGACTTTCCGCTTCCGAAAATGGAAGATATTAAAGAGCGTTTAAACAAGATGATTACGACAAACAAAAGAATTGATACCTCTTCGCTTACGGAAGAGGACAAAGACAAACTCTGTAAAGCCGCGCTCGGCCTCACAATGCAGGAGGCTGAAAACGCTTTTGCCCTCGCGATGGTCAACGACGGAAAACTTGATAAAAACGATATCAATATTATTTTGGAAGAAAAAATGCAGGTTATCCGCAAAACCGGTATGCTTGAATATATTCAAAGTGACCTTGGAATCGATGACATCGGAGGTTTGGACAACCTCAAACGCTGGCTTTTAAAACGCAACAATTCATGGTCAGAACGCGCGAAAAAATACTGTATTCCTGCGCCAAAAGGCGTTCTCGTTACAGGCGTTCCGGGCTGCGGTAAAAGTTTGACCGCAAAAGCTATGAGTACAATCTGGCAATTGCCACTTCTCCGCCTTGATTTAGGTAAAATTTTCTCAGGCATTGTCGGAAGTTCAGAAGAAAATATGCGCAAAGCCATCGCAACAGTCGAAGCCGTTGCACCCGCAATTCTCTGGGTTGACGAAATCGAAAAAGGCTTAAACGGCGTTTCATCAAGCAATGACAGCGGCGTTTCATCAAGAATTTTCGGAACATTCCTAACGTGGATGCAGGAAAAAACTGCACCTGTTTTTGTCATTGCAACCGCAAACAACATCGATAAGCTTCCGCCAGAACTCTTACGTAAAGGCCGTTTTGACGAAATCTTCTTTGTAGACTTGCCAACAATCAAAGAACGCAAAGAAATTTTCAAAGTCCACCTTGCAAAACGACTTAAAGACGCGGAAGTCTGCGCCGAAATCAAACCGAATGACACAAAAGTTATCACAACTCTTGCAAAAATGACCGAGGGTTTCATCGGTTCAGAAATCGAACAGGTTGTAATCTCAGCGCTTTGCGACGCGTTCTTTGAAAACCGCGCGTTAAAATTCAACGACTTTGAAAAAGCAATCGCGAACACCGTTCCGCTTTCACAAACGCAGAAAGAACAAATCCTTGCGATTCGTGAATGGGCGAACGTCAGAGCGGTTTGCGCATCATCAAAAGAAAGCATTGAAAAATACACCGAAACCACCCCTGATCCGGCTGCACCACAGGACGTTAACGCAAGCCGCGGCGGCAGACGATTAGACGTTTAATTTAAGTGCCTGAGGGTGCCTGAGGCACATCTATATTGGGTCAATTGGCTAACGGTAACAATTAATGAAAGGAATAACATGTCAGTATCAATATCAGCAGCACCTATATTTTTGCTATATGCAGTTGGCGCTGGAATTATAAACACAACAGGTGCCATAGTCCAAGGGTTAGCGACAGCTAAAACCGGCGAGCGCTTGCACCTTGAGGGCAAAGACATCGAAGAGTTTTTCAATAAAGCATTTGAAACTGTCATTATGGATAGAAACGCGCTTATGAAAACCCTTTCAGAACACGGTGCGAAAAATATTCAAGAAGAAAACGGCGTCATAACCTGTACGTGCGAAGCTTTTCATTTAAGTTTTGAAAAAACAAAAGCAGACGGGCCTTACACAATGACCGCGACGTATAACAAGGATTACGGACTTAACGAACTTGTTGAGAACATAGGTTCTGAATACGCGATGAACGCACAGGAAATTTCTTACAACAAAATCAAAGAACGTTTAGAGGCACAGAATCTTTCCATCACGGAAGAAGAAGTTTTCGACGACAACACAATCGTTTTAACGGTAGATTTGGATTAAAGAGGAGCGAACGATGGCAAAAAAACAATTAAAGATTAAACTTCTTCCAAACGGTGAAATTCAAATGCAAACAGTTGGCGTCAAAGGCAAAAAATGCCTTGATTACGTTGAAATGCTAAAAGTTCTTGCCGACGCCCGAATTGAAAAACAAGAGTTCACAAGCGAATACTACGAGCAGGAAGAACTCGCTTATAACAACGAGATTGAGGATATTCAATATTAATATCTACATCAAACGAACCATTAATTTTCATAAAACTGTTTAAAAAGTTGATGTAAATTTTAGCGAAATTTGTAATAATAACCATGTTATGAATTTACACGAAGAATGCTTGCTAAAATACCTTAAATCTCCTGATGGAATTTCAACAACCACCGAAATTCTAAAACTTAACAACCACATTTTAGAACAGAAGTTTTTATTCAAGAACTTTGTTGCCAAAATCCCTCAATTCCACTATACTAAACAGTAGGAAAAGAGAGAGATTATGTTAAAAAAGCTTTTGTACGTTTTACTTTCGATATTCGCGGCATTATTATTTTTCTACGGATTCACACACGCGGGTCTTGACGCATTTGTCGAGGGAATCGAGAATAAAACTTTTGATTTGCGCCAGAGTGTAACAGCAAAACACCGCCAACCTTGCAACAAAATTGTTTTGATTACGATTGACGACGCGAGCTACGAATACGCGCTTGATAATATCGGTGAATGGCCGCTTCCACGCGGACTCTACGCAGATTTGGTAAACTTTGTCGAAAAACAAAACCCGAGAATCATCGCGTTCGATATGCTGTTTGTTAAATCAGCGAAAAACAACGCAGCAGAAGACAAAAAGCTTGCGGCCGTTTTCAAAAAATACAATAATGTTATAACGGCAATGAATTTCGATTACCAGCCGGAAGACTTGCGCAAAGCTGTTGATTTGCCGGAAAAACTCGAAATAAAATTACAAAACGCTTCTTTAAATACCCACTTTGAGGGTAATACATTCACAAACTACCGACCTATTGTTGAAGATATTATTCAAAATACATCAAATGTCGGCTCTGTAAACATAGGGCGTTCAAACGACGGAATTTTGCGTAAAGCACCAGCGCTTGTTAAATACCACGACAAATACTATCCACAGATGGCGTTTCTAGCGGCGTATTCAGCATTAGAACCTAATCCTGCGCGCCAACTAACGCTTGATTCGCATTCAAACCTGTTTTTTGCGGATAAACGTATCCCACTAGACGAAGACGGCAACGCGATTTTGAACTGGTACGGCCCGCGCGGAAGTTATGAAGAGGTTCCACTATATAAAATCATCAAAAAAATGAAAGGCGAACAGGTTGATTTAAACGCCGACTTCAACGACAAAATTGTGTTCGTAGGAATGACAGCAAACAGCCTCTTTGACCTAAAAACAACACCGACAGATAAACTCTTCCCGGGGGTGGAAGTCCTTGCGACTTATGTCAATAATGTTCTTGACAACAACTTTATCACTAAAACCGGAACGCTTTGCACAATCCTTTTAAGCATCTTAATTTCGCTCATAATCGGGTTTATAACACTTAAATTCGTATCTGTCAGCGCAATGGTATTCCTAACATTTTTGACTTATATGGGTTACACAATTTTCACGTTCCAGATGATGAAACATTTCAACCTCTGGGTGGAACTCGTTTCCCCATTGCTATTTGCGACAATTGTTTTCATCGCAATGTTAATCGTAAAATACCTGATTAAATCAAAAGACTTTGAACAGCAATATAAACTTGCGACAACAGACGGTCTGACAGGGCTTTACAACCACAGATATTTTCAGGAACAAATGACGTCTGCAATGGAACACGCTAAACGTTACCAGACAGAATTCTCATTGATTATTATTGATATCGACTTTTTCAAAAAGTTCAACGATAATTTCGGCCACCAATGCGGCGACAGAGTTCTCAGAGCCGTTGCGCAAACATTAAAAAAGAATGTCCGCGCAACAGACATCGTTTGCCGTTACGGGGGAGAAGAGATGAGTATAATTCTGCCAAACATTGGCCACGAAGACGCCGTTTTCACGGCACAAAAGCTTTGTAAAATGGTTTCAGAACAAGAAGTCCGCACCAACGCAGACAAAACAACAAACGTAACAATAAGCCTTGGTGTTGCGACATTCCCGCAAGATGCTGAAACCGTTCAAGATATGATTAAATCAGCGGACGAACGCCTTTATCACGCAAAAGAAAACGGCAGAAATCAAGTCTTCGGCGGCTAAAAAACAGCCCCTGCGAATGCAGGGGCATAAATGGTATTATTTATAACGCTTGCCGTTATAAAAAGCTGAATTTTAACGTTTTACGCAACGGGTTGAGTTTGCAAGCGCAGATCCTGTAGTTTTAGCGGTTTTAACTTTATTACCCATAACGTAATAAATATACGTATCAGAGCTATCTGCACCTTTGGAAGAAGTTGCTAAATTAGGCGCACCGGTTGTTATTTTAGTTGCATTAACAAATAAATTATTCAACGCCATAGATATTGCTTCAAATTTGTTCGGAACACGATATTCTGTGTCAGTACATGCTGTCGTTTGATTACCAATATTAGGAACAGTTGAAACTACAACTGAGTCAGTTGGATAGAATACTGTCATAAAGCCGATATCTTTACCAACTGTGTTTGGCCCTTTGTTGTTGTTCAAGTCATAAACCATGTTTACGCAAACATATTTGAACCATTCTTCATCAAGGTCTTTAGGTGCCATTTCTTGATCTGGAACGCAATCAGGATTGTAGAACAGTACGATTGATTCGCCGTTACCGGTTTCAAACGCTGCTGTGAACTTGCCAAATCCAGTTTTATTTGCTGCTGCTTGTGCAGAAGTTTTCTGTTCTTCAGTCATACCAGTATCGTCAAAGGATGCCGAACCAATACCTAAATCCGGCCAAAGGCTAGGGAATGAATTCAATGCACCACCGTTAAGCGTACCAACCATATCTTTATTGATACCACAGTCCTCAATATTCTCCTGTGAACATACGTTGTTGATTTTTGTTACTGTATTCAAAGCCCCGGCAATGAAAGATTCTGCATCATCATACGTGTTGATTGAATCTAACAACGGGAATGCTTGTGACATACGAGCATATAACGCCTTTTTCTGAGTCGCCCACGTTCTTTCGTTAATGTTACCTGTCAATGATGGTAACGTAATTGCGGCTACAACACCGATAATTGTTAATGACAGCAATATTTCCGCCATGGTGAACGCCGGTGCTGCAATAATGCGGTTAAGGAAACTCCCCCCCCCCTGTGCAAGGGAATACAGTTCTGTTTTTCATATATTTTCCATCCT
>JAMPIJ010000009.1 GCA_023662905.1 Fusobacterium sp.
TACAGTTCTGTTTTTCATATATTTTCCATCCTTTCGTTTATATGTTTAGTATAAATTATTTTTTTTACGTTGTCAATTAGTGGCCGATATTTATTTCTTGATTTTGTTTTTTGCCAAGCTTATGACTATTAGTTTTGCACACCAATACCAGTGGAATTACTGCAATACATAGAATCCCAAAAATTCTAAATGCGTCCATAAACGCCAACAGTGTTGATTGTTGGATTAATTGACGATACATTTGAGATTCAGCCATGTGATTAGCGATTTCAGGTGCGTGATACGGCATTAGCGCTCCGCCCATACTTTTCAGTCGCAAAATAAAGTTATTGTTGAGTTCGGAGAGGTTCCCGACCAACATATACTGGTGAACCTGCGCGAACCTTGTCAACATCGTGCCGACAATTGAAGTTCCAATCGCGCTTCCGATGTTCTTTAACAAGTTTTGGAGGCCAGTCGCGTTCGTCATTTGTTCATTCGAAAGCGTTTCAACCGAAATCGTAATAATCGGAATCATCGAAAGCCCCATGCCCATGCCCATAATAAAGTTAGGGATTACGATATTAATATTTGAAATCTGGAGATTTAACGACCCGAAAATAAATGTCGAAACCCCGAGCAACACAAGCCCTGTTGCGACCAAAATTCTTTTATCAATTCTATCCGACAGAACCGAACACAGAGCAATAGAAATCAATGCACCGATTCCGCGCGGCATCATCGTTGCCCCGCTTAAAAATGCAGTGTATCCCAACATATTCTGCAAAAACTGTGGCAAAATCGCTAACGACGCGTATAATACACCTTGCATTACAATCTGAATAATCGTTCCGGTGAAAAAGTTTTTATCTTTAAACACAGACAAATCAACGAGTGACTCTTTATTTTTCATCTGCGAAATAAAGAAACAAATTCCGGCAACAACTGAAAACGCAAATGTCCAACAAATCCACGGCGCGTTAAACCAATCCGCGTTATTACCTTTATCAAGAACAACCTGCAAAGACACAAGCCAGAGCGTAAGAGTCAGGAAACCCATTTTATCAATTTTAACGCCCTTTTGACGTTGTGCGTATGGTGGATCATACAGTAATTTTTTAGAGAGCATAACCGCCAGACACCCGAACGGAACATTTATGTAAAAAATCCACGGCCACGACCAGTTATCAGTAATCCAACCGCCCAGAACCGGCCCGATAATAGGCGCCACGATTACACCTAAGCCAAAAACAGACATCGCAAGACCGCGTTTTTCTTTCGGGAACCCCTCAAGAAGTATCGCCTGCCCGAGAGGCAAAATACCGCCGCCGCCAAAACCTTGCAAAATCCGCGCAAAAATCATAAATTCGATATTTTTGGCCATACCGCAGAGCATTGAAGCCAGTGCAAACAGAAAAATACTGAACATAAAGAAATTCTTACGTCCCATAAGTTTACTAAACCAGCCGACCGTCGGAATAACAATACCGCCTGCAATCATGTAGCTTGTCAAAATCCACAGCGATTCATCGCGCGTAGCCGAAAAAGTTCCGGCCATGTGCGGAAGCGCAACGTTTGCAATAGTTCCGTCAAGAACATATATAAACATCGCAAGCATTAGCGGAATAGCGGTTATCCAAGGATTTCTGGTTTGATTTTCTGTCATCTAACTTCTCTCGTTTTTAAGTATAAACAAAAATGGCATTAAAATAAAGCAGGCAATCGCAAAGACTTTGAATGTGTCCATATAAGCGCACAATGTTGATTGTTGTAGAAGCTGATTGTAAAGCATTTTCATTGCCATATTTGCGGCATTGAGAGCGTCACCGGCCTGACTAATAAACGCACCGGTAAAATTCTGCATTCTTTCAATATATGCAGGATTCAAGTCGTTGAGGTGTTTGACCAATCCAAACTGGTGAACCTGTGAAAATCTTGAAATCATCGTTGCAACAAGTGAAGTTCCAATCGCACCACCGATAGTTTTTAATAAATTTTGTAATCCTGAAGCGTTTGTCATCTGGTCGTTTCTAAGCGTTATACAAGAAAGCGTCGTAATCGGCATCATTGAAAATACCAGCCCGAGTCCGAAAATAAAGTTCGGAATAGCAATACACATCGGGTTAATTTGTAAATTCAAAAGTCCCAACATCCAACCGCCAAGCCCCAGACAGGTAATTCCGGCGATTCCATAGGTTCTGTAACTAAAACGACCGCCAAGACCGCCAAAGATTAACAATGCTGTAAACGCTCCAAGGCCACGCGGCATTATCGCAAGACCGCTGGTGAACGAGTCATAACCGAGCATATTTTGAAGCATTTGCGGCAAAATCGCCAACGACGCAAGCAAAACAGCGTTAATCATAATTAACATAGAGGTTCCGCAAAGATAATTGGCGTCCTTGAACACATCAAGTTTAACGAGCGGCTTTTTGCCTTTTGCCTGTGAAACAAAGAATAAAATTCCACCGATTAGGGCAATCGCAGTTAACCAACAAATCCACGGCGCATTGAACCAATCCTCGTCGTTACCTTTATCAAACACGATCTGCAACGGAATGAGCCATACGCAAAGCCACAAAAAACCGAATTTATCAAGATGAATATTCTTTTGACGTCTTGCATAAGGCGGGTCTTGCAGATATTTTTTCGCAAGGATTATACATAAACAGCCGACCGGAATATTAATCAAGAAAATATAAGGCCAAGACCAATTTTCCGTAATCCATCCGCCTAAAACAGGCCCCAAAATCGGCGCAACAACAACGACCAGACCGAAAACGGCCATCGCCTTGTTTCTTGCCTCACCCGTAAAGCTTTCCATATTTATCGCTTGCGCCATCGGCATTAAACAGCCACCGCCAAGTCCTTGCAGCGCACGTGCAATAACTATCATTCCGATAGAATTTGAAACCGCACACAAAAACGATGCCAACGTAAAAATAAATACGCCGAGAATAAAGAAGTTTCTTCTCCCGAACAGGTGACAGAAGAAATCTATCATCGGGATTACGATACTACTTGCCATAAGGTAACTAGTCAAAACCCAGATAGATTCCTGATTGCTGACGGAATAAGAGCCTGCAATATGTGGCAGCGCTACGTTCGCAACTGTTTCGTCAAGCGCGTACATAAACGTCGCCAACATAACAGGAACTATCATGAGCCAAGGATTTACCGTAGGCTTCCATTGTTCTTGTGTAACTAATTCTTCAGACATTATTATCTTACTTTAACCTTTGGTACAACAGACATTCCAGGGATAACTTTATACTGTTCTCTATCGTAATCTTCTGTGATAACGATTTTTACCGGAATACGTTGAACAATTTTTACAAACGAACCAACCGCATTTTCAGGCGGGAACAGGCTTGATTTAGCACCTGAACTTCTCTGAATACTGTCAATTTGTCCTTTGAAAACTTTATTCGGATAAGTATCAATTTTAATATCAACCGGCTGACCCTCTTTCATATTGGTCAACTGGTTTTCTTTAAAGTTTGCAACGACCCAAACATTATCAGGAACGATTACAAATAAAGGTGAGCCAACTTGCGCGAACATACCTTTTTCCACGCGGCGGGAAGTCACAAAACCTGATTGAGGCGCAACGATTTCAGTATATTTAAGTTGTTGTTCAGCCCAGTCTTTTTGCGCTTTAACTGATTTCAAATCAGCATCTGCAACGCGATCTTTTTTATCAGAGAACAAACCTTGTTCCGCACTTGTGTGGCCTGCGAGCGCTGAATCATATTTTGCCTGAGCGTTATCTAATGTTTGTTTTGAAACCGCGCCTTTTTCGTATAAGCTTTTGTAGCGGTCTAAATCTTTTTTCGCGACGTCAATATCAGTTTGTCTTGCGTTGAACGTTGCTTTTGCATTTTTCTGGTTAAGCAAAGTTTTTTCATAAGCCGCATTTGCCTGATCAAGCCTGATTTTATAATCAACATCATCAATTCTTGCAACAACATCGCCCTCGCGGACATACTGGTTATCAGTTACAAGAACCTCAACGACTTCACCGCTGACTTTTGGTGCAACAGAAACCGTTGTTGTTTCTACATAGGCGTCATCAGTTGATTGAAAACGCAACGCGTCATGCACAAAATATCCAACAGCCCCGAGAACAATAATTCCAATAGTAATAACCATCCACAAAGGCGGCTTCTTTTTATTATTTTCTTCTTTAACTTCGATTTCTTCTGTCATATTTACCTCATCTTTTTATATATGCATATTAACTACTTCTGAAATATTATCGCGGAACTTTCTCAACGCGATTTGCAACTGTTCAACCTCTTCATCTGAAACCGTTGCCCTGATGCTTTGAAAATGGCTTTCAATCTTGTTACTTATTTCTTCAAGTTTCTTATGTCCTTTTTCAGTAACGCCCATTTTCTTAACAAGGCGGTTATTCTTCATATCAATAAATCTTGTAATAAGTCCTTTTTCTTCCAACGAATCCAGAATCCTACCGGTATTCGCCCTATCTTTCAAAATCAATTTTGCCAAATCCCTCTGACAAATACCAGCATGACAAAATATTGTATCAAGCGCAGCATGCTCAAGCGGTGAAATTCCAACTTCCCACTGGTCAAATAACTGCGTCCCCATAGTTTTCAATAAACTAGCAGTAAGTTCCAAATCATAATATATTGAATCTATATAGTGTTTACATTTTGCCATTTCTTATTCCAATTTATGTTTCAAAAATTACATGTTGCATTTGCAACATAATTATGTTATCATAGTTTTATAAAAAAAGCAAGCAGGAGGACAAAAATTTTGAAAAAGGTAATAGCAACAGCACTTTTGCTTAGTATAATCGGCGTAAACTCCATGCCGGCACTGGCTATAAATTCTACAGAAGATACCACAAAAACAAAGAAAACCTTATTTGCCCGCAAGGCAAAAGTTGATAAAAATCAGTATAGATTTGATTATGTAAATCTTGGATGGTGGGATTCATTCGGCGATGAATACCTTTCTGGCTATATCAGACAGGCAATCGACAAAAACCACGACCTGAAAGCTTCAACACTTGTTACTCAGGAATACTATCAGGCAATGAAAGCACAATTTGCCTCAGAACTTCCGCAAGTTGGCGCAGGCTTCTTACCCGGGTATAGCAAAATGCCTGGAACGACAAGTTCTGATTGGGGATTTGCCCTGCCGGTGTATGCAAGTTACGAACTTGACCTTTTCCTAAAAAATCGTAATAAAACCAAATCAACAAAGAAAACTTTTGAAGCATCTGTTCAAGACGAACGCTCAGCCCATATTTCTGTGGCTTCTGCGGTCGGAACGACTTATATTAACATCGTGAGAATGGATAAGACAATCAAACTTCAAGAAGAAATTGTTGATTTACGCTCACACCTTTACGAACTCGAAAAACTCCGTTTTGATGAGGGAATTTCATCTTCAATGGACGTTGTGAACAGCGAAAAAAGTTTGATTACAGCGCAAAACGATTTAATCGAATTGAAAAAACAACACTTTAAACTTTTGAACCAGTTCGCAGTTCTTATCGGCGAAAGCCCTGAAAACGCAGCAAATCTTCAACGCAAAACTTTAGAAGAACTCAACGACAGCCAAGCAATTCCGGCTGAAATCGCAACAGAGGTTATCACAAGCCGTCCAGATTATTTGAAAGCAGAAGTTTCTGTTGAAAAAGCCGGACTGGATGTAAAAGTTGCGAGAAAAGAATTTCTGCCATCATTCAATCTCGGTGGTTTCGGACTATTTAACGCACATGATTTAGGCGGCCTTTTCACGACTAAAAACATGTTAATCGGACTTGGTGCCGGAATAATGATGCCATTATTCACCGGTGGCCAACGTGTTGCAAACCTAAAAATGAAAAAAGCGACTTACGAAAGAATATTAGAAACATACTACCAAACTAACCTGACAGCAATTCAAGAGGTTAACGACGCATTGTATGTTCTAAAATCCGACGACGAACGTTACAACCAGCTTATCAAACAATACAATCTTGAAAGTTCAAACTTCGGACTAAATCAAATCAAGTATAACGAAGGCGTTCTTTCAAAATTCGACTTACTCCGCTATCAGGAAAGCCTTTTAGCGCTCGAAAAACAGTTAGATTTGTACAAAACTGAAAGGCTTATGGGCTTCATCGGTCTGTATAAATCAACCGGAAGTAAATTATAACAGCGGCAAAGCCGCATGAACTCTATTTCTGTGACACCTTCCCAAGGGTGTCTTTTTTTTAATAAGGTTTTTTGTAGCACCACAACAACGGGCGCAATAACTTTGTAAAATACACAAGCGCAAAGCTTAATATATAATCAAATACGACTTTCCAGCCGCTTTGATTAATAATCCAACCTTTGATAAAATTCCAACCATCGCCCTTAATAAGCGCGATAACTATCATATATAGAATTCCTGTAAGGTGAATTGTTAAAACCGCCAACAGAACCCCGAGCGATATATTTTTAAAATTCATACCTTTTTTAAGCATAAAGCCCAGCGCAATAACTGCCGGAATGTACGCAAGAATATATCCAAAACCATACTGCGCAAAATATTTAATTCCGCCGCCAAGCGCAAAAACAGGAAGAATAAACAATCCTGTCAAAATATAAAGAATAACAGCAGTAACGCCAAGTCTTCTACCCAGAAGCGCGCCGACAAGGATTACGGCCGGAACCTGCGGGATTATCTGAAACGACTTGAAGAAACTTGCGAGCGTCAAACCGTTCACACTGTCCTGTGCGCTAGGGATTACCGGATAGTAAACGTCAAAAGTCACAAAAGTTGAAACCACAAGTAAAAAGGTACAAAAAAGAATTAGAACCAGAGTTCCAAGCGAAAATCTTATATTGTCGTTATTCTTTTTAAAAATTCTTCTTTTCACAGCGCTTCAATCTCTATTTTTTCTGCCAAATCTGCAACATTTCTTGCATAAATCTCTTTGAATTTATCATAAAAAATGTTTTCAGACCACATTATGTATGCGTCCTCGTTATTGTCCTGATAGTAACCTTTGCGGGTTCCGAGGTTTTTCAACCCGTATTTTTTGTAAAGCCCTTGAGCCGTATGGTTGCTGACACGAACCTCAAGCGTAATATATTTAATCAGATTTTCATAACAATCATCAACGAGGCGTTTAAACAATGCTTCGCCAACAGATTTTCTGCGAAAATCAGGCGATACGCAGATGGTTGAAAAATGCGCTTCATCAATAATGTGCCAGAGGCCCATATAGCCAATAACTTCATCGGCAGCGTTTAAGGCAACGTAGTAACGCGCGTAGCCGTTGGAAAGTTCGTTGGCAAAAGCGTCTTTTGACCAGTGGTGTTCGCCGTAAGAAGCAACCTCGATTTTAGCAACTTGGTCGAGGTCTTTTTTCTCCATTCTTCTGATTTTAACTTTGAAATCTGCCATAGTTTTATATTACCACAAACTAGAATTTTTTCAGACGGGCATAAGACGCATCCATTGCCTTTTTGCCAGCGTTGCCGAAATCGATTGTGTACATAGTGCTTGAGCCTACTTGCATTACGTCTAAGATATGGCCGACACCGAGCTTTTCGTGGAAAACACGATCGCCTTGCGCAAAGATTTCGTCAATAACTTTATTTACACGTTCATCCTCAAGCTTTTGTTTTTCGATAGCGTCCTCTTGAACCTGTTTGTCACGTTCTTGAAGCATACGTTTAATAGCGTTGTCTTTGAAAAACTCTTTGACTTTCTCATCATCTTTTGCCTTGTTCGCCTGAGATTTCACAAGAATTGTACGGCTCGGCGTACGGTTTGGCTTCTGGTATCCGCCGTATGAGTATGAAGATTTTTGCTGCGGAGCCTCGACCGGCTTGCGTCCAGGGGCAACAAAGTTTTTGCCGAAACCGCTTGATGGTTTCACGTAACCGTCACGGTCAGACTGAACCGCACCGAACGAGTAGTTTGAATGCCCTGTTTTAACTTTAGACACCGCGTTTCTGAATGTTGAAGAATCGTTTGTGCTTCCGCTGAACGCAGTTTTATTAATCAATTGCGGCGGGATTTCTTCTAAGAAACGGCTCGGCATGTAATATTTATATTCGCCCCAAGTTTGACGGCGTTTTGCAGAGGTTAAATAAAGTTTTTCTTCCGCACGCGTAACGCCAACGTACATAAGACGGCGTTCTTCTTCCATTTCTTTGTTGTTAGTCAAAGAGCGCTGGTGCGGGAAGATTCCCTCATCCATGCCGGCAAGGAAAACAACCGGAAACTCCAAACCTTTTGCGGCGTGAAGCGTCATCAGCGTAACGTTATTAGAAACTTCTTCCATACTGTCAAGGTCAGAAACAAGCGCGACCTGCTGCAAAAATTCGCCTAGAATATTATTCTGGTCTTCCGGAATAAATTCGCCCGCAACGTTAACTAATTCCTGCAAGTTTTCGATATCCGCTTCGGCTTCTGCTGTGTTCTGGGAACGAAGTTCAGCCAGATAACCCGTTTTTTCGATAACAAGGGTCACAAACTCGTGAAGATTATATGAAGTTTGCGCCTCTTTGAATTTCAAAATCAATTCGCAAAAATCTTTCAATTTAGAACGGACTTTCGGCGTGAATTCAAGCCCATCAGTATCAAGAAGTTTTACGGCTTCAAAAAGGCTGACGTCCTTTTCGTCGGCAAAAGTTTGAAGATTTTTGATAGTAGTATCGCCGATTGCACGCTTCGGAACGTTAACAATACGTTTGAAACTTTGTGAATCGTCTGTATTGTAGATTAATTTCAAATACGCAAGGATATCTTTGATTTCTTTACGGTCATAGAACTTGAGGCCGCCATAAATTCTGTACGGAATCCCTGCCGCCATACAAGCTTCTTCTATCGCACGGGATTGAGAGTTTGTACGGTAAAGAATTGCGTAACGGTTGTAGTTTCCATCGTTCGTTTGTTTAATTTGGCTCAGAATATAGTTTGCCTCATCGGCTTCGTCCTGCGCCTCAAAGTAATCAAGGAGTTCACCGTCGCCTTTTTGTGAATAAAGAACTTTGTCAACACGGTCGATGTTATTTTCGATAATCGCGTTTGCAACGTTCAAAATATTCGCTGTTGAGCGGTAATTCTGTTCCAATTTAATCAATTTAGCGTTCTGAAAATCCTTCTGGAAGTTCATAATGATTGTGTAATCCGCACCACGCCAGCTATAAATAGATTGGTCAACGTCACCTACAACGCAGAGTGAACGCTCCGGCGGAATTTCCTTGGAAAGATTGGTGTAGAGCATGTTTACGAGGTTATATTGCGCCTGGTTTGTATCTTGATACTCATCCACCAGAATATGTTGGAAGCGGCTGTAATAAAATTCGCGAACCTCAGGGTTTTGCTCTAATAATTTTACGGTCAAAAGAAGCATATCGTCAAAGTCAATTGCATTGTTGTTATTCAACGCGTTTTCATATTCTTCATAAATCTGCCCGATTCTTTGAGATTTAAAATCACGCGCAAAGGTTTGGAACGTATGAGCATCCATCATTTTGTTTTTCGCGTCAGAAATAACCGTTTTAACAAGTTTTGGTGCATAAAGTTTTTCATCAAGGTTTAATTTCTTAATCGCCTGTTTAATAAGCGCGTTTGAATCGCCCTCGTCATAAATAGTAAAATTCTTATCAAGTTTTTTGCCAGACGGGAACTTGTAATTCTCAATATTTTCACGCAAAATTCTGCCGCAAATACCGTGGAAAGTACCAACCCACATATATTTCACAACATTTTCGCCAAGCATGCCGCCAAGACGTTCTTTCATCTCCTTTGCGGCCTTATTAGTAAACGTTACGGCCAAAATATCGCGCGGCCTCACACCGTTTTTAATCAAATATGCAATGCGTGATGTCAAAACTTTAGTTTTTCCGCTACCCGCACCCGCAAGGATTAACAGCGGCCCCGTAAGTGTTTTCACCGCTTCACGTTGTTCATTATTAAGATTTTCTAATAAATTTTCCATATCCCGTATTCCCAAAATCATGTTTTTATGCTATCATTATAAAACAGTAAAATGTAGATTGCAATTAAAAAAGGATCATTGATATGGAAATATTGTTAAGTGCAGACGATGAAAAAGAAAACCAACAGCAGTCAATAGTTGTTCCGATGGACGATTTAGACAGAGCAGGCGAAGACCCTGAGGTTATGGACGAACTCGCAATGGAACTTGCGACAATCCAACAGTCAGCAAAAAAAATCGCTATTATCGGAAGCCGTAATCTCCCGATTACACACCAGCAGACAATCGAAACTCTTTCAACTGCACTAGTTATGCAAGGCAATACCATTATCACATCCGGAGGTTCTTCAGGTACTAACGCTGCAGCTATCCGCGGCGCTATGAAAGCTAACCCTGATAAATTAAAAGTTATTTTACCTCAAACAATCGGCCAACAGCCAAGCGATGTTCAAAACCAGCTTATTGGCGTGCCGAATATCGTTGAGCATTCTGATAGAGCTATGATGACTCTTGCGGATGCGTCAAGAGTTTGCAACAGAGAAATTATCGACGACTGCAACCAGTTGATAGTTTTCCTTTCTCACACAAGTAAAACTTTGCACAGCGCAGTTCAATACGCTGAAGAAGGACACAAAGTTATTACTGTGTTCTATCTCGATTAATGAACAATTTAATTAAAAAATTAACCGGAAAAAACCAGTCTGATTACGAGCCGGTTGCACAACAATTGATTAATATTCCTGATATTAGTCTATTTGAAGAACTCGTAAAACAGGACGATTTTCTATTCGATTTTGTAAAACAAAACGTCGCAAACCGTTTGCAAAAAGCCTGCAATGCGGAAAATTTCCGCAATCTTCTGGCGCTGATGAAGATTTATTCACCTTATTATGAGGAATTTATCACTTCAACGCTTGCGAAATTCGCTGATGAAGATTTGACCGACGAAATTTTAGAAATGCTTGAAAACGGCACAGAAGAAGAAAAAACTTACGCCGCAAAATATTTCGCACGTATTCAAGACCCGCTTGCACTGCCGCTTTTGAATGAATATGCTTTTTCAGAAAACCAAAACCTTGCCGCGAACTGTGCCGCAACTCTTGGCGCATTCGGAGATAGAGAAGTTTTCAACACAGCACTTGAAAAACTCAAATCTGACGATGATTTTGAACAATTCAGCGCGATAAGCTTTTTGATTTCATACGGCGACAAAAACGCAGTCGGTGCAATAATCGACGCGATGAAAAACTCCTCAATGGCCGAAAACATCGCAGGCGAAATCCCTTATCTTGTCGATATGCTGACGCTTTTAGAGGATAAAGACGGACTTATCGTTCTGAACAACATCATAAACGGTCTGGGCGAAATCTTGCCGCTTTCAGGCGTCTTTGATTATAATCTCTACGAAGTTTTCGAAAAACTGGATTGCCCGATTGTCTTACTCAACGCGCGTGAAAAGTTTAACACACTGACCGAAAACGACGAGTATCTTTTTGACGAGGACAAAAACACTAAAAACGAAGTTTTGGAAATCAAACAACTTCTTGATAGCCTGAACATCGACGCGGCTGCGGTTGATGGCGAACTCCGTGAAGAAAGCCCGTTTGTTTTCACTGCGCTAGAATTAACCGCAAACGCCGAGGCGGTTGAAAAGCTTTTGACCTCAAGTAATCAAACAATTGTTTTAAAATCGGCAGAAGTTCTAAAAAAACTTGGCGCGTGGAATAAAGAAATCCGCGCTAAAGCGTTGAACAATATTACAGATTCAAATATTAAATCCATAATCGAGGCAATGTAATGGAAGAAAAAACACTTAGTTCAAAAATAGTTTATGATGGAAGAATTATGACGGTTCGCTGCGACGAAATCGAAACCGCAGACGGCCACCACTCTTTTCGCGAAGTCGTTGAACACTCAGGCGGTGTCACAATCGTTGCAGTCAAAAACGACAGCATTCTTTTTGTCAAACAATTCCGCTACCCGATAAAAGAGGTGGTTTTAGAACTTCCGGCCGGCAAACTCGAAAAAGGCGAAGATCCTGACGTTGCGTGTGAGCGTGAGTTGGAAGAAGAAACCGGCTACCGCGCTAAACACTGGACATCACTCGGTTTCATCTACACATCTATCGGTTTTTGCAACGAAAAATTATATCTTTATTTAGCGCAAGACCTTGAATTTGTAGGTGAACACCCTGACGAGGGCGAGATTTTAGAGAATTACGAATACAAAATTACAGAAGTTGAAAAAATGATTGCAGACGGAAGAATTTCAGACGCAAAGACAATTTGCGCCATCTACCGCGCACTTGGAGAAATAAAAAATGATTAAACTTGTAGCAACAGACATTGACGGAACATTATTACAAAAAGATTACACCTGCCCCGCAGGACTTATGGATTGCCTGAAAAAGCTTGAAGAAAAAGACGTCAAAGTGGTTCTTGTTACCGGCAGAATGCATCAGGCCGCAATAAAAATCTACAATCAGTTACAGCTTAAAAACCCGCTTGTTTCTTACCAAGGCGGACAAATTGATTCTCCTGAGGGCGAAATTCTTTACCAAAAAACCTTAGACAAAGAATGTGTACAAAAAGCGATTAAATGGGCGCGCGAAAACAAAATTCACCTGCAAGTTTACTACAACGACAAACTTTACGCAGAACGCGACAACGCATTCATTCAACGTTATTCAAAAGAACAAAATGTTCCTTACGAAATCATCAACTTCGACGAATTGAACCCTGAGTATGCAAGCAAAATGCTCGCGATCGACTTTGACCACCCTGAAACAGTTACCGAATGGGTTGGAGAACTTCAGGAAAAATTCCCGAACTGTTTCGTGGTAAAATCAACACCGTTCTTCTGCGAAATTTCGCACAAAAACGCAAACAAATGCGATGCTGTTAAATTTTTACAAAATTATTACGGGCTTAAAGATGAAGAAGTTTTGACAATCGGCGATCAAAACAACGATATCGCGCTTCTTCAAGCGGGCGGCGTGCGCGTTGCAATGGGTAACGCAACCCCTGAACTCAAAGCCGTTTCCACCTACATCACCGACACGGTCGAAAACGGCGGCTGGATAAAAGCAGTTGAAAAATTTGTTAATCTTTGATATCATAGTATCATTCAGATACTATAGGAGATTTTATGGGCTATAAAGACCTTCCAAAGTGTCCGGTTGAAACGACTCTTTTAATGGTTGGCAAACGCTGGAAAGCATTGATAATACGGGATTTGCTAACCGGTACAAAAAGATTTGGAGAGCTGAAAAAATCCGTTCAAGGGATTACTCAAAAAGTTTTGACAACTACACTCAGAGATCTTGAAAAAGAAGGCATTATTGAACGCAAAGTTTACAACACAATTCCGCCGAAAGTCGAGTATACTCTAACCGACGTCGGATACAGCCTTTTGCCTGTCCTGAACGCTATGGCAAGCTGGGGAACAGATTACCAGTATTTTGTTAAACTTCTCGAGAAACAAAACAAAGACTAATGTGAAAGTTCGTCACCAAGTTTTTCTAACAATGAATTAATATGTTTCAAGATAACAGGACGTGTACGCACAGTTTCTTCAAACGTCATTTCGCGCTCAGGGTCACGATTCATAGGATCAGTAGGGCGCATAACATTATTTCTGGTTGTAGAATAGCCATGAACCTGTCCTTTAACCGAACTTAGTGCAACGGGAATTTCATTATATATAGCCGATTGCGTTGCGACTTTAATTTGTTCGCGTTCTTGTCCTTGTTTATTGAAAAACACAAAATCCAGATTTGGATTCATCTCTGCTTGGCGGGAAATCTCTACAGTATCACCATTTTTCATTGCGACCCGCATGGTATACGGTTCAGGAATAAATTCTCCGAGAGCAAAAAGTTCGTCCTGTAACTTTTTATTCCTAATTGAATTTATAGTATCAAGAGCCTCTTTTGCCTTATCTGACAAAATAATAGGTTTGAAGTCTTCATAACTGCTGGTAATCATAGGTTTACACGGCTCTGCTTTTGGCATTGGAGCGCTAACAGAACTAATAGATTTCGTCATCTGTGCAGGGGTACTGATAAAATGATGTACTTTATTTTTAATTACGGGTAAAATGTTTGTTAATTTCATAAAAGCCTTCTATATCTTAATATATTATATATAACACAAAAACTGTCAAGATGAATTTTTGCTATTTTCAAAACGGTATTTTGTAAACAGATTTGAAACACCTGCAACAAAGAATCCCATAAAACCTATGCTAAATAGGTACGGAACACTATTTATTAAAGCTTTTTGTTTTGCAAGACGCTTAAATTCTGCGTTAATATTAGTTTTGCGCTCTTTTGCAAGTTTTTCGGCGAGCTTTGGAAGTTCCTCCATTGTTGGATTTTTCTCGATAACCTCTTTGCACTTGCCGCATTTTTTGAGTAAGCCTTTAAAACCTTCTTCAAAGAGTTCAGAGCCTGTAATAACATAGAACCCTACAAGCGGATAGCGGAAAAGAGTTTCGAGGAAATTCTGACGTCCTCTATCTTTAGCGGCACCGAAATACCCGAGTCCGCCAATCATTACGCAAGAAGTTAATTGACCTTTACTCAGCGCAAGTTTTCCATTTTCCCCGTTAAAATCCAGCCCGCAATATTTATCGAAAAACTTGCGCGCTTTTTCATTCTTCTTGAAAAATTTCGTCCCCGGAGCGAGAATCGTTTCGCCAATATTTTGTAAAACCTTGCTATCAGCGCCTTTTTTCGCCATCAAAATTCCGCCTGCCACACTAAGCGCACACGCCGTCGCCGCGCGGGCAATATTCTTCTTAGCGGATTTTTCAACACGTTCCTGAATCCCACTATCCTCATCCTTTTTATAAAGACTTGCGATATTATTGAAATCACCCTGTTTGAAAGCCTTGAGCGTCAAAAGATTTTTTATGTAATTGAGTGAAAACTCCACAATCGGAATAGTCAATGCACACATCGCAAGCCCCGCTTTTGCCGCAGTTACACGTTTATCAACCTTACCTTTCGCAAGTTCTGAAAAAGGCGTCGCAATCTGTTTTTTCATCTGAGCGCTCATGCCGGCAGAAAAAGGTTTTCTAAAAATCTTTTCGCCAAGAAACGCCGGTACAAAATAAACAAGCGCACTTTCAGAAAGTTCCAAAAAGCTGTTTTCAACCAAATCCGCTTTGCTTCTTGCAAAAACTGCCTTAGGCACTAAATTCGTTGCCGTGTCCTGCACAAACCTTGAACCTGAAAGACCGTTGGCCTTTTCTTGATAATTCACGAATTTTGCAACGCTTTTAACCGGCTGGGATAATGTATTTATTAAATTGACTGACATTTCTTTTTCTCCATAAAACTACAAAACCTATACAAAATATGTACAGGCCGTTAATTTTATGAAAAATTCAAGCTAACCTGTACTAACTACAGGCGCCACCAAGAAAAATTCAAATTTAATAAAAGATTTTTGTTCATACAGGCAATATAAACCAAAATTCGCGAACTGTCAACCTCTCCGATTTGACACGTAACGTAATGTCATGGTATCGTTAAGTTAAAAAGGAGAAACCATGGGTATAATTAAAAATATTCGTATCAATAAAAACTTAAAAATGGCTATCGGACAACTCGAAGGCATTTTGAAAATGATTTTGACAAAACGCGAAAGCGTCGAAGTAAGCGACCAGCTTAACGCTGTAATGGCTTTAATCAAAGGCTGCCAGAACGACATCATCAAAGATGAACTTACAGAACAAATCGAGGACATCATCGTCACTCCTGACGCAGTCGACAGAAAAGCTAAAGTCGACAAACTCGTGATATTTATTGATAGAATGATTCGCTAATGATTGAGAACGAATTAGTTACATTAAAAATAGAAAACTTTTCAAACCTTGGTTTCGGCATAGCACGCGAGGACGGAAAAGTCGTATTTGTTTCTAACGCTTGCCCTGGGGATGAGGTTGAGGCAAAAGTAGATAAAGTTTGCAAAAACTTCACCTACGCATCGACAACAAAAGTTCTAACCCCGTCAACGCATAGAACAGAACCGATTTGCCCGCTTCAAAAAGTTTGCGGCGCGTGTCAGTTAGGGTTCATCGACTATGCGTATCAACTTGAACTCAAACGCCAGAACGTAGAAGATGCTATGCGCAAAATCGGCGGACTTGATGTTGAAGTTAATGCACCAATCGCAAGCCCTAACACAACCGGTTACAGACACAAAATTCAATATCCGGTCGGCGAAACAAAAAATTCTAAACGAATTCTTGCCGGCTACTACAAACAAAAATCACACGAAATCGTAAACATCAAATATTGCCCTGTTCAACCGGCAATCTGCGACGAAATTATAGAATTTATTCGCAACAAAGCGTTTGATTTCGGAATTTCAGGCTTCAACGAGAAAAAACACACAGGCGACCTGCGCCACATAGTTCTGCGCGCGTCTGCCGACAACGGCAAAATCCTCGTTACCCTCGTTATCAACGCAACACAATCTTTCCCGCGCCTGAGAGATTTTGCACAATGCATTTTTGATGAATTTGAAGCAGTCACAGGCGTATGCGCAAGCTTCAACCCGAAAAAAACTAACGTAATCCTCGGGTCTAAATCCGAATGTCTTTGCGGAAAAGATTATATAATAGAGCGAATTTTAGGCAAAACATTCAAAATCGGCGCGAATACTTTCTTCCAAATCAATCCTAAAAGTGCCGAAAACATTTTCGCCTACGTAAAAAAACATATTTCCGAAAACTTTGACCGTCCAACGGTTTTAGACGCGTATTCGGGTGTAAGCGCGTTTGGCATAACCGTCAGTGATGTGGCAAAAGAAGTCGTTTGTGTGGAAGAAAACACTGAATCCTGCAACCTTGCACACGAAATAGCACGCGAAAACAAAGTTAAAAACATCGAAATAAACAACATGGACGCCGGCAAATTCTTTGCACGCGAAAAACGTAAATTCGACGTCGTAATCCTTGACCCGCCACGCAGCGGTTGCACACAAGAATCACTCGACAACGCACTAAAAGTCTGCGGCAAACAAATAATTTACGTAAGCTGCAACCCTGCAACCTTAGCGCGTGACCTGAAATATTTAACAGAAAAAGGCGCCAAAATCTCAGGCAATATTCAGCCGTTCGACATGTTCTGCCACACGTACCACATCGAAAACGTCGCGATTATTGATATAGACTGATGCTTTCTAGTTTTTGGCTTTCTTCTGAGCCTTTTGCCAAGCTTTAGCTTCACGTGCGACTGGAACAGCTTGGTTATAACCCAAATTTTCTCTAAGCAGAATATCAGGTGCAGTTAAAAATTTCTGACTTGGTCTACGCAAATAACCTTCTGCAGGTTTCAACAACTGAGTTATATTTGTCCATAACGTATATCTATTATGTTCATTACGTAATGCTTTATTTCCTTCTGGAACTAATTTATCCCAAAACGCATACAATTGAGGGTAAATTCCTTCAGGTTTATTACAAAGACATTTATAACGGCTATCCTCAAGCAGTTCTTTGAACTCTTCTGAAGGTCTATACATCATTTGCGCTTCTACAACCCTACCATTCGGCAACTCATACAAAAGATGAAGAGCCGGATAACCATTTTTCATAGGTTGGAATTTAACTTGCTCACGATTAGTCACATCTAAACCCGCAGTATCCGCTAAACTGTTAATATCTTTTTTAGAAGCAAGCATAAAATATTCAGGATCAGCCATAGCTTTTAACTGTCTATCACTGAACTGCCAGCCGAAATCTTTTTTCCAATTTCTTAAAACATAGTACGGAATAGAATCAGCAGACTCAATATCAGGATAGTAAACTTCTATTTGTTTAACTTTGAGCTTACCATCTTTTATCATTTGCCCTACAATGCGTAGCACTTTAGCAACAGCTTTTTTATCACGATCTCTGAAAACATACCTTTCACCAGCGACATCAGTAACCTCTTCCATAGCTTGTTCTTTATTTCTAATAGAGAAAGTTTCTCCTCTTTTAGCCGCTTCTTCAGATTTTTTTGCCGCAGTAACTTCTAACTTTTTGCGAACTTTTGAAAAATCCTTTACACGATAACGAATTTCTTGAATAGGTCTATCTTGTCCGCAAACTACTGAAACTTCACGTCTAAAATATTGTTGGTCAAGGTTTTTCATATATTCCAGTGATACAGTTGCATCACGCACCATAGCCATTGCGATAGAAGACGGCGTTTCATAAAAAAGTTCCTCTGGAGCAACTTTGTCTGCACGTAATCCGTTAACAGTTTGCGTAACAACTTCTGCGGCTTTCTTTGCAGCCTTACTCCTACTGCCAAAAGAAACGGTATCGCGCGCGAGCGGCGCAAGGTTTGACGGCTGATTATTCTGGAGTGCTGGGAACGCAAAAATCTTAGCGCCTAGTGCATTGAAACCATTGAGAGGGCGCTCCCCCCCCCCCCCGGCTGTATTAAGACGTGACGATGTGTTTTGTTGTGAATTTTTTAACTGCGTAACATTTGGGGTAATTGTAAGATTCATATTGCACACACTCCTTGAAAAATTTTAGTATACAAAGTATAAGACAAAAAATTCTAAAAAGTGCTATTTTTGTCGTAGTTATTAATAAATTGTTACAATGCTTACAAACTTGCGAAATTAAAACTTTTCAGGTAAAATGGTTAAGTCTTAATGAATAAGGAGAAAATTATGGGATTAATGACAGGTAAAAAAGGGCTTATTTTTGGTGTTTCAAACACTCACGGTATCGCTTACGGTATCGCTAAACAATTGTTTGAAGAAGGTGCTGAAATAGCTTTTACATACGCTAACGAAATAATGGAAAAACGCGTTAGACCAATCGCAGAAGAAATGAACGCAAAAATCATTCTTGAATGCGACGTAACAAAAGAAGAAGACATCAAAGCTGTAGTTGCTGAATGCGAAAAAGTTTACGGAAAATTAGACTTCGTAGTTCACGCAGTAGCGTTCGCAGCAAGAGAAGATTTACAAGGAAGATTTATTGATACATCACATGCCGGCTGGGATTTAGCAATGGGTATCAGCGCATACTCACTAGTTTCAATCTGCCGTAACGTAGAACCTATTATGAACGAAGGCGGTTCAATCTTCGCTCTTACATATCTTGGTTCAGAATATGTTGTAGCAAACTACAACGTAATGGGCGTTGCAAAAGCAGCATTAGAATCTTCAATGAGATACTTAGCGGCTGACCTTGGTAAAAAAGGTGTAAGAGTAAACTGTATCTCTGCAGGTGCAGTAAAAACATTAGCAGCAAGCGGCATTGCAGGCTTCGGCAAAATGTTGAAAGCAGCGACAGCAAAAGCACCTTTAGGCAGAAACGTTTCATTGGAAGATGTAGGTCGTGCAGGTCTTTACCTTGCATCAGATCTTTCAAGCGGCACAACTGGCCAAATTCTTTATGTAGACTGCGGTTGCCACGCTGTTTACGCTTCATCAGAAGAGATGGACTTGTTAACACGAGAATAATTGATTTTTTGAACGCCGGATTTTTATCCGGCGTTTAAAAAAAAGTTGTTGACAATAAAAATTTATTTGGTAATATAAAAGACGTAGACAGAAAAGACATTTGCTCCCATCGTCTAGAGGCCTAGGACACATCCCTTTCACGGATGCGGCAGGGGTTCGAATCCCCTTGGGAGTACCACAAAAAAGGTTGTAACATATGTTACAGCCTTTTTTGTTGCATTCATAAAGAGTGATAAGAACCCCTACTAAGCGAAGCTTAGTCATGGGGTTCGAGCGCGAACGAGCTGAGGCTGGAGCGTTTTTGCCTTATGCGCTTTGCGCAACAGCAAAAACGCGGAATTGCCGTTACACGCGAGTGAGCAAGACAATCCCCTTGGGAGCAAATCCAAACCAGAGCGAACGCCGCCTGCTAGCAAAAAATTTTTTCAGGAGTTTTTATATACACAGGTACGGCGTGTGTATATGAATATTCAAAATTTTGACAATACAACTTTATTTTCGGGTTCAAAAACAAGACGCAAAAGCGTCGTTCAAAAGTATGCGCTTAACCAGAACCTCGGGCTTTGCGATGCGATTGTGGATAAATTCACACACAACCGACAAAAATCTATCGACACGCTGCAAAAATACAAATCCGGCGAAATCACTAGAGAAGATTTAGAACTAGAGCTTAAACGAAGATACAACGCACGCAAAGAAACCGGCGAACTTATCACCGACACAGCTGTAAGCGCATTATCACTTACGGCTTACAAAAACATTGATCAATTCAGTTCAGTCACGGAACTTTTCAAAAAAGGACTCGGGCAGAAAACAAAAGGGATTGCGATTTGTGCATCAGTGCTAACAGGTTTAATCGCGAAACCAGTTTTAACCGGAATTGATAAACTCGGCGAGGGAAAAGATCGTTCACACCGTCCATCGCTATTTAACAGGTTTGCGATGGGAGCGCTAAACGGCTTAGCCTCACCTATTCTAGCGACTTCAAGCCTATTCGTCACGATACCTGCGCTATTAGGAATAAACACTTCTGCGCGCTACCTGACCGGCCGCAACGACAAAAGTTTACACGAATACCTGCAGACACAAAAAGACAGCATAGGAGTCCACCTGTTTGCAACAGTACCGGAACTCGCAGTTCTGGGTTACAAGGGTAAAGGTGTGATTAAATCATGGGATTTAGCCTGCAAAAAAGCGAAAGAAAACAGTCAGGCGCTAAAAGAATTCCAAAACCCGCACAAAAAAGATTTTGATTTAGAAACCTTATCTGAAAATCTTGATTTAAAAACCAAAATCGAATATTATCTAAAACTATTACCTGTGTTCAATGACCCGAGTGCGGATAAAATCATCGACACAAACATTTTCATCGCGAAATTTCTACAGACTTTACCTGACCAAAAGATTGAAAGTTGGGACAAAATATATGGCAAAGATATTCAGCCAAAGCTTATTTCAGCGATAAAAGATTTAAAAGGTGGCTGTCCTCGCTCGTATACTGTTGACGAAGCGCAGGGACTTATCAGTGCAACTTATGGTAAAAAGTATTCTATTATCCGCGACGAACCTCTTGGGGTAGGCACCATAGCGGAAACTTACCTTGCGAAAGAGAACAAAACAGGCCGCGAAGTCGTCATTAAGCTATTGAAAAAAGGCATAAACGAAGAAAAAATTGAAGCCGACAGGCTTCAAGCACAAGAGCTGCTTGCAAAATCCGAATTTCGCAAAAACAAGGAAGAATTCACATATTATAAGAAATTCATCGACGTAATGTATGCGGCATGGTCAAAAGAATGCGACCTTTCACTAGAAAAAGAAGCCGCCGAAATCATGGCCTCTAACGCAAAACGTTTCAATGTTGTTAAACCTATTGAGATTAAGAATAATATTTATGTAATGGATAAGGCAAAAGGCGTTCAGTTGAATAAACTCGACGAAGAGTTGAAGCGCCGCGATATCAAGCTTACGGAAGAACAAGTCAAAAAACTTCTGCTGAACTACAATAAAGTTTTCATCGAACAGTTAATTTCCATACCACGGAGCGGCCAAAAAATCATTCAAGCAGACCCGAATTCTGCAAACATCTTTATTGACCTAGATAACTTAGAAAAGCCAATAACATTCCTTGATTTGGGCAATGTTCTCCGCTACGACAACCTGACAGCGACCAGAAACGCACTGGGTCACTTAGATTTTATTTTTGGCAACTCACGCGGAATTGCCGAAACAAACCTCGAGGGCGCGATTCTGCCAGAGGGTTTAAGCCGTAAAGACGCAATCGAAAAACTTGTTAAAGAACTTGAGACACATATTTTTAACAACAAAACCCAGATTCCGCCGCCGAACACAATAACAGATTTCTGCGTGGACGTTATGAAAAACATGAAAATCATCCCTAACGCCGATAACGCAAACCTCATCAAGGCAGAAACCACATACTACTCAAACATTTTTGAATTAAGACATAAAATTCAGGACGGCCTTGTACAGGAAATCGCTGGAAGCGAGGGCTTTGGCGACAAACTAAAACTTATGCTTACAGAGATGAAACAAACCGGTGACTTCCAGAACCTTGTACGCTGTATTTTATCTGAGATTTTCAATTCAGTGAAAAACGCATCTTTCACCACTCAAAAACATGCATATAACGAATTAAAAGAAAAAATAAATTATCTTGAGAACAACAAAGAAAAAGCGCTTACAACATTCTATAGCCTTATAAATTAAACGTAATATTTCTTAACAAATAATCTTAAAATTTAAAGTTTTGCGCCAATTCATCCGACTACGTAGGTAAGGAATCAATTACGAAAGGAACGGAAACAATGGGATTGGCAGCATCTCAAGCAAGATTACTCTCAATAACATCAAGAATTTCTGATAATGAATTGCGTGCGCAAATCATTAACAATCAGAAAATGCGCCTTTCTGCGGACAGTTCCAAAGTAAGTGAAAACTACATTAATGCTTTGAACAAAACAAATCTTGTATTTGCAAACTATGGCGAAGATGACAAAGCACAAAATGTGCCTTTAACATTCAATAATTTAACAGCATTCAACCAGTACAACAACCAGTATGGTTTAACAAATACTGCCGGAAATATTTTGATTTCTGAATCAGACGCTGATAAATATATCGCTTCAGGTCGCGATAAAGAAAAATTCTTAAAACAATACGGCATAGAATACACAACTTCATACTGGGATACTCTTCAAGCACAACTTGAATCAAACGAAAGTTTCTACTCTAATCCAGACGGTGACGGCGTTGCAGAAGCAGACGGAACAACTCCTGCACAATTTACCACCGGCGGTAAAGCAACAAATAACACTACAACCGATGGACATTATGATTTCTTTGATGCACTAGCATTAAGAGAAATGTATGAGGGTAAAAAAGATGAAAATGGAGTTACTATAACTCCATCTTATGACGAAGTTATCAAAACATCACAATACACCGACTTCGCAGGCTATGTAGATTCATTTGCCAAACAAGCAGCTGCATTAAAACAAGCTGCCGCGCAAAAGAACCAGTTACTCGGCAGCTATGCACAAGCAGCATTGAGCGCCGGTGAAACATTTAATAAAATTGATGGCCTTAGCACATTCCCTCCTAGCACAACTGATTTAGCCGCTATCAATGACGCATTGAAAAATGATATCGGTAAATATTACGATGGTGCAACTTTTGATGCATCAAAACATGTTATTGACCCAGATATCTTAAACGATTTTGAAAAAAGGGATGGAGCTTATCATATCAAAATGCCTTTCGAAGGCTACTTTGACGATCAAAAAACCACTAAGTTATATGCTAATGGATATGACGAAAATGCTCTATATTTAAAATTTACAAACAATACAACAACTCCTGCTTCAGAAGACTACTATGCGAGGGTTGAAGACCCAAGCGGAAACGGTGCAATTGTATTCGCAAAAATTAACACAACAGGAACAAGTGATTTGTACAAATGGAACGGTACCTCAATGGTACAGTACACATACAATGACGAAGCCGAAGACGGTTCACCACTTCCTATCACACCAACAACTAATGTAATAGTAAACGGTAACAAAGTACAATTCCAATTTGAAGAATTTGACGAAGAAGGCAACTCTGCTGGTACTTCAACATTCCAATATCCTGAATTCAATAAAAATAACTTTTCACCTATACCTACAAATAACGACACAACAAATGCTACAATCTCAAGCGTAATGACTGAAGCTGAATTTAAAGCACATATTAAAGATATTTTAAAAGAACAAGCAGCAGCAATTTTCAAATCAATCGGTGAAGGCACCAGCGGCGCACGCTTGAAAGAATCAGCATTCGTCAACTCTTACACATTCACCGATGATGCCGGCGAGACCAAAACAAAAACATTTACAGAAGACGAAAAGAAAATTCTTCTCAGCCAAACCGCAACAAATGCCAATGTAGACAAAATCTTACAAGATATCTGCACACTTCTTTTTGGTGAAGACAACAAAAATAAAATCACAAACTCTGACGATATGACCGAATTTCTGGACACAATTATGTCAGGTAAGTTGAAAGGCTTCATGGATAAAGGTGAAGTAATACACCTAAAAAATCAAAACCTTGATATTACTAAAAACGACTTAGCAAGCAAAGACATCGTATATTGTGTTAACGCATACATCTTAGACACAATGATGGATTTATTCGGTGAACCAATCTACGGCTATATGAAAGGTGGCGAGGGTAACTGGCAAGTTGCTGACGAAGAAGCTAACTGGTACATCAACCTCTTCAACAAGATTGAAAAATGCGGATACCAAATGTTACCGAAAGGTCTTGCAAACAGCACAGAATGGATTCAATTTGCCCTCGAAAACGGAATCGTTATTATGGAACAAATTGATTCAACCGCAAACTGGCAGCCAATCACCTACACAAGCTGTTCTGATATCATTGAACAAAATGATTCAAACGCCGCAACAATCGCAGAAGCTGAATACAACAAAGCTATGCGTCAGATTGAAGCAAAAGATGAAATGTTCGACCTTGAACTTAAAAACATCGATACCGAACACTCATCACTCGAATCAGAATACGAATCCGTCAAAAAAGCAATGTCCGGCAACATTGAACGGACATTCCAGATGTACTCGTAAAGAATAGACCTTTTTTATAAAAAATATTAAAATATTCGTATGGAGAATAAAATTAATCTAAACCATTTATCAGGTAGAAATGTACTGCGAGCAAACCCACAAAAGCCCGCAGTACATTCTTCTGCCGCGGCCCAAACACCAACGCCAGCAGCCCCGAAACCGACCGCAGCAAAAACACAATTCTCCCAAAATCTTCAATCCGCCGCTATGGGCAGCGGCGAAAACGCTTCATACATAAAAGAAATGATGAAGTTTCCTAAAAACTTCAACGCACTTGTCTATATTCTTCAAAATAAAATGACTTCCGCTCAGCTTCAAGCCCAATTGCATAGGAACCTCTTTGCCGGACAGCAATTATCGCAAACTCAAACCCAAATTCTCGCACAACTTCAAGGTATGAATTCCGCGGAATTCCTGCAAGGAAACCAAAACCTTATGGCACAACTTGAAGCCGCAATAAAAAAACTTCCGATTTCTGCAAACGGAATGATAAACATCGCCGACCTTGCAATGTTGATTAAATCCAACGGAAAAGAAGCCATTACACAAATTATTATTAATATGGCAAACTCTGCGAAAAACGGGATTAACGACGTATCTCAAATGAAAGAAGCAGCAAAGCTTATCAACGCAAGCGTTGCCGTCGCCTCTCAAAAAGACAACGCTCAAACACTCAAAATGCTTATGCTTCTATATCTTCCTTGGCTTCCACTCCAACAAGGCGTCGACTTCGACCTAGAAATCCAATCACAACCAGACAAGGATTTGAACAACAGCATTCTTATAATAAAAATTCAGACCGTAAATTATGGCGAACTAACAGCAACACTCGTACTCGAGGACGCAAACGCCGTAAGTATCGACATTCAATGCACCGAAGAATTTCCACGCGATGAACTCTCACTTCGCTTGAACAGTGAAAACAAGCATTACTCAGCCCAAACAACCCTAAGTTACACATCCAAACAATCAAAATCCCAATCGCCTAAAACTCAGGCTACAATAAATATGTCTAACACAAACGAAATCAACCCGTATTTGCTCCTAACAGCGCATTTAATCATAAGACACGTAGTAGAGCTAGACCGCGAAGCCCTTTCATAATAGCGCGTTTCGACATGTTACAGAATGTTAAGCAACATGAAACAATTTCCTAAAGTTTCAAAATCATGTTGCCGACATGCATGATACATAGAAACTAAAACAAAGAAAGGTACAAAACCAATGGGTATGGCAGCATCGCAAGCCCGATTCCTCGGACTCACTGCGAGAATGAACAACATTGAATATGAAGGACAGCAGATTAACCAACAAAGAACTGCTCTCTCTAACAAATCCGCTTCATACTACAGCGACTTGTTAGGTATGTCAGTTCCGACTGCACCGTCTGTCGAAGAATATACCCAAACGGTATACACTTTCAACGATGGAGCTTTAACTAACCAGATTACATCGTTAATCGCCGACACAACAAAACCAGGAACTTACAAAGTAAGTTACATTAAAAACTGGACTGATGACTTCTCTATCGTAGCCGCATCACCTAGTATTATTACTAAAAACGATGCAGGTACTGAGTTCAAAATCGGCGCAACTAAGCTTTGCCAATTAGTAAACCTTAAACAAGCCAACGGTACAGACAGAGAACCTACAACGACAGAATATGCCGAAGGCGCTAGAGATGATGATTATTGGAAATCATTATCTCCAGATCAAAGAAAAAATTTATTAAAAGAAGAAAGCGCATATCTCAATCTCTTACGTGATACCTATGGCGCAGACGCAAACTTCTACGTAAGATATGTTCAAAACACCTCTACAGGTGAATACGAAGCAATCTTCTATAATGAAAAAGATATTAAACCGAAACCTGTTGGTGAAAACGGCGGCCCTGTTTATGATGAACGAAACAATACCCAATCATTCGTAGCAGCATACAAAGTCGGTTCAGCTCAAAGAGTTGAAGAAATCAAAGGCGTAGAGGGCTGTTACCTAGAACAGGATTCAACCGGTCGCTATATCAACATCAAAATTGATGGCAAAACATACGCGCTTTCAACGAATACGATTACTGATCAGGACGCATACGAAGACGCAATGAACCAGTATGAATACGACAAAGCGTTATATGACCAATCAATCGAAGAAATTAACGCTAAAATTGAAATTATTCAAGCGGAGGACAAAAACCTAGAATTAAGATTAAAACAACTTGATACCGAACACAACGCAGTATCAAACGAAAAAGACGCAGTAGAGAAAGTTATTGAAAAAGCCGTTGAAGGCGGATTCAAAACTTTCGGGTAGCCCGAGCAGAGCCACGTAGCTTGCGAAGCAAGCGAAGAGACGAGCGTGCGACGGTCAAGACCGCGCTCTTGACTGCAAACGCGAGCGGTGGCGTCTATCGCGAGGGCGTAGCGTTTATAAAAACTTACATAACAAAATTTTTCCTTTCCCTTTTCCTATTGATTTCCGACGACATTCTAACAGATGTCGTTTTTTTTATGCGTGAGCCGGTGCTCACGGTATAGCACACGTGAGTGTGACAAACAGGTACTTGTGAGCAAATGCTCACACCTCAGCTTTTGCTAAGTCATCAAACAACTTCTTCACTTCCGCATCTTGTAATGCCGCAGCCGTTTTAAATTTATCTTTTGCAAATTTTACCATGCACCCCTCACCGGAAAATTCAAAACCTGCACGCTCGCCGGCAAGCAAGGCTTCTTGCTCAATTCCTGAGGCAAAATATTTAGCATAATCAATTTTTCCATCACACTCAAAATAGTCTATATTTTGAAAATCTTCAAAATAACGTTCCGCTTTTTGGGCTTCCTTTGTTCCTGACTTTATAATTCCCATAGAATCTACAACCTTTTGCCTAAACGCTGTTACTTGCTGCCTGAATTCTGGCACAAGTGCTTCAATTTCCTTATCCAAAGCTGCCATATCATTATTTTCAAAATATTTTTGATAACGCGCCATCGTATCATAGACCACTTGATTCTGAATAATACCCTGCTCCACCATTTCATCCAAACTCATATTAGCAAGTAAATGTTTAACAGTAGCTTTTTCCGTATTAACCAACCCATTAACATGAATATCTACAACTTTTTCACCTAGAGTTTCATGTCTAAAAACATCCATATTCTGTTTAAAATGCTGCAGTTCATGGCGTAAACCACTAAAAATCTCAGCTTGTGACATTGATGATAAATCCTGATTTCGGGTTATTGCATTATAATTAAACATATACGCCATCGGAGCTGTTGTCGATTGCGCCTGCGGTATTAATGACGGCTTAATTTCATCAGGAATCCCCATTTTTTTAGCCAATAATTCGTATGCACCATTTACAAAATCCTCACCTTGTAATTTTGTGAGAGCCTTAATCTCCTCATGGGTTGTACCCAGTTTGAATTTCATGGAATAGACATATCCCTGAAAACAATTCTTATCTAATTGAGTAAGCCCTTTTGAAACTTTAGTATCGGGTAAAACCTGTGTTAAACGGTTGAGAAACTCCCCCCCCCCCCCGAACGACGGTACATTTTTCTGTATTTGAGTATTATTTCTTATTTGCATATTATCTCCTTTTAATGAAATAAAAACATACACAAGAAAAAATTTGCTAGCAAAAAAAGCCCCCGCGATTGCGAGGGCTTTTTGTTATAAATTATTAATCTATACCTTTTTCAAGATAATTGTAGCGTTTTGACCGCCAAATCCGAATGAATTTGACAACGCGACATTAACGTCAGCCTTACGCGCTTTATGTGGAACATAATCCAAATCAGCAACGTGTTCATCTTGGTTATCAAGGTTAATTGTCGGTGGAACAATACCATCGTTAATTGATTTAATACAAGCGATAGCTTCAACCGCACCTGTTGCACCGAGCATGTGTCCGTGCATACTTTTTGTAGAGCTTACAAGTAGGTGAGGGTTTTGAGTTTTATCACCGAATACTCTAGCAACTGCCATAGATTCAGCAACATCGCCTAAACCTGTACTTGTACCGTGAGTGTTGATATAATCAACATCTTCCGGTTTCATGCCAGCATCTCTGAGCGCAAATTCCATAGATTTTGTAGCACCGTTACCTTCAGGGCATGGAGCAACAACATCGTATGCGTCAGCAGATTGGCCGTAACCAACGATTTCAGCGTAAATTTTAGCACCGCGTTTTTTAGCGTGTTCGTATTCTTCAAGAACAAGAACGCCTGCACCTTCTGACATAACAAAACCATCACGGTCTTTGTCATAAGGTCTTGAAGCTTTAGTCGGTTCGTCGTTTCTTCTAGAAAGTGTTCTAGCAGAAGCGAATGCACCTAAACCAACGTCACAAATAGTAGCTTCAGCACCGCCGGCCAAAATAATATCAGCGTCACCGTACTGGATAGTTCTGAATGCATCACCAACTGAGTGTGTGCCTGTAGCACAAGCAGAAATAACAACTTTATTAACGCCTTTGAATCCGTGTTTGATTGAGATTCTGCCTGATGGCATGTTAACAATCATCATCGGGATTGTGAAAGGTGAACATTTATTCGGCCCTTTTTCAATAATACGTTTGTGGTTTTCTTCAAAAGTAATAAATCCGCCTGCAGCAGAGCTTACCATAACGCCAACACGGTAAGGGTCAATGTCGCCCAAATCTTCTAATTTAGCGTCTTTAACAGCTTCATCAGCCGCAACCATAGCGAACTGGATAAATCTATCCATCTTTTTCGCATCTTTAGCTTCCATATAATCTTCAGGGTTGAAATCTCTAACTTCACCTGCGATTTTGACAACGTGCTTATCAATATCCACGAGGTCAGGAACGCTTATTCCGCTATTACCCTCAACAAGATTGGCCCACAATTTATCAACACCAGCTCCGTACGGAGAAACCACACCCAATCCTGTGATTACAACTCTTTTCTTAGTCATCTTAATACCTTTTTTTAATATTAACGGCTTTAAAAATGCTCGTTGAGGTATTAAGCCCCAACGAGCAATCAAAACTATTTATGTGCTTCGATGTAGTCAACAGCGTCTTGAACTGTTTGAATTTTTTCAGCTTCTTCATCAGGAATTTCGCATCCGAATTCTTCTTCCAAAGCCATAACCAATTCAACTGTATCCAAAGAGTCAGCGCCTAAGTCGCCAGTAAAGCTAGCTTGAGGAGTAACGATTGCTTCGTCTACGCTCAATTGATCAACTACAACTTTTTTAACTTTTTCTAATGTACTCATCTTTTTTTCCTCTTCATTTAAAATAATTAAACTGTGTTTCTACACTCAGATATTATACCTGAGAAAAAAAATTTAGGCAATATTTACATAATTGTGTAACTTTTCGTTACAAGTAGCGTAAAAAAGGGAAGCTTTCGCTTCCCTAAAATTTAACGTCTTCTTTGAAGTTTTGCCAATAATTTTAAAATTTCTATATACAACCAGATGATTGTAACCATCAGTCCGAACGCGCCGTACCATTCAACGAACTTCGGAAGCATTCTACGGCTTGCTTCATAGATAAAATCAAAATCTAAAAGCAGATTAAACGCTGCAATACCAACAATTACAACGCTTATTCCGATACCTAACGGAGTCGCAGCATTTATCGCAGGAACCCGTATGCCAAATAAACTTAACAACAAATCGATAAGATAAACACCTGCAACGGTCGCAGTACACATTATTACTCCGGCACGAAGCTTTTCAGTAACTTTTATTACGCCGGTCTTGAACAAAATAAGCATGACCGCAACGCATAAAATCGTAGATTTTATTGCAGTTTGAATAATTCCAGGGAATGAAGCTTCAAACATAGCAGAAACAAACCCTAAGAATGCCCCCTCAAGCAAGGCATATACAGGCACTAAGTATTGAATAACGGGTGACATTCTTTTAAAAATAATCACAAAGCCCAAAACAAAAGCCGCAATCAAAGACACGACAGAAAGGCCTTGCGCCATATCCATAAAACCTTTAGTGACCAAACTCCAAGAAAAAGCGGCCGCAATAAATACTAACGCCAAACAAATTCCCGTTTTATTAATAGTGCCATTAACGGTCATTGGCTCTCCGTCCAATACTCTTTCACCCGCGAGGTATTCTGGATTGAACGCAGGGTTACTAGTATTGCGTGGTATCATACTGTTGTTTTCGTTATTTTCCATAAAAATCTCCTATTTACCATTAATATTATAATATATAGGACTAAAAAAATAAAAAAATTAACAATAAATTAATAAAAGGGGCTTTACAAAAAAAATGTTTGTTGTAGTATAAAAGTATAGAGAGATTCCTCAGTAGCTCAATGGCGGAGCAACCGGCTGTTAACCGGTAGGTTGTTGGTTCGAGTCCAACCTGGGGAGTTTTTTATTGCCAAAAAGCGGGTTTCAAACCCGCTTTTTTATATAGAAAAGGTAATTCAATGCAATTTACGAACAAATATCAATCACCACTTGGAAAGATTATTATGGCAGCAGATGAAATCGGCCTTACTGGATTATGGTTTGAGGGGCAGAAATATTTTCCATTATTCCTCGATGAAGAACATGTAGAAAAAGAACTCCCGATATTTGAACATGCCAAAACGTGGCTTGATATATATTTTTCGGGAAACGAACCCGATTTTAAGCTTCCGCTTCATTTTACCGGAAGTAAATTTCAAAATGAGGTATGGGAAATCCTTTATCAAATACCTTACGGCCAGACCACAACTTATGGAACTATTGCGAAACAAATTGCAGAAAAAAGAGGGCTTGCAAGAATGTCCGCCCAAGCCATTGGCGGCGCTGTAGGCCATAATAAGATATCAATTATTGTTCCTTGCCACAGAGTAGTGGGAGTGAATGGAAGTCTTACCGGCTATGCTGGCGGCATTGACAAGAAAATTACGCTTCTCAAAATGGAAAAAATACTTACCTAAACTTTTGATTTCTTCACTGTAAATCCGTGACTTTCTTCTATAAGTTCCATAATTTTTTCATCAGGAACTGAATCATCAAGGATTATTGTTATCCATGATTTTTTATTCATATGATAGGCAGGGTAAAAATGTTTTTGTTTTAGCAATTTTTCAATCTTCTCAGGGGCCAACTTAATATCAGCGACTTCAATCAAACCTTTTTTATCAGGTTGAAGTTTAGACCTATCAACATCCAAAATTGCCAGATACCATTTCCTTGTTTCCGGATTTCTAAACACACCGGAACCTTGGAATTTTTCCCATAAAAATTCCGGTTTGTCGCCGTATTTTTCTATCAATAATTTTGTTATTCTATTAGACTGAGGGTAAATATAAAAATTTTCTGAAAAGCAGTTGTTCCGAATGTCTTCAAGCAATTCTTCATAAGCCGTACGAACCTCGGCAACAAACGCGCCTTGATTATTTTCAACCCGCAGTGGTAAAAATTCGTCATCGTTTTCTAAATCATACACGGTTCCGGAAACTTTACCGGCAGAATCTACAACAATAACGGCCTTAAATAAATCATCTTTGAACAATTTTTCTATTTTAAAATCACTGTCTTCTTTCGTAAACCCGTATTTCTCAAGTTTATCAAAATCAACAGAATATTTCTTAAATATTTTCTCTTCAATGCTCATAAATTTATTATACTATATAAAAAATTTTGCCTATTGACTGATAGTAGCTCTCAGGTTGTACAATAAAAATATTACAGTAAATGAGGAAAATTTTATGGAAGAAGTTAGAATTGATTTGAGAATACCAGATGAAAACCGCGAAACTGAAATGAAAAGAAGTTCAGAACTCTGTTTCAAAATTAACCATACAATGCCGACAAGCCCTGAATGCAGAAAGCTTATCGAAGAACTTTTCAATAACACGTTGCCCGAAGAAGCAACCATAAATCCACCTTTATTTTTCTTACTCGGCAACACTGTTAAAATAGGAAAAGGCGTCGTTTTAATGAACGGATTTCAATGCATGTCATCAGGCGGCCTTACGATTGAAGATGATACTTTAATTTCTTTAAACTGCACAATCGCTACAAATAATCACGATTTCTACGACAGACCAGTTATAACCTGCAAACCTGTTCATATCAAACGAAATGTTTGGATAGGAGTCAACGTAACGATTTGCCCAGGGGTTACAATTGGCGAAAACGCCATAATCGGTGCGGGTTCTGTCGTAACAAAAGATATTCCAGATAATGCTGTCGCGGTCGGAGTTCCGGCAAAAGTAATTAAATATCTCGATCCAGAAAAATTCAATAAGGACTAGCTTTCATCTTAAAGATTACCAGAAAGGCTATAGTTTTTCCCTCGAAATACATAAATACTTTAACTATACTAAAAGAAAGGAAAAACAACATGGTATTACTTTTAAGATGGCTTTTGTACACACTAGCTGTAATGCTAGTCGGCTGGATTATTCCGGGTATTGATGTTGCGAACTGGCAGAGTGCGATGTTAATCTGTGTAATTATGGCGTTAATCAACATTTTCATACGCCCGCTGGTTACGATTATAACGCTTCCGATAAATCTGCTTACGCTCGGCCTATTCGGAATAGTTATCAACGCTGCTTTATTCCTACTTGCAGGTCACTTCGCTCCGGGAATCCATATTGACGGTTTCTTAAGTGCTATTTTAGGTTCTCTCGTCTTATCTTTCCTCGGTTTGGTTATAGATTCAATTACTGAAAGAAAATAAGTTTTTGTACTATAATTAAACTATGAAAGCTTTAGTTTATAGTGAACAAAATGGAATAAAATTATGCGAAAGGCCTATGCCTGTATTGATTGATGAAAGCGATGCGATTATAAAAGTCACGCTTTCATCAATTTGTACAAGCGATTTGCATATAATAAAAGGCTTTGTACCGCAAGCTAAAGACGGAATTGTTTTAGGCCATGAATTTGTTGGCGAAGTTGTGTCCGTTGGTGCGAACGTAAAAAGGTTTAAAACTGGCGATAGAGTATGCGTAAATTGCGAAACTTTTTGCGGAGAATGTTTCTTTTGCAAACGCGGCTATATCAATAATTGCATAAAAGGCGGCTGGGAACTCGGCTGTAAAATTGACGGCTGTCAGGCAGAATTTGTTCGTGTTCCGCTTGCTGACAATGGATTAACGAAACTTCCAGACGATGTAAGTTATAAAAACGCATTATTTGTAGGCGATATTCTTTCAAGCGGATATTTCGGCGCAGAAATGTGCGAAATTCAAACAGGCGATACTATTGCTGTAATCGGTGCAGGGCCTGTCGGACTTTGTGCTATGATGTGCGCAAAATATATGGGAGCAGGTAAAATTATTGCAATCGACGTTGATGAAACACGTCTTGAAATCGCAAAAACACATGGGCTTGCAGATGAAACTTTCACCCCGCAAAACTGCGATATAACGAACGCTGACGGAGTAATCGAATGTGCCGGAACAAATGAAAGTTTTCAACTAGCATGGAAAATCGCACGTCCGAACGCAATTGTTGGGATAGTTGCAATGTATGAAGAATCTCAAATATTACCGTTACCTAAAATGTACGGCAAGAACCTTACGTTCAAAACCGGCGGTGTGGACGCAATCCATTGCGAAAAACTTGTAAACCTGATTTCTAAGGGAAAAATTTCAACAGATTTTCTTATAACTCAAACCTACAAGTTTGAAGATATCAAAGAAGCGTACAAATTTTTCGAAGAAAAATCCAATCCGTGTTTAAAAATCGCAATCAAATATTGATTAAACCCTTTTTTGGACTAATATTAAATATATTAGTAATAGGGAGATTTCAAAATGATAGAATTTTTAGGACAATTAATCGGTTTTCTATTTTTAGGCGCAATAATCTACTTACTTTGGAAACACAAAGGTACTCATCCTGAACTATTTAAACTAACAACAGGCGAAGAAATTGTTGAAATGGTTAAGGGAGATTATTGGATTAAAGAATTCTTATGGCGTGAACAACAAAACACAGGTGAAATTGCATTCACAAACAGACGTATTCTTTTCAAAGGTACAATGTTAAACTCTTCTGATAAAGATATTAAAATTCCTTACAGTAAAATCGCTGATATTAAAAAATCAAATATCGTATTATTTATTCCAATGGCGTTCACAGTCATAACAACGGATAATGAAGCTTACAAATTCGCCGTAATGAAACGCAATCATTACATTGATTTAATCAAATCACTGGCGCAAAAAAGTAAAGAAGAACTTGAAACTATTCAATAATTAAAAGAGGCAATCAATTGATTGCCTCTTTTATTATATTATAATTTATAATTCAGTCCGCCCTGGAAGCCTACCCCCGTTCTTCCGCCATTACGTATAATGAATTGGAAGTAAGCGCTAAATCTATCTTTCCAGGTTTTTGTAACCCCTACACCATATTGCAAGAAGCCATGACGCATTCTGACATGTGGAAGCCATACATCGTTACCTGCACGACCGCCAGCAAAACCAAGAATATTATAGAAGTATTGAATTGTTGCATAAACACTCCAAGTTTCGCGTCCATAAATAAAGTTTACACCAGGCGCAACATTCACACCGTGCATCATATCAGCACGCATACTCATATCTCCAAAATTCGTATGCCAGTTTTGTTGGCCGTAATAATTGTATGACGCAAGGAATGTAGGTTGTATGATAAAATGTTTTGACCTTGCCGGACGATAATTATAAGCCGCTTTTGCAGCTGCACCGGCAAACCAGTTTCCGGTGTTGTCAGAGTAGCCTGCGACATCCATATTATTAGTATAGCCGCCACCGTAAGCAAGGATGGAACCGATGAATTCATTTTTCATAAATGTAGCCATAGCACCAGCCTGCCCGCCGTTCTGAGTCATACCAACACCGCTAAAAGACTGGTGGCCTCCGGTATAACCGACATAGGCTGTTGGAAGCATTGTCCAACCTTTTTTCATCTCACGCGCAGGGAAATCTGCACCAATTAACGCACCCCAGAATGTATTATTTACATTCAAGCCCTGAGTCATTCCAAGACGTTCAACTACACCAAAAGGTTTTACCCATACACTGCCATCTTTTTTATTGTATTGATAAGGCGCAAATTGAGGATAAGCCGCCGCGTATTTATTCGGGTTAGATTGTGAAAGATATTGCATGTTAATCTCTTGAACGTGATCAAAAAGCAAATTACTTACAACAAGTTGATTTTGCCAGCTTGCGATGGTTGCAACCTGTCCTCTGAATACCTGCGGATTATATCTTGTCAAAGACGCGGTATAAGTTCCGTTGCCTGCACCGGTAGGGAATAGACCGTAGTAACCGATTGGTGTAAATATTTCTTTATTCGTTGCAGTAAAAATTATATTCTCATAACCCGGATTAGAAGTATTGAAGATTGTTAACGGAACATTTTTATCAATAGGACATTTATTGATAAACTGGAAGTCGCTAATATTCAATGTTCCTTTACCGTTTGCAGTTATAGAACCGGCAAGAATTCTATCAGAAGTCCAATCTCTCGGCGAAATATCAATAGAGAAATTTCCTTTTGCGCCATCAGCAAGAGTAACATAATCCGCGTTAGTGTCATTAATAGTTCCGTTCATCAAAAGGACATCAGAGTTTCCAGCAAGGTTAAGGTTGTCAGCGCGGAAACCATTTTGTGCCATTTGTAATGTTGAGTTTGTAAGATAAAGATTTTCAAACACCGTTTTCTGAGCGTTTGTAAAAATCACTGCATTATCAGCATTAATATCTTTTGTCGCAACGCTTTGTCCAACAAGTCCTACATAAGCTCTTCCACCATCAGCAGAACCCGCTGCAGAAATATTTTTGTTAAGTTCAACATCATGCCCGCTCTGTGCTAAGAATGATGCTCCGTTTGTAACTTCAACTATTTCATTGAAAACAATATCGTTACCTTTATGCGAAAGCGCTATCAATTTGCCGTTAGAAACCTGAACTTTATCATTAAAGAACAAATCTATATCACGGTAAGTCGAATACGTAATTTCGGCGTTTTTGTCCTGATTAATAGCACCTTGAATTTTATCAGCAAAAATACCTATTTTTTTGCCATCAATATTTCCGAATTGAAGATTTCCCCCGAAGCCGTCTGCATCAACAAAAGTAAGATTTCCGGAGTTATCAACAAGGAGGTTGCCTGTAAAATTACTTGTTCCGCCGGAGAAAATAACATCTCCTGCCCCCTCTTTATTAATCTGTCCGGTTGCCCCGACGATTTCAGCTTTGAGGTTTAAATTATTGTTACCAACAAGATTCATAGTAGAATCTGCGCCGTTAAACGTAATTGTTTGACCGCTATCAGCCATATTTACATTATCACCAATATCAAGAACACCAAAGTTATTAATATTAGTATTACCAAGTAAAGTATCTCCGTCATTTAGAGCGACTCTGCCTGTATCTTCAGCTGATGTTCCTGAAATATTCAATAACCCTTGAATATTTGTATTTACAGCATTTTCAATATAACTTCCACCATTAATATTCAAAATACTATCAGCAGATGCGGTAAATTTACCAGAATCCGCATGCAATACAGAATTTGACTGCGCCGAATAATCTAAACTACCGCCGACAAGATTAACCGTTCCGGCCCATTCGCTGTCTTTATCAAATTCAACACTTCCGTTATTACCAATATTTAAAGTACTATCAGAAGAGAAATCTACATTTGCATCTTTTGCTATATAACTTCCGTCTTGAATCGCAAGTTCACTGCCTGTAATATTCAACGAACCGCCTTCTGCCTGCAATTTACCATTAGATGTAATTGCGTTAAGATTCAAAACTCCATTTTGCGCAAGGCCGATAGTACCTTGCCAGCTATCAGCCGCATCACCGGTGCCACTTAACGAAGTTTGGCCGCCCGTAATATTTAAAGTTCCAGACTGCGAAATATTAACAACTGCATCAGAAGAAATTGTTCCCGCTGACTGATTAACTGTACCGGCTCCAATATTAAAGTTCCCGCCAGAAATAGTGTCATCTGCGTTATTCATCGCAAAATTTCCGGTAACATTAGTCGTACCACCTGTTTGTATAAATTTTCCAGCTGTATTCTTTGTAGCATTATTTAATAATAACTCACCTGAAGAAACATTAACATCACCGTTCCAAGTAGTACCGCTGCCCAATTCAACTTTTCCACCTGAAACATCCAGAGCAGAGGCGTTATTGATAGTTGTATTTACTGTTTGCTTAATATAACTTCCATCAGCAACAACAAAATGCTGGTCACCACCTGCAATTATTAAATTTCCACGTTCTCCTGTGAATGTACCGTTTGCACCGTTTTTAGTTCCCTGAAAATTAAGCGTACCGCCTTTTAAACTAATTGCACCATCTGTCCATAAATCACCTGTAGCGTCATTATTATTCAACGTTACATTACCGGTATTTCCAATAACAACAGTGCTTTTAGTCACATCAAATATAGCATCTGCAACAACAGTACCATTTACATTAATTGAGGAATTATCGCTGAATTCAACCTGCCCGCCGCTCATCACGCCGCCCTCTTTCAATTCAAAGCTTGAGCCATCCCCGACATTAATCACACCACCGGTTACGCTTCCGCCATTATCAATAATGAAAGAGGAATCCGTTACATTCACAACCCCGTTTGTAATTGAACCGTTATTGCCCAGAATTAACGATGAATCATTATCAAGATTGAGATATCCGTTTGACTGAGTATAACTACCATTCACAGTATTATGAGTGAAATTGTTCAAATTAAGAGTACTTCCATTATTAGTAATAGAACCACTCCAATTATCTCCATTATGCAATGTTGCACTTCCGCTATTATTTAAAACAAGAGATGAGCCAGCTTGAATATCAGTTTTCCCTGTCGAATCAAGGGTTCCGCCATCAATAGTAACGGTTCCGCCCTTGTGAATTGTAGTATTTGTATTTCCGTTAATTGCACCGCCGTTAAGATTCAGCGAGCTTCCAGAACCTACAGAAACACTGCCGCCGCTAATTTCACTTGCGGCATTACCCAGCGTTAATTCTGAACCGTTGTTCAAAGCCAGTGAACCACTATTCTGAACATAATTTCCACCGCCATTCGCAGTAGAGTGAGTAAAACCATCTAAAATAACTGAACCGCTGTTATTAACATCACCAGCCCATGTGTCGTCAGTATTAAAAATTAATGTTCCTTTCTGTGCAACATTTACCTGACCACCGCTCAAAAGATTAACAACATTCTTATCACCAATAGTGACACCATCAATATTAAATGTTGATTTGTTTGCTGTTGAACTTCCAATAGTAACATCTACACCATTTGCAATAACTTTATTTGTGCCATTAACAGTCGCAGATGAACCATCCAATATATTAAACTGTCCGGCCTTAACCTCATAATTATCAAACATTACAGAGGAATTTGTTAACTCAAGAGTTCCCGCATTCTGAGTAAACTTACCAGTAAAATCCGAAACTTTTGTATTGCCAGAAAATACGACTTTACCTGCTCCATTTTTCTCAAAACTTCCATTACCGGCTATAGCACCGTCATCGGCAAAAATAACACTATTGCTATCACCTTTAATAGTAAGCTTCGAAGATGTTCCGTCAAGATAAACAGAACTTCCTTGCAGAGCCGTATTCCCAGAAAATGTAATATCCCCGGCCGTAGAATCCAGATTCAAAATACCAGAATTATAAACAGCACCGCCGCGTTGCGCCGAATTCCCAGTAAAAGAAGTTCCACCCGCAATATTTGTTTGTGCAGGAGTTTCAGAGTAATAAGTTGCATTATAAATAGCACCACCATTGATTGCGGCCGTATTGTTACTAAAAGTATTATTCGCCTCAACATTGACAATACCGTTATAATTAGCAATCGCACCACCACTACTGCTTGTTGCACGGTTAGAATCAAACTTCGAACCATTACCAGTATTTAAAACAGTATTTCCGGTTACATCATACATATAAACAGCGCCGCCGGCTCCAGACGTATTGCCGGTGAATTCACCTTTTGCAATATCAATCAAACTGTCTCCATTATAAATAGCTCCACCTCTTGTAGCAGAAGCGTTATTAGAAAATACGACATTTCCCATCGAAACAGTTGGAGCGCCTTGAATAAACATCGCACCGCCATTAGTTTCATCGCCAGCAACAAGATTTAAAACTTTATTGTTACTAAAAGTAACATCCCCAATGACAGCATTGACCGCATTCATATAAATTGCGCCGCCAGAAGGCCCGTCCTGCCCGTCCCAACCTACGTACCTCTGGCTTATACTCTGAACTTTGTTACCGTCAAAAACAACACCATTTGCAATACTTAAATTTCCACCAACCTGATAAATCGCACCACCAAAAACAGCTTGATTTGCGGCTTCTAAAATATTATTACTAAAACTTCCGCCAAGAATACTCAAATTATACCCATTATTAAGTATTGCTCCACCATTACCAGTATTAACTGATGAAATTCCGGATAAGCCTGTGTTAAGAGTCACGTCTTGATCCATAATCAGCCTGTCGTCAGCACTGGCCGCTGAAAATGTCATAATAGACAACAAACCTGCAATTGCAAGCGTATTTTTAAAAATTCCATTCATGCTACACTAATTCCTTATATAATCAAGCTTAATATAATACCAAATTTTATCCTAAAGAAGCCCAAATGTAAATAGTTTTCAGACATGTATTAATTTAGCATTAACAAATTTATCGCAAAGAATTGATTTAATACTTGACAAAAAAACAATAATAGTAAATAATAATATTGTTAACTGGTTAACAATATTATATGATTATGAATCAACAAATACTTAATGAACTACTTTCCATATTTGACATAACAGCACAGCTTGATGTTTTATACAAACACTCTTTTGGAGATATCCTGCTTGATTATACCTATGCAGAAATGCACTGCATAGATTGCATTGGGAAAATAGAAAACCCAAATGTAACTAAAATTGCGTTAACGATGAAACTCTCAAAAGCAGCTATTAGTAAAAATATAAAAAAGCTTCTGGCTAGAAACTCTATTGAAACATACAAAAATCCTGACAACAAAAAAGAAATATATTACAAACTAACACCAATTGGTCTGGATGTGTTCGATAAACACCTAAAAATGCATGAAACCTGGTATAACAAGGACAATGAATTTTTTAAACAATTCAACAAAAAAGATTTAGAAATTATATTTAATATCTTATCTAAATATAATAAAACCCTGCAAGGGCGACTGGATAATATAAAAGATTGCATGAAGAAAGGATAGTTTAAAATGAAAAAAACATTTAAAATTGAAGTAGATTGTGCCAATTGCGCAAACTTAATGGAAGAAGCTGCAAAAAAGACAACAGGTGTAAAAGATGCTGTTGTTAACTTTATGGCACAAAAAATGGATGTAGAATTTTCTGAAGAAGCCGACCCTAAGTCTGTTATGAAAGAAGTTTTAAAAAATTGCAAAAAAGTTGAAGAAGATTGCGAAATTTTCATCTAAAAGAATTATTGAGAGCCGAATTATGAATAAAAAACAAAAGAAAATGTTAAAAAGGATTATAATAGCATCAATCCTTTTGATTGTATTACATTTGCTTCCAATCCAGGGCATAATAAGATTTTTAGCCTATATGATCCCTTATTTTATCATTGGATACGATATAATCAAAAAAGCAATCCTTGGTATAAAAAATCGGAAACCCTTTGACGAATCATTGCTTATGGCAATAGCGACACTGGGTGCAATTGCATTGGCATTGTATCAAGAAGCTCACGGACAAATCGGAGATTATGTAGAAGCTATTGCTGTAATGCTGTTCTATCAAATCGGAGAGTTTTTCCAAAATATTGCAGTTTCAAAAAGTCGTAAAAATATCTCTGAATTAATGGATATTCGACCTGATTATGCCAATATCGAAGTTGATGGTAAGATTAAACAAATAAGCCCTGATGAGGTTGCAATAGGTACTATTATTACTGTAAACCCTGGAGAAAAAGTTCCAATTGACGGAATTATCGTAGAAGGTAAGTCTTCTTTAAATACGATAGCCCTGACAGGTGAAAGCGCACCGAGATTTGTAAATGAAGGTGAAGAAATTATTTCAGGCTCAATTAATATGAGCAGCCCCCTAAAAATAAAAACAACAAAGAACTTTGGAGATTCAACCGTTTCTAAAATATTGGAACTTGTCGAAAATGCAAGTTCTAAAAAATCTAAATCAGAAAATTTTATCTCAAAATTTGCAAGAGTTTATACTCCGATTGTTGTGTTTTCAGCACTGGCTTTAGCAATATTTCCGCCAATATTTAGATTATTGTTTTTAAATTCCCCTGCGCTATGGAGCGTTTGGATGTATAGAGCATTAACATTCCTCGTTATAAGCTGTCCTTGCGCTTTGGTTGTGAGCATTCCTCTGTCATTTTTTGCAGGAATCGGCGGAGCATCTAAAGCCGGCATCTTAATCAAGGGGTCGAATTATCTAGAAACCTTATCTAAAGTTAAAACAATAGTTTTTGATAAAACAGGTACTCTAACGCAAGGAGTGTTTGAAGTTAATGCGATTCATCACAGCAAAATAAGTAACGAACAGTTGATTGAATACGCAGCATTAGCTGAAAATGCCAGTTCACATCCAATTGCAATAAGCCTTAGAAAGGCTTACAAGAAAGAAATAGATAACTCTCGTATTTCAAATATAGAAGAAATTAGCGGCAATGGCGTTATTGCCCAAATTGATAATTTAGAAATAATGGCTGGAAATGAAAAGTTAATGGAAAAATTTGGAATTGAGGCCATTAAATGCCATTCAGTCGGAACAATTATTCATATTGCCATAAACAAGGAATATGCAGGACACATAGTCATTTCTGATACAATTAAGCCTGACTCTGAAAAGGCAATTGAATGCCTAAAAAAATTAGGTATTAAAAATATTATTATGTTAACAGGCGACTTGAAAAAAGTAGCTTTGGATGTTGCCAAAAAATTAAAAATTGATAAAGTTTATAGTGAACTTTTACCGGCGGATAAAGTTAAAAAAGTCGAAGAACTAATTAATGACAAGAATGTTACTGCTTTTGTCGGCGACGGAATCAACGATGCACCTGTTTTAACAAGAGCAGATATCGGAATCGCAATGGGCGCACTCGGCTCAGATGCCGCAGTCGAGGCCGCTGATGTTGTTCTAATGGATGACAATCCGCTAAAAATATCTGAAGCAATAAAAATTTCAAAAAAATGCTTAAATATAGTTAAACAAAATATTTGGTTTGCACTCGGTGTAAAATTTGCCTGTCTCATTTTGGGTGCTATAGGAATAGCTAACATGTGGCTTGCAGTCTTTGCAGATGTTGGTGTAATGATAATATGTATATTGAACGCATTTAGAGTATTGATAAATAGGAGTACAACATGCAAATTCATCAAATAAGAAACGCAACAATAATTATAACTTACAATAATAAAAAATTTTTAATTGACCCTTGGCTTATGCCCAAAGACTATATGGAAGGTTTTGAAGCAGGAATTAATTCGCATATAAAACAGCCAAGAGTTGAACTTCCAATAAGTATTGATGAAATTGTTAATGTTGACGCTGTAATTCTAACTCATTACCACCCTGACCATTGGGATGAGTTTGCAGCAAAAGCCTTAAATAAAAATATCCCGTTTTTTGTTCAATCAAAAGATGATTTTAATATTATCAAAAACTTAGGCTTTAATGATGTGAGAATAATTGAAGATGTGTCTGATTTTGCGGGTATAAAATTGTATAAAACAGACTGCCAACACGGAAGACGTGAAACAATAAAACCGCTTTGTGAACAAGTCGGTATGCCTTATGACTCAATGGGCATCATTTTTAAATCTGAAAATGAAAAAACACTTTATTTAGCAGGTGATACAATTTTCTGTAATGAAGTGAAATGTGCTTTAGACAAATATAAGCCCGATGTAATTATAGTAAATGCTTGTGGAGCAACAACTATAACGGGTGAGAAAATAATTATGGACTGTAATGATATCAAATCAATATCAGATTATATTCCAAATGCAATAATAGTTGCAAGCCACCTAGATACCGTAAGCCATTTAACGGTGACAAGAGATGATATTAAAAATTTGAAATTAAATAATGTAGTAGTACCTAATGATAACGAAGTTTTGGAGTTATAATCTAGAATTTGAAGCTCTATAAATACATTTTCATAAACCAATATAAAGCTTTATATTTCACTGAGTTTGGCATTTTCAACCCACATTTATTTTTATAATGTTTGATGAAGTTTTATACAGCACAATAGCCCCCCCCCCCCCCCCCCCC